>JADGAR010000100.1 GCA_015231915.1 Magnetococcales bacterium
GGGCAATGACGGTGGGGGAGGGGGGGGGCGCTTCCGGAAATCCATCGGTATCGGGAGGCGGTGGCGCCTCCCAGGACGAGGCGACCGGTTGGTACGGTTCCAATGCCGCCCGGATCTCCCTGGCATCGGTCATGGCCGTCATGGTCGGCTCTCCGCGGGCGAGGGCATGGGTGAAATTCTGCAATACGCTTTCCGATTCCGCCGTGACGAGGGATTCCAGGTTTCTGCCGGTCGCCATCATGGCCACCAGTTGTTCCTCCCGCGTCAAGGGCTGATCGCTTTGCCGCGCCGCTTCGCTGGCGGCAGCGGCGGCATGGCGGGCCAGGCCCAGGGCGGTATCCGGGGCATTCCCCAGTTCCAGATGGCGCGTCAGGGTGGCGATGAATGCCTCGCGTCCCTGGGGATCCTCCCCAGGCAGGCCAGCCTCGATGGCGCGCGCGGCATCCTGGCCGCTGGCCATGGCCTGCAGCAGGCGATCGGCGGGGGTTTCGGGCAGGGTGTGCCGTTCCCGCGTCAGGGCCATGGCCTGCTGGAACTGCCGGGCGTCGCGGGCCGCCTGTGCCGGATCGGCGCCATTGCCCAGCGCAGCGAAAAAGCCGTCCGCGTCGCTGGCCGACAGCCCGGTTTCGGCCAGGGCGGCGTCGATCTCCTTGCCACTGGCCAGGGCAGCCGCCAGTTTCTGCGCAGGGGACAGCCCGACCTGCTGGGCCGCAACCAGTTGGTCGTGACTGTTCAGGAACGCACCGGCCAACGCCAGCGCTTCGCGCAGGTCCATGCCCCGATTGATGGCATCCTGAAAGACCCGCATGAACACCCCGGCCTGCTCCCGGTTCATCCCGGCGACCAGGGTTCGCAGGGCCGTCTCGGCCTCTCCGGAGCCGTTCGCCAGACCGGTGGCCAGGCCATCCGGGGTATCCACGGGCACCACCTGTCGCAACCCCATCGCCACGTAAGCCTCCTGTTGGCGTGTGGCCGAGGAGGCGGCGTTTTCTGCCCCTTGTCCCTGGTGCAGGGCCTCCTGGAGCGCTGCCCGATAGGAGGGGGGGAGATTCGTCACACCGTCGCCCGTCGCCAGGGCGCGTTCCAGGGTTTGTGTCGGGTTGTCCTGCTGCGTGTGGGGACTTTCCAGGGTATTGACGGTTGACAGGGCAATGGCCTTGACCAGTCCTGCCGGGGCGTCGCCTGCGCCCAGGCCGGTCTGAAAGGCCGCGAGGATCCGTTCTCCGAGTTCCGTCGCCTGACCGGAGTCGAGGCCGTGGCGGGTCAGCGTGGCTCGCAGTGCCTCCCGCGCGGCGGATAAACCGGCGCCGTTGCCGCTGGCCAGAGGTTCGATCAGTGCCTCCAGGCGGGTTTCCAACTCCGTGAGCAGGGGCGCATCAGCCATGGGCAACCGGGATCTGGTATGTTGATGTCATGCTTGGCCGTTTGTCGGACATCCTCCTGATGCCGGTGACTCGGTACATGATGTTATCCTGAGGTGGCGATCCGTTTCAATCCCGCTCGATTGGCCTTGGTGGCGAACCGGGGGTCGAGATCGCTTTTCAGGGTCAACGTGCGTCCGGCGCGGGCAAAGGAGTGCAACGCCGCGTGCAATAGTTGGAAGAACGACAGATCCACCTCCGTCACCCGCGCGAAACCGATTTCGCATTTTTCATGGTCGGCGAGGGCGCGCAACAGCAGGGTACGGATCTCCGCCGCCCGTTCCACGGTACAGTTCCCTTCCAATTCGATCTTCATGGCATCTCTCCCGAACCGGGTGACTGTTGCGGTGGAGCCGTTTCCTGCGGCACACTCCCGGAGAGGAGGGCCGCGTTGACCAGCTCCTCCAGGGAGAAGACCTTCGAGGCATCCAGGAGAATGATGAAACGGTCGTTGTGACGGCAGATCCCGGTGATGAAATCGATGGGGGCCTTGGTCCCCATGCGGGGAGGAGGGGCCACCTGGGCGGGATCGAGTTCCAGAACCTCCTTGACCGAGTCGGCCAGCGCCCCGATCAGATAGAGATCCTGGTCGTGGAGGAACTCCATGATGATGATCCGGCTGTTGACCGTGCGTTGCCCGTGGGGCAGACCGAAACGGCGGCGCAGGTCCATGACCGGTACGGCATTGCCGCGCAGATTGACCACCCCCAGCATGCAATCCTGTGCCTGGGGGATGCGGGTGATCTGGCTGACATCGAGAATCTCGCGCACCGAGAAGATGTCGAGCGCATAGAGGTCCCCATCCAGCGTCAGGGTCAGGACCCGTTGGGTCATGGAACGCTGATTCCTTTTGTCGCTGGTTGCGTGCATGATCGTCTCCCCCCTAGTAGCGCTCGAAGCCCTGGTCGTCCACATCGCTTTCGTTTTGGGTCATGTCGAGCAATGCCCCTTTCGGTTCCATCGCGAGTTGTGACGCGCCCTTTTTGGCGGCGGCCTGCTGGCCGAGGCGTTTCTGTCCACCGCGCCCCCCGATTGGTGCCGTTGACCGGGCGGGAGCGGCCTGCTTCTGGGGCGCCGGATTGGGCCGGTTGGGCGTCGTGCCGCCGGTCGGGGCCTGGATCGTGAAGAAGCCGATGATCGACCGGAGTTGATCGGCCTGCGCGGAGAGTTCCTCGGCGGTGGCGGCCATCTCTTCGGAGGCTGCCGCGTTCTGTTGGATCACCTGATCCAGTTGTTGCAGGGCCATGTTGACCTGATCGGCACCGGCGCTTTGTTCCCGGCTGGAGGCGGCGATCTCCTGCACCAGTTCTGCGGTCTTTTGGATGTCGGGGACCAGTTTGGCGAGCAGTTCCCCGGCCCGTTCCGCCACGGCGGTGCTTTGCAGGGACATGGCGTTGATCTCGGCTGCTGCGGCCTGACTCCGTTCCGCCAGTTTGCGCACCTCGGAGGCCACCACCGCGAACCCCCGTCCCTGATCCCCGGCGCGTGCCGCCTCGATGGCGGCGTTGAGGGCCAAAAGATCGGTCTGTCGGGCGATCTCCTCGATGATGGAGATCTTGCCTGCGATTTCCTTCATCGCCTTGACCGTACCGGCCACTGCCGCGCCCGACTCCTTGGCGTCCCGGGCTGCGCGCTGGGCGATCGCCTCGGTCTGTCTGGCGTTGTCCGCGTTCTGGGAGATGCTGGAGGCCATCTGCTCCATGGAGGAGGTGGATTCCTCGACGCTGGCCGCCTGCTCCGAGGCCCCCTGGGCCATCTCGTTGGAGGTGGCGCTCATCTGATCGCTGCCCGCCGAGACGTTGGCCGAGCCGACCTGGATCTCCCCCATGACCTGCGTGAGTCGCCCGATCATCTCCCCCATGGAGCGCATCAGGACATCCTCGCCGGAACGCTCCCTGGCCTCGATGCGCAGATCCCCGTTTGCCAGTTTGCCGGCGATCTCGGCCACGTTCCGCTCCGCCTTGACCAGCCCTTTCAAGGCCAGGAGCATGGTATCCTTTTCGGAACGTTCCACCACCTCCACCTGGAGATCCCCCCGCGCCAGGCGCTCCATGGTGGTGCTCACGCCGCGCAATGCCGTCACCATGCGGGCCATGGCAGCGTTCAGGGAGGTCTGGTCGCCCTCCTTCACCGCGATTTCCAGGCTCAGATCCCCGCGCGAGACGGCCCCGACCAACTCGGCCATGGCGCGCGGTTCCCCGCCCAACGGTGTGCGGATGGCGCGGGTGATCAGCCAGGCGCAGAGCATGGCCAGCAGCACGGAAGCGCCGGAGACCCAGGTGACGGTCTGGATGGCGGACTGGTTCTCCTTTTGCACACGCGGTCCCAGTTCATCCTGGGCGTTTCTCAGGGAGAGCTTGACCTCCTCCACCAGCTTGGCCATCTCCGGGCCGGCCTGGTCCAGGGTGTTGTGAATGATGTTGTTGCTCTCGCGGGTGTTGGCGACGATCCGGGTGAAGGCCTGTTCGTATCCCTCGCGCGCCTTGAGGAGATCGGCGAGCAGGGCGCGCCGGCGGGGATCCTGCAACCCCTGGTCGAGTTTGGCGAGCAGTTCCTTTATTTCTCCCTGCAATTCGGACTCCACCCGTGAGACGGCGCTGTCGTCCTTGGTGTCGAGGAATTTCGCGGCGAAGGTGCGGGCCAGCAGGGCATGTTCCTGAATCCTGCCCGCCAGATAGGACGTTTCCAGTTCCTTGTCCGCATGGGCCGATTTCATGATCTCGGTGAGGGATTCCCGCATCTTCGAGCCGTTGGCGTCCAGGAGGGTTTTTTGGAGATCCATGGTCTGCCGGTGCAGATCGGCGATTTTCAGGAAACCCTGGTGATATTTCTCTGCCAGTTGCTCCAGGTTCTGCAACATTTTCCCGCGTTCCGGGTCGTTGATTTCCTTTTTGGATTCCCGCAGGAGTTCCCCCATGGTCTTTGCTTCGGTCTTGAACAGATCCAGTTCCTTGTCGGTGCCGCTAATGAGGAACTCCTTGACATGCATGCGCAACATCAGGAGGTGGGCTTGCAGTCGCCCCGCCAGAGTGGTTTCCCTGGCGATGGATCGGTATTCGGTGAAGCCATGCACCGCCGAATTCAACCCCAGATACCCTTCCACGGCCACCACCAGCAACAGTGCGACCACCACGCCGAAACCACCTGCCAGTAAGAGCGCCACCCGGACATTTTTCAACATTGCCTGTCTCCTTATGGTCGATGATCGGGACGATTTTGTAAGCAGCATTTCCCATTTCAAAATGATATGGTAATCATTATAGATTGGCGATGATCGATTGCAAGAGAATTCTCTGGCCCCTGTGACGCTTTTGCACCGCGTGGAGAGGGCGGGCACCTCTCCCTTTGTGCCCTGGGGGAAGTGCGGATGATTCTCAAGAAATTTTTTCTGATAAATGGATTGCTTTTTGACAACATGAACGTCAATATACCCTCGGTGGCCCGCTTCATGCCGCCACTTGCGTTACCGTGCAGACCATCATGATCGAGTGAGGAAGAGACGCCATGTCAAAGACGATTCTGGTAGTGGACGATTCGGAGACCATCCGCGAGGCCGTGCAGTTCACCCTGGCTCAGGCCGGCTACACCATCACCACCGCCGACAACGGGGCGAACGCGCTTACACTTCTGGAACAGGGCAAGGTGGATCTGATCATTTCCGACCTCAACATGCCGGTGATGGGGGGGATGGAATTGATCCAGAAAGTGCGGGCGGGAACGGTCAACAAGTATACCCCGATCCTGATGTTGACAACCGAATCGAATCAGGACAAAAAGATGGAAGGGAAGAGCGCCGGGGCCACGGGCTGGATCGTCAAGCCCTTCAAGCCGGAAATCCTCCTGGCGACGGTGGCCAAGGTGCTGCGTTGAGTCGTACCGGCAGCGAATACAAATAATACGTCATCACGGATTGTTCGATTGCAGAGGGTGTTGATCGTTATCACATTGTCATAACCTGGAGCGCTACGCCATGCAAGTGGATCTGTCGGTCACTTTTCGCAACGAAGCGGCGGAAATGCTTTCCGATCTGGAGGCTTCCCTGCTGGAACTGGAAGGGGCGCCGGAGGATATGGATCTGGTGGCGCGCGCTTTCCGTGCCCTGCACACCCTGAAGGGATCCGGGGGCATGGCGGGTTTCGTGGAGATCGTCCGATTCGCCCATGCCGTGGAATCGGTCTTCGACCGGGTGCGCAACGGCAGGCTCGCCATCGACAAGGGGTTGCTCACCCTCTCCTTGCGCGCCAAGGATCATCTGGCCAATCTGCTGGCCAGCGGCGTGCAGGCCGACGAGGCCCTGGGCGAGGAGAGCGACCGGATGATCCGGGAGTTGCAACCCTATCTGGGGGACTCTGTCGCATCCGTCGCTGCCTCAGGCCAGGCCGCCAGGAGCGAACCGGCTCGCGAGAACGCCCCCATGGCCACCTACTGGATCCGCTTTCAGCCCCCGGAAGATGCCATCGCTTCCGGCATGCGGCCCCTGAGCCTGCTGGAGGATCTGGCGGATCTGGGCGAAATCCTCACCTCCTATCGTGCCGAGGCCATCCCCCCCCTGGAGACGATCGTGCCGGACCTGACCTATGGCTGGTGGGACGTGATCCTCCAGACCAGTCAGCCGGAGAGCGCCATCCACGACCAGTTCATGTTCGTGGACGACTCCCTGGTGCGGATCCAGTCGATCGGCCTGGGCCGGGTCCGGGCTGCGGATCAGGAACGCCTGCTCCAGGTGGTCCATGCCCAGACCGACAGGGATCGGGCAGGGGTGGCCATCCAGGAGGGGGTGGCGGCGATCCGCCAAGAAATGACCAAACGCAAGCCCGCCGCCGCGTCCCTCGATACCGGGATGCGGGTGGATGCCGGAAAACTGGACAAACTCATCGACATGGTGGGCGAACTGGTGATCATCCAGTCCCGCCTGAGCATGGCGGTCAAGCGGTTCCACGACTCCTCCCTGACCCAGATCGCCGAGGAACTGGAACGCCTCTCCGACGGGATGCGCGGCAATGCCCTGGGGTTGCGCATGCTGCCCATCGGCACGATCTTCAACTCCTTCCGCCGCATGATGCGGGATGTGGCGGACCAGTTGGGCAAGGACGTGGAGTTCGTCACCGTCGGCGAGGATACCGAGGTGGACAAGACCATGATCGATCGCCTCAAGGATCCCTTGCTCCACATGCTGCGCAACGCCATCGACCACGGCATGGAGACCCCGGAAGCGCGCCGCGCGGCAGGGAAATCCCCGCAGGGCACGGTGCGCCTGGCGGCGGACAATACCTGCGGTGACGTGCGCATCACCATTCAGGACGATGGCCGGGGGATCGACCCGGAGAAGGTCAAGGCCAAGGCCATGGCCAAGGGGTTGATCCCGTCCGATGCCAATCCGACCGCCAAGGAACTCTTCAATCTGCTCTTCGAGCCGGGCTTTTCCACTGCCGACAAGGTGAGCGACCTCTCCGGGCGCGGGGTGGGGATGGATGTGGTCAAGAAGAGCATCGACGCGATGCGCGGGACCATCGAGATCAGCAGCGCAGTCGGCCAGGGGAGCACCTTCGCCATCCGGCTTCCGTTGACCCTGGCCATCATCGACGGTCTGGCGGTGCGCATCGGCGACGAATCCTTCATTCTCCCCCTGGCCACGGTGGAGGCGTGCCACGAGCGGAACCTCCATGGCCGGGAGCGCATGGTGGAAAGCATGGTGCGCAACGAACACCAGATTCCCTGCATCAGCCTGCGTCAGCTTTTGGGGGTGCCGGGCGACCTGCCCGGTTACGAACGGGTGATCATCGCCAAGGTCGATGCCGTGGAAGTTGGCCTCGCCGTGGATCGGGTGGTGGGGCGTCAGCAGGCGGTGATCAAGAGCCTGGGCGGGGTCTACAGCGCCCTGGACTGGATCTCCGGCACCACGATCAACGGCGATGGCGGCATCTCCCTGATCCTGGATGTGCCGCAACTGGTTAAATTCGCCTATTCCCGGTCGCACAAATCTCCCGTCACCACGCTGCGCGCGTCGTGAAGGCTCCATCACTCGGATTTGGAGAGCACCAGATGAAAAAATTGACCATCGGTTTCAAACTCGCTTTCGGTTTCGGGTTGGTTCTCCTGTTGACGATTCTGGTCGCTTTCACCGCCTACATGGGATTCATCGGGGTGAAGCAACGCATGGATGTGAACCAGGAGATGGAATCCCTGATGGAACATCTGAGCATCGTGATCCAGTCGGAAAAGAATCTCATCATTCGCAAGGATGCCAAATACATTGCCGAGAATCACGAAGCCCGGGAGGCCATTCGGAAACAGGTGACACTCGACCGGGATCAGAAACTTCAGGATGCCGACGAAAAGAAGGAGATGGACGAGATCCTCGCGGCCACGGACAATTATGGCAAGGAATTTTCGCAGTTCACGGGTTCCATGGAAAAATTCAATGAAGGTCTGGCACGGGTCAGGGAAGTGGCCCATGAGATGCAGAACGCGGCGCAGGCCTTGCAGACGGATCAGGTCAAGAAGATGAAGGAATTGCTCGCCAAGGTGATCGAGCAGGAGGGGAGCATCACGGACAAGGCGACCCTGGCCGAGAAACTGACCAACGTGGAAAAGCGGGTCAGCAAGGTGGACGCCATTGCCTCGATGGTGACAGCCTTCAAGGATGCCCGCATCGGCGAGAAGGAGATCATCATCTCGCAAGGCAAGGACGAGAAGCATATCACCCGCAATCAGGTGGGCGTGAACCTGGCGCTCAAAACCGCCAAGGAACTGTTGCCGACTTTTACGGCGCAGCTCAACATCGATCAGATTCAGCAGATCATCCGCAGTCTGGAAAGCTATCAGAAGGAGATGGCCCACTTCCTCGATCTCTTCAAGGAGCAGGCCAGGCAGGAGAAAGAGATGGTGGAGGCGCGCCGCAAGGCGGACAAGCAGATCAACGCCACCCTGCACAATCAGCAGGCGCATGCCGACCGCCTCATCACCACCTCCATGAAGACCATTCTGATCGCCAGCGGCGTGGCCGTTTTGTTGGGAGGCCTGATCGCCTGGCTGATCACCCGCTCGATCCGCAAGCCCCTGGGCGGCGAACCGCAAGCCATGGCCGATGTGGTCCAGGCCGTGGCCGAGGGGGATTTGAGCCTGGAG
>JADGAR010000101.1 GCA_015231915.1 Magnetococcales bacterium
AGCGACCCTGCAAACTGGCCATCGAGGAGCTGGACTTCTTCACCAGCAGCTTGAAGATCCTCGGCAGCTACCCGGAATCCCCCACCTGGCACGACCAACCATGATCGCCTTTCCGCACATCGATCCGGTCGCCCTGCAACTCGGTCCCATCGCCATCCGCTGGTACGGGTTGATGTACACCCTCACCTTCGTGCTCGGCTGGCCGCTGTTGCAGTGGCAGGTGCGTCGCCAGAGACTCGACATCAACCCGGAACGGCTCGCGGATCTGGTGATGGCCGTGCTGCTCGGGGTGATCCTGGGCGGACGGTTCGGCTATATTCTTTTCTATAATTTCAGCGCTTACCTGGAAAACCCCTTGGCCATCCTCCGGGTCTGGGAAGGGGGCATGTCGTTCCACGGCGGACTGCTCGGGGTGCTGCTCGCCGGATTCCTCTTCGCCAGGCAAAGCGGCGTTCCCTTCCTCTCCATAGGGGATCTCCTGGCTGTGGTGACCCCCATGGGGCTGCTGCTGGGACGCATCGGCAATTTCATCAACGGGGAGTTGTGGGGGCGTCCCACCGATCTCCCCTGGGCCATGGTCTTTCCTGGCGCCGGTCCCCTGCCCCGTCACCCGAGCCAGCTCTACGAGGCCGCACTGGAAGGGGTGCTGCTGTTCGTTCTGCTCTGGGTGCTTGGGCGAAGGCCGCGCGCTCCGGGTTTCCTGGGCGGGGTGTTTCTCATGGGCTACGGCCTCTGCCGCCTGCTGGTGGAACTGGTGCGGGAGCCGGATGCCCATCTGGGGATCCTCTCTTTGGGATTGACCATGGGACAATGGCTGAGCCTGCCCATGCTTTTGCTGGGCGCGGCCCTGATATTTTATTCTCGCAAGTCATGAATGGTCCCTTCGCCGCGTATCGCCGGGGAGCCTGGCGGGAGGCGCTGGCAGGGGCACTTCGGGATCTCGGCGTCGAGGCGGACCCCGCCGGGCGCGTTGCGCTGCTCAACCTGGCCGGCGCGTGCGCCATGCAACTCGGCGACTTCGACCAGGCCGAGGCCTGCTGGCAGGAGGTTGTGCGCCTCCAGCCCGGCCATGCGGATACCTGGCACAATCTGGCCGTGCTCCACAGGGAACGCCAGCACCCCGCCGAGGCGGAGGCCGCCTGCCGGGAGGCCCTGCGCGCGCGTCCGGATTTCGACACGGCCTGGCGTCTCCTCGGGGATCTGCTGCAGGGCCGTCAGGCCGTCAGCGAGGCGGAAACCGCCTATCGGGAGGCGTTGCGCTGCCGACCGGAATGCCCGGACACCCTGCACAATCTCGCCTGCCTGATGGTGGGCGCGCAGCGGTTCGACGAGGCCGAGCGCCTCTTGCGGGAGACCCTGCGGTTGGCCCCGGCTCACGTCCTGGCCTGCAACAGCCTGGGCAATCTGCTCAAGGCGCGAGGACGAACCGCCGAGGCGGAGGCCGCCTATCGGGAGGCCCTGCGGTTGCGACCGGGCCTCGGTTTGGCCTGGAACAATCTCGGCTGCCTGCTCAGGGAAGGTGGGCGGCGCGAGGAGGCCGGCGCGGCCCTGCGGGAGGCGGTGCGGCTCGAACCGACCCGCGTCGAGGCGTGGTACAATCTCGGAGAACTGCTGCACGAACAACGCCGCCTCGCCGAGGCGGAGGCCGCCTACCGGGAAGCCCTGCGGCTGCGGCCCGATTACGGGGCCGTCTCCTGGGATCTGGCGCTTCTGCTGCTCCAGACCGGACGATTCGCCGAAGGGTGGGAGCGCTACGAGTTCCGCTATCGCCCGGAGAATCATCGGCGCTTCACACCCCCCCTGGAACCGTCGTTTCCCCCCTGGCAGGGCGAGGACCTCGCCGGCGGGGCGCTGCTGGTGATCGGGGAACAGGGCCTGGGGGATGCCATCCAGTTCGCCCGCTTCCTGCCGCTGCTCGCGGCCAGGGGGGTGGGACATCTGACCCTGGCGTGCGCTCCCTCCCTGGTGACGTGGATGGCGGGGTTGTCTGGCCTGGACCGGGTCGTTTCCGGATGGCGGGACGGCTTGCACGACCCCGTGCCCGACCGTTGGGTGTTTCTGCTTTCCCTGCCGCGTCATCTCGGCGCCGTGCCGACCACCATGCCCGCCCGTCTTTCTTTTTCTTCCGTACCGTCCGCGCGCGACGCCCTTTGGGAGTCGCGTCTGCCGACCGGTCGCTTGCGGGTGGGCCTGGTCTGGAAGGGCAATCCCACCCACAAGAACGACGCCCAGCGCTCCTTGCCGGGCCTGCGCGCGCTGGCCCCGCTCTGGTCGGTGCCGGGGGTGGTTTTCGTCAGTCTGCAAAAGGGCGCGGGGGCGGAAGAGGCGGCAGCTCCTCCCGAGGATCAGCCCCTGACCGATCTTGGGCGCCACATCGAGGATTTCGCCGATACCGCCGCCATCGTCGCCCGGCTGGATCTGGTGGTCGCCGTGGATACCGCCGTGGTCCATCTGTGCGGGGCGCTGGGCAGGCCCTGCTGGGTGCTGCTGCCCTTCATTGGTCTGGATTGGCGCTGGCCGGTGGATGGCACCCCTTCCCCCTGGTATCCGCAAGGCGTGCGGCCCTTTCATCAGGAGCGCCCCGGGGAGTGGACCGCGCCAATCGGGCGGATCACCTGGGAACTGGTGGCGCTGTTGCCTCAGAGATGACCGGCAACGGTGGCGGGATGCCGGAGGGACCCTGGCTCCCGGCGTTGCCGGAGGCCGCATCCTCCCTGCCGGAGGCGCCCGGGGTCTATCGTTTCCTGGACGCGACAGGAGCCGTTCTGTATGTCGGCAAGGCCAAGTCCTTGAAAAAACGAGTGACATCCTACTTTCATACCCAACTCTCCCCGCGCATCCGCGTCATGCTGTCCAAGGCCACGGACCTGGCCATTGCCGTCACCACCACCGAACAGGAGGCCCTGATCCTCGAGGCCACTCTCATCCGTCGTTTGCAGCCGCCTTACAACGTCCTGCTCAAGGACGACAAGTCCCACCCCTGGCTGGTGCTGACCATGGACCACCCCTTTCCCCGCCTGCTCCTGCATCGGGGGGCGCGGCTTGCGGGGGCGCGTCATTTTGGTCCCTATCCCAGCGTCCAGGCCGTGCGCGCCACCTTGAAACAGATGCGCGTGCTTTTTCCCTTGCGCCAGTGCGAAGACCGTCTGTTCGCCGGACGGACCCGGCCCTGTCTGCAATTCCAGATCAAGCGCTGTCATGCCCCCTGCATGGGAATGATCGGGCAGGAGGAGTACGCCCTGCGGGTGCGGGATGCCGCCTGGTTCCTGGAGGGACGCGATCGGCAACTGACCGGGGAGTGGCGCAAGGAGATGTGGGAGGCGGCTGCGCAACGCCGGTTCGAGGATGCGGCGCGCCTGCGGGACTGCATCGAGGCCGTCGAAAAGGTGCGGGAGCAGGGGCGAGCCAATCTGGAAGAGGATGCCGACCTGGACATCGTCGCCGCCACCACCAGCGAAGGTCCCACCGCGATTCAGCTCTTTTTCGTGCGCAACGGGATCAATCTGGGCAACCAGGCTCACTTTCCGGAAAACACCGAGGATCTTTCGCCTGCCGAAACCCTGGAGACCTTCCTCGCCCAGTATTATGTCCGGGGGGAGGAGCATGCCCCGCCGCCGCCGGAGATTCTGGTCAATCTCGACCTGCCCGACGGGGCATGGCTGATGGCGGCCTTGCGGCGTTTGCGGGGTGGCGTGGTGCGCGTTCGCGTGCCCCGGCGCGGGGAGCGGAAACGGTTGCTCGACATGGCCGTGGTCAACGCCGAAACCGCCAAACTGCGCCGCATGAGCGGCAGACGCGCCAACCGCCGCCTGCTGGAGGAACTGGCCGAACGTCTGGTTTTGCCGCGCGTCCCGGAGCGGATCGAGGCCTGCGATGTTTCCCATTTTCAGGACGAGGCCCCGGTGGCCTCCCTGGTGGTGTTCGGCGAGGAGGGGATGCGGAAACGGGAATACCGGCGCTTTTCCATCAAGGATCCGGCTGCGGTGGACGATACATCACGCATGGCCGAGGTGATTGCGCGCCGTTTCCGGGTCGGCGAGGGGGAGTCGTCTCTTCCCTGGCCCGACCTGTTGTTGCTGGACGGGGGCAAGGGGCAGTTGCAGGCCGTCTTGCACGTGGCGCGGCAACAAGGGATCGACGGGGTGTTCTTTTGCGCCATGGCCAAGGGCGAGGAGCGTGATGCGGGCAAGGAAATCCTTTACTTGCCGGGACGCGCGGAACCGGTTATACTGCCGGATCGCTCCCCTTTGCGATTTTTGTTGCAGAACATCCGGGACGAGGCGCACCGCTTCGCCGTGACCTATCATCGTGGCAGGCGGGATCACGCGCGGCTGCGTTCCCTGTTGGACGATATTCCCGGGGTGGGTCCCGCGCGCAAGCGGGCGCTCTTGCGCCGGTTCGGTTCCCCGCGTGCCGTCCGGGAGGCGCGGATCGAGGATGTGGCTGCCACGCCGGGCATTTCGACCGACCTGGCGGCCCTGATCGTCGCCTTTTTGCGGGATGACCCGGAAACCTCCTGAAAAAGAGAAGCTGGAGCATGACCTGGAATCTTCCCAATATCCTGACCGCGACGCGCATTGCGCTGATACCGTTTTTCATAGGTGTCGCCTATTTGCCGGGTCGGTTGGGATTGATCTTGTCCGCCTCTCTGTTCAGTCTGGCTGCCCTGACGGATTGGGCCGACGGATATTACGCCCGTCGTTCGGGGATGTTGACCGACTTCGGACGCTTTTTCGATCCGGTGGCCGACAAGCTGCTGGTGATATCGGCCATGGTCCTGCTGCTGGCCGAGGGGCGCGCCCCTTTGTTGCCGGTGTTGATCATCCTGGCGCGTGAGATCACCGTCATGGCCCTGCGGGAGCGGATGGCGGGTCTCGGGGTGTCGGTGCGGGTCAGTCGTCTGGCCAAGTGGAAGACCGGGTTTCAGATGACGGCCATCATCATGTTGCTGGTGCAGGATGGTCTGTTCGGGGTGCCGTTTCAATGGCCTGGGTTGTTCTTTCTGGGGTTGGCTGTCATTTTTTCAATGGTTTCCGGATACTTGTATCTGCGATCCGCCTGGCCGCATTTGCGACCGAGAGAGGCGAATTAATGAAAATATGGATTTTTGCCAAGGTTTTTTGATGAGTGTCGCATGGGATGCGCAAAAAGCGATTGACTTTCGTGTGGATGTGCTCTATTTTTTGTGGATGTATCAAAAATACAACATGGTCTGCCTGGGTCTGGAATTATCGCAACCATCATGCTTGACATCTCCGGCGGGTGGCACGGAAGTTGGCGGGGAAGGGAGAGATTTTGTTATTGTTTTTTGATTTCATTGTTATTTTTGCTGGGTTTTAAAAAATGCTCGCTGCGGTCCAAAACATTGAAAAAAATGTTTGACTTGTTGGGGTAGTGGGTGTATTATTTCGACATCATTGTGCTATGAATGCAACACAGTGATGGATAGCAGATTGGAATTGCTGAGATTTTTGATTCAGATCCGGGATGGAACCCAGTCAAAACCGTGCCGCGCGGCAGAAAAAAAGCGGACGGTAAGTGACTTTTTTGTTTTGGTCTGTTTTTTGCTTTTGACTCGTGGTGCATCGGGATGGTCCACGCTTTTGGCAATGTCCCGGTTCGAGGGTGGATGGATGGCGCTGCCTCTGCTGTACAAGAATGTGCTTCCGGTGCGGAAGGATCTGCTGTTCGGGGTGAGGGTCGAGGTCGAGCCGCCTCATTATGGGTTTGCGGCGCGGGTCAATAATTTGCCGGTTTTCGGCGGAGAGTTCCCGGTGGCCTGTCTGCATTACCCCATTGCCTTCGCCCGGGTCCACGAGAACGAACAGGCAGTGACCCCCATACTGGTGTTGGGGATGAGTGATCAGGGCAACCTGTTTCTCGACCGGGAGGGTCGCTGGCGTGTCCCCTATATCCCGGCCTATGTGCGGCGGTATCCCTTCATCCTTGGGGAAAGGATGGCAAACGACGAGATCGCCGTTTATGTGGAAAGCGCGGGATTGCGGTACGACGGAGAGGGGGAAACTCTCTATACGGACGCAGGCGAAAGTACCCCGTTTCTCGACAAGACATTGGAATTTTTGCGTATCTGCCAGAATTGGCAAGACCGCACGCTGGATTTCACCTCCCGATTGGTCGCCCTGGATCTGCTGGTGGAACGAGAGATCAATCTGGAATTGTCGGCAGGTCTTTCGCATGGCTTGAGAGGGATCCTGGTGGTCGATGAAGAGAGACTCAACGTCCTGGATGACGAACCCCTGCTGGACCTGTTCCGTGCCGGGCATCTCGGATGGATTTACAGCCACCTGTACTCCATGGCCAACCTGAACCGCATGATCGGTTACAGTCACGCGGACATGGGAATGGGTTGAACGACTTCAAGGCGTCTACATCGAAACTAAAGGAGCGGAGATTATAGACTGATGTAGAATTGATCCAGAATTTAATGAACGATACTAACGCAACACTCTAAACAAACACAAACAGGAGAATTAGATGAAAAAATCGAGTATTCTTGGACTGTCGGCGATGGCCGGTATGGCGAAAGGGTTGGTGAAGCCGCAGGTCCTGCTGCCTGCGGCGATGATCGTCGGCGGTATGGCCGGGTTCGTCATGGATGATGCACAAGCCGCCAACGAGCTTTACAATGCGGGTGCCGCCACGACTACCAGCCTTAGCGCCACGGCTGCGGCCTTGACCGACACCGCGGGTGACGTGGACGTCATCAGCGTCCAGTCGACGGGTACCGACGCCACGGCCTTCACCGTGGGCACCTCGCGTAGCCAGTTCGTGATCACCACCGGAGCCGAATACACCCTGTCTGGCGCGATCAGCGGTTCCGCAGCCTTCGTCAAGTCTGGAACCAGTGGTTTGCATCTGTCCGGCACGAACACCTGGACCAGCAATGTCACGGTTGCTGAGGGCACCTTGGGTCTGTACGGTGGCAGCTCGGTCGGTGATACCGCGAGCGTGAGCGTTGCCTCTGGCGCCACTTTGTCCGTGGCCAGCAGCGAAACCATCGGTTCCCTGGCCGTGGCCTCCATCGGTACGGTTTCTCTGGGTACGGCGACCTTGATCGCGGGCGGCAACAATGCTTCGACCGCCATGGCCGGCATGCTCACCGGCGCTGGCGCCACGTTCGTCAAGACCGGTACCGGCACCTTGACCCTGAGCGGTTCCGTCAATTTCAGTAGCACTGCTGGTTCTATCACTGTGGCCGCTGGCGGCTTGACCACGGGCAGCGCGGGTGCTTTCGGCACCAACTCGACCGTGAACATGACGGTTGTCAGCAGCGCGACCTTGACCCTGGGCGGCAACGACACCATCGGCACCTTGATGGGTGGTGGTTCCGTCGTCCTTGGCAGCAACACCCTGACGGTTTCCGGCGCGACTGCCGTGAATCAGAGTGCCGCCTTCACCGGTGTGATCTCCGGCTCTGGCGGTCTCGCCAAGTCCGGCAGCAACACCCTGACCCTGGGTGGTTCCAACACCTATACCGGCGCCACCACGGTGAACGGCGGTATCCTCAAGACCTCCACCTCCAATGTGATCAGTGACAGCTCCGCCGTGACGGTGAGCACCAATGGCGGCTTGGATGTGGGCGGGACGGAAACCATCGGCTCCCTGGCCGGCGGCGGCACCGTGACCGTTGGCGGTCTCGGACTGACCGTGGGCGGTGACAACAGCTCCACCACCTACACCGGTACCCTGTCCGGCTCCGGCGGTCTGACCAAGACCGGTACCGGCGTCATGACCCTGGGCGGAACCGCTGGCCTGACGGCCGGATTCACGGTTGCCGCTGGCGGTTTGACCACCACCACCCTGAATGTCCTCAATGACAGCGCGGCCGTTTCCGTCTCCAGCGGCGCCTCCCTGACCCTGGGCGGCGGCGACACGATCGGCTCCTTGGCCGGCGCGGGCAACGTCGTCAACGGCGGTTACACCTTGACCACCGGCGGCGCGGGCACCTCCACCACCTACAGCGGCGTTCTGTCCGGCACCGGCGGCCTGACCAAGTCCGGCACCGGCACCATGACCCTGAGCGGCGCCAACACCTACACCGGCGCGACCAGTGTGGTGGGCGGCGTTTTGGCGACCTCCACCTCGAATGTGCTCGCGGACACCACTGCCGTCACGGTTTCCGGTGCCACCTTCACCCTGGGCGGAACGGAAACGGTCGGCTCCCTGGCCGGCACCGGTGGCGTCAGCAGCGCCTATGACCTGACCGTCGGCGGTGACAACACCTCCACCGCCTTCAGCGGCGTGATGACCGGCTCCGGTGGTCTGATCAAGACCGGTACGGGCACCATGACCCTGAGCGGCACCAACACCTTCACCGGCGCCTTGAACGTGGCTGGCGGTAACGTCACCACCTCCGCCGCCGCCGTCATCGCCGATACCGTCGATGTCACCGTCGGCACCGGCGCCACCTTGGTCATGAATCAGACCGAGACCATCGGCTCCCTGGGCGGCACCGGTACCGTCACCCT
>JADGAR010000102.1 GCA_015231915.1 Magnetococcales bacterium
AAAGTTGTCCAGCACCCCGCCCCGACTCCACCCTGGAAAAACTGGCCACCCTGCCCCCGGTCTTCGACCGCCCCTGGGGCAGAATCACGGCGGGCAACAGCGCTCAAATCTCGGATGGGGCCTGCTGGCTGCTGTTGGCCAGCCCGCAGGCGGTGGCGGAATACCATCTCACCCCGCTGGCCAGGGTCTCGCAGGCGGCCTGGGCCGGGCTGGCACCGGAAAACATGGGCTTGGGACCGGTCCATGCCATGGCCAGGCTGCTCGGGGAACACCAACTCACCTTGCAGGATGTGGATGCCTGGGAGATCAACGAGGCCTTCGCGGCGCAGATTCTGGCCTGCCGACGCGCCATGGCGGACGAGGGCTATTGCCGAACCGAAATCGGTCTGCCCGGCGCCCTGGGCGAAATCCCGGCGGAACGACTGAACATGGATGGGGGCGCCATCGCCCTGGGTCATCCGGTGGGTGCGAGCGGCGCGCGCATCGTGTTGCACTTGGCCCGCCTGCTCGCAAGGGTGGGTGGCGGACGCGGGGTGGCCTCTCTTTGCATCGGCGGCGGACAGGGCGGCGCGATGCTGGTGGAAAATGCGGCATGACCATCTTGCCCGAAGGAGAAACGAATATGAACACCACCTGGAACGAATTGCGAATCTGGCGCTGCCAGGAGATGGGCGATGGCATCCTCCAGCTCGTCATAGACGACCCGAAGCGGTCGGTCAATCTGCTGTCGCATGATGCCCTGACAGAGCTTTCCACCCTTCTGCGCGATCTGGGGGAGGCCCCACCCGCGGCCCTGGTGATCCGCTCCGGCAAAAAGGGCGGTTTCATCGCCGGGGCCGACGTGGCCGCCTTCGAAAAGGAGACGGACCCGGCCCGGCTGGCGGCCTATGTCCGCCTGGGACACGCGGTGATGGACGGCCTGGACGCCATGCCCTTCCCGACCCTGGCGGTGATCCATGGCCACTGCCTGGGTGGAGGGCTGGAGCTGGCCCTGGCCTGCGACCACCGGGTGGTGGTGGACGACCCCGCCACCCGCCTGGGGCTGCCCGAAGTGCAGTTGGGCATCCATCCCGGCTTTGGCGGCACGGTCCGGTTGCCAGCGCTCATCGGCCACGCGGCGGCCATGCCCCTGATGCTCTCCGGTCGCACCCTCGGCGCGCGGGAGGCCGCTCGCCTGGGCCTGGCCGACGCGGCGGTGCCGGCACGGCAACTGGACGCGGCAGTGCGTGGCATCCTCGCTGCACCCAAAAAGACCACCAGAGAGCCGCCGCTCTGGTCGCGGGCGCTGGGATACTGGCCGTTGCGACCGCTGGCAGCCCGCATCTGGCAGCGGGCCACCGAGGCCAAGGCGCCGAAAATCCATTACCCGGCCCCCCACGCCCTGATCGAGCTGTGGGCGGGCAATGCCCACAACCCGGAGGCCATGCTGCGCGCAGAACGGGATTCGGTGGCCGGTCTGGCCATGAGCGATTCGGCGCGGCAGCTCACCCGGCTGTTCTTTCTGCGGGAGCGCCTGAAGGGCTTGGGCAAAAGCCGTTGCACCCGCGAATGCCACCTGCACGTGGTGGGGGGCGGGGTGATGGGCGGCGACATCGCAGCCTGGTGCGCCCTCAAGGGATTGACGGTGACGATCCAGGACGCCAGCCCGGAACGGCTTGGACCCCTGTTCGCACGGGCGGCGCGGCTCTTTGCCGCCAAGGCCGGCGGCAGCCTGCAGGCCAGGGCGGCCATGGACCGCCTGATCCCCGATCCGCGCGGTGACGGCGTGGCCAGGGCGGACGTGATCATCGAGGCCATCAGCGAAAACCTCGCAGCCAAACAGGGGCTGCTGCGCGGTCTGGAACCCCGCATGAAACCGGACGCACTGCTTGCCACCAACACCTCGGCTTTGTCCCTGCGGGACCTGGCATCGGTCCTGAAACGGCCCAACCGGCTGGTGGGACTGCATTTCTTCAATCCGGTGGACAAGATGCAGCTCGTCGAGGTGGTGCGCGGCCCCAATACCAGCGCCCTGACCATGGAACGGGCGTGCGCCTTCGCGGTGCTGGTGGACCGCCTGCCCCTGCCGGTGCGGGATGGCCCTGGTTTTCTCATCAACCGGTTGCTGATGCCCTACCTGCTGGAAGCGGTGCTCATGGTGGAGGAAGGGATCGCGGTGGAGGCCATCGACGCGGCGGCCAGACGGTTCGGCATGCCCATGGGACCCTTGCTGCTGGCCGATCAGGTGGGCCTGGACATCGTCGCCTCGGTGGCCAATACCCTCTCGTCCACCCTGAACTTCCCCTCCCCGGCCATTCTGCACGCCATGGTGGCCGACGGCCATCTGGGCAAAAAGAGCGGTCAGGGGTTCTACCGGCACGCCGCCGGCAAGCCGCCCAAAGCGGCACGACCCGGCGCAGCGGCTCCGGAAGAGGTGACGGATCGTCTGATCCTGCCCATGGTGAACATGGCCATGACCACCCTCAGGGAGCGGATCGTCATGGACGCGGATCTTCTGGATGCCGGGATGGTCTTCGGGGCCGGATTCGCCCCGTTTCGCGGCGGCCCGCTGAGTCATGCCCGCGCACTGGGACGAGAGGCGCTCCTGCAACGGCTGCGCCGGCTTTCCCTGCGTTACCCGGAACGCATGACCCTGGATCCGGGATGGGAAACGTTTGCCTTGACCTCGAAACAGAGCGGCTTGGAGGTGAACCATGAACACGAACGCCTACACCGGTGGGGAGGTCATCCTGCCACGCTTGGCGAAAACGTTGTCCGGCTTGTTCCGGGAGCGGGTGGCTCGTTCCCGGACGCAAACCGCGTATCTCCAGTTTGACGCCCGGGACGGCGTCTGGCGGGGAACCACCTGGGGGGAGATGGAGAGCCTGGCGAATCGCTGGCGGGCCGCCATGCTCCAGGATGGCCTGGAGTTCGGTGATCGGGCGGCGATCATGCTCGACAACTGCCGGGAGTGGGTGCTGTTCGATCAGGCCGCCCTGGGGCTTGGCGTGATCGTGGTGCCTTTGTTCGTCAACGATCGTCCGGAGTCGGTGGTGCATATCCTGAAGGATTCGGGCGCCCGGTTGCTGTTGGTGCGCGATCAGGCGGCCTGGACGCCGCTGATTCCCCACCTGGAACAGCTTCCCGATCTGCAACGGGTGGTCAGCCTGGAGGATAGCCAGGGGTGCGAAGATCCGTTGCGCATCTCCCTGTCCGCCTGGCTGCCCGAAGAGGAGTGTCCCCCCCGGCTTGCCAACTCCGGCGAGCACGTGGCCACGCTGGTCTACACCTCCGGAACCACGGGTGCGCCCAAGGGGGTGGTGCTGACCCATCGGAATCTGCTCTACAATGCCTGGGGCGGATTCCAGGCCATTCCGGTCAACGGGGAGGATCTGTTCTTGTCGTTCCTGCCCCTGTCCCATGCCCTGGAGCGGACGGCGGGCTACTATCTGCCCATGCTGGGTGGCGCTCCGGTGGCTTTTGCCCGGTCCATCGCCCATCTGGCGGAAGATTTTCAAACCGTGCGACCCACCGTCTTTCTGTCGGTGCCGCGCATTTTCGAACGGGCGCGGGCCACGGTCCTCAGCAAGCTGGAGCACGCACCGGCCTGGCGGCGCCGCCTGTTCGAACTGACCCGCGAGGTGGGTTGGCAACGGTTCCAGGCGGCGCAGGCGGGTCGCTGGCATCCCGGTGCGCTGCTCTGGCCGGTGTTGAAAAAACTGGTGGCGGATCGGGTGCTGGAACGGTTCGGGGGCCGGGTGCGGGTGGCGGTAAGCGGCGGCGCCCGCCTGGACGTGGAGACCGCCCGGTTTTTCCTCGGCATCGGGCTGCCCCTGGTGCAAGGGTACGGCCTGAGCGAGGCCGGCCCGGTGGTGAGCGTCAACACCCTGGAGCACAACACCCCGGAAAACGTTGGCGCCCCACTGCCCGGCACCGAGGTCTCCATCGGCGCCCAGGAGGAACTGCTGGTGCGGGGTCCTGGCGTGATGGCCGGCTATTGGCGCAATCCGGAGGCGACGCGGCAGGCCATCGACGCCGCCGGATGGCTGCATACCGGGGATCAGGCGCGGCTGGAAGGGGGCCGGGTACGCATCAAGGGGCGCATCAAGGACATCATCGTGATGGCCAACGGCCTGAAGATCTCCCCCACCGACGTGGAAGAGGCCATCGCGGCGGACCCGCTCTTTTCGCAGGTGGTGGTGGTCGGGGAGGCGCGTCCCTTCCTGACCGCGCTGGCGGTGATGGACCAGGAGCGACGCCGGACCTGGCTGGGCAATCTCGGCCTGGATCCCAACGCCCCGGAGTCGTTGGCCAGTCCGCAATTCCGCGCCCTGCTGCTGGCGCGAGTGCAGGAACTGATGCGTCGTTTTCCCGGCTTCGCCATGATCCGCGCCATCACCCCGCTGAACGACCCGTGGACCGTGGACAACGGTTTTATCACACCCACCCTGAAACCGAAACGCAAACGGATCCTGGAGGCGTTCGCGGAGCAGGTGGAAGGGATGTACCAGGGGCACGCGGCATGAGTCGGCTTCCCCTTCCCCGGCGTGCGCCGGGGAAGGGGGAAAATCCCTACCTCTGACCGAGATCGAGAATCGCATCCACCACCCGATTGCCTGCGACCGCAATTTTAAGGATGTCGGAAGCCACTTGCACGTAACGGTGGTCCGGGTCCGCCGCGCCCAGAATCCGCGCCAGCTCCGGCGGGAGTTCCAGCCACCGGGTCTCCTTGGGCAGGGTTTCTCCCACGTTCCATTTGCGCGCCTGGCCCGGCGGCAGACAGCCGTTGTTCTTCTTGGCCAGTCCCGGCGGGCAGTTCATCCTCTGGGCATAATAACCCCGCACGGCATCCCGATCCCTGGGGGTGAATCCCTGCCGGGCGGCGTGGCCTTCCTTGCCGGGGGGCTGCTTCGCCCGCTCCTCCCGTGGTTGGCCGCCCTTGCCCCCTGCCCAGGGGGGCGGGTCGGACCAGGCGGGGTATGCGGCCAGCATCATGCCCAATCCCATGACGGCCAGGTAACGTGAATGTCTTGTCATGTCGCGATCTCCGATATCCGGTTCACTTGCCGAACGGCAACCATTTCTTCAACCCCTCGCCAAGAGGGGTCCCACGCAATGGATCACCGAGTTTTTCCTGAATCTTTTCCATGACCTTGGTCTTGACGGCCTCGCCAGCCAGGGCGGCGGGATCGATGGTGACCCTGGGACGGGCAACCTCGCCATGCACACGCACCGGAATGGTCATGCCCTTCAGGTCATTCAGGGTCCTGGAATTCACATCGCTCAAGGCGGCCAGCGGGTTGACACGGGTGGCCAGATCGATTTGCCGACCCGGCAGGTCCACGGTGCCAGCGCCGGTCAACCCGAATGCCGGGGATTCGGCCTTGAGGTCCCTGGTTTCCAGAATGCCGTTGCGGATTTCCGCCCTGCCTTCCAGGGTGGTGAATGGGGTGCGCCCGCTGTCCTGGCCGACCTCGAACGGTTTGCCCTTGGCCGTTGCGTACACGCCATACGCCTTGCGGATGGCATGGGTCAAATCGGTCTTGGGATAGGCCCCCTCCCGGACAACAAAGGCGAGCCGACCGTTCAGGCTGCGCTCGATGGCCGACCGGTCCAGGCCGGCAGCGGTGAGGTCCAATTCCAGATCCGCCTTGCCCGTGAGGTGCTCCCCGTCCGCCAAGGCGGTCAGGAGGGGACCCAATTGCACCCCTTGCAGGGTCTGCTTCCAGGTGACTGCGGGCGGCGTTGCCTGCGCATTCAGGGTGGCGTCGATGCGGGAGGATCCGCCGAACAGCGTCAAGGTGACTGGTGAGAGATGCGTCACGCCATTCTTTGCCTGGGCCGTCAGTTGCAGTTCCTGGATGCGGGCCTCGCCCACCTGCAGGGTCCCGACGTGCAGCTTGCCATCCAGGTCCACCCGTTGCATCAGGGAGACGGGCGCCTTCTCACCCGAGGTCCGCACCGCAGCGGTGGCACTGGGAGGCTCCTGTCCGGCGCCCGCCGGAGGGGTGCCGGTCGGTTGGGGCGCTGCGGCGGGGCGATAGCGGCGCAAATCCAGTTGATCGATGTCCAGCGTCACCTGGACCGTGGCCGGGGCTTCCAGGGGCCAGGAGAGGGTACCCCGGAGCACGGAGTCATCCAGGTGCGCCTCCAGGCGGCTGATGTGCAATCGTTTCGCGTCGGTCTGGAAACTCCCCTGCAAACGCATCGAAGTGAACGTCTTGTCCCCTGCATCGGCGGAAAGCGGCTGGCCCATTTTGGCCAGCAGCGCGCGCAAATCGAACTCCCGCAACGCCAACTCCCCGGACCAGACGGGCTGCTCGCCCAGGCCGGTGGCGTTGAGCGCGCATTCGCCCTCGACGCGCTCCGGCCCCTTGAGGCGGCATCCGCTCAGTTGGGCGGTGCGCGCGCGGCCATTCCACTCGCCAACCGCCGCCAGATGCCAAGAGACCCCCTCGGGGGGCAGCGTGCCTCCCTGAGCGCGCAGGGTCAGGTTCATGTCAGGCAGTCGCAAGAGCAGGTTGGCCGGATCGCCCTGGATGTCGCCCTGGTACTGGAGATCGAGTTGGCCGAAGGGGGCGCCCGGTTTGCCCATGGCGCGCAGGGAGCCGGTCAGGCCGGTGGAGGTCACACGCGCCTTGGAGAGATCCAGCGCGCCTTGCAGGCGCACGGCGCTGATGGCAGCGTTCGCGCCGCTGGCCTCGAAGAGGGCGTCGATGCCCGTCAGGACGATCTGGTCGGTTGTGGCGCGCATGGTGGTCGTCAGGGAGGCGCGACCTTGCAAAGCCGGCGGGTCGCTTGCCATTTCGGTGGCCAGTTCCAGCCTGACCGGTTGACCGGCGGTCAACGTGCCGCTGGTCAGATGCAAGCCGGTGAGGGTGAATCCGGTGTTGCGGGCGGCATCATGCCATGTCACCTGAGCGTTGCGGATTTCCATGCCGCCGAGGGCGAAAGCGGGCGGCAGGGAGGTGGCCGGTGTCTTGGTCGCGCCGGCGGGTTGGGAATCCTGGGGTGCTGGCGTAACGCGGGGCAGATCCTCGGGTGGCGGGATGGGGGCCAAGGTTTCCCAGTTGGCCATGCCGTCGGCATTCCGCACCAGTTTGAGGGCCAGTCCGTCCACCACGATCCGCTCCACTTCCGGTTGTCCGGACAGGAGGGACGACCATTTGGCGCGCACCTCCAGCCGGCCCACCCGGATCAGCGGCGCATCTCCGAAGCCTGGGGCATCGTTGAGGGTCACGTCCGCCAGCGACAGGCCGATCCAGGGAAACAGGGAGGGCTTGATGTCACCGGCGACCTGGAGATCACGTCCGGTTTTCCGCTTCACCCAGGAGGCGATCTCCTGTTTGTAGGCGTTGGGGTCCACCAGCAACGGAAAAGCGAGCGACGCGCCGACCAGCAGGAGGATGACGACGACCAGGACCGGGACGAGCCGCTTTTTCATGAGATTTTCCCCGAAGAGGGTGGTGGTCGAAGATCATCACTCGAAACGGAGTTCCTCGGCGTCCAGGGTGAGGACTTCCATGCCGTAGATGGTGGTCAACCGCTCGCCCGGATCCTTGCCATAATACTGATGCAGTTCCCAACGCAGTTCTTTGGCCCAGTCCGTGGGGAGGTGGACACCAAGGGCGTGGTGTCCATCGGCTTCGAAATCGTTCTTGCGTGCAAGCAAATCCTTGAGTTTATCCATTGATTCGATCCTGGTTGATGTTGCATGGGGTGAGAGCTTCATCATTAGGCCAAATCCGGGTGGGTTGTCAAAAAAAAAGTGCCATGGTAGGATATGCCCTCAATATCGTCCTCGTAGCTCAGCCGGATAGAGCAACGGATTCCTAATCCGTAGGCCGTGCGTTCAAATCGCGCCGGGGACACCAATAAAATCAAATAGTTGCAGCCACTCGCAAGGTGGCTGTTTTTGTTTTGATCGATTTTGGGTTCCTTTTTGGGTTCCTTTTGCATCTGGCTGGGGGTGATTGCAGATGAAATGCTGGGTGGGTTCCTGCCGGGTTCCCGCCTTCCGCGCGCCGGTCAGTTGCCCCCGGCCAGGATGTGAACCACCAGCCCCGGCCCGGACTCTCCCCGCCAGGGAGGATGATTTCTTCTTCTGGATGGATCCGCTCCACGGGGGGCAGGGTGGTATTCCCTTGGCAGGGTGGCCGCCTTCCCTGGCAGCCAAGGCAATCACCAGCATTTCGGCGTTCCCAGCCAG
>JADGAR010000103.1 GCA_015231915.1 Magnetococcales bacterium
CCCCCGCCGCCTCCGCCCCCGCCGCCCGCGCCAGGCTTCGTCCCGCCGGTCGTGACGCCCGGCGACGATGACGAAACCATGGTGGGACCTGGGCCAAAGCTCGCCCTGGCGAAGCCGACGGCCAGGGAACTGGAGATGATGCGTCTGGCCCAGGAAAGATTGGCAAAAAAGGTGCAAGAACCACCTCCGGAGCCGACTCCCGCACCGGAGCCGCCTGCTGCGTTCATTAAAATGGAGGAAGCATGGGATACAGGAGAGGCACCCGTGGAAGAAGTGGTTGACGCGGACGCCGAGGAACAGGAGGAACCCGAAGCACCACCCGTCAAATGGTCAAAAACCATCAAGTTTTCGATGTTGTTCCTCATGCTGGCCCTGGGGCTGGGATTGGCCTCTCTCACCGACTGGTGGACGTTCAAGCGTTATGACTGGTTCAGTGCCTATCGTCTGACAGCCGCCCAGGGGGAGTGGCGCCGTTATCCTTTTGGCACTTTGCTGCTGATCTCCGGTTCGGTGCACAACACCGATCGCTTGACTCAGATGGTTCCGGGCATTCGGGTCGTGCTGTTGAGTCAGGAAGGCAAGGAACTGGGCACGGGATTGGCGTATCCGGGCCGCGTGATCCCCGACAAGATCCTGGATGAGAGCAGCGAATCGGCCTTGCGTTCCATGGCCCTCCTGCAGGGTGAGGACAAGAAACTGAAAATGAATCGCATTATGCCTGGCAATTCCATGGAATACCAGGTGATTTTCCTCAAGCCCCCAGCGGAGGCGGCCCGTTTTCGTCTGGAGTTGCTGCCCCCGGAGGGCAAGTCGCTCCCCGGCGGCAAGCCATCTGCCGGAAAGGAGAGCGCCCTGCCCGGTCGCTGAACCGCAACCTTGGGGGCACAGTAAACGCCAAAGCCGATCACGACGCCGCGTCATCGCATCCACGACGCTTCACCTTCAACACCTCGCCGCAACCCGGGAAATCCGCCATGCCTTGGGACCTCGTGACACTCGTTTTCATCATCGGGCTGGTCTGGGGCAGCTTTCTGAATGTCTGCATCCACCGCATCCCCCTGGAGGAGAACATCGTCTTTCCCAACTCCCGCTGTCCGGCCTGCAAGGCGGCAATCCGCTGGCACGACAACATCCCGCTGTTCGGCTGGCTGCTGCTCGGCGGACGCTGCCGGGATTGCCGGGGCCGGATCTCTCCGCTCTATCCCGCCGTGGAGTTGCTCACCGCGCTGCTCACCCTGACCACCGTGCTGCGTTTCGGCCTCACCCCCACCGGGATTGCCCTGACCGTGCTGGGATATGCCCTGATCGTCCTGACTGCCATCGATTTCGAACATTACATCCTGCCGGATCTCATCACCCTGCCTGGGGTCGCCATCGGTCTGCTGCTGTCGTTCACGCCCTGGTTTTCGCCGCCCATGGCCACCTGGCAAAACGCCCTGTGGGGCGCGGGTGCGGGGGGTGGGGGATTGTGGCTGTTCGCCTGGCTGTTCCGGAAGATCTCCGGCAAGGACGGCATGGGTCTGGGGGACATCAAACTCACCGCCATGCTGGGGGCCTGGCTGGGGTGGCAGGCGTTGCCCTTCACCATTTTCGGCTCGGCGGTCCTCGGTTCGGTGGCGGGAATCGGCTGGATTCTGCTCTCCGGTCGCGACCGTTCCCTGCCCATACCCTTCGGCCCTTATCTGGCGGTGGCCGCCTGGGCGTATCTCTACGTGGGACCGGCGGTCTACGCCTGGTACCTGGGCCGTCTGACCATGAGTTTCTGACCCCCATGCCCTTCGTGCTCGGCATCACCGGTTCCATCGGCTGCGGCAAATCCTCGGTCACCCGCCTGCTGGGGGAGTTGGGCGCCATCACCCTGGATGCGGATCGACTGGCCAGGGAGATCCTGGCTCCGGGTACGCCGGGATTGGCCGCCGTGGTGGCCCGTTTCGGTGGGGAGATCCTGTCGGCCACCCCCCCCGGGCAGCTCGACCGCCGTGCGTTGGCCGAACGGGTGTTCGCCGACCCGGCGGCGCGCCGGGATCTCGAGGCCATTGTCCATCCTGGGGTCTATCGGGCCATGGCCGAGGCCCTGGCCGGCCAGGGCGATCCGGTCGTCGCGGCCCTGGAGATCCCCTTGTTGATGGAGACCAACGCCGATGTCCTGTGCGACCTGATCGTCGTCGTGGCCTGCGGCGACCGGCAATGGGAGCGCCTGGCCAACCGCGCCGGCATGTCCGAGGCCAGCTTGCGAAACGTCATGGCGCAGCAGCTTCCCGAGGCGGAAAAACGGCGGCGTGCCCACTGGATCATCGACAATGGCGGCGATCCGGAGGCCACCGCACGGCAGGTCCGGCATCTGTGGGACGAGGTGCTGCGTCGCGCCGGGGAGCGCAACGCCGAGCGTGCCTGGCCTGCCCGTTGGCGGGAGTGGGGGGCATGGCCATGATTTTTACCTGACCATGAATTTATGGTTGACTTTCACCGAAAATCCATGCTAGTTTCTCGCGACGGTCTTGCAACGGTTTTGTAACATCAAGGCAAAGGCCGCAATGGAACCTGTCGTCCGCTCCACCGCATCGATACCATCGGCCAAACTCCCAAACCCATCAGCGCCCATTGGTGATCCAGTCCGCGTAATCACGGGCCACCATGAGTCGAGCCGAATCTCTCAATTCCAACCAATGTTCCTTCAGCATGGCTAAAAAACGTATCATCACCCCCATCGACCCCAATGGCGCGGCACCGGATCCCTTTTCCGACCCGCTCCCCGGCGAGGAGGATTTACCCCCTCCGCCACGCAGGGATCCCGCCCTTGCGGATTCCGCCCCGGCAACCGCCACACGGTCGGAAAGGGGGCCGATCACCTCGCTTTCCGACCTGAAGGCCCTGCCTGTGACCACCTTGTCGGAGATGGCTTCCACGCTCAACGTGGAAGGCCTGATGGGCATGCGCAAGCAGGAGTTGATCTATGCCATTCTCAAGGCCGAGAGCGCCAACAACAACGCCCAGATCTACGCCGAGGGGGTGCTGGAGGTGCTGCAGGACGGCTTCGGTTTCCTGCGTGCTCCGGACACCAATTATCTGCCGGGGCCGGACGACATTTACGTCTCCCCTTCGCAGATTCGGCGTTTCGGTCTGCGCACCGGGGATGTGGTAGAGGGGCAGATTCGTTCTCCCAAGGAGAGCGAGCGCTATTTCGCCCTGTTGCGGGTGGAGAAGATCAACTACGAGGATCCCATCAAGGCGCGCAACAAGATCAATTTCGACAATCTGACCCCGCTGTATCCGGACAAGCGTCTGGTCATGGAGTTGCCGGATGCCACCAAGGATGCCGGCACGCGGGTGATCGACCTGTTGTGTCCCATCGGCAAGGGGCAGCGTGGCCTGATCGTGGCCCAGCCCCGCACCGGCAAGACGATGCTGATGCAAAGCATTGCCCATGCCATCGCCGAAAACCATCCCGAGGTGATCTTGCAGGTGCTGCTCATCGACGAGCGTCCCGAAGAGGTGACGGATATGAAGCGTTCCGTCAAGGGCGAGGTGGTGTCGTCCACCTTCGACGAGCCGGCCACCCGCCATGTGCAGGTGGCCGAGATGGTCATCGAGAAGGCCAAGCGGCTGGTGGAGCACAAGCGGGACGTGGTGATCCTGTTGGACTCCATCACCCGTCTGGCGCGGGCCTACAACACCGTTGCCCCTTCGTCCGGCAAGGTGTTGTCGGGTGGTATCGACGCCAATGCCTTGCAGCGTCCCAAGCGTTTTTTCGGGGCGGCGCGCAACATCGAGGAGGGGGGATCGTTGACCATCATCGCCACCGCGCTGGTGGAGACCGGTTCGCGCATGGACGAGGTGATTTTCGAGGAGTTCAAGGGCACCGGCAACATGGAGGTGAGTCTCGACCGCAAGCTGGTGGAGCGCCGCATCTTCCCGGCCATCGACATCGCCAAGTCCGGCACCCGCAAGGAAGAGCTGTTGATCGACAAGGACGAACTGAGCAAGTTGTGGGTCTTGCGGCGCATCCTGTTGCCCATGGGCGCGCAGGACTCCATGGCTTTTCTCCTGGACAAAATCAAGGCTACGAAGAATAATGCGGAATTTTTCGCCAGTATGAACAATTGACGGTCAAGGACTGACAAGCATGAAAAACGACATTCATCCTAAATATCAAGACGTTACCTACACCTGCATCGGGTGCGGTCATGTGATCCAGACCCGTTCCACCGGCGCGGATCTGACCCTGGGCGTCTGTTCCAACTGCCATCCCTTCTACACCGGCAAGCACAAGCTGGTGGATACCGCCGGTCGGGTCGAGCGGTTCATGCAGAAGTACGGCAAGCAGGAGTATGCCTCCAAGTCGGCCAAGCCATCCAAGGCGCGCTGAAGCTGGCGACAAGCCACGGGATCGGGGTTCCGGGGGCGCATCTTCCCCTGGATCCCTGATCCTTGCCGCGCATTACGCGCTGTAAATCGTCAAGGGCGGCTCGAGCAACAACACCCCCTGCTCCCGCAGGGAGAGGATGTGGTTTTCCCAATAGCGCGGCGCATCGAACCAGGGAAAGGCCCGCGGAAAGGCGGGATCGTCCCAACGCCGGGCAATCCAGGCGGCGTAATGAATCATGCGCAACGTCCGCAGGGCCTCGATCAACAACACCTCACGGGGATTGAAATCGCGAAATTGTCGATAGCCTTGCAACAGGGCGGACAACTGCTGATTCTGCTCCTCGCGACTCCCGGAAAGACACATCCATAGATCCTGCATTGCCGGACCCATGCGGGCATCATCGAAATCCACCAATACCGGACCCTCTTTCGCCCACAGGATGTTGCCCGAATGACAATCCCCATGCAAACGGATGTGGCATGGTCGGGCCTGTTCGAAACAATCCCGGATCCGATTCAGCAGCACCTCGACCAGCTCCACGTAACTTTCGCGCAATTCGACCGGAATGATCCTGGTTTCCACCAGGAACCGGCTCGGCTCGACCCCGAAACTCTCCACGTTCAGCGCCGGACGTGCGGTGAACGGATGGGTGGCCCCAAGGGCATGCATGCGGCCCAGTGCCACTCCCAAACGTCGCAAATGATCCGGATTTTCCAGATTCGGCTCGCGACCCCCGAAACGCGGGTAAAGGGCAAAACGAAAACCGTGCCAGGTAGACAAGGTTGCCCCGCCGTGCACCACCAGGGGGGCGACCACCGGAATCTCCAGCTCTGCCAGCTCCAGGGCGAAACGATGCTCTTCGAGAATCGCCTCGGTGGACCATCGATCCTTGCGGTAAAATTTGGCCACCACGAATTCGTCCCTGCCCACGCCGACCTGGTAGACCCGATTTTCGAAGCTGTTCAACGCGAGCAGGCGACCATCACAACGCATGCCGCAACTCTCCACGGCATCCAGAATCACTTCCGGACTGAGATTTTTATAGGGTGTCTTGCGAGAATTTCCTGGCATTTGTCAATTTTGTCCATTATAAATTGATTGTATCTTCCGGAGTCACCATCAGGGGGGGTTCCCGGTCAGGTGACAAGTATCTCTTTTTTGACCAGGTTGCGAAAGGTATAAATGTACTTTGTGCGCGTATTATTTGTTTTATTGGTTGCGATAATTGCTTCGACAGGCATGCCGCCCCAGGTGTTGGCCAGCACGATTCACGGCCTGGGTGAGCTGGATGCCGGGATGGAAAACGTCTTGGGGCCGAATGCGGATCGACTGTTCCAGTTGCCCGCGAACCGGGAGACCAGCGCGACCCATGTGGCCAGCCGCTCTCATGCGCTCAAGCCGGCCCCCGCGACCGGTCAGGGGATCTTCGAGGCGGTGGACAAGGTGCTGCTCCCCGATTTTCTCGCCATCAAGAACATGAAGGAGCGTCAGATCGCCTTTTTCGAATTCTTGCGACCGCTGGTGCAGGAGGAAAATCGCCGTCTGTTGGAAGACCGGAGGCGCATTCTGGATTTGCAGGCGTGGCATCGCCACAAGGAACCCTTCCGGCCCCACGACCGGGTCTGGTTGGAAGGGGTGGCGGAACGGTATCGGGTGCAGGCCACCCTGGAGGACGACCCGACCGGGTTTTTCGCCCAGCTGCTGGAGGGGGTGGATATCATCCCGGTCTCCCTGGCTCTGGCCCAGGCAGCGGATGAATCGGGCCTGGGGAGTTCCCGCTTGGCCAAGGAGGGGAACAATCTCTTCGGTCAGACCTGTGCAGCGCGAGGGTGTCGTCGGGGACGGATGTTGCGGTTCGAGTCGGTTGCGGAGTCGGTGCGCTACTACATCGAGAACCTCAATGTCAACAATGCCTATCAGGACATGCGTTCCCTGCGCGCCAACCTGCGTGCCAAAGGACGGACGATCACCGGCGAGGCCCTGACTCCTGGCTTGAGCCGTTATTCCGAGCAGGGGTCCGGATATGTCCGTTTGATTCAGTCCAAAATCCGCATGTATGACCTCACCCGGTTGGATGAGGCCGAGTTTTTGCCCTAGACTTCTGGCATCAATCCTGCCAAACCGGATGCACCACTGCCGTCACCTGAAAGTCGCGGCTCTCCGACCCGGAGATCCCCTGGGGACCGGCATAGTGATCCCGCACCTTGTAGTTCTCCCGGCCATCGGAAAAGATGTACCAGCTTTTCCGGGTTTTGGCGGCATTTTCCCGTGCGGCGACGATGGCTTCATTGTACGTCATACTGGCTCCACGATGATTTAAAGTGTTCATCTTTGTTTCTGTTCACTCAAGACGCATAATGCCGTTCTCCTGCCCTGCGGGCGAGAGGGATGGTGTTGCGCGTGTTGATTTCGATCCTTGTTTCCGTTTTGTGCGGCTTTTTCAGAACGTCTGGTTCGGACGAATGACTCTCCCTCGTGTGCGGATGTGAAAGTTTTGTTAAAGCATAGCTGTCGTACATTAACGCCTCTTTCTGTCCGTGTGGGCGCATTCTGCCCTGATTGTCCGCAGAGTTCAAGGGAAAAATTTTTTTTTTGCTATTCTTTGTTTTTGCTTGATTTTTTGATCATGAATGCCTCATGATCATCCATCAGGGAGCGCCCAAAACCGGACTGGTCCGGGTTCTGGTCGAATATCATGCAGTTGGCGTGGAGTTGCCGGATTCGGGCATGGAATATCAGGGAGACGAGTCATGAACAGGTTTGCGAACAGGCGGGTACTGGTGACTGGAGGGGCTGGATTTTTAGGCTCGCATTTATGTGAACGCCTTCTTGAAGAAGGTGCGGATGTGTTGTGCATCGACAATTTTTTTACTGGAAGCAAAAGAAATATTTTGCACTTGTTGAATAATCCTTATTTTGAATTGATGCGACACGACGTGACCTTTCCCTTGTATGTGGAGGTGGACACCATTTTCAATTTGGCTTGTCCTGCATCGCCGGTTCATTATCAGGTGGATCCGGTGCAGACCACCAAGACCAGTGTGCACGGGGCCATCAACATGTTGGGTCTGGCCAAGCGGGTGCGGGCCAGGATCATGCAGGCTTCCACCAGCGAGGTTTATGGGGATCCTCGTGTGCATCCGCAGGGGGAGGCGTATTGGGGCAATGTCAATCCGATTGGTCCACGTTCTTGTTACGATGAGGGCAAGCGTTGCGCGGAGACGTTGTTTTTCGATTATCATCGGCAGCATCGGTTGCGGATCAAGGTGGCGCGGATTTTCAACACGTATGGGCCGCGCATGCATCCCAACGATGGGCGTGTGGTTTCCAATTTCATTGTGCAGGCCTTGCGGGGGGATCCGATTACGGTGTACGGGGACGGGACCCAGTCTCGTTCTTTTTGTTATGTGGATGACATGGTGGAGGGGTTTTTGCGTTTGATGAATGCTCCGGATGAGTTCACCGGGCCGGTCAATCTCGGCAATCCTGGGGAGTTCACCATGTTGGAGTTGGCGCGCAAGGTGATTGATTTGACCCGTTCGCGTTCGTCGATCACGCATGCGTCTTTGCCCACGGACGATCCTCGGCAGCGGCGGCCTGACATTGCCCTGGCCAAGGAGAAGCTCGACTGGGAGCCTCGCATTGTTTTGGATGATGGGTTGCGTCGCACGATTGCTTATTTCGATGATTTGTTGTCGGGCAGGGGATGATCCAGGAGTTTTGTCTCTGGGCAGTGATCATCGTTAATTATTAGGGGTCCAGGGGGATTATCCCCCTGGTGGGATCCAAGGGCGAAGC
>JADGAR010000104.1 GCA_015231915.1 Magnetococcales bacterium
TGGCAATGGGCCTTGTACGAGGTCAGCGATCCGGAGCTGGCATGGAAATGGCGTCAGCGTGGGGCAGACCTGATTGAGACCAACGATTTTACAGGAATGGTGACGGGCGCATGTTGACAGGAGCGGTGGACCAGGATCGGAAGCGGCTATTGGCCTTGTGGCGGCAGTTGGGGGAGGAGGAGCGCCGCAGCCTGTTGCGTTTTGCCCAGTGTCTGGCGAACGAATCGCGCGGGGAAGAGGCGCAGGAGTCGCCGGTGCCCGAGCTGCCTCTCGCCATGCCTCGCCCCGCCGTGGAAACCGCAGTGGCCGGCCTGAAGCGGTTGAAGAAGACCTATCCCATGATCGAGGCGGACGAGCGGGTGTTGGGCGAGGCCTCGCGAATTTTGATGCAAAAGGTGTTGGGCGCTGCCGATGCCGAGGTGATCGATCAGTTGGAGGCGTTTTTCGCCCAGCGCTATCAGGCCTGGCGGGAGGAGCGCGGTTAAGACCTGGGCGAGGCCTTCGGCGTCAGCGGGGGCGGGGGGCGATGTTCTTGCGGGTCCTCGGTGGCCAGGAAGTCGTGGAGGATCACGCCCAGGATGCCCAGTACCATCAGCAGCAGCAAGATCAATCCGTTGCGTCCGGTCATCCAGGCCGGCGGTTCGTGGGAAGGGGCGTTTTCCACGTTTTCTGCTGCCTGGGGGTGGATGGTGCGCCACAGCAGGCGCAACCCGTAAAACAACGCCAGGGCCGTTACGGCGCCGAGCAGCAGAAGGATCAGCAGACGCATGGGATCACCGTCGGGCCGCCGACGTGGTTGCCCGTCGCGGATTTGACAGACAGACATGCAAAGCGCGCCAATGCTCGCTTTGCATGTCTGGTCTGTAAGTTGCAAGGATTATAATGAAAGCATCCCATGTCACTGGGCGCGCAGGATCGGGATGGTTTCTCCCTCCAGTTCTTCGCTCAGGGCCAGGGCGAGTTGACCGGAGCGGGGGGGCTTGACGGCATCGGCAGTCAGGCGCGACGGGATCTCCTGGCGCGCGCGCATGTTGGCGCGCTGGATGGAGACCGGCGGGACGGTCGGTTCGTCCACCGTGGAGTCGTTGAACAGCAGGCGGGCGTTTTTGGCGATCAGATCCCGTGCGTCGGTGAGATAGACCACACCATTAATGGCGCTTTTCGGATCAATGGGTTTTTTGGCTTTGGCCGGTACCGGCTTTTTGTTCTTGTAGTGGCTCATCACCTTGCCGACATAGCGCTGGGTCTCCGCCAGGGGGGGGATCCCCTGGAAACGGGTCACCATGCCGGGTCCGGCGTTGTAGGCCGCCAGGGCGTGATGCAGATTGGGAAAACGCTTCAGCATCCGGTGCAGGTAGCGGGCACCGCCCCGCAGGTTCTGTTCGGGGTTGAAGATGTTCTTGACCCCCATGATGCGCGCGGTCTCCGGCATCAGTTGCATCAGTCCCACCGCTCCGTCCGGGGAAATGGTGCGCGTGTTGAAATCCGACTCCGTGGCCACCACGGCCCGCAGCAGGGCCGGGTCCACCTTTTCCTGCGTCGCCACTTTCTGGATCAGGTGATCCAGGGTCGGCGAGTCCGCCCGTGCGGTGGATGCCGTCAGGGCCAGGCAGACGGCGGTCCATGCCAGGGCACGACGACGCGTGCTACGGGAGCAGATGAATGCCCCCCAACTGGCGGCCACAGGGGAGTGCTCCGCGGTGGGTTGCGCGGCGGTGACTGAAGAAAAGCGAATCCAGGGCATAGGTGCATTGTTCCAGATTGAAGATTTTGAGTGCATCAAGTCCGTTCTCGATGAGCCGTCCATGGACATAACCAGGTAAGTCGAACGTTAATATACCCGATTGCGCGCGGTTAGAAAAGAATTTTTGGTACGCTTGGTTTATTTTATTATCCGTCCCCTGCAAAAAGCGGTCGCGGAAGGGGGCATCCACCTCATACGAAGCGGCATGGATGCAGGGTCCGACAATGGCCACGATCCGCTCGCGCCGCGCCCCCAGGGTCTCCATCAGCGCCAGGGTGTTGTCGAGAATGCCGGCCAGGGCGCCCCGCCAACCGGCATGCGCCGCCCCCACCACCCGCCCCTGGCAGTCGGCAAAGAGCACCGGAACGCAATCTGCGGTCAAGACCCCCACCACCACCCCGGGCCGGTCGGTCACCACGGCGTCCGCATCCGGGTATGCACCTTCCATGCCTGCCACCACGGCGCGGTCGCCATGCACCTGGTTGACCAGGGCCAATTCCTGCGCCTGCGGCCCCAGGGCTGCCATCAGCAGGGCGCGGTTGCGCGCCACGGCCTCCGGATGGTCGTTCACATGCCCCCCGAGATTGAGCGAGGCGTAATTCCCCGTGCTCACTCCGCCCTGGCGCGTGGTGAAAAAATGGTCCACGCCTTCCAGGGGGGGGAAATTTTTTCCGCGCAGCAGCAGGATATTTTCTTGCGTTTCTTCCGATGATCGGCAAGAATGGTGTGTTTTTTTCATCATGGCTTTTTGCTCCTTGCTCCTGGGTAAACGCACCTTGGGGCTCTGCCGACCAACAAAAACCGAAAGGAGGCGCCGTGGCTTATTACGAGTCCATCTGTATTGTTCGTCCCGACCTGACTACCGAGCAGGTCGAGCAGGTCGCTGCTCGCATCGCCGATCTGATCACCGCCGGCGGAGGTTCCATCCTCCTGAACGAGCTGTGGGGACGCCGTCAACTCTCCTACCCGCTCAAAAAGAACACGAAAGGGTACTACATTTTCAATCTGGTGGAAGGGGGGGGACCGCTGGTCGCCAACCTCGAAGCCCGTTTGAAGATCGACGAGGACATCTTGAAATACCAGAACGTCCGCGTCAAGAAGGCCATTCTCGCTCCGTCGCCCCTCGCCCCGTCCGCAGAAAGGGCCAATGAAGGCGCGGGTGACCTCCTGTTGCCCGGCGACGAGGACTACGATGTCCCCGACGAGTATGGCGACGACGTGGATGATGATGACGACGAGATGATGTGAGCCAGGGTCATCCCGATCCAGGCACCGAACGCCATCGCCAGGCCAACCACGCGGAACTCGAGGGCAACCTCCTGGCGCCCGGTGACTTCCGGGTAACCCCGGCAGGTCGCCCGGTCCTCGTGCTGGAACTGGAACATCAGGCCCGCTGCGAGGAGCCGGAATCCCTCCCGCTCCTGGAGTTGCGCATGCCGGTGCTGGTGATCGGGGAGCAGGCCCTCGCATATCGTTCCCTGGCGCCCGGAACCCCGCTGCGGGTCACGGGTCGCCTGAACCAAAAACGTTGGGTGCGGGACGGCAAGGTCCGCTGGGGCCGCGTCGAACTGGTGGCCATGGAGATTCGGGTGCTCCACGCCCCTTAGACCAGCACTGCATGGCAAAATTTACGATAAAGGAAGCCTTCCATGTCCGAACAAGACACTGAATCGAACACGAATTCCGACGCGGGTCGCCTGGGCGGCGGACGCAGCTTCGGCGGTCGCCCGCCCATGGGGGGGCGCGGTCGTCCCCAGGGAGGCGGCGCACCCCGTTCCGCCGGGGGCGCGGCCCCCGCCAACGGCGCTGCTGCCGCAGCCCCCGGCGGGTTCCGCCGTCCGTTCTTCCGGCGGCGCAAGGTGTGCGTCTTCTGCGCCGACAAGGCCCTGATGATCGATTACAAGGATCCCAAGCTGCTGTTGCGCTTCATCACGGAGCGGGGCAAGATCGTCCCCAGCCGGATCACCGGGGTGTGCGCTCCCCATCAGCGCCGGCTGAGCAAGGCGATCAAGCAGGGACGCAACATCGCCCTGCTGCCGCACCTCGTCAAGTGACCGGGCGGCGGTCGCGGTGACCTTGCCCAGGCACGGGGGCGCATGGGGCCGATGGTCTGGATGACCCGACCGGTATTGGCCGGCACCCTGGCCATGCTGCTGCTGATCGTGCCGCTGCTCTTTCCGCTGCTGGTGCCTTTGCAGTTGTTTGCCCCACTGCCCGTGCTCCTGACCACCCTGTGGGGGGGCGAGCGCGCGGGTTGGATCGGCGTCTCCATCCCCGTGGTGGCCGCCGTGCTCCTGGGAGGAGGGATCCGCTTTCCGCTCACCTCCTTCCTGCTCTTTTTCGGGTTTCCCCTGCTGGCGGCCTGGCTGCTGCGGGGGGGATGGCGGATCACCCATTGCCTGGCAGCCGCCTTCCTGATGGGCATGGCCGCCTTGACCCTGCTGTTCGTCTGGCTGGCGCTGGCGGGGATCGATGCCGAGGCCGAAATCGCCCTCCGGCTGGCGGTGTTCAAGACCAGCCTGATGGCCGCCATTGCCAAGAAAGGCGGTGATGCCGTATTCTTGGCAGAGGTCGGTGCCAGCATCGACCTGCTGGTCCGCTTCCTGGCGCTGCTGCTGCCAGGGGTGGTGGTGTCGGGGTGGTATCTGCTCCAGGCCGGCAATCTCCTCACCGCCCGCCAGCTCATCGCACGCTGGGCGCCGGAAGGAGGGCCGTTTCCCGCAGAGGACCTCGCCGAGTGGCGCCTCCCGGATCTCCTGGTCTGGCCGATCATCGCCACCGGGGTCTGCGCCTATGCCACTCAGGGGTTTCTCCGGGTGCTGGGCGCCAATCTGTTCCTGTTGCTGTCCGTGCCCTGCTTCTTTCAGGGTATGGCGGTGGTTCAGTCCGGTTTTCGCCACTTCGCGGTGGGGCGATTCGGACGGGCCGTGTTCTATACCGCCTTGTTTTTTTGGGCCCATCTCGTCCCCATCGTGACGGCACTGGGCCTGTTCGACATCTGGATCGATTTTCGTAAACGGTTTTTCAGCCTCAGCAAGCATGGGGACGGGTCCCCTGGGAGTCAATGAGCCATGGATGTAATTCTTCTCGAAAAAATCGGCAAACTGGGTGACCTGGGGGCGATCGTCCAGGTGCGGCCCGGCTATGGACGCAATTTCCTGATCCCCCAGGGCAAGGCCCTGCCGGCGACCAGAAAAAACCGTGAGCATTTCGAACGGGAGCGGCTCGCCCTGGAGGCGAGACAACAGGAGATCTTCGAGCAGGCCAAGGCCCTGGCCGAACGGATCGCCGGGATCGAAGTGGTGCTGGACCGCCCGGCTGGGGCAGGGGACAAGCTCTTCGGCTCGGTCACCAACTCCGATATCGTCGCCTTCTTCAAGGAACGGGAGATCGAAACGCCGCGTGGCGCCATCGATGTCCCGCACCCCATCCGCACCCTGGGCGATCACGTCGTCCGGATCCGTCTGCATCCGGACATCATCCCGGAAGTCAAGGTCCGGGTGGAACGCCGCGCCAGTCGCTAAAGGTGATGCCATGCCCCTGTACGATTACAAATGTGACGCCTGCGGCCTGCGTTTTGAACAGGATCATTCCATGTCTGCCCCACCGGTGCGGGTTTGTCCCCAGTGCGGCAAAGAGAAGGTGCGCAAACTCCTCACCACCGGCGGCGTCGTGATGGGCGGCGGCTCCCGCGGCGACGCCCCCTCCATGCCACCTGCCTGTGGCGCCGGCGGCTGCGGGGGAGGCATGTGCGGCATGTGATGCCGGCTTTTTGTGTTGTCGGCTCTGGTTTCGGGACCCCTTGGCGACAAGGGGTCTTTTTTTGGCGTGACTTTTGCTAAAAAATCCGACTAAGTTCCGCGAGATGCGGTATGGTGCCAGAGATTCCCACAAGGCAAGGCTTTCGTGAACGCAGAAATCGCCCTTTCCAATCCACCCGACCTCATGAACGTCTTCGATATCGACGAAAATGAGTATGCCTCCACCCTGGCCACCCTGGCCGAATGGGGCGACGCCAAGGCGCAACACAATCTTGGTGCGATGTTCCTGGAGGGATTGGAACTCCCCAGGGACTATGCGGCGGCCATGGAGTGGTACGAGCAGGCCGCACGGCAAGGATATGCCCCGGCCCAGTACGACATCGGCACCATGTTCCTGGAGGGCCTCGGCGTGGAGCCAGACCCGGTGCGCGCCGCAGAGTGGTTCCTGCTGGCAGCCCACCAGAGCGACGCCAAGGCCCAGAACAATCTCGGCATCCTGTGCGCCACCGGCGAAGGGATGCCCCAGAACATGATCCAGGCACGCATGTGGTTCCTGTTGGCCACTCGCGGCGGCCTGGACGACGCCAGGGACAACCTGGAACTCTCCGCCGAGGAGATGACCCCCGATGAGATCGACCGTGCCGAGCAACTCGCAAGGGAATGGCGTCCCTCCTCCTGAGCACATCAATCCTTACTCGCGTGCGTTTGTTTGATATGGCGTTTCTGCGACCGAAGTGATAGAATTCTGCAAATCGGTTACTTCACCACAGAAAGGCCCCAAGCGGACAATATCGTCATGGCGCAAAAGACACCACCGCAATCTGCCGACAAACCGGAAACCCCGGTCTTCGTCAATGCCCTCTCCTCGGACAAGGACGGCATCATCAAGGTGATCCCGGAGGGACTGGCCCGCAAGGACAAGATCGTCTCCATGATCATCAACGACCTGCGCTCCCCCTTGTACGCCCAGGCCAGTCTGCTGAACCTGCTGCTGCGCGAGGGGGGGGAGTCCCTGCGTCCCGACCAGCAGGCCCTGGCGGAACAGGTGCTCTCCATCACCCGCAATCTGATCCAATCCAGCGAACGGCTGTTCCATTTCTACGGGGCGAGCACTTACGGCCTGACCCCCAGTTCCCGGTTCGTCTCGGCCCGTCACGTGGTTCAGGAGGTCATCCGGGAGGCGCTGCCCCTGGCCCAGTGGCATGAGGTCCGTCTGGTCAACAAGATCAGCGAGGAGATGCGCCTGTTCGTGGATCCGGTGCTCCTGCGGGAGGTGCTGCTCGAACTCTTTTCGAATGCCTTGCGGGCCTGCCGGGCCTATGGTCAGGTGGAGGTGGACGCCACGATCCGGGATGGCAACGATATTCTATCGGTGCGCGACGACGGGCAGGGCATCCCGCAGGAACTGCTGCCCCGCCTCTTCACCGAAGGTGGCGCCGCTGCCTCCGGCGAGCGCGGCCCTTCCGTGGGAGAACGCAGGAAACGCGGCACCGGTCTTGGCCTTCCCCTGGCCGCCCGCATTGTCCAGGCCCATGGCGGCACCCTGAACGTGGAGTCGTCCACCGTGGGCGCCGGGACCGTGATGGCCATTCGTCTGCCCACCACCAGGCCCCGCGTCCTGGTGGTGGATGACCAGAAAATGGATCTGGACCTCCTGACCATGTATTTGCAACCCCTCAATGTCGTGGTGGTGCAGGCCAAGAACGGCCCGCAGGCCATCGTGGCCCTGGCGGACGGGGCGCGCAACATCCAGCGGGGCGGAGGCGGCTTCGACCTGATCATTTCCGACATCAGCATGCCCGGCATGGATGGTTTCGCCCTGCTGGAACAGATCATGGCCGACCCTTGTACCGCCACCATCCCGGTGATCCTGCTGACCGGCGAGGAGTCCATGGCGCAGCGGGTCAAGGGGTTCCGCATGGGGGCCTCCGATTTCGTGCTCAAGCCGGTGAACGCGGATGATTTCCGCCTGTGCGTGCGCCGGCTGATCGGTTGCCTGGGGGAGGCGTGATCCGGTGGGCCGGGATCCGTTCCTCATCGACAGTCACAAGCTGATCTATCATCCGGAGCGATCCTCTGCCGTGCTGGCGGTGGCAGGG
>JADGAR010000105.1 GCA_015231915.1 Magnetococcales bacterium
AGTTGCGCAGGGCCGGATTGGGGCCGCCGATGAAGACCGCAAAATCGCGGCATTCGTCCCAGGTGCGGGGGCGGATGGTGTCGCCGGGCCATCCCTCGACGGCCAGATCCCCGGCCTCCAGATCGAAAAACAGGGTGGTCTCTGGATCAAGGCTCCACAGCAGCGTGGTCTTGCCGATGCCGGATTTGCCAAAAATGCAGGCCTTGATGCCGCGCTTCTCGGCCATGCGCTGCTCGGCGCGGATGATCGGAAGGGCGCCCATCACGCCACCTCCTGCTTGCGCAAGCCGAGGGTGAATGATGGACGGGAGAAACGAACCGTGCGGGCCGCTTCGAACACCTGCCGGATGGCGGGTGGCCAGTTTTTGTACCGACTCTCCGGGACATCGTAGGTGATGGTGACGTAATCCTGGGGGGAGTCTCCCGCAGCGACGATCCGGGCCACGATCTCGCTCAACATCTGCTGGTTCCATTTTGGGTCCACCCGCAGATCGGAGGCGATCTCCACATCCTCCTCGGAGAACCGGATCAGGCCATGCTCCTTGCCTGTCTGTTGGCGCAGGGTGGTGGCTTGATCACCGAAGCGATGGATCAGCACACCGTTGAGAAAATCGTTGATGGACTTGACGCGGTCTGCGGCTTCTTTGGCCTCCTGTTGAAGCCGTGCCAGTTCCCGAACTGGCAGGGCCGCGACGGCTCCCACCGGCATCTGCCGCAGTTGATCGAGGGTGAGTGATTGGTTCATGTGCATCTCCTTGCTTGCCTGATTGATGGTTGGTCTATTGGTCCCGCTTCCGCTTGATGCTCTTGATCAAAAGCAGCAAATCCATGAAACGGTTTTCGAACAATTCGAGGATGTCGGACGGAAAGCTGTCGGGGGCGTCCTGCAGGTTGCGCTCGACATCTCCCAGCAACTTCTCCAGGTCGGTCAAAAGATCCTGACGCGGCGCCACGGTGGCCTGGGCCAGCGAGAACTCCAGCGCCTTGATGCGGTCCTTGAGGGTGGATCGTTCCTGATTCAATGTGCGGATCCGCTCCTTCTGCGCGAGAACCAGGCTGGAGGCATCCTTGGCCTTGCGCTTCCAATCCTGGGAATCCTCCGACGCTGCGGACGGCCCGGCGTTCTGGTTTGCGCATTCCTCTTGTTGCTGCGGTGGGTGCGTCTGCTCTGGTACAGCCCGTGAGGCTTCCTCCTGTTGCCGGATGACCTCCCGGATGCTGCGGGCCTTCCCATCCAGGACCGCACGAACCGCCGCCTTCTGTTCCTGTTCCTCCAGATTGGCCAGGGCGTCCAGTTCCAGGCTGTTGTCGGCAATGGAGGCCACATCGCGAATCGCGTCGCGGATTTCTTGACTGATGTTGTTGGCGCGCCGCACCGCTTTCTGGATATTGCGTTCTGTCGCACCGGTTTTCTGGGCGGCATCCGATGCAAACGAATTAATTTCGTTTGCATTTTCTTCCCATCGTTTGCTCGCTCCCGCCGCTCCCTGCCTGGTTTTCGGGTACTTCATCTCGTACAGGGATTTGCGTTCAGCCAGATGCTCGGCCCGTTCCAGGTGGTTCAACTCGGAACGACAAAGATTTTCGTCGATCTCGGCCAGGCGTTGATCAACGGTTTGGATGGTGACGATATTGGCAGCAATTTCGGTCATGCCGAGTTGTCGGCAGGCTTCCAGACGATGATACCCGGCGACCAGGCGGTACAGACCAATCTCCTGGCCGTCGTCAGTCAATTCCGGGGTGATCAGAATCGGATTGAGCAGCCCCAACTCCCGGATACTCTGAACCAGGATGGCCACCGCCTCGGAGCGGATCTGCCGCAGCCGTTTGTTGATGATGATGAATTCGATGGGAATCGTGTCTACGCTCATGTTTTTAGTCCTTACCTTTTGCTCCTGTTGCAGTCCCTGGTGAAAACCGCATATCCTGCCCGCCAGGAAGCGGGCCTTTCGGACCTGCGGAACTGGTGATGATGCCGTTTATCAAAGCAATCGCCATTATTTCTAAAAGAAGCCGGGGGTGGCGCCGCCCAAAGAGTCGCGGTGGGGGTATTCCCCGAAAAGGGTGTTGTATTATCCCCAAGCCCCGGCTTTGTTTCGTTTCATGCTGAAGCCGTCATATTTGGCTCCTTACCCCTTACATACCGGCTGGATTCGGAATCTGTCGGACTTTTTTTTCGAGACCTGCCATCTGAGACGATTCCGGATTTTCCGTGTCATGCTGGAGCGGTCATCCATCGCTCCATATCCCTTACATACCGGCGGGCTTTGGAATCTGTCGGACTTTTTTTTCTGCTGCCTGTCTGGGTGAGGCGATTCCGAATTTTTCCAAGGGCATCGTAGAGCCTGTGGCGCGGTATCCCCGCCGAGGCGGAAAGTTCGGAAACGGTCGTCTCCTTCAGCCGTTCGGCGATGTTACGCAGGGAGGGAGGAAGCCGACCCAGCAGGCGGGAGATGTCGGTTCGCAGTTCGATGGCCTCATGCCAGGAGGGCACCTGCATCTGCCATGGGGATTGGCTGTCGGAGATGGTGTCGATCCGTTCCACGGGGTTCCCGTCCCCGTCCTGGATCTCCTCGTTGAGAGAGATGGTCCTGCTTGCGTCACGCCTGTCCCATCCGGTTGCCTCGCACAAGGATGCCGCATGGTTTGCGACCACCCTGGCGATGAAGGTGGTGACGTCGGCCTTGGTGGCATCGAAACGGGAAAATCGTCGGTGCAGGTCGAGCATCAACTCCTGCTCGATGTCTTCCATGTCCGCCGGATGAAATCGGTCACTTCTGGCGAGCCGCCAGGCGTGATGACGAACGGTACGAACCGCATAGGGGTGAATGCCTTGATAGTGATTGCGTGATTCCATGGATGTCGCCTTTATCCGTGTGGGTGACGGGCAATTGCCCGATTGCCCCGGATTGGCGACATGTCATCGAAGAGGGTTGTTGAAGCGCGGATGACGGGTGGTCGTTTCCTGAAAAAGTCTCTTGGTTCAATGGGTTGTCTGCCTGTTGAACCATTGAAAAAAAATCAAAAATTTCTCTTCTCCAGGATGACATGTCATCCTGGGATCCAAAGGACAGGGACTGTGCTGCCGAAAAGCGGGCATGAAAAAGCCGGGACAATGCCCGGCGTTCACACCTGATGGGAATGGGTCGGTTTCAGCGTGATGGACGCCTTCCGGGGGAGACCCGTGCAGGCTTGTCGCTCTCCTGGAGGATTTGGAAGGCGGTACAGTAGGCTTTTTCGTCGTCCTTCCAGATGACAGGGCGACCGGCGAGGCCGAAGAATCGCTCCAAATCGTCGTTCAGTCGTCGGACCTGTTGGGGGATTTTCTGGGTGGCATCCGAGGATCTCCAGGTGATCTTTCCGTGGTTCTGGGCGAACGCCAGGAGCAGGTTCCATTGCACCGATGGTTCCCGGCTTCTTTTGTTCTCCATCCCCATGGTGGAGAAGTTGACCGTCTCGGACATCCCCTTGCAGGTCAGGGTGACCCGATGACCATCGAGGACACAGATGCGCAGATCCGACCAGGAGGCATCGGGAGGGGTGGGAAAACGCACCATCGGTTCGTCGGGTTCAGGCTCCGGAAGGACGATGGCGCGGAATGCGGCAATCACCTCCCTGGCCGTGGGGGATGACGTCATCCTGTCATGGTCATCGACGATCAGGAGGTCGGCCAGTGGATGAAAGCGGGCTTGCCTCTCCCGTAGCAGTTCCATCGCGTGGCTGGAAATTGAACGGGAGGTGGGCGCAAGCAGAATGAAGGGCACAGGAGTGGTGCGGCACAGGCGGGCCACGGCATTCATCCTTTGGCCGTCGTCGAAGGCAAGGAGCAGATAGACAGGAAACCGCATTCCGGCAATGGGATGAAAATCACCGACCCGGAAGATCTCGCGCAGACCCTCCACCGGCGCAAACTCCGGCTTGATGCCCAGTGCTCTGGCCGCCAGAATTGCCACTCCCTGCCGGTGCAACTCGTGAACGACGATGTCTCCCGGATGTAATGACATGTCATCGCAGTTGCGCCCATCCTCGTCGCCGCAAACCGCGATGATGCCATCCCGCCCCTGATCGATGACCCGCCTGGGACACCCCATCCCGCCTGGACGGGGACAGGGGTAGTTTGCCGAACGGCGGTCGGTAGGCCGCAGTAGCGGCATTCCGATTTCAAAATCCTCCCGCAGGAGCTGCCGCCATTCCGTGAGGATCGCCGAAAGCCCCGGCACCGTTTCCAACGCCGACCACAACCGGTTCAAAGTCCGCATCGTCTTCCTCTCCATCGGCTTCCGCACTCCGAATGAATCCCTGCCGCTTCATCCACTCCTCCAGAAGCAGGCTGTCATCGTCACGAGTGAACATGGCCTGGTTGGCAGGCCGGATGGTCACGGTGCGCGGATTTTTGGAAGCGGTGAATTTCACCTGGAATTTGGCCAGGAACAGACGGGCTGTCCTTGGCAGGAGGTATCCACGCTGCTGGAAGGCCGCGCACAGATCCTTGGCCCGCTTGATCTCCATTTCGCCATGTTCGCCTCCCCAATGGATCCCGATCTCCAGCAACTTGATCCAGGCAATCCCATCGATGTCGCTGCACACCAGAGAAGCCGCCATGTCCGTTCGCAACGGATCCAGGGTGTACTTCTCCTCGCCGGGGAAATGCATTTCGTCACCGAACAGGTGCTTGCCGATCATGGCGAGGTACATCATCCGCTCGGCCTTGGATCCGGCCTTGATGCACAACTCGTTTCGGTCGCGATCATAAACCAGGACATCGTGAGATTCAGGCCGGAAATAGACGGCTCCGGACTGGCCATCCTGATCCACGGCTCCTTCCCGCCGGAAGGGCATGCCGTGCCGCACCACCAGGTTCACTTTCCGACCATGGTCGAGCAGGAACACCCGGCATCCGCGACCGCGTTTCCTCTCTTCGAACCACTCGTCCATATCGGACTCCAGGGATCGCAATGCAGAGGTGGAGGGCAGGACAAACTTGCCCCGCCACCCTGCGTGTCCCTGGAAGTACAGAAACGAACGGGCGCGATTGATGAACACGTTGGCGTGCTGCCGTTCGATCAGTTCCCGATCCTTGAGAAACACCTGGACCGCGATATCCGCCGGGCTGGAGTCGGGTGCGAAGTCGATGAGAATGCCTTGCCCTTTGGCCGCTTCCAACAGACGGTCCATGCCGTCCTGGTTCGCCATCTCGTGGATGACGTAGAGGGATTCCAGCAGATCCTTTGGGGCATCGTCACCCAAATTCATGAGGATATTTGCCAACCGTTCGCAATCCATGCCGCTGCCATTGAATGGGAAGCTCACACCGCAGCCCTCCAGAAACTCCCGGTGCAGCCCCATGAACGCGACCAGCCGTCCCGGTTCGATGGTCTTCAGAGTATCCGGTTGGGCAAAACGACGGGGATTGAACATGGCCATGCGTGGATCTCCTCATGCGGTAGGGGTTGTCTTGCCACGCACCGCGAGAACCTTTCCCAGGATGCGCAATTCGTCTTCCGGCCCCACCACGATGGGTTGGTACGCGGTATTCGCCGGTCGCAGTTCGATGTGGTTTTCAGAGACGTACAGCCGTTTGACCGTGGCCTCGTCGTCTATCATAGCGACGACGATATCACCATTTTCCGCAATGGGCTGACGCCGGACGATCACCAGATCCCCGTCATTGATGCGAGCGTCGATCATGCTGTCGCCTTTCACCACCAGAGCAAAGCAGTTCCCACGCGCCACATGGGGTTCCACCAGCACCTCGCCGATCCGGTTTTCAATCGCCAGAATGGGCAACCCGGCGGTCACGGTTCCGATGATGGGCACGGAGATCAGTTCCATGATTCTCAGGGTGTCCTGCACAATTTCCAGCGAACGCGCCTTGCGAGGGATGCGTCGCACCAGTCCCTTTTCGATCAGGGCGGCAATCTGTTCATGAACGCTGGGTGCCCTCATGCCGAGGATCGCCCCCAACTCCTGGACGGTTGGGGAGAAGCTGTGCGCATCAATGAACTCGCGAATGGCGTTCAACATGCGCTCTTGTGCGGGAGTGGCACCTTCCATGGGCTTTGCTCCACCGCGCCTGCGTGTTTGCTGGTTTTCCGTCACGATGCCCTCCATGCAGTGAGCCAGATTTTTTGAACATGATGTGCCTAAATAATATTAGGATGAAGTTTAACAATCAATACCAAATTTGCATCTCAGAAAAAAATTCCGACAGATTGGCGTGCATCCCGGTATGTAAGAGGTATGAACGCCATCTTGCAGCCATTGAGGTATCCCATGCCACAGACCATTCATCCCGACCACATGACCGACGACGCCCGCCTGGGCGAAGCCGCCGCCCTCCTGGCCACCGCCATCAAGCGGTCCCAAGAAAAACAAAAAAAGGAGAAAATTCCACTGGATAAGTCGGCCAACCAATGCCCTTATGGTCAAAAACCAACCAGAGGAGAAAAAGCATGAACAATATCGAAGTGATCAGACAGGTGGCAGCCCTGCCGGGCATGTCCATCGCCGACTTGAAAAAGATGTGGACGGATCTGCACCAAAACGAGGCGCCGCCGTACAACAGGGTCTTCCTGGTGAAGCGACTGGCCTACCGGCTCCAGGAACTGTCGATGGGAGGGCTGTCGGCAATGACAGAGAAACGGATCGAACGCATGGCCGCAGCAGAGGAACTGCCGCCCCAGGAAAGGAAACGCCCGCCAGGGGAGAAGCTCTTGCCGGGAACGCAGTTGATCCGGGAATGGAAAGGAGCCGAACACCGATGCACGGTGCTGGATGACGGGTTTGAGTACCAAGGACGGAAGTTCGGCAGCTTGTCGGCGGTTGCGAACTTCATTACCGGCACGAAGTGGAACGGGCACGTCTTTTTCGCCCTGAAACGACAAGGAGAAAAAGCATGAATATCAAGAAACCAATCATACCGAAAGTGCGCTGCGCTGTCTATACCCGCAAGTCCACGGACGAGGGGTTGGATATGGAATTCAACAGCCTTGATGCCCAACGGGAGTCCTGCGAAGCCTACATCGCCAGCCAGAAGTCCGAAGGCTGGTTCCTGGTGCCGGATCGCTACGACGACGGCGGATTCACCGGCGGCAACATGGAACGGCCCGCGCTCAAGCGCCTGATGACGGATATCGAGGCAGGCAAGGTGAACGTGGTGGTGGTCTACAAGATCGACCGCCTGACCCGCTCCCTGATGGATTTCGGCAAGCTGGTGGAGGTCTTCGAGCGGCATGGCGTCACCTTCGTCAGCGTCACCCAGTCCTTCAACACCACCACCTCCATGGGGCGGTTGACGCTCAATATATTGCTTTCTTTTTCGCAGTTTGAAAGAGAACTTTCGGCAGAGCGCATCCGGGACAAGTTCGCAGCATCGAAACGCAAAGGCATGTGGATGGGTGGCCATCCGCCCCTGGGCTACGAGGTGAAGGAACGCAAGCTGGTGATCAACCCGGCAGAGGCGGAAACGGTGCGCTGGATCTTCCAACGGTTCGTGGAAATCCGGTCCGCCACCCAGATCGTCAAGG
>JADGAR010000106.1 GCA_015231915.1 Magnetococcales bacterium
CCCCCCGTAGCGCCCCCCCCCGAACCCCCCCCCCCCATCCCCCCCCCCATACCCACCCCCGCCATAACCGCCACCGCCATAACCGCCACTGCCGTAACCGCCACCGCCATAGCCGCCATAGCCGCCGTAACCGCCGTAACCGCCATAGCCGTAATAATAATAGCTCCCGCCGGCCCCCCGCTTGCGGAATTTGTTCAAGACCAAACCGACAATGTCGAGATTATCCAACTGCTCCAGGGCATCCTTCACGGCGAACTGAGGCGTGCGTTCCGCCTCCACCACCATCACGATCTGCCCCATGTTGCGCGCCAGTTCACGGGCCTCGGTGGTCACCAGCAGCGGCGGCGAGTCGAACACCACGATCCGATCCGGACTGGAGGCGAGCTGCTTGATCAGGATCCGCATATTTTCGCTGGCCAACAGTTCCGTCGCATGGTGATGCCGGCGTCCGGAAGGGAGCAGAGTCAATTTGGGGACATTGGTCTTGATCAACACCTCGGCGAAATTCTCCACCTTGCCCAACAGGCAGTCGATCAGCCCCACCTTGGCATTGAGACCGAGAATCCGCGCCACCGATGGCTTGGCCACGTCCCCGTCCACCAGCAGGACGTTCAGATCCATCTCCGCCGCCAGACTGATGGCCAGGTTGATGGCGGTGAAGGTCTTGCCCTCCTTGGGAAAGGCGCTGGTCACCATGATCATCTTGCCGTTGGCGACCCGCTCCGACTCCTTGCCCATGGCATTGAGCAGCAACGGACGCTTGATCACCCGATACTCCTCGGCCACGATGCTGCGCCCCATGTCCGGGGTCAACACCCCCTTGGCGCGCAGCTTTTCGAAATCCAGCGTGACTTTCTTATGAACGGATGGTTCCATGAGGATGCCCGTCACCAGGAAGGAGCGAAATAAACGATCAAAACAAAAAGCGACAACAACCCGACAACAGCCAAAATGAACACAAAATGCGAGTGCATCCAACGCCGTCGCATCCCTTCGTCGATCATGGAGACCATGCCCAACACCGGCAAACCCAAGACCCGCTTCAAGGAGGCGGGACTGTCGAACACCGGGCGAATCACCGACAGAAACAGCGACAATGCCAGACCGGCCAACACCCCTCCCACCAGCACCACCGTGGAAAAGAGCGGACGATCCGGACCCACCGGCCTGCGGGGAGTCTGGGGCCGCTCCAGGATCTTGAAACGGACGAAACGACTCAAATCCTCCTCCAGTTCGCCCCGTTCCCGCGCCTTGCTCTCCTGCTGCAACATGGCGGACATCTCATCCTGAGCCATGGTGAGACGGGTTTCCAGACGATGCAATTCGTTTTCCACCCCAGGCAAGGTCGTTTCCTGGGCGCGCAGCCGTTTCAGGTGGACCTCCGACTCGGCGAGCCGGGCGCGCACACTGGCCAACTCCACATCCAGCTTGCTGAGGGTGAGACGCAGGTTGCGATACAGGGGATTGGCCTCCAACTCCCAGTTCGAGGAGTCGTCGGCATTGGCGCGCATGCGCGCGATCTTTTCCTGACGCAACTGTTCCTGCTGGGCGACGGCCTTGCGCAAGGCAATGATCTCGGCGTGATTTTCGGTATACAGGGGCAGCTTCTGCCCCCCTTTGACATAGAACTTGCTGAACCGTTCGTTGATCTGCTGGTTGAGGGCCTCGATCTTGCGATCGAACTCGTCGGTGGGAGAACCGTTGGCCTGTTCGATCTCCTGCATCTGGCGACGGGCCTCTTCGCGACTCTGTTCCAGTTCGCGCAGTTTGGTCTGCGCGGCATCGATCTCCTTCACCAGGTGCCCCACGCGGGCGTAATATCCTCCATCCTTGCCGGGCATGAGGTCGATGTTTTTGTTTTTGAACTCCTGAAGCTTCAGCGTGGCGTCCGCGACCTTGGCCTCGTATTCGGCGATCCGTTTGCGCAGATACTCCTCGGCGGTTCGCGCGGTGCCACTCGCCTCGGAGGGGAGATTCTCCACCGGCAACCGATCGAGGATGGCATCCACCACCTGCCGGGTGATCTCCGGGTTGTTGTGGCGATGGGTGATGCGATAAATGTCGTCCCCTGCGGGCAGCAGGCTGATCTGGGCACGCAGGACGCTCATGGCCTCCTGACGCTCGAAATCGTTGCGGGCAACGAAGGACAAATCGGTGGAGCGCAGGACATGGAGCAAGGTCTGCTGGCTCAACAGACCATTGAGTACCCGGTGCGCCTCCCGGGTCACATCCACCTCCTGGCGGGTTTTGGTGAGAAAGTCCGCGATCTCCTTGCGGGGATCCTCGATCTTGACCGAGGCGGAGGCAACGTATTGATCCTGCATCAGGGCCACCGAAATCCAGCCGGAAATGCACACGAACCATGCCAGGCTGACCATGTGCCAGCGATGCCGCCACATGCCCCTGGCATACAGGATCACCTGGAAATAAATATCACGTATGCCGAATTCCTGCTGCATGCGTTTTCGTCCACGCTCCGCCAAACCGTCATTCCGGAATGAACCGTTGTCCGTGCTCCCTGGGTCCCGTGGTGCTGCGTCCGAACAGGACCACTTCCACGGTGTGGATCAGAACGAGCAGATCCAGGAACAAACTGTGATTTTTCACATAGTACAGATCATACTTCAATTTCTCCGCCGCGTCTTCCTCCGACGCACCGTAACCGTAGAGAATTTGCGCCCAGCCGGTGATGCCTGGCTTCACGCGCAGCCGTTCGGCATAATAGGGGATCTTTTTCTTGAGGGCATCCACAAAGACCGGACGCTCGGGTCGCGGGCCAACAAGACTCATTTCGCCGCGCAATACATTGAAAAATTGAGGCATTTCATCGATTCGAAACTTGCGGATGAACCACCCCACCCGGGTGACCCGATCATCGTTGTCGCTCGCCCAGCGGGCGACGCCATCCTGCTCCGCATCGGTGCGCATGCTGCGGAATTTCTGGACGGCGATGATCCGCCCCCCGAATCCCACCCGATCCTGGGTATAAAAGATCGGCCCGCGCCAGCCGCTTTCCACCAGGATGGCCAGCGCGACCACCCCCATCACCGGGGCGGCGAAGATCAGCAGAATCAGACTGATCACGATATCGAACGCCTTCTTGATCGCCCCGCGCCAGGGTTTCTGGTGCAGCCCCTCGGAATGCAGAATCCACCAGGCGACCTCCATGACATCCGTGTTGACCACATGGCGTTCCCGCTCACCGAACTCCAACAGGTCCATGATCCGCACGCCGCGCATCTTGCATTCCTGAATGTCGTTCATGTAGATGGCCGGGAAGGGACCGTCCACGGCCACGACGATTTCATCCACGCAATTCTTGACCACAAAATCGGGCAGTTCATCCCCATCGTACAGAATCCGCGCCTTGTCGATCAGGTCCGGCTGTCCGGGAACCGGCCAGTAGCCGAGGATGGTGCAATCGGACTGCCCCGACAGGGCCACCGTTTCCGCGACCAGCTTTGCGTTGCCACCCGTGCCGAACACCAGCACGCGCCGCTGCAATACGTTGAGGTCCAGGATGTAGTGAAAAAAAATCCAACGCACCAACAATACCAAAAGAAATGACAGCAAAAGCGCATACCCGAACGCGCCCCGGCCAATGAACAGATCAGGGAATGCATAAAAACCCATACTCATGGCAATGGTGCCAATGACAAAACTCAAACCGACATTCAACATCTCTCCGGAAAAACCTTCTTCCATCAGGCGCTGATAGCGACCCGTCGCCGCCAGGCTGGTCAGGATCGTCACGGCAAAGAACAGTGCCTTGGGAAACAACATGTCACCATAAATTTCATCATAATTAGCCAATCCGGAAAATCTCAGACTGACGCCAGCGTAGACGGCAACAACCGCCACGACCGCCTCGATGAGCAGCAGCACCAGCGACCAACGCGAAAAATAGTGTCGAAAAATTTTGATCAATTTTCCCGCCGGCAAAAAAAAGGAGACCACACGCAGCAGGCAAGCGCCCATCGTGACCGAGTTGACCGGGTAGCGTGTCGTTAATCACCAAATGGCATTGTATCCCCTCAACCCACCCTCAGGTCAAGCATTTCCTGCCGTGCTCACGGTTTGCCCATGCTCCAGTCGAGACGGGCCGGGTTGGCGCCATCCACGGCAATGGGGGAATCGGCCAGCCGGGCGCGAAACAGGGCCAGGCGTTCCCTGGCCTTGGCGAATTCCCCCTGCACGAGGCGGGACCACCCCCCCTGAAACGAAGAAGGACAAGAGGACGCAGGATCCGGTGCGGGAGGCGCGCCCCAGTAGTCGAGTCGGAGGAGGATCTGCTGGCGGATGGCAGCCCTTTTCGCCATGGACAGGGCCGGATCCGTGAGCGTTGCCAGCAGGTGGGCGGCGACATCGGGATCGGTGGGGTCGTAGCGCTTGTAGAGGCGTTTGTTGGTGGCCTTGTCCCCGCCGGTCAGCGCTCGCCGATAGGGTTGTGTGACCGCCTCTTCCTGGGCCAGGATGGCATGGATGAGGCTCTCCTGATCCGGTGGCTGGTTCCACCAGCCGGATTCCGCCATCTGCAACAAAAGGTGCGCGGCGTGGAGGCGCGCTCCGAACCAGGTGGGATGGAGCGGGTCATAGGTGGTGAAATGACTGGGAAAACACTCCTGATAGTCGGTGTAGCGCAAGGCCGCAGCGAGGGTATCCCGCATCTCCCGACGGAAACGGGCGAAATCCCCGCTGTCGAGCACGGCCTTGGTGTATTTTTTTGAAAAATCGATAGGAAGATTGGCCGCGATCACCGGAATGCCGGCACGGTGCAGGGCATCCAGCAGCGCCCGCACGTCCGCCATGTGACCGGCGCGGCCCAGGGAATACAGGGACCAATCGAAAAAGGTGGGATCGAAGCCGGCAGGCATGGTCATCTGACGCTCGGCATCCACCTCGATGATGCGAATGCGGGCCGAACCCGCAAAGGCGGAAAGGCTGGCCAGAAGCGGTTTCGCCCAGAGTTCGCGCAGTTCCACGCGAAAGCGGGTCAGGTTGAGAAAGCGGTCCACCAGATGATTGGTGAACAGTCCGATGTCGTAGTTGCGCCACCAGAATCCCGCCGGGAGACGTTCGAGGATGCCCCGACGGAAAAAATGGTCGGAGAGATGGTCCTGCCGGGCGAGCTTGATGCGGTCGGAAAAACTGATATAGGCCACCTGGAGGACGACCAGATCGATCTCCAGGTCCATGGCGAGCAGGCCCCGTTGCAGGATGCTGGGGCCGAAGATGCCGGGGGAAGAGAAGTCGAACACCTCGAAGCGGCCAGGGGCGATGGCGGTCAGCATCTTGTCGAGGTGCCGGGCGACATAACCGCCGGTGGCGGCGTGGGAGTTGGAGAGGTACAAAATCCGCTTCACTCCTGGCGGCTTGGCTGGCAGGAGGGGGTGACCGGCGTAATCCTTGAGGATGGGACCGATTGGCACCTCGCCTGCCGTCAGGGTGCGGGCTTTGCGGAGATTCTCCTGTTCCAGGGATGTGCCGATGGTCATTTCCAGCACAGCCACCAGGAGGATCAGCACGAGGGCGGCCCAGAGCCGCAACCTCTCCTGGCGGGCTTCCCGATTGCCGTACAGTGGTGAGAAAGAGGGGTTCATGGCGGATCAGAACTGGAAATAGATGAACTGGGCCACTTGCGGGATATTGAACACCGCAGTGAGCGCCAGGGCGAGCAGCAGTGCCGACTCCCACCAGCCGGCGCCGCCCGGCCAGCGTTTGGCGGCATTGGGGAACAGCAGGGTGCCGGCCAATGCCCCCATGACGAAGAGTCCGTCCACCAGGGAGAGCGCACCGTTGTTCCAGCCGTTGGCGCCCGTCATGGAGCGCAACACCAGCATGATCTTTTCCGGGTCGTGCAGACGAAACCAGACCCAGCAGACATGGACCAGCAGAATGGTGAGAAAAACGCCGGCAGCGCGTGGCAGGCGCTCCAGGGGGAGGAGATTGCGCGCCACGACATAACCGCCGAGCATCAGGCCGTGGAGACCGCCCCAGACCACGAAGTTCCAGCCCGCGCCGTGCCACAGGCCGCAAAGGAGAAAGGTGAGCATCAGGTTGAAGAGGGTGCGGACGTGGCCATGGCGATTGCCGCCCAGAGGGATGTAGAGGTAATCCCGGAACCAGTTGGAGAGGGTGATGTGCCAGCGGCGCCAGAACTCCTGGATATTGCTCGCCTGGTAGGGGGAGAGGAAATTTTCCGACAGTTGCACGCCCATGAGCAGGCCCATGCCGATGGCGATATGGGTATAGGCCGCGAAGTCGAAGTAGATCTGCATGCCGAAGCCGAAGGCGAAGAGCCATGAGGTGATGAAGCTGTCATAGGTACCCTGGTCGGCGAGGGCGTTGATCACCAGGCCGCAGTTGTCGGCGATGAGGAGTTTCTGGATCACCCCCAGGCAGATGCGATCGATGCCGGCGCTCCAGTCGGGCCTGGTGCGGCCTTCGGTGAGGGCGTGCAGTTGTGCGCTCAGGTGGGCGAAGCGCTCGATGGGGCCTGCGATAAGCTGAGGAATATAGGCCAGATAATTGATGAAACCGAGATAATTGCGTTCCGGTTTGACCTCGCCGCGATAGACATCGATGGAGTAGGCCATGGACTGAAAGGTATAGAAACTGATGCCCGGCGGGAGGATGAAATCCTTGAAGAGCTGGGGATCGGGCATGGGGATGCCCATGGGGGCGAGCAGCGGGGTCAATTTGGGGAAGAGCATGCCGCCGTATTTAAAAAAACCCAGCAGTCCCAGATTGGCCCCCAAGGTGACCAGAAGCCAGCCGCGCCTCCCCCATGGGGTGGTGGCGCGGTGCATCATCAGGGCCGTGACGAAATCCAGGCTGGAGGAGAGCAGCAACAGGACCATGAAGAGCGGTTCGTTGCCGGAATAGAACAGATAGGAGAAAAAGAAAACGACCAACTGCTTGCCCACTCCGACGGGCGCCAAGCGCATCAGGAGCAAAAAGAGGGGCAACAGCACGAACAGAAAGCCGGTGGACTGGAACAGCATGGCGAATCTGGATCCGGGAAGAGGTCACGTGAAGAGTGGGTCAGTCTACACGCCGCTGGTTGCATTGTCCAGAACGGATTGCAAAGAGATCCGGCAATGCATCGACCGCTCTGGGCGCCAAAACAACCATGCCAACGCTCCAACAGCCACTTCCGGCGATCTGGCAATCGCGTCACATTCTGTCCGCGAAGACCTCATCCAGTGACTGGGCATCGAC
>JADGAR010000107.1 GCA_015231915.1 Magnetococcales bacterium
GCCAGGTCGGGACTCAGTTGAATGCGACGGGCGGTCTCGATCCCATCCAGGCCGGGCATCTGCCAATCCAGCAGCACCACGTCGTAACGGGCCTCTCCGGGTTGCTGCGCGCGCTCCAGTTCCTGCAAGGCCTCCTCTCCGGAAGCGACCGCAACGCACTCGAACGACAACGCCCGCAACATCTCGCGCAGAACCTCCCGCGCGGTCTCGTTGTCGTCCACCACCAGGACACGGGGGTTGACGCGCCCCGGCGAGAACCGGTACGCGGCATGCTGCGTCCCCTGTTCCTCCTGAATCCCCAGCAGGACCGTGAAGGCGAATTCGCTGCCGGCGCCCGGTGTGCTGGAGACGTTCAGTTCGCCCCCCATCATCTCCACGAGATTCTTGCAGATGGTCAAGCCCAGCCCCGTGCCGCCATAATTGCGGGTGGTGGAGGGGTCCGCCTGGGTGAACGGCTGGAACAGCCCGGCGAGTTGCGCCTCGCTCAGCCCGATCCCGCTGTCCCGCACCGAAAAACGCATCCGGATGCGGCCATCGTTCATGGTCTCGACCGGCTCGACCCGGAAGAGGATCTCGCCGCTGGTGGTGAACTTGACCGCGTTGCTGCCCAGATTGATCAGGACCTGTTCCAGTCGCAACGGGTCCCCGATCAGGCCGCGCGGCAGATCCGGATGCAGGGAAAACAACACTTCCAGCCCCTTCTCCCCGGCCAGAACCGCCACCATGCCGGAAACCTTGTCCATCACCTCCCGCAAATGAAACGGGATCTGTTCCAGTTCCAGCCGGCCCGCCTCGATCTTCGAAACGTCCAGGATGTCGTTGATGATGCCCAGCAGGGTCTCGGCAGCGCTCTGAATCTTGCGCATGTGCGTCTCCTGCGTGGTGGTCAGCCCGCTTTGCGACAACAGATAGCCCATGCCGATGATGGTGTTCATGGGGGTGCGGATTTCATGGCTCATGTTGGCAAGAAAAAGACTCTTGGCCTGATTGGCCTTCTCGGCGCTCTCCTTGGCGACCAGCAGGGCCTCCTCGGTGCTCTTGCGCTCCGTGATGTCCCGGATCACGGCGGAAAAGAACCGGCTGCCATCCGCATTGGTCCAGGAGTTGAGCGACATCTCCAGGGGGAACTCCTCGCCGTTCTTGCGCAATCCGGTCAATTCGGTGGTCTTGCCGAGCAGGGCGGCATCCCCTCTGGCCTGGAACCGCTCGAAACCCGCCCGGTGCGCATCCTTGTAACGGGGCGGGATCAATTTATCCAGCCGCGCGCCGATAATCTCCTGACGGGTATAACCGAACAGCTCTTCCGCCCCCCGATTCCAGAACACGATATTCTGTTCGCCATCCGCCGCGATGATGGCGTCACGGATCGAAAGGGTGACCGAACGGAACCGCTCCTCGCTGGACCGCAACCGGGCGGTCGTCTCCTCGTGACGGATGATCTCCATCCGCAACTCCCGGTTGCTGGTTTCGGCTGTGGCGATGGCCTCGTTCAGGGAGAACAGCATCTGCTTGCGGTCGGAGATGTCGCGCAAAAAGGCCGTGAAGATCGTCGCGCCATCGCTGGGGATCACGGTGATGGCGATTTCGATCGGGATGCGTATCCCACGGGCATCGATGCCGGTCAGTTCCACATGCTGGTTAAGGACCCGTTTTTCCCCGGTGGAGAGGTAGCGGGCCATCCCCTGGCGATGGGCGTCGCGCAACTCCGCAGGGATGATGGTGGTGCTGATATCCCTGCCCATGACCTCCTGCTTGGGAAAACCAAAAATCCGTTCCGCCGCCTTGTTGAATTCGAGGATCCGTCCCTTGGCATCGATGGAGATGATCGCATCCAGAGCCGTGTCCAGAATGGCCCGCATCCTCTGCTCCCCGTGCAGCAGGGCAGCGGATGCCGTGCGCACCCTCCCCTCCACCCCCAGCAACAGGCGATAGAAGAGCATGGCCAACACCAGCCCCGCCAGCATGATGCCGGCAAAAATCCAGCGACTGTGGGCCAAGGTGATCCGCTCCAGTGGCAAATCCTCGTAATGGACCACCAGACTGGCCACCCGCTGCTCCGCCACATCATGGATCGGGATGACGAAGGCATGAAAATGATTTACATCATTACTTCCATGACCATAATTATCACGTTTCAGAATTTGCGACTTTTCTTCCCTGGCCAGGGCGGCGATCTCGTCATGCACCTCGCTCATCGTGCTCCCGGCCAGGATCACTTCGGCAAACCGGTCCCACTCGGCTGGTTTTTCTTGATAGGCCCGCAATGCACTCCACGCCTCCCGGTTGACCAGGGACTTGGCAATGAACAGACAGAGATCCACCTTCAGGGAGGCCTTGAGCATGGGGAACACGGCAGGCAACTCCTGACCGAGTTCCACATAGCCGATCACACGACCATCCGCCTCCCAGGGCATGACCACGCGCTGGCTCACGGTGCCCAAGGCGCCAAGCTCGACCCCATGGACCACTTTGCGAGTCTCCATGGCCTGTTGCAAAGTCCGGCGGTGGATCCGGTCGCCAAACTTGTGGGGATGATACACCCTCAGAAAATTGACTCCGCTGGCATCATGAAAATAGAGATGCGTGACACGCTGTTCCTGTTCGAGGAAACGGGCAAACGGTTCGGTGGCGCGCAGCAGTCCCTCCCGGTCCCCGGCCAGAAACCGTTCGGACAAACGGGCGTTTTGCCCCATGAGCCGGAGCTGTCCCTCCATGGCGACCGAGTTGCGCGCCATGATCTGCCGCAACGTCTCATTGACCTGATTCTGGAATTGCAGACCAAGTTGCACTTCCTGCTCCTCGTGCATCCAGCGCAGGGAAAACAGGATGAACAACAGCAACAGACCAAAGGCCGCGAGAAAGGAAACGATGATCGGCCTCCGGATGCTCCAGAAGCGCTGGTCGGTCGTCAATGTCATGCGGAAATCCGTGTTGAAGGCGATGGGAAAGGCGAATGCGCTCTGCACCCTCGAATCAACGGATTATCCACCTTTCACGCAATTCTTGCAAGCGCCATTTACCTGACAGTCACACTCATGCCAGGCACTGCCGGCACAAGGGATGGGTGTGGGTATTGCGCAAGGCGGCGCGCTGGATGGAGGCCATGGCCGCGCCTTGCCAGATGGCATCCACGCCGCTGTCCGCCACCGAGCCGAGGGCGAGCTGACCGTCGATGTCGTAGCAGCAGGGGGTCGCGGTGCCGTCCCACAGGAGATTCATCTTGTACAAAGGCTCCTCGCAGCGTGCCTGGGCGGCGGGTTCCTTCGTCCAGGGGACGATACGGCCCGCGGCGTCGAGAAAGCGGGTCTGATCGCGCACCCCCAAGGCAATCGGGAAGAAGTGGTCCACATGGGGAAAGAGGGGTTGCAAGAATTCCAGGACGCGGGCCTCGAAATCCGGAATCTGGCGCGGGACGATGGTGGTGACGCACATCAGGAAGGTTTCTTTCAGACCGGCGGCGCGACGTTCCAGGTCCATGGCCCGCACCCCGGCCAGCAGGCCATCCCACTCCCCGCCCCGGCGAATCCCGGCATAGGCGACGGCATCCGGGCCGTCCACGGAGATGAAAAGCTGATCGAGACCCGCGTCGAGCAGGGTCCGACGGATTTTCGGGTTCTTCAACAGGACGCCGTTGGTCTGCACCGCCACCCGGCAGCCATGAACATGGGCGATGCGCACCAGCTCCCCAAGGGAGTGGTGCAACAGGGGTTCGCCCATGAAAAACAGCTTGATCAGTCCGGGTTGACGAACCTCGAACGCGAGATTGGCGGGATGAAGGATATTGGAAACGGTCAATTGCCGATGGCGGTGACCCCAGCCGGCCAGGATCGTCTCCCAGACGGGAATGGTGAGAAAACCGGCAGGCCGGGCCATCCCGTTGCGGGGGCACATGACACAGTGGAGATTGCAATGGTTGGTGGGTTCCACCTGGAGTTGGCGCGGCGAGTCGGGACGCACCCAGATGGCCTCGTCCGGGCCGTGACGCACGATCCGCTCGCCGAGCAGCCCGGCCAGGCGGGCCAGACGCTCCTGGCCGGTGCGGGTGGCGGCCTCCAGGGCGATGCGGACGCCCAGATCGACATGCAGCCCCCACTCCCGTTCGTTGCGGACGATGAGCAGTTCGCTCAACTGGGCGAACTGGAGGGCGCACAATCCCAGCAGCAGAATCGCCTCTTGATCCGAACCGGTCATGACGGGGTGATAATGGTCCGCGAACAGTCGGGCGAGTTCCCGAACCCCGGCGACCCTGTCGTCCGCGCGGCAGCAGGCGATGCCGAGCTGATAGCGGGCGAGCAGGTCCTCGGGGTGGTCGCGCAGGATCTCCCGGGCGATTTCCATGGTGACCTGCGGGATGTTGGTGGCTGCCGACTCCAGCAGCGAACCGTGCATGGGGCGTCAGGCCGCCACGGAGTGCATGGCCGGCAGCGCCCCGGACGCGATATCCCGCCCACGGGTCGCCAGCCGTTTGCGCAGCCGCTTCCGGTAGGCCCGGATCCCTCCGGCTGCGGCCACGGCCTCCGGATTGATGAACCGGATCCCCCCGCGCGGGGAGATGAGCAGTCCGCCCAGACCGGCGGTGCGCACGCCATTGTCGTTGTTGATGACCCGCACGCCGGGAATGATCCGTTCCAGTTCGTCATCGCTCTGGGTGACGCCCACCGGCTTGTGGCCATGAATCACGGTGGCGATGCCCAGGGAGAGGAGCCGCTCCGCGACATGGTGACCGAGAGGGCGTCCGTCCGGCTGGGGTTGGGAGTAGTAACTCCTGGGCTTGCGGATGTAACCAGCCAGTTCCGGCCCCGCGTCGTCGCGGAACAGGGCGTGCTCCCCCCGATAGAACGCGGCGCGCAGACGGCCATGGAGATCGGCGAGGGCGCACCCCTCGTGTCGCAGTTGATGCAGGAGTTCCAACAGCAGCAGCGTGGGATAGCCGTGCAGGAAGAGGATGTCGTCCTGGATACGGAACAGCTCGCCGTTGCGGATGAAATCGAGGTCCTCGCCGGTGAAGGGGGTGCGCAGTCCCATGTCGGCCATGCGCAGGATGGCCAACTCGTGGTTGCCGGCCAGGAGGGAGATCTCCACCCCCTGGGGAGCGGTTTCCACCAACCGCTTGAAGGAGTCGAGGACGTGGGGATCGGGGTTCCACTTGTTGAGCCAGTCGCCGGTATGGATGATCCGGACGGGTGGGATGCCCGGCTTCCAGCATCCCCGGCGGTCGCACAGGCCAAGCAGTTGCAGATGGCGGGCGACGGTGGTGAAATCGTTGTCGGTGTCCGACAGCACGAGGGTCCACAATGGCACGGCAGGCATGACAGGCACGGCAGGCGTGACAGGCGCAACCACGAAAGGAATCACTTGCGCGATCGCGGGTTCCTGGCAAACGGGCTGCGCGGTCCATGCCGGGGGCGAGGCATCGGGGTTGACCCCTGCGGTGGGGCCGAAGGCGCCGGCGGCGGCCACGGCCATGGCTTCTCCCTCCTCGCGGAGCGGTGCGACGGCGGGGCGGGAAGGTGGTTCACCCCAGTTGCGCAAACGGCGCAGCAACGCCCAGATGTCGGTGGTGGTTGGCATGGCGAGGTCCCTTGCATGTCGATGTCATGACGTTTTTTTACCAGTCGATTGCGTGCAACAACCATGCCCGGCCTCGTAATCCATTGACAAAGGTGACGAATCCGCCGGATGCTGATGCGGCGTTGCAGAGGGTAACCCTCCTGATCGGACGAGCATGCCATGGCCATCACCGGGATCGAGTACACGGTTTTGCGTTTTTTGCGGGAACAGAATGCCCTGCCGCTGGGGGTCGACCTGTTGGAACTGGGCGAGGCCAACTGGTACGGCGATGTGGCGCTGGAGGCGTTCCAGAGGGACATCGGGCTGTTCGCGCGGGAGGCCGACCGTGCATCGCTGCTGCAATGGCTGGGGGATGTGATCCGGCAATTGCAAACCCCGCTCGAAGCCTCGCAGCGCGCCGCGCTCATGTTCGCGCTGCCGAAGGTCCATTACCGGACTTTTTTTCATGCCCGATCCATCGTCTCCATCGACCTGAACGGAACCAGTCAGGCGCTGCGTCTGGACCTGAACACACCGATCGATCTGGGCAGACGGTTCGGGGTGGTGCTGAACATCGGCACCGCCGAGCATGTCTTCAACCAGTTTCAGGTCTTCAAGACCATGCACGATCACGCGCTGGCTGGTGGTCTGATGGTGCATGTACTGCCCTTCACCGGCTGGATCGATCACGGTTTTTACAATTTTCAACCGACCTTCTTCTGGGATCTGGCGGCGGCCAACCGCTACGAGGTGGTCCTGATGCTCTGCGGGGAGATCGCCCCGCTGAAATTGACCCAGTTGCACAACCGGGAGAGCATCATCGATCTGGCGGGCAGGCAGGCCATCGGCCAGAACGTCAATCTGCTGGTCGCCCTGCGCAAGCCGCATGACGAGGCCTTTGTCGTGCCGATGCAGGGATTCTACTCCGAGCAACTCTCCGCCAGATCGGCGGCGGCCTGGAAAAACATGCGCTGATCCGTCACCGCCTGACCGGATGGATCAAGGCGCGTCTGGGTGGCACTTCGACGTACTCCACTTCCCCCATGCCCTCCAACCGGGAGATCAGGGCCTGTGTCACGCTTTCCGGCACGGTCACCACGTACAAGGTGGACAACTCGGCATCGGTTTCCTCGGGGAACAGGGGCGTGCATCCGGTGGATCCAAGATCCAGAATGGTCCTGGCGAATTGCCGCGCGGTTTCGCCAGCCAGATCATCGTGGCGTTTCATGTAACGAATGCGAACCATTCAATGAAAGACGGCTTGCAAGGAGTCAGCCTTGAAGATTTTGCGGGCCCAGGCGTTGATGTCATCCAGCTTGGCTGATATCACCTGCTGCTGAACAGACTCTGGAATTATGCCGAAACGCTCTTGAAGTTGATCAAGTAGCATTTCAGCCTTGCCTTCCTGTTTGCCTTCCCGCTTCCACTCTCTGGTCCACCCTTCTGCAGTTTCTGCTAACATGGTTCGCACCTCCTCCAGGTCATCCATCTCCGGCATAGCCTCCGGGACGGAAACGTTCTTCTTCGCCAGTCGTGGCAACAAAATACGGCTCAACCATTTCGCGAACGCCCGAC
>JADGAR010000108.1 GCA_015231915.1 Magnetococcales bacterium
GGCTTCGCCCTTGGATCCCACCAGGGGGATAATCCCCCTGGACCCCTAATAATTCGACATCATGGATTTCATAATCAAAGGGAAGCCTCCTTGCTCTGCTGCTCAGCCTGAACAATCCGATTGGACTCGTCAGAAAGAAACAATTGATCCAATTGCTGAAACATTTTGGAACGCAAGGCCTGAAAATCATCCATCTCTTTGATCGCAGCCTCCTTTTCCTGTCTGGCCATCTTGGCCACGATGGAACGGGCAGTCTCATGCACCATCATGTGAATCTTGCCCATCTCAACGAACAACGGGATGACACCAAACCGGGCCGTGCCCTGAGTGTCATACCACTTGCCAAAGGCACAGTCGTGACCACTGGCTACCTCCTCCGGCTTGAGACGCGCACGACCCCGAATCACATGCTCCAACTTGCCAAGCCACTTGAGATGCGCATTCTTCACCGCCTGAACATCAAAGGCAGGCGGCCCGGCTGCGAGCGTGTCCGTCTGCTGCTTGAGGGCATGGCCGATCTCCTGAACCACGCTGGTCAACATCCCGGCATGATGAATGGAACCGTTGACAAAATCGAGCAAATCCAGAGATTGCAAAACCTCCTTCTGAACATTGACCGAAGCGAAGTAAATCTCCTCGGAACTCAACTGCAAGGCCTGGGTGCGCTCCTGAGCCACACCACTTTCGGCAGCCACATTGGCAGCCCCCATGGCCACACTGGAAGCGGAACGGGCAATTTCCGCCGTGCCTGCCGCCGCCTCAACCGCCGCCCTGGCCACCTCCTGAGAGGCGTTGGAAAGCTCGGCAGCGTTGCGGGTCACCTCCTCGGCAGCCTGGGTGACATTCTGCATGGAGTTGGCAATGTTGGTCACCGCACGCGTCTGATCGTCCACCGCACGGGTGATTTCGTGATTGGTGTGCGATATCTGTTCGATCAGATGCGAAATGTCCAGGGTGCCGTTGGAAGCCTCCTTGGTTCTTTGCTGAATCTCACGGGTCCTTTCATGAATCAACCGGGTGGCGTCCCCGGTCTGCCTGGCCAACTCCTTGACCTCGTGAGCCACCACGGCAAAGCCCTTGCCCGCCTCCCCCGCACCAGCCGCCTCGATGGAAGCGTTCAGTGCCAACATGTTGGTCTGATCGGCAATGGTCTTGATCATGCCCACCACCTTGCCAATCTCACCGGCAGCAAGCGACAACTTCTTCATCGTCTCCAGACTCGTATGAGCGTTGGCATTGGCCTGCTCCGAACGCTTGTCCGCAAGCATGCACCGCTCCCGCACCGCCTCCAGCGAGGAGGTCATCTGCGTCATGGCCATGGAGACCGAGTTCACCGATTGATTGACCTGCATCAGACTGGAATTGACGTTTTCGATGTTGGCAGTCATCTCTTCCGCAGCCGAAGCCATGGTGCTGACATTGACACTGGCCTGCTCCGATGCGGCGGCAATGGAACTGACGTTGTTGGACAACTCGTTGGCCACCCCGTTGACCGTGCCAATGTTCTCCTTGACCTCGTCGATGCGTATCTTCAACGCCTGGGTCTCCCGATCCAGCACGTCGTTAAGCTCCAGAACGTGATTGGCCAGCTTGACAGTGCCGCGCGAGTCCTCGAAAAGACTCTCCTTCAAGGGAATCAGTTCGTTGACCACCGCCGTGACACTTTCGGACTGGAGCCTCTGCTGCCGCGCCATGAGGATCAACCGGTCGGTGACCGCATTGATCCCCTGGCCCATGGCGATCAGCTCATTGCAGTAGCTCGGCAAAAAGCGGATCTCCAGATTGCCGTGGGCCAGCTCCTCCAGACGGTTTTGGAAGTGGTTGATCTGCCTGGCGAGCGCGACTTTTCTCCACAGGGCGAAACCTGCTCCGGCGAGCAGCGGAATCAGCGTGAAAAAAAACATCATCAGAATGATTCTCCGGTAACGCTCCCGGAACTGCCGCGACTGGTTGGCCACCGCCAAACTGACCTGCTCCATGGCCTCCTGCAGGGCGGTGCTCTCCTGGATGACCTTTTTGCGCACGGCCTCCGTATCCACGGAGCCGGTCAGCGCGGAACGAACCGTGCGCTGGAAAGGTTCCCAGAGCGCAGCAGCGGCACGCAGCCGGGCTTCGGTTTCCGCATCCGGGGAAACGACCGCTTCGTAGGTGGTCTTCTCCCGATCCAAAAGCACTGGCGCATTGCCTCCGGACATCAACGCCTTGAGGGTGAGATCGAAGCCCCACAAGATCTCCTCGAGAGCCTTTTTGCCGCTCCGTTCGCCGGTGGCCAGATAGACGAGAAACTCCTTTGCCGCCTGTTGGGTGAGGGTCACCTGCCGTTCCGCCATTCTCGAGGTGACGCCCAGGTCGCCTGCGCTGCGCATGGAAAGAATGAGCATGCCTGCCAGTGGCAAAATGAGGAGCGGCAAAAGGATGGCCATGGTGGTCAGCGTCGCCTTGAGGCCGAATTTTTGCTCCCAAGCATGAAAGTCGCTTTTTGACGTCATGAGCGTTTCCTGGTAAATTGAAGGGCATGTGGCAAAATTTTTGCCGGACTCCCGACGATTATATCCGATTGCAATGTCGAATGGAATGCCATCCCGAAGGGGCGATGAACCGATTGATCGTCTGTCATGAATGCGATGCCTTGTATCGGACGCCCGACCTGCCGGCGGGTGGCGTGGCCCATTGCGTCCGCTGCGGGGCCGAGCTGTTCCGGTCGAGCGGCAACGGCCTGAACCGGGCGCTCGCCTGGACCCTGACCGGCCTGATCCTCCTGCCGATCGCCCATCTCAATCCGTTGTTGATCATGCATCTGGGGGGCCGGATTCGGGAAAATACCCTGTTGGCCGGGGTCGAGGCCCTGGCCAGGGCTGGGATGTGGGATCTGGCCCTGCTGGTGTTCGGCACGACCATGCTCGGTCCCGGGCTGCTGCTGGCTGGCATGTGTTATCTTTTGCTGCCATTGCGCTGCGGGCGTGTGCCACGGAGAATGGCAGATGCCTTTCGTCTGGTGCGCCTGGTCACGCCCTGGTCCATGGTGGGGGTATTTCTGTTGGGCATTCTGGTGGCATACGTCAAGCTGACGGCCATGGCCGGAGTGGTCCCCGGACTGGCGAGCCTCGCCATGTGCGGATTGATGGTGGCCATCGCGGCGGCGCGCGCCTCGCTGGATGACCACGCGCTCTGGAACCTGGCGCCGGAGGGGTCATGAACCAAATCGTCACCGCAGCCCAGGCCGGCTGGATCGGCTGTCACGCATGCGGGCTGGTCAACCCGCTCGTGGCAGAGGGTACGCCGTGCCCCCGCTGCCGGACATCACTGCACGGGCGCAAGCCGAACAGCGTTCCGCGCGCCTGGGCGCTGCTGGTGACCGCGTGGCTGCTCTACATCCCCGCCAATCTCTATCCGGTGATGACGGTGAGCAAAATGGGCCGGGGAGAACCGGATACCATCCTGAGCGGCGTCCGCCATCTGATCGAGGCAGGCATGTGGCCCCTGGCCCTGCTGGTCTTTGTCGCCAGCATCGTGATCCCGGTGGCCAAACTCGGGGTACTGGCCTATCTGTTGCTGTCGGTGCGGCAAAGGTCCCGGTTTCGTTGCCGGGACCGCGCCGTGCTCTATCGGGTGATCGAGGCCTTCGGCCACTGGTCCATGGTGGATGTCTTTCTGGTGTCGATCCTGATCGCCCTGGTCGATTTCGGCGCCATCGCCACCATCGAGCCGGGGGTCGGGGTGTCGTTCTTCGCCGGGGTGGTGGTGGTGACCCTGTTCGCCGCCCGCGCCTTCGACCCCCGCTTGATCTGGGATGCCGCTGCCCGGGAGGAAAACCCATGAACCCATCGCCACAAGTACCGGACATTCCCTTGCCCGCCGTGACCCCCCCAGGACGCGGCGGTCCGCAACTGGTCTGGTTGATCCCCATGGTGGCATTGCTGCTGGGGGCGTGGCTGGTGGTCAAAACCTGGTCCGAGGCCGGTCCCAGGATCGTGCTCACCTTCAAGAGCGCCGAGGGGATCGAGGCCGGCAAAACCCGCATCAAGCACAAATCCGTGGAAGTGGGCGTGGTGGATGCCGTGGTGTTGAGCGCCGATTTCTCCCATGTGGAAATTCATGCCTCGATGGTCAAGGGGAGCGAGCCGTTCCTGACCGGCGAGGCCAAGTTCTGGGTGGTGCGTCCTCATTTGAGCCTGCGCGGGGTCTCCGGATTGGGGACTCTGGTCGCCGGGTCGCACATCGAAATGGAACCGGGCAAGGGAGAGGGACGACAAAGCCGTTTCGTCGGTCTGGAAAGCCCCCCCCTGGTGCGCATGGACGCTTCGGGATCCCGTTTCCTGCTGGAGGCCGATGCCCTCGGCTCCCTGGATGCGGGCGCACCGGTCTACTACCGCGACATCCCGGTCGGCGAGGTGTTGGGCTATGAATTGACGCAAGACAAGCATAAAGTGATGTTGCCGGTCTTCATTCGCGCGCCTTACCACCTGATGATCCGCGCCGGCACCCGCTTTTGGGAGACGAGCGGCGTGGACCTGGTGGCGGATGCCGGCGGGATTCGGCTGAAATCCAGCTCCCTGAGCCGTTTGCTGCAAGGCGGGGTCACCTTCGACTATCCAGATACCCTGGAAGAGGCAAAACCGGCTCCGGCGAATACCCACTTCAAACTGTTCAAAAACGAAAAGGCGGTGGCAGAGGAGTCCTATACGCAAAAACATATCTTCGTTTTGTATTTCAAGGGTTCCGTGCGGGGATTGACCGTGGGCGCCCCGGTGGAATTTCGTGGCATTCAGGTGGGCAAGGTCACGGACATTCGTTTGGAGTATGATGTCACAGAGGCGACGTTCCGGATTCCGGTGCTGGTGCAGATCGAGCCGGAGCGGGTCATCGAGATCAGCAAAGAGAATGTGCCGACGATTCAGGAGGAATCGGAGAAGGATTTTCTGCAATCATTGGTGAAAAAAGGTTTGCGCGCGCAGTTGAGGATCGGGAGTTATCTGACCGGTCAGTTGTATGTGGAGCTGGATCTGTTGCCGGAGACGCCGCTCATCCTGGTGAACAACCCGCAGAGTATTTATCTGGAGTTGCCGACCATTCCGACCAGTCTGGACGAGATCACCTCCTCGGTGACCGAGTTGTTGAAGAGGGTGCAGGCCATGCCGTTGGAGGGGATTGGTCGAGAGTTGCACGAGACCCTCAAGGGGACCAACCGGGCGGCCAATGCCCCGGAAATCCTGGAGACGATTCGAGCGGCGGCGGCGACCCTGTCCGAGGCGCGGGTGTTGTTGAGGACGCTTGACCGGCAGGCTGGTCCTGTGGGCGAGGCGGCCACCGGCACCTTGCGGCAGTTGGAGGAGACCCTGGCCAAGGTGGATGGCGTGATCGGCTCTCGTGCGCCGTTGCATTACGGCATGGTCGAGGCGGTGCGGGAGCTGGCTGCGGCTGCGCGTTCCGTGCGCAGTTTCATTGATCTTCTGGAGCGTAGGCCGGAGTCGTTGCTGTTTGGCAAGGAGAAGGAGGGAGGTCGATGAAGGTGCGTCTGGCGGGAGGTTGGGTGGTTTTATGGGTTGCCGTGTTGTTGTCCGGGTGCATGGGTGGGGCGTCGCCGCCGACGCGGTTTTTTCTGTTGACGGCGGTGGAGGGTCCGAAGGGCGTGGGAACGCCCGTCAGGCGGGGACCGGTGTTGGAGTTGGAGCCGGTGGAGATTCCGCGTTATCTCGACCGGGCCGAGATGGTGACGCGCACGGGCGGCAACCGGTTGCAACTGGACCGTTTGCATCAATGGGGCGGGGATTTTCGTGAGGATATCGGTCGGGTATTGGCGGAGAATCTGTCGGTATTGCTTGCTTCGGATCGGGTCGTGATGTTGCCCACGAGGGGGGAGGGGAAGGCCGATTATCGCTTGGCTGTGACGTTGAGTCGTTTCGAGCCGGACGCCGTTTCGGGTGAGGTATTGTTGGATGCGCGTTGGATTTTGTTTGATGGTCGGGGTCGGGAGGTGGCGGCCAGGCAATCGCGTTTGGTGGTTCGGGCCGGAAACCGGGAGGATTTCGAATCCCTGGCGGCGGCCATGAGTCAGGCATTGGGGTTGTTGAGTCGGGAGTTGGCCGAAGCGGTTCTTGTGCGGCATGGGTCGTGAGCGGGGGAGGGGAGTTGTGAGCGTGGCGTTCGGGAGGAGATGGTTGGCGGGATGGAGTGTGGTGGGTTGGTTGATGGCGTTGGGTGTGGCGCATGGGAGTGTCGGGGCGGTTCCGGCACAGAGATTGCCTTTTACGTTGATTTTGCCGGACGAGCGTTGGGAGTCCGGTTTGTCCGGGCATTTGATCGGGACTTTGCGGCGTGCTGCCGAGCAGGGGGATCCGGAGGCTCAATATGATCTTGGGGTGATGCATGAGCGTGGGGAGGGGATGCCGGTTTCGTTGGTGGAGGCCGAGCGGTGGTATCGGTTGGCGGCGGAGCAGGGTCTTGCCATGGCGCAGTACAATTTGGGGGTATTATGCATTGAGGGGGAGGGGGTCAGGCGGCGGGATGGTGAGGGGGTGAAGTGGTTTCGTTTGGCGGCGGAGCAGGGGATGGCCGAGGCGCAGTTCAATCTTGGGGTGATGTATCAGGCTGGTCGTGGGGTATCTCGGGATGTGGTGCGGGCGTATGCATGGATTGCTTTGGCTGCCACCGGAGGGATTGAGCGGGCCAGGGTATGGCTTGTGTTTCTGGAGCGGGTCATGTCGGCGGAGCAGCGTGTTCGGGCGAGGCGGATGGTGGAGGGGTGGCAGCCCGTGCAGGTGGTTGATCATTAACTAAATTTTTTTATTAAATTTATTAAGATGTTTTAAGTATTAGGGGTCCAGGGGGATTATCCCCCTGGTGGGATCCAAGGGCGAAGCCCTTG
>JADGAR010000109.1 GCA_015231915.1 Magnetococcales bacterium
CTTCGCCCTTGGATCCCACCAGGGGGATAATCCCCCTGGACCCCTAATAATTTTTTGGAACTGCTGATTCCAAGGAACAGCAAATTCCGAAACGGATACGATTGAAACATGACAAAGAAGGTGCATATCATCGGGATCTGCGGCACGGCCATGGCCGGCATCGCCGCCCTGGCCCAGGAAGAAGGGTGGCAGGTGACCGGATCGGATGCCGGGATCTACCCGCCCATGAGCGATTTTCTGGCCGAACGCGGCATCCCGATCACCGAGGGGTTCCGCCCGGAAAATCTCGAACCGCCACCGGATCTGGTGGTGGTGGGGAACGCGATCTCGCGAGGCAATCCGGAACTGGAGGCCATGCTCGACCTGGGACTTCCCTACGTATCGGGCGCGGAATGGCTGGGTCGGAACATCCTGGAAGGACGCCACCCCATTGTGGTAACCGGCACCCACGGCAAGACCACCACCACAAGCCTGCTGGCCAAAGTCTGGGAAGAGGCAGGCTGGGGGCCGGGCTTTCTGATCGGCGGAATCCCGCTGGATTTCGGACTGGGGGCCAGAGCGCCGCGTGGACCTTGGGTAATGGTGGAAGGAGACGAGTACGACACCGCCTTTTTCGACAAACGACCGAAATTTCTCCATTATCGTCCACGCACCCTCATTTTGCACAATCTGGAATTCGACCACGCAGACATCTATCCGGACCTGGAGGCGATCCGGGTGCAGTTTCGGCTTTTGTTGCGCACCGTGCCCCGTTCCGGACTGCTGCTGGCCAACGGCGACGACCCGGAAATCGAGGCGTTGCTCGCTTATGGGCATTCCCGGGTGGTGCGTTACGGCCTGCAGGGGGAGTATCCCTTCTCTGCCCGCCTGGAACACGAGGATGGCCGTTGCTGGACCCTGCTCAAGGATGGCAAACCATTCTTTACCGTGACCTGGGGTTCGACGGGCCGACACAATGTCATGAACGGGCTGGCAGTGGCCGCCGCCGCCTTGTCCCACGGCATGGATCCACTGCGGGTGCGGGACGGACTCTCCCGGTTCCGCGGTGTGGCGCGCCGGATGCAGTTGCGCTGCGAAGGCAACGGGATCACCGTTTACGACGATTTCGCCCACCATCCCACGGCCATCGCCACCACCCTGGAGGGGTTCCGGGCCTCGGTGGGCGAGGCGCGGGTGTGGGTGATCCTCGAACCGCGCTCCAACACCATGCGGCGACGGGTGCATCAAGAGCGGATTGCCCCGGCACTGGTCGCCGCCGACCGAGTGGTGCTGGCCACCCCGGGAACCAAAGGCCTGACGAGCGAGGAACTCCTGGACGTGGCTGCCGTGGCCCGTGAGATCAATCACGCCAGACCCCTGCCGGACAACGAACCGCGCGCCGTGGTGGTGGAGAACGCCGCCGAGGCTGTGGATCATCTCCGGGAACGTCTGCGCCCGGGTGACCGGGTGCTGGTGATGAGCAATGGCGGCTTCGATGGCATTCACGACCGTTTGCGGACCCTGTTGACCGCAATGTGAACACTGGGGAGGGTGACATGAAACAGGAAGGCAGTCTTGCCGGGATGTTCCTGATCGCCATGCCGGGGTTGAAGGATCCCAACTTCGAGCGCTCCGTGCTGTTCGTCTGTTCGCATACCCGCGAGGGGGCGTTGGGACTGGTGATCAATCAACCGCATCCCACCAGCATGCGCGACGTGATGCGGCAGTTGGGGCTGACCTGGTGCCGTGGCGACGAACTGCCGCAGGTCTATCAGGGCGGCCCGGTGGCCCTGGACCGGGGGTTTATCCTGTATGAGAAAAACCTGGATTGTCCGGGTTACATCGAAGTGGACCAAGGCCTGTATCTGGGGACCAATCCCGACATTCTGCGGCAACTGGTGGGAGACGAGGGCAACAGCCGGTTTCTGCTCGCTTTGGGGTACTCCGGCTGGGCCGGCGGCCAACTGGAGGCGGAACTGCGCGAGAACACCTGGCTGGTGAGCGGCATCAACCGAAGCGTGCTGTTCGATTTTCCGGCGAATGTCCGCTGGTCCGCAGCGATTCGCGGTCTGGGTTTCGATCCGATGCAACTGGTCGATCCGGGCGCGCATATGGTGAATTGATCTTTTCACCGCCTGGCGATTTGTGCGACAATCGGGCTAGCTGACCAAACGCCCGGTAGGAGACGCCAAAGCCATGCATCCCACCATCGCCTTCGACTCTTACAATTATGTCCGCAAACTGCGTGAAGCGGGTGTGGACGAACGCCAGGCGGCCATCCAGGCCGAAACCCTGATGACCCTGATCGAGGATCGGGTGACCAGCAAATCATCCTCCAGACCTCCGGCCAGGAACAACGCCTGCTCGTTCCCTCCCCCCGCGCGGTGAGTGACGCTCCCCCCGTGGACCATTGCCGAATGGCTGCGGATTTGGGAAAATGGATACCAACGGCGTGACGGATCGATAATAAATCCCGGCACGCGAGCCATTCCATGCCCTGGTTGAAGGACGCCATGATTTTTCCCACCTTGCCGCACTTCCTCAGCCTCGCCGGTCAGGGCAACCTGATCCCGGTGTACGGGGAGATCCTGGCGGATCTGGATACCCCGGTCTCGGCTTTTCTCAAGGTGGCCGAAGGGCATGAGTACGCCTTTCTGCTGGAGTCGGTCCAGGGGGGGGAGAAGTGGGGACGGTACAGCATGATCGGCCTGGACCCCTTCGCCCTGTTCACGGCGCATGGACGCCGGGTGGAGATCCGGGAGGCCGGGACGGTTCGGGTCCTGGCGGATTGCAACCCCATGACGGCATTGAAAGAGGTCATGAGCCGCTACCGCCCGGTACGGGTGGACAACCTGCCACGCTTTCACGGCGGCGCGGTGGGCTATTTTTCCTATGACACGGTGCGCTGTTTCGAAAAGATCCCGGATCGCAACCCCCATCCTCTGGGGACTCCGGACGCGGTCTTCATGCTCACCGACCTGACATTGATCATCGACAATCTGTACGGCAAGCTCAAGGTGGTGGTGAACGTCTTTCTGAAGGAGGGCGACAACCCGGAAAGCCTCTATCTGCGGGCGGTGGAGCGCATCCGGGCCATGATCGACCGCTTGCGGCGCCAGCCCCTGCCCCGCGCGCCGGCTGCTTCCGCCGCTTCCCCTCTGGAGGAGTCCGCTTTCGTCTCCGAAACACCACGCGCCGACTTCGAAGCGGCGGTGCGCAAGGCCAAGGAGTACATCCTGGCCGGGGACATCTTTCAGGTGGTGTTGTCGCATCGCCTGTCGATCCCCTTTCCCCATCCCCCCGTGGCCCTGTATCGCGCGTTGCGTACCACCAATCCGTCGCCGTACCTGTTTTTCCTGCAACTGGGGGAGATGGCCATCGTAGGTTCCAGTCCGGAGATCCTGGTGCGCCAGGAGGGGGAGATCGCCACGGTGCGCCCCATCGCCGGGACCCGACGCCGGGGCAACGACACCGAACAGGATCTGGCACTGGAACGCGAACTCCTGGCCGACCCCAAGGAGCGGGCGGAACACATCATGCTGGTGGATCTGGGCCGCAACGACCTGGGCCGCGTGGCGGTGACCGGGAGCGTCAAGGTGACGGAGCAGTTCGTCATCGAACGCTATTCCCATGTGATGCACATCGTCTCCAATGTGGAGGCGCGGTTAAAACCTGGTCTGGACGCCTTCGATCTGGTGGCCGCCACCTTTCCTGCCGGAACCGTGAGCGGCGCGCCCAAGATCCGCGCCATGGAGATCATCGACGAACTGGAGGTCTCCCGCCGGGGTCCCTATGCCGGGGCGGTGGGGTACATCTCGTTTTCCGGCAACATGGATCTGGCCATCACCCTGCGCACCGCCGTGATCAAAGACGGACGGCTGCATGTCCAGGCCGGGGCCGGGATCGTGGCGGATTCGCTGCCGGAGCGGGAGTACGAGGAGACCCTGGAGAAGGCGCGCGCCATCCTGCGCGCCGTGGACCTGGCGCAGCGCGGCCTGGAGTGAGGACGACATGCTCCTGTTGATCGACAACTACGATTCGTTCACCTACAACCTGGCCCAGTACTTCGGCGAACTGGGGGCCGAGGTGCGGGTGTTCCGCAACGACGCCATCACCGTGGAGGAGATCGCGGCCTTGCGCCCGGAGCACATCGTCATCTCGCCCGGTCCCGGCAATCCGGACCAGGCCGGGATCACGCTGGAGGTGATCCGTCGGCTGGCCGGACGGATCCCGATCCTGGGGGTCTGTCTGGGGCATCAGGCGATCGGTCAGGCCTTTGGGGGGCGGGTGGTACGCGCCCCGGTGCTGATGCACGGCAAGACCTCGCGGATTCATCACAGCGGGGAAGGGGTATTCCGGGATCTGCCGCAGCCATTCATGGCCACCCGCTATCACTCCCTGGTGGTGGCCGCCGACTCCATTCCGGAGAGCTTGCAGGTGACAGCCCGCACCGAGGACGGCCTGGTGATGGGAATCAGGCACCGCGAACTGCCCGTGGAGGGGGTGCAGTTTCATCCGGAGTCGATTCTGACCGAGAGTGGTCATGATTTATTGGCCAATTTCCTGAACACGCCGTGTGCAGGTGCTCCTGCACATGGCGGTTCAGTTGCTCCCGCCCAGGGGAATGCGCCCCTGCAATAACGCCAGCATCCCCTCCTTGCCCAGCGGCGGGGAGAAGAAAAACCCCTGCACGTCATCCCCGCCCTGCTTTTCCATGATTCGCAACTGCTCGATCGTCTCCACCCCCTCCACAACCACATGCAGACGCAACTGCCTGGCCATGGAGATGATCGCCGAAATGAAGGCCGTATTGCTGTCTGCCCGCAGGTCGCTGACGAAGGAACGGTCGATCTTGATCACATGAATGGGCAGACGCTTCAACAAGGCCAGCGAAGAGTACCCGGTGCCGAAATCGTCCATGGCGATCACGATCCCCATGGCGACCAGTCGGTGCAACGTGGCACAGACCGCCTCCGTGTTCCCCATCATCATGGTCTCCGTGATCTCCAACTCCAGCCGCTCGGGTGGAAAACCGGTCTCCTGCAACACATCCTCCACCAGTTCCACCAGCTTGTCCCCTTCGCGAAACTGCAATGCCGACAGATTCACCGCCAGCTTCAGGCTGCCGTACCCTTCCTTGTCCCAAACCATGGCATCCCGACAGGCGGTGCGCAACACCCAGGCCCCGATTTGGATGATCAGACCGGTCCCCTCGGCCAATGGCATGAACTGCTTGGGAAACAGAATCCCCTCTTCGGGATGGTTCCAGCGCAGCAAGGCCTCCATCCCGGTGATGCACCCCGTGACCAGGGAAATCTTCGGTTGATAGTCGAGAAAGAATTCATCGGTCCCGCATGCGTGCCGCATCTGCGCTTCCAGGCGCATGCGGCGATGGGCCTGCCGGTTGATCTCCTGGGAATAGAACCGAAAGGCGTTGCGACCGCCCTCCTTGGCCTGATACATGGCGCAATCGGCATTTTTGGCCAGTTCCTGCGCGTCCCCGCCATCGGCTGGGAAAATGGCGATCCCCACGCTCCCGGAGATGGTCACCTCCTGGCCCTTGAGGACGAACGGGGTGGAGAGCTGCTCCAGGATTTTGCGCGCCACCAGCTCCGCCATCGATTCGTGCAGGATGTCCGACAGGATCACCGTGAACTCGTCCCCGCCCAGCCGGGCCACGGTGTCCGACTTGCGCACCACCCCCCTCAACCGCCGCGACACCTCCACCAGGAGCTGATCCCCGGCATCATGACCAAGCGTGTCATTTACCCATTTGAAACGATCGAGATCCAGGAACATCAAGGAAAAACTCCCTTGATTGCGCTCAACCATCAAAATGGTTTGCTCAAGACGATCCTGAAAGAGCTTCCGGTTGGGCAGCCCGGTCAGGGCGTCATATTCGGCCTGCTCCCGCAACTGTTCCTCCAGCAGCATGCGCCGGGCATTCTCCTCGGCAAGCCGCCGATTGGTCCGTTCCAGCGCCTCGCGCTGCCGCTTGAGGGCCAGATGCACCCCCACCCGCGCGCGCACTACGGGCGGATTGACCGGCTTGGACAGAAAGTCCACCGCGCCTGCGGAAAAGCCCCTGATTTCCGCTGCCGGGTCATTCAGCGCCGTGACGAGAATCACCGGAATATCACGGCTCCTCTCCCCCTGACGCAAGCGACGGCACACTTCGAAACCGTCGATTCCAGGCATCATCACGTCCAGCAGGATCATGTCGGGCGGATTGTCCGCGACGCTCGCCAGCGCCTCCTCGCCATTGGTGGCGAACTGGATGTGATAGTGCGCGTCCAGAATATGACCCATCAAACGGATATTGTCCGGATTGTCATCAACAACCAGAATTGTTTCGTTATTCATTTTCATGATCTTACTCCTGATTGCTGAGCAATACATCGATCAATTCCCGCAACACCGCGCCCGCCGTCCGGGTCTCCAGCCTCTCGAGCGCGATGTGCAACCGGGTCACATGAGAACTCGCCCACGGGTACTCCTCCAACTGCGCGCGAATGGCGGCAAAACGGTCCAGGCATCGGATGTCGCGCCGTTCCAACAGGGCGGCAATCTCGCGCAACGCCGGCACCAGCGCGTCCTTGCCGCCCCCTTCCGCCACGCCAGGAGGGAGCGGACAGGCAACCAGAACAATGAATCTGCTGCCCTGACCCAGGGCGCTTTCCACCAGCATGCTCCCCCCCATCCATTGCACCAGATTGTGGCTGATGGTCAGGCCCA
>JADGAR010000010.1 GCA_015231915.1 Magnetococcales bacterium
ATGCCGGGACCACCCATCATGCCGGGACCACCCATCATGCCGGGACCCGGCCCCCTGCCCTGCCCGCCCGCATCGGCATTGGCCGGCGCAGGAGGCGGTTGTCCACCCGGCTCTTCCGCCGCGCCCACCGTTCCGGACATCAACGCCACCATTGCGACCACCGTCAGTACAGGACCAACCAACCTCTTTTTCATCCTTGTCTCCTCATTCATTGTTGATGACATCTCCTTACCGTCAACACCTGCCTCGCGCTACGACGCCAGCGCCTGCTCGCCAAAAACCTCATCCAGGGTTCCGGCGTCCAGGATCCGATCCGCCCAAAGATCCAGGGTATCCAGGTCAGCCGCCTCCACCCGACCGCGCACTTCGGCGGCATCCACGCCGAATTTACGCTTTATCAGCCGCAACAGCATGGAAACCGCCCGGTTCCGCTCGCCCAGCGTCTTGCCGATCTCCTCGCCTTCCGCCCGCCCCTTGGCAATCAATTCCCGGGCATAAATCGACATCATTTCCGCTTCCTCCTTTGGTTTGACCCGCATGACGATCTCATGCACGGTTTCATGACGCATGAACGAAAAGGTGGCCATCAGATAGATCATTACCGGCACCAGAAGTTCCGGGGCACCTTGCAGGGCATCGACCATCTGGTCCAGTGCCTCCATCTGTTCGCGGGGGGAGCGGGTGCCGTATTTCAATGCCAAGAAACCGGCCCGCAACCGGGCGTGCCGGGAGAGAAACGGGTCCGCCGTGGCGCTCAGGTCCACCAGGACAAACCGAAAATTCATCAGCCAGGGCCACAGTTCCGGATCGGCGTCCATCAGGGAGACCAGGTCGTGGGGATGGGTCCAGGGGGAGGCGCCGTGATAGACCAGCACCGGCAGCACGGCGGGCACTCTTTCCCACTCCCGGCCCGTTTCCCGGATGAACTGCTCCGAGGCGGCCATGATGCCACGCGCCATTTGCCAGGCCACCTTGCGGTCGGGGTAGCTCTTGTGCTCGATCAACAGGTGAATGTAGAGCGGCGGACCATGGATGAGGCGCATGCGAAACAGGCGGTCGGAAACGAACGAAGAGAGGGCATCCGGAACGAACGACCCCTCCAGCGGCTCCGGCGGATCTGGCGCCAGACGGGCCACGACCGGCTCGGGCAGCCGTTCGCGAAAGAAGGCGTCCGCCGTCCCCGGATGGGAAAGCAGATGTTTTACCAAGCGATCATGGGGCTGGGAGAGATCCACCAGGGGGGTGTCCTCCTCCCGATGATGCGAACCGGGTTGGCTCATATCCGTATCCGTTGGCAGTGGCCGCGCAATGGTGGCTGACTTGCAGACTACACCACCCGGCGGAATTTGCCAAGGATTGGCCGTATCGGATTCGCTCAGGTCCGCGAAAGAATGCGGGATGCCACATCCAGGACATCATCGGACATCTTGGTGTTGGCCTTGCGGGTTTCGCGTTTGATCTTGTCGTAGATCTCTTCGCGATGGACTTCGACATCGCGGGGGGCATCGATGCCGATGCGCACCTGATTGCCCTTGATCCCCAACAGGGTGATTTTGATCTCGTCGCCGATGTTCAGGCTTTCCCCAATTCTGCGCGTCAGGATCAACATCTCTTGTTCCCCTCCTTAGGATGCCTTGGGTTCCCAGTGTGCATTAAAACTGCTTAGACAAAAAATGATAACTCGGTCCGGCCTGCCGGTATCCCCGGCGGTCGTAGGAGGCGGTCTGTCCGGGCGCGCCTGCCTTGAGCACCCGCAACATCGCCTCGGTGGCCACCAGCACCCCCCGAAAGATCGCCTGATTCTCCCGGTTGAAACGCTCCGCCACATCGATGGCCGCGCGCAGGCGCTGACGGTATGCCAGCAGACCGGTATCGCCGCCCAGGACGCGATCCAGGTCCTGAAGGTTCAGCGCCAGTTCGCCAACGCCCAGTTCACGCCCCATGCGCAGGCACTGTGCCTGACGCGCGCCATCCAGTTGCTTGATCTCGTTCAAAAGAACGTCGATCTGCCGCGCGCTTTCCTCCAGGTCGGCGGGATTGCGGGCGTTGAGGGAGTGACGCTCCCGTTCCAGCAACTGCTTCAGCCGCTCGAAACAGCCGATCAGCGGTTCCAGGTGCAACTTGAGGCGTTGCGTCTCCGCGGCTGCGTCAAAGAGGGGTGCGGACATGCGCGCTCCTAACGAGATTCACCGTGCCGGGGTCTAAAACGACCGTTTCCGTTCCATCAGAACCTGACGCAGGATCTTGTCCGCCACGTCCAGGCTGGAGACCTGATACCGCCCTCCGGCCAATGCCTCGCGAATGGGTTCCACGAGTTCCATGCGGATCTCCGGCGCCCCATTGATGGCCTCGTCCGCAAGGCCCAGGGTGCGCGCACCTGGGGAAAACACGGCATCGTCCGCCCGGCTGGCCGCGCCCCCGGAGGAGGTTCCCCCCGCCTTGCCCCCCACGCGCTTGCGGGAAATGCGGCCCAGTTGGCCAACGTTGACGCTCTTGATTCTGGTAACCATGTACATTGTTCCTCGATCCGTATCTCACGGCTCCTTGAAAATTTCCGGACCCGCCGGCTTGGGCCGTTCGGTCTTCGCGTCCATTGCACCCGCCGCACCGTACCCGACCGCCGTTTCCTTACCTATCGGCGATTGCGGGATGACGTTTGAGGGATTTTCACTTCCGTACAGGCGATTGACCGCTTTTTTCACATCCACGCCCTGCACCGCGAGTTGCCTGGCCACGGTTTGCTTGAAGATGGCCTCTTTCAGCCCCAGGCCGTTGCGGCCCCGACTGAAGTTCTTGGCATACTCCCCGTCGAGCATCTCCTGGAAGAGCTTTTCCCCTGGCCCTTTGGCGAAGAGTCCGCCATTGGGATCCGTCGGCACGGTGTTGCGCATCGACTTGAACAGCTGTTGCAAGAACAGGGCCTCGAAATCGGCAGTGGCATCGTTCAGGCGTCTGAGGTCCGACGGCGAGATCGCCGGGGGGGCATCCGCCTTCTTGAGGGGTTCCGGGGCTGGCGGGAGTGGCGTGATGCTGGTCATTGGATCTCCAGATCGGCCTGCAGGGCGCCGGCGGATTTGATGGTTTGCAGGATCGAAATGAGATCACGGGGGGTGACGCCCACTCCGTTCAGACCACGCACCAGATCACCCAGGGTGATGCCCTCCTGCATCTCGATGACCTTGGCATCCTGCTCCTTGACATCCACCGAGGTGTTGGGGGTGACGACGGTTTCGCCGCGGCTCATGGCATTGGGCTGGCTCACCTTGGGATCGGACTTGATCTTGATGCTCAGGTTGCCATGGGCCAGCGCCACGGTGGAGACGCGCACGTTCTCGCCCATGACGATGGTGCCGGATCGTTCGTTGACCACGATGCGGGCACGTTGATCGGGATCCACCTCCACCCCTTCCAGGCGGGTCATGAACGACACCACCTTGCCGTGATAATCCGGCGGAATGATCAGGTCGATGGTCCCGGAGTCCCTGGCGGCTGCCACGGGTTTGCCGAACACATCGTTGACCGACTGCACGATGCGGCTGGCGGTGGTGAAATCGGGATTGCGCAGGGCGAGTTGCACCCGGTGTTCGCGATTGAGGTCGTATTCGACCTCCTTTTCCACCGTGGCCCCGCTGGCGATCCGTCCGACGGTGGGGTGGTTCTTCTGTTGGGCCGCCCCGGCGCCGCCGGCGGCGAAACCACCCACGGTCAGGGGGCCTTGGGCCACGGCGTAGATGCGGCCATCCGCGCCCTTGAGGGGGGTGAGGATCAAGGTGCCGCCCACCAGGCTCTTGGCATCCCCCAGAGAAGAGAGGGTGACATCCAGCCGGCTCCCCTGGCGGGCAAACGGCGGCAAGGTGGCAGTGACCATGACCGAGGCGACGTTCTTCACCTTGATCCCCTGATCCGCCGAGATGCCCATTCGTTCCAGCATCATCTTGAGGGACTGGTTGGTGAAGGCAGCCGCCGAGTCGCCGGTGCCGTTGAGACCCACCACCAGACCAAATCCGGTCAACGGGTTGTCCCGCACCCCTTCGATGTCCACCACGTCCTTGAGGCGGGCCGCCTCGGCGCAGGGAACGCCGAACAGCAAGGCCGGCGCCAGGCCCATCAGGGCGAACATCAGTTTCGAAACGAGGGTCGTTTTCATGCCCGTCACAGTATATTGATGGTGGAGAAAAATCTGCCGAACCAGCTCGGACGCTGCTGGTCGGCGAGGTCCCCGTCCCCGGAGTATTCGATGCGGGCGTCGGCGATCTGGGCCGAGGTGACGGAATTTTCGGCGCTGATATCCTCGGGCCGCACGACCCCGGACAGGATGATGAACTGGTTCTCGTGGTTGACCGTGATGTCCCGGCGCCCTTCGATGCGCAGATTGCCGTTGGCCAGCACCTGGGTGACGACGCACGAGATGGTGGCGTTCAACTGGCTGGTGCGGTTGGTATTGCCCTTCCCCTCGAACTTGGTGGTGCCGGTCCCGGTCAGGGTATTGCTCAGCGACCCCGCCCCCATGGCATTGTTCAGGAATTTGGCGACGGTGTTCTCCCCGGAGTTGCTGACCGAGCCGGACAGGCCGAAGGTATTGTTGTTGGTGCGGTCCAGTTTGGTATTGGCATCGTTGATCGCCTTGGCGTTTTCCGACACCTTCACCGTGATCAGGTCACCCACATTGCGCGCCTTGTTGTCCAGAAACAGGGTATTGCGATCCGTGGTCTGCCAGATGGACCCCTTCTTGGGGGCCAGGGATTCCGGCGGGCTGGGCTGCACCACGGCGATGGGGGTGGGCGGTCGCTCGGAGGCACGGGTCATGCCGCACCCGCTCAGCGCGCTGGCCAGCAGGGGCATCAGAAGGATCAAACCGGCAATGCGTCTCATGCGCTTCACTCCCGAATGGTGACAAAACCTACCAGGTCATGGCCTGGGCACGTCCCGGTCCCACGACACGGGCATTGAAACGCCGATGGCTGTCCGGATTCTCCAGGGCGATGGTCTCTCCCACCCGCCCGGGCGCTCTGGCCACGCCGACCGCCTCGATCCGCAAGGGGCCTGATTCCATCACAACCTGCACCCGCTCCCCCCGCGCCACCACCACCGGGGTATCGAACCAGTCGATCCGCAAGGGTTTGCCCGCCTGCAGGCTGCGGATGGCGGATTGACCCACCAGGGCGGCCATGTCGGTCACCATGCCATCCTGGTTGCGCTCGGCTTCCACCTCCTCCCATTTCAGGTCGGCCTCGGTCACCACGTCGCCCCGTTTCAGGGGACGACGCAGCGTCAGATAGCGGATCCGCTGCTTGAGATTCGCCGTCACCTGGATCAGCGTGGGGGCCTGACCGTTCACCGCGACTTCCACCGCGACCTGGTTGCGGCCCGGCGCGAGATCCCCGACCGGGGTGGTCACCCGCCAGTCGACCTTGCCATCCGGCAGATTGAGATCGCTGCGATAGAAAACCCGCTCCATCCGCAATCCCTTGCCCGACTTTTCCACCATGACGCGCAACCGTTCTCCGGCCTCGCGCATCACCTCCTGGCGACCGATCACCTGGGCCTGGGCCGTCACGGCGATTCCGCTCAACAGCATGCCCGCCAGCAGACCGCGCAACTTCAGCATCATGGACGGCTCCCTCACTCACGTCAGCGTTTCAGTTGCGCCACCTGGCTCAACATGTTGTCTGCGGTCTGAATCGCCTTGGTGCCGATTTCGTAGGCCCGCTGGGTGGCGATCATGTCCACCATCTCGGTGACCATGTTGACGTTGGACTGCTCCAGCACATGCTGACGCAAGGAGCCGGCCCCTTCGGTATCGGGCTTGGAAACCTGCGGCGTGCCGGAGGAGACGCTCTCCACGAAGAGGTTGTTGCCGATGGCCGTCAGGCCCGCCGGATTGACGAAACGGGCCAGTTCGATCTGGCCCTGATTGGCCAGAAAACCCGGCGCGCCATTGATGGAAAAGCCCACCGAACCGCCGGCCTCGATGGTGATCCGGGTGTGCAGCGCGGGATTGATCCCCACTGCGCCCCCCTTGAGGGGATAGCCGTCGGCGGTGACGATGTTGCCGTCCTTGTTGATCTGAAAGGAGCCGTCCCGGGTATAGGCGGTATCGCCGTTGGGGAGTTCGATCTGGAAGAAGCCCTGCCCGTTGACCATCAGATCCACGTTGAACGGGGCTTCGCTGGTGGGCACCGCGCTCCCCTGGCTGAACTCCTTGTTGACCGACACCACCTTGACGCCATGCCCGAGCTGGATCCCCACCGGCACCTGGGTTCCGGTTTCGGCGGTCTCGGCGCCCGCCGGACGCAGATTGGCGTACAGGAGATCCTGAAAATGGGTGCGGGAGTGCTTGAAGCCGGTCGTATTGACGTTGGCAAGGTTGTTGGCGATGACATCCAGACTGCGCTCCTGTGCCGTCATCCCGGTCGCCGCGGTCCATAATCCACGCATCATTGATTGGTACTCCTCATTTGTGTCTCGTTGACGAAGGAATCATCACGTCCCCAGGTGCCCGACCTGATTGGCCTGGCCATCGATGCCGTCCAGGGTCTGGATGATTTTCAGGTAATTTTCGTAAAAGCGGTTGGCCTCGATCATCTGGGTCATGCCGCGCACGGTATTGGTATTGGAAGCCTCCAGGAAACCCTGACGGAAGCCTCCAAGGGAATTCGTCATGGGTGCTTCCCGCTCCTGGGGCGCGGAAAAGAGATTTTTCCCGGTTTTTTTCAGGACATCCGCAGGCAGGTCCACCCGCATCAGTTGTCCCACCTGGCCATCCTTGTTGGCGATGGTGCCGTCCGGGGAGATTTCCACCTGCTCCGTGCCGACGACGATGTTGCCTGCGGAGCCTTGCACCTGATAACCGTCCTTGGTGACCAGTTCCCCCAGGGAGTTGACCTGAAACGAGCCGTCCCGGGTATAACGACGGCCATCGGGGGTGTTCACCACGAAATAGCCCGCCCCCTCGATGGCCACATCCAGGGGATTGCCCGTTCCCTTCAGGGCGCCTTGCGTGGTATCGGTGGTGGTGCGCGTCGCCCCAGGATAGGCCATACTGTACGCCCTTGACGCGGGATTGATAAAGGGATATGGCAATTCAGCGGGGCCTTTGTGTCCCATGAAGGAATCACCGGGCAAGGGATGCTGCTCCACACCGGGTTTGGTCAGGAAGGATTCGAAGGTGATGTTGCCCTCCTTGAACCCGTTGGTGTTGACGTTGGCCAGATTGTTGGCCAGCACGTCGAGACGCATTTCGGTACGCTTTGCCCCGTTGACCGCAGCCCAGACACCACTATCCATGGAACCCACTCCCCACATGACAAAAAAATCGTTATTTCACCAATTGCTTCGCAAGCAACCGGCATGCCACGAAGCATCGAAAAATTTTTTTTACCCGTTTTTCAAAAGGATCTCAATGGTTGCCGCCGGAAATCCCACGAATTGCGCCCTCCCTGGGCGTCGAAACCCTGGCGGTGCGCCCCTCTGTGCGGGGAGGCTTGCGGCATGAGCGCCAGCGGAGAGGCGATGCTCGCCCTGGAGGCCCTGATGGCCAGGTTGCGGGGGGAAAACGGCTGCCCCTGGGACCGGGAACAGACCCCGACCACCCTCCTCCCCTACACCATCGAAGAGGCCTACGAGGTGGCCGAGGCGGTGGAGACCGGCAACCACTCCGCCTGGCGGGACGAACTGGGGGATCTGCTGTTTCATGTCGTGTTCCACGCCCGCATCGCCGAAGAGCGCGGGCTTTTCACCCTCGCCGACGTGATCGCCGGGATCACCGCCAAGATGACCCGGCGCCATCCCCATGTCTTCGATCCGGCCACCACCCCCCTGCGCGAGGCCGAGGCGGTGGTGGCGCGCTGGGAGGAGATCAAGCGGGCGGAAAAACCCCGCGCGGACGCCCCCGCATCCCTCTTCGACGACCTCACCAGTTGCCTGCCCGCCCTGCTGTGGGCCGCCAAGGTGCAGCGCAAGATGGCCCAGGTGGGCTTCGACTGGCAGGACGCCGACGGGGTATTGGAAAAAGTCCAGGAGGAGTTGGGAGAACTCCGGGAGGCCAGGGAGCAGATGGATCGGGAAGAAGAATTGGGCGACCTGCTCTTCACCATGGTCAATCTCGCCCGCCACATGCGCATCAATCCGGAGATCGCCCTGCGTCGCGCCACCCACAAGTTCCAGGCCCGTTTCCGCTACATGGAGCAGCGACTCCATGCCCAAAACCGCACCCCAGGGGAGGCCGACCTGGAGGAACTGGAGGCTTTGTGGCTGGAAAGCAAGCGGCAATCCGGCGCGACCGATCCGGCTGGCATGCACGCCGTCGATGCGCAACGCGCACCATGACCCACCCCTTCCGGGATCCCACCGTCATTGCCGCTGCCGGGGCGTTGATCGACCGGCACCGTTTCGATGAGGCGCTCGCCTATCTTTCCGGCTTCGTTGGCAACCAGGCAGAACTGGCGCAAGGCTACCGTCTGCTGGCCGACCTGCACCACTCCGCCCTGCTCCGGGAGCCGCATCACGCCCCCCACTGGTTCGGCCTGGCCTCCTCGGTGGCCAACTGGAGCCGGCTGCAACCCGTCTCCCCGGAAGAAAGTTCACCAACCGATCCGAACCGCTCCTTTTCGGTGATCATTTGCAGCATCGATGGCGAAAAGGAACGCCGCGCGGTGGCCCATTACCAGCGCCTGCTGGCGGGTTGCGCCTTCGAGATCGTCGTCATCCGCGACGCGCGCTCCCTGTGCGAGGGGTACAACCGGGGGATCCGTCATGCACAAGGCGAGATCCTCATCCTCTCCCACGACGACATCGAGATTCTCTCCCCGGCGTTCGTTCCGCGCTTGATCCGCCACCTGCAACATCACGACCTGGTGGGCGTGGCCGGGACCTCCCGTCTGATCCAACCCAGGTGGGTCAGTGCGGGCTGGCCGTACCTCCACGGCATGGTGGCGCACGAGGCGGAAGGGGTCTGCAAGATCTCGGTCTTCGGCAAACCCGCCCTGACGGATCCTGGGGCGCAAGCCCTGGACGGCTGCTGGTTCGCCTTGCGCCGATCCCTGCTGGAGCACGTCCGCTTCGACGAGGAGCGTTTCGACGGCTTTCATTTCTACGATCTGGACTTTTCGTTCGCCGCCCATCTGGCCGGAGTGCGGGTGGCGGTGTGCAACGACATCCTGGCGCTGCACGACTCCCCGGGCCACATGGACGCGGCCTGGTGGCGTTACAGCGCCCTCTTCGCCGCCAAATACGCGCACCGGTTCGCCACCCCGCCGGAAGAGGCGGTCCAGCCCCATTTCATCCTGAGTTTTGCCGATCGGGAAACGCTCGTCACCTTCTCCGAGCGCATGGCGTTTTATTATTGAAGAATTTCTTCTCTTGCAATTCACCTGGCGATCAGGTGGTGGTACAAGGTGCTCGGGAACATGAGGGTGAACTCGTGCCTGCCGATCTTGATCCGGTCGCCGTCGAACACTTCCCGGTCCCGGTCGCCGATGGTCTGACCGTTGATGAAAACGCCATTGGTGGAGTTCAGGTCCCGCAGGAAGTATTGCCCGGTCTCGCCGAACCGGATCCTGGCATGCCGGTTGGAAATGGCGTCGTCCGGCATCCGGATGTCGTTGTCCTCGCCCCGACCGATGGCCAGGATCTCGCTGCCGTCCTCCTCGATCCGCTCCGGGGGCAGCAGCGGATAGATGGCCCTCCCCAACACCCGCACCGGCATGGCATTGTTCCCGGCAGTGATGTCGGGGAGAAACCCCACGGTGGCCTCCGGCCCCATGCCGGCCAAACGCACCCCATACCCCCGGAACACCCCGGAACCGACCAGACTGGGATGACGCATGAGCTGCGCGAAGAAATCCCGGTCGTGCCGGTGGGCGCATTCCTTCAGGACCTTGTAATCGGCCTGCCCCATGGCGTTGATCAATTGCCGGATGCTCGTGTCCGGCTGGATGCCCCGCAGACGCAGATAGAGGGAACTGGGCGCGAACAACTGGAAGCGGAACCGACCGAGAATCACCGCGTCTCCGTCGTAAAGCGGGGTCTCGCCGGCAATGGGGAGCTGGTTGACGTACACCGGATTGGATCCCCCCAGGACGCGAATGCGGAAACGGGTGTCACGGGTCACATGAATCACGGCCTGGAAACGCGAGATGGCATAATCCGATATGACAAAATCGTTTTCATTGGTGCGCCCCAGGGTGAAGGATTGGACGCCTCCGGCCCCACCCTCCGGCTTGCGGAACAGATAGATCACCTCCGCGAGCGAACCGGTGCCCGGCGGATCGGCAAGGTCGGCAGTGGCGGGCCGGAAGGCAACCGTCTCCACGGTCTCGCTCCGGGAGGGCGTGACCTGACCGCGCATCACCTCGTCCCCGGCCAGGACCCAATGGCCCAACAGACGGACGAAGTGCTGTTCCGGGCACTCCCGGCTCAAGCGTTCCAGGGCCTGGTAATCCAGCCTGCCACCTGCGGTCAGCAGGTCCGTGACGCTTTCGATGTTACGCTTCCGAGTCATGCGCACCGTCCGGCAAAAGGGAATCGTGATCGTTGGTTGGTGAAGCAGTATACGACAAAAACAGCCCAAATGCACCGATCTGTCCTGGCGCAAAAAATCGCGCAGACTTGCCAAAACGGCTGCATCTGAATTATGGTGCCATAATCGTCCAAATGGACAATCCAAGACAGGCTGTCGTAAATCTTTTTCAAGGAGAACGAATTCCATGCTCGAAGCCTATCGTCAACATGTCGCCGAACGCGCCAAACAAGGGGTCCCCCCCCTGCCCCTGAATGCCCAGCAGACCGACGAAGTCACCAAACTGCTGCGCAATCCCCCGGCGGGCGAGGCGGAATTCCTCAAGAATCTGCTGGTCAATCAGGTCCCTCCCGGCGTGGACGACGCCGCCAAGGTGAAGGCGGAATTTCTCGACCAGGTGGCTCAAGGCAAGATCGCCTGTTCGGTCATCTCCACGCAAGAGGCGGTGCAACTGCTGGGCACGATGATCGGCGGCTTCAACGTCATGCCCCTGATCCAACTTCTCGACAACCCCGCCCTGGCGGATGAAGCGGTGGCGGCCCTCTCCAACACCCTGATGATCTATGACGCCTTCGACACCCTGGCAAGCAAAGCCAAAAGCAATTCCAAGGCGCAACAGGTGTTGAAGAACTGGGCGGACGCCACCTGGTTCACCTCGCGTCAGCCCATGCCGGAAGAGATCACCGTGACCCTGTTCCAGGTGGCCGGCGAGACCAATACCGACGACCTCTCCCCGGCCTCCGAGGCGTGGAGCCGGCCCGACGTGCCGGTGCATGCTTTGTCGATGCTGGTGACCCGTCAACCCGGCTCGCTGGAGCAGATCACCGCCCTGAAGCAAAAGGGTCATCCCCTGGCCTACCTGGGCGACGTGGTGGGAACCGGGTCGTCACGCAAATCGGCGGCCAACTCCCTGATCTGGCACATCGGCCAGGACATCCCCCATGTCCCGGCCAAGCGGACCGGCGGCGTGGTGATCGGCGGGACCATCGCCCCGATCTTCTTCAACACGGCGGAAGACTCCGGCATGCTGCCGATCCAGTGTGATGTCAGCGCCCTGAAAAACGGCGATGTGGTCACCATCAACACCAAAAACGGCACCATCTCCCGCGACGGGCAGGTGGTCACGCAGTTCGCCATCAAACCGACCACCCTGCCGGACGAAGTGCGGGCGGGCGGGCGGGTGAATCTGATCGTGGGACGCAAACTGACCGCCAAGGCGCGGGAAGTGCTGGGCCTGCCCCCCACCACGCTGTTCGTCTCCCCGGAGAGTCCCCCGGACACCGGCAAGGGGTATACCCTGGCCCAGAAAATGGTCGGCAAGGCGGTGGGCAAGACCGGGGTGCGTCCCGGCGAGTATTGCGAACCGACCATGACCACCGTGGGTTCGCAAGACACCACCGGCCCCATGACCCGGGACGAGATCAAGGAACTGGCCTGTCTGGGCTTCTCGGCGGATTTCGTGATCCAGTCGTTCTGCCACACGGCGGCCTATCCCAAGGCGGTGGACGTGCAGACCCACAAAACCCTGCCGCGCTTCTTCTCGGATCGGGGCGGCGTGGCGCTGCGTCCCGGCGATGGCATCATCCACTCCTGGCTCAACCGGGTCTGCCTGCCGGACACGGTGGGGACCGGAGGCGACTCCCATACCCGTTTCCCCATCGGCATCTCCTTCCCGGCGGGTTCGGGACTGGTGGCCTTTGCCGCCGCCACCGGCGCCATGCCTCTGGTCATGCCGGAATCGGTGCTGGTCCGTTTCACCGGGTCGTTGCAGCCGGGGGTCACCTTGCGCGATCTGGTCAACGCCATCCCCTACGTCGCCATCCAGCGCGGTCTGCTGACCGTGGAAAAGGCGGGCAAGAAGAACATCTTCAATGGCCGCATCCTGGAAATCGAGGGACTGCCCGACCTCAAGGTGGAGCAGGCATTCGAACTGACCGACGCCTCGGCGGAGCGTTCCGCAGCGGCCTGCACCGTGCGTTTGAACAAGGAACCGATCATCGAGTTCCTGCAGTCGAACGTCACCCTGCTCAAGAACATGGTCAATCAGGGGTATCAATCCAAAAACGCCCTCAACAAGCGGATCGCGGCCATGGAGGCCTGGCTGGCCAATCCGGTTCTGCTGGAACCGGACGCGGACGCCGAATACGCCGCCGTGATCGAGATCAATCTCAACGAGATCAAGGAACCCATCCTGGCCTGCCCCAACGACCCGGATGATGTCAAGCTGTTGTCTTCCGTGGCGGGCACCACCGTGGACGAGGTGTTCATCGGTTCGTGCATGACCAACATCGGTCACTTCCGCGCCACGGCGAAAATCCTCGAAAACCAGCCGCCGGTGCCGGGCCGCTTGTGGATGTCGCCGCCCACCCGCATGGACGAGCGGCAACTCATCTCCGAAGGGCTGTACAGCGTCTACGGCAAATCGGGCGCCCGCATGGAGATTCCCGGCTGTTCCTTGTGCATGGGCAACCAGGCCCGGGTGCGCAGCAACACCACCGTGGTCTCCACCTCCACGCGGAATTTCAACAATCGCATGGGAGACGGTGCGAAGGTGTTCCTCTCCTCTGCCGAAGTGGCGGCCATCACCGCGCAACTGGGCAAACTCCCCTCGGTGGACGAGTACATGACCATCATGGCCGACAGGGTGACCCCCAAGTCCTCGAATGTGTACAAGTATTTAAATTTCCACGAAATACCCAACTACGAACAAACCGGCGGGGCCTGACCCCCCGGCAGCACACCAAAAGAGCGCCCAGCCCAACCGGGCGCTCTTTTTTTTCCAAAGGGGGATCCTGTCCATGCGACAACGCCGACTGATCCGCTTTGACTGGGCCATGAAACGGCTCTTGCGCAGCAAGGCCAATTTCGAAGTGCTGGAAGGGCTGTTGAGCGAATTGCTCATGACCGATGTGACAATCGTCGAAATCCTGGAGAGCGAGAGCAACAAGGACCATCACCGCGACAAGTTCAACCGGGTTGACATGAAAGTCAGGAACAGCCAGGACGAACTGATCTTGATCGAATTGCAATACGAACGGGAATACGATTACCTGCAACGCCTCGTCTATGCGACCTCCAAAACAGTCACGGAACATCTGGACGAAAATGATGCCTATTCCAAAGTTCCGAAGGTGATTTCCATCAGTATCCTCTATTTTGATCTCGGCTGCGGGGAAGACTATATCTACCATGGCACGACCTCGTTCCGAGGCCTGCACACCAACGACGAATTGCAGCTCAACGAAGGTCAGAAGGGGCTGTTCCGCCGCCAATCCGTTCAGGAGATCTTTCCGGAATTCTATCTGCTGCTGGTCAAGCGCTTCGATGAGGTCGCCCGCAACACCCTGGACGAATGGATCTATTTTTTGAAGACCGGCGACATACGCGAGGAGTTCACCGCGCGCGGTCTGCGGAAGGCCAAGCAGGTGTTGGATATCCTGCAACTCCCGGAAGAAGAACGCCATGCCTACGAACGCTACCAGGACGACCTGCATTACCAGGCCAGCATGGTGGAATCCACCTGGACAGCGGGCATGATGGAGGGAGAAAAGAGAGGGGAGCGGAAAGGCCGGGCGGATACACTACTGCAACTGCTGCAAGCGCGTTTTGGCCCCGTCCCGGAATCCGTCCGCAGCAGGGTGGACTCTGCCAGTCTGGAGGAATTGACGGCCTGGCTCGACCAGATCTTCAAGGCCGACTCGTTGCAGGCGCTCTTTCGATAGCGATTCTCCCAGGTCCAGGCGCTGCCCGGACCTGGGAGAATCGACATTCCGATCACTTCGTCAAGATTTCCGCCACCTTGTGGATGCGGATCATGGCCTGTTCCAGATCCGCCATCGACGTGGCGAAGGAGATGCGGAAATAGGGGTCCAGACCGAACGCCGAACCTGGCACCACGGCCACGCCGACCGCCTCCAGGAGATAGGCGGACAACTCCAGGCTGTCCCTGATCGGTTTGCCCTCGGGTGTGGTGGTATTCATCAGACCGGCCACGTTCGGGAACAGGTAAAAGGCCCCCTCCGGGGTGCGACAGGTGACACCCGGCATGGCGTTGAAGGCATTCACGCAGAAGTCCCGCCGCTCGCGGAACGCCTTCACCATGGGCTTGATGCACTTCTGCGGCCCGCTCAGCGCCACGGCGGCGGCGCGTTGGGCGATGGAGACGGCGTTGGAGGTGCTCTGGGACTGCATCTTGACCATGGCCTTGATGATCTCCTTTGGGCCAACGGCATAACCGATGCGCCACCCCGTCATGGAGTAGGCCTTCGACACCCCGCTCACGATCACGGTGCGCTCCCGCAGTGCCGGGGCGACGGAGGTGATGGTGACGAATTGGAATGGTTTATACACGATTTTCTCATAAATATCGTCGCTGATCACCCAGACGTGGGGATGCCGTTCCAGCACTGCGGCCAGTTGCACCAGTTCCTCGGCGGTGTAGGCCGAACCGGTGGGATTGGACGGCGAGTTGATCACCAGGAAGCGCGTTTTTGGCGTGATGGCCGCTTCCAGCTCTTCCGGAGTCATTTTAAAACCGTTCGCCTCGGCGGTCGCCACGATGACCGGCTTGCCGTCGGCCAGCAACACCATGTCCGGATAGGAGACCCAGTAAGGCGCGGGAATGATCACCTCGTCACCGGGGTTCAGGGTGGCCTGGACCAGATTATAGAATGCCTGCTTGCCGCCCACGGTCACCACCACCTGATCCGGGGTGAAGGCGAGGTCGTGATCCTTGGCGTAGCGGCGGATGATGGCCTGGTGGAGTTCCCCGATCCCCTCCACTGCGGTATACTTGGTGAACCCTTCGCGCAAGGCCAGAATGGCGGCTTTTTTGATGTGGACGGGGGTGTCGAAGTCGGGTTCCCCGGATCCCAGGCCGATGACATCCTTGCCTTCGGCCTGCAACGCCTTGGCCTTGGCCGCGATCATGAGGGTGGGTGAGGGCTTTACGTTCTGGATGCGTTGGGATAAAAGAGACATGGGGCGAGTTCCGCACGGCTGTAGGAATAAGGAAACGCGACGCATCAATCTAACATGGAGCCGGCGCGCCACGCAAGAGCGCCCGCGCCCTTCCGATCAGGAGAACTCACGGCAATGACACTCTGTCTCCACAACTCCCTGGGCCGCCGGAAGGAGATTTTCCAGCCGCTGGTGCCGGGCCGGGCAGGCATCTACGTCTGCGGCATCACGGCGTATGACTATTGCCACATCGGCCATGCGCGGGTGATGGTCTCCTTCGACGTGATCGTGCGTCACCTGCGCGCCCTGGGCTATCAGGTGACCTACGTGCGCAATTTCACGGACATCGACGACAAGATCATCCAGAGGGCGGCACGCGAGGGGGTGGAGATCGGCACCTTGACCGAACGTTTCATCCAGGCCTTTCACGAGGACATGCGAGACCTTGGGGTCGCCCCCGCCGATGTGGAACCCAGGGCCACGGATCACCTGCCGGAAATGCAGGAGATGATCCGCGCCCTGCTGGAGAAAAACCTGGCCTACTGCAGCGGCGGGGATGTTTACTATGCCGTGGACCGTTTTTCCGCTTACGGTGCGCTTTCGGGAAAACACCTGGAGGAACTGGATGCCGGGGCACGGGTGGAGGTGGATGCACGCAAGAGCAATCCGTTGGATTTCGTGCTCTGGAAAGCGGCCAAGCCCGGGGAACCCGCCTGGCCATCTCCCTGGGGGCCGGGCCGACCGGGATGGCACATCGAGTGTTCGGCCATGAGCGTCAAGTATCTGGGCGAGTCGTTCGACATCCACGGCGGAGGTCGCGACCTGATCTTTCCCCATCACGAAAACGAGATCGCCCAGACCGAAGGCGCGACCGGCAGGCCATGGGTGGCCCATTGGCTGCACAACGGCTTCGTCAATGTGGTCAGCGCCGAGGGGGAACGGGAGAAGATGTCCAAGAGCCTGGACAACTTCCGCACCATCCGCGACCTGCTGACCGCCTACCGGGGCGAGACCATCCGGATGTTTCTGCTGGGCAGCCACTATCGGGCGCCGCTGGATTTTTCCTTCGAACTGCTGGACGCGGCGCGCGGCGGGCTGGACCGGCTGTACAGCGCGTTGCGCGGGGCGGAACAGGCGCTGGGCACCCTGCCGCAACCCGGAGCCATCGACTGGACCCAGGCCCGTGGCGAGGGCTGGGCGGAACCCTTTTTTGCCGCCATGGACGACGATTTCAACACCCCGCGCGCCCTGGCCGTGCTCTTCGAGCAGGCCAAGGCGGTCAACCGACTGCTGCAGGAGACACAACACCCGGATCGCTCGGGGGAGTTGCGCCAGGAAACCGCCCGCTTGCGCGCGTTGGGATCGCTCCTCGGCCTGTGCGGGGAGGAACCGGAGAAACATTTCCGCTTTGCCGCCGACACCGGTGCCGGCGGGTCGGATGCGGCAATCGAGGAGCGGATCGCCCAACGCGCCCAGGCGCGGGCCAACCGGGATTTCGCGACAGCCGACCGCATTCGCGCGGAGTTGGCCGCTGCCGGGATCACCCTGGAGGACAGCAAGTCCGGCACCACCTGGAGGCGGGAGGGATGACCGGCGAGGAAGGAGAGATCGTCTTTGGTTTCCATCCCGCCCTGGCCATCCTGGCGGATGGGACGCGGCCTGTGGAGAGTGTGCATCTGTTGATCGGCGGTCGGGGAGACCGCTTCGCGGAGGCGGAAACCTTGGCCAGGGCGCGGGGCGTAAGGCCCCGTCTGCTGGAGCGCGCAGCCCTGGACCGCCTGACCGGGAGTGGTGCGCATCAGGGCATCGCGGTGCGGGTCGGGGTGCGGGTGCAACCCACTTGGGACACCCTGCTGGAACGACTCGAGGAGCGTATCGCTCCCGTACTGCTGGTGCTGGATTGCATCGAGGATCCGCGCAATCTGGGGGCGATCCTGCGTTCCGCAGAGGCATTCGGGGCGGAAGCGGTGATCCTGCCGCGGGATCGCAGCGCGCCGTTGTCCCCGGTGGCGGTCAAGGCATCCGCCGGGGCTGCCGGGCGACTGGACGCGGTGCGGGTGATCAATCTGGCCCGCGCCTTGACGGAACTGCGGGAGCGGGGCGTCCGGGTGGTGGGTTTGGCGGGGGATGCGTCACGGAACCTGGAAACAGGTTCGCTCGCGGGTCCCCTGGCGCTGGTGCTGGGTGGAGAGGGCAAGGGTCTGCGCCGTCTGACGCGGGAGCGCTGCGACGAGATCCTCGCCATTCCGATGCGGGGCGCGGTGGGGTCGCTGAATGTGGCGGTAGCGGCGGGGATCGCCCTTTACGAGACCAGGCGGGGCCGCGACGGTCAATCCTGATCCAGCACGAACTGATCCTTGCCCACGTCGCAATCGGGGCACTCCCAATCGTCGGGGAGATTCTGGAAGCTGGTGCCTGCCGGGATGCGTTGCCTCGTCAGGCCGATCTTTTCGTCGTAGAGGAAGTTGCACACCTTGCAGCGCCATTTGCGCATGCCTGGTTGTTTTTTCATGGCCTTGCGCACCTGATCCACGATCTGGTTACGCAAAGAGGCGTATTGCTGGGGGGCGACCCGTTCAATTTCCTTCAAACAGGCCTTGTAGTCCGCCGTCACCTGGTTGGAGGCATGAATGATGGCCTCCGCCTCGGCGCTCCTGGTCTTTCCGGCCAGCAGGGAAGCGGCCTGCGGGGTGGACAGGGAGGATTTCAGCCCCAGTTCGACGGCACGGGCGATGAGGGTGTCAAGGGGGGTCGTCATGGATGAAAGCTGCTCATTATTGGCGTTGAACCATCGAAGATCTTTCTTCGACTGCAGCTTAGCAAACGGGAAACATAACGTCAATGTTTGCTTGCGCCCATCCGTGGCAATCGGGTGCGCAACGGGCGGCGTCAACAACGCCGGTCAAACATCGCAAAAATCAAGGGAGGGAGGAGCGCAAGGGGAACGATAAAGAGGCACCATGGGACAAAACCGGCATCGACCTTGCCCCATGGTCCAAACGACTGGAACGCAGGGACTCAACGTCCCGTGAGGTCATTGCGGAGTGCCGCTATCCCACGCACCGGTTCCACCAGCTGCAGCCTTCTTGGCCTTCTTCTTCTTCTTCTTGGCCTTTTTCTTGTCGATGGTGTTCTGGTCCGACACGAAGGAATGATTCTGATCGGCGGCGGAAGCCATCACCATGGTGCCTTGGGAGACCGTGCCAGCACCCGTCTGCTCCGTGGCGGAGACGGAACCGGACCCGAAGGCCACCCCCAACATCAACGCAACAGCCAAAAGACTCTTTCTCATTTGAACAACTCTCCTTGTGATAGTCAATCTGACGTTAACATATACGACCAATTTGCACGATACCATACCGCCGCGCATTTGAATAGAGATTCCATGCGCCCCGAAAAAAAAAATGACACTTCCCGTCCAGGGCGGACATGCACAAGGCTCAGCCGGCAGGGACAAACGGGAAGAACATTGACCGTTCATGGCATCAATGGTAGATTGCCATGGCACTGCCCGCCGCCTTTTGAACATAGCTACGAGAAATTGTGAACCGATGACCCATCCAGTTGACGATCAGCGGCCTTCCCAGGATGCGCTACTCTCCATCGTGGTGCCCGTCTATCAAAGCGAACCCTGCCTGGAGCCACTCCTGGAGCGCATTCATCAGGCCATGGCCAGTCGGGGGATCACCTGCGAGGTCATTCTGGTCAACGACGGCTCCCGCGATGGCTCGTGGCGCGTCATCGAGACGCTCTGCGCCCGGCATTCCCACGTCATCGGCGTCAATCATCGCCGCAATTTCGGCCAGGAAAACGCCACCATGACCGGCATGCGTCTGGCACGCGGGGGGCTGGTGGCCACCATGGACGACGACCTGCAAAACGACCCGTTCGACCTTCTGCTCATGATCGACGCCCTGCATGCGAACCACTCCGATGTGGTCTATGGCTTCATGGTCCCGGAGCACGAACCGTTCTGGAAGCGCTTCGGGCGCGAAGTCAACAACAAAACCCTGGAATGGTTATTGAACAAACCCAAAAATGTCCGCTTCACCTCCTTCAGATTGATGACACGGGAAACCTGTCAGGCAATTCTTTTTTATGAAGGCGCCTTTCCCTTTGTCGATACCCTGATCTCCCAGGTCACCACGAAATACATGCATATCCGGGTTGGCCACCGGGAACGCCATGCGGGGGTGAGCAATTTCACCCTGTTCAAATCCATCCAAACCTGGATGCGGGTGGTGGTCTCCTTTTCGGTCACCCCGCTGCGTTTCGTGACCTTCACCGGCATCGCCATCGCCCTGCTCGGCATGCTGGCCGCGCTGCTGGTGGTCATGCAAAAACTCTTCATGCCGGAAGAGTTCTCCCCCTACGATGCCGGTTGGGCCTCGCTCATGGTGGTGATGCTGATCATGAACGGCATGCAAATGTGCTTCATCGGCATCCTTGGCGAATATGTCGGTCGCTCCTACGTGTTACTGTCCCGCCGCCCCCAGTCGATCATCGCCAAAGTCCTCAATGCCCCACACCCCGCCCTGAGCGAAAGGATGCCCCATGAGTCACGGTGACACGACCCCGCAGGATCATCCCACCGACCGTGACTCCATGCTGGTATTCGGGGTGCCGGCGGTCGGGGAGGAAGAGATCGCCGAGGTCACGGCCACCCTGCGCAGCGGCTGGCTCGGCACCGGCCCCAGGGTCCACCGCTTCGAAACCGCCTTCCGGGAATACAAGGGATGGGGCCACGCAGTGGGCTGCAACTCCTGCACCGCCGCCATGCACATGAGCCTGCTGGTGGCCGGCCTGCAACCGGGCGACGAAGTGATCACCACCCCCATGACCTTCTGCGCCACGGTCAATGCCATCATCCACACCGGGGCCACCCCGGTGCTCGCCGACATCGATCCGGTCACCCTCAACATCGACCCGGAACACATCCAGGCACACATCACGCCACGCACCCGCGCCATTCTGCCCGTCCACTTCGCCGGCCATCCCTGCCGCATGGACGCCATCACGGCCATCGCCCGCCAACATGGCCTGAAAATCATCGAGGATTGCGCCCACGCCATCGAAACCGAATTCCGGGGACAAAAGGCCGGCACCTTCGGCGATTTCGGCTGCTTCAGCTTCTATGTGAACAAAAACGTCACCACCGGCGAAGGGGGCATGATGCTGGCCCGGGACGCCGAGGACGCCAAACGCCTGCGTTGCCTCTCCCTGCACGGTTTGAGCCATGATGCCTGGAACCGTTTCGGCACCAGCGGCTATCGCCATTACCAGGTCGTGGAGGCGGGATTCAAATACAACATGATGGATATCCAGGCCGCCATCGGCATTCACCAATTGGCCAGGGTGGAAAAAAACTGGCTGCGACGCAAGGAGATCTGGCACCGTTATCAGGAAGCCTTCGCCGATCTGCCCGTCCTCACCCCCGCCGATGCCCCACCGGAGTGCCGTCATGCCTACCACCTCTTCCCGGTACGCATCGATCCGGCCCGCACGGACACACCCCGCGACGAGATCCTCGGCCAACTGACCCGTCACAAGATCGGCACCGGTGTCCATTACCTCTCCATTCCGGATCACCCCTTCTACCAGCGCCATTTCGGCTGGTCTCCGGATGCATGGCCCGTTGCCAGGGACGTGGGGCGACACACCATCAGCCTCCCGCTCTATCCGGCCATGCGTGACGAAGACGTGACGGATGTCATCCGCGCCTTTCGAGCCATCATGACGACCCGTTGAACATGGAACGGCTGGTCGTCATTCCCCTGCTCGGCTTCGCATCCTGGACCCTGGCCTGCCATATGACACTGCTGTTGGACGGCTCCTTCCTGGACCTGGCCCGCTGGTCCTGGCTCATCGTCCCGGCCATCCCGGTGCTGTACCGCCTGATCGGCGCCACCGCCCCGGCCCCTCCCCCGCCCGAACCGCCGCCAGGCGACACGCGACCACAACAGTGGCGTATGTTTTTCATACTGCTCGCCGTGATCCTGCTGCTCGACGCGATACAAATCTATTTTCCCAACCGCAATTATCAACTCTTCTGGGTGCTCGCCATGCTCGTGCTGGGCCGCGCCTGGCTGACGGAGCGCCACGCAACCGGCTGGCGACCCGCACCCCTGCCCGACATGACCCGCCAGGAACAATGGGTCTTCCTGCCACTCGTCGCGCTGGTCCTGCTGGTCACCCTGCTCGCGCACCGCCCCGACAACGACGAACAGTTCTACACCAACCTGGCGGTCATGACCCTGGAACACCCGGAGCGCCCGCTGCTCTCCTGGAACGGCATGCTCTGGAATCAAGGCGAGTCGGCCTGGCTGCCCGTAGATCGACTGACCGCCATCGAACCGCTGTGGGCATTGCTCGCCTCCTTGTCGAACATGGAACCGATTGCCGTCTCCCACCTGCTGTTCGCTCCCCTGTTCGCCCTCTGGACCCTGCTCATCCAGGGATTGCTGCTGCGCCATTTCATTCCCCGTTTCTGGCTCGCAGGGTTGATCCTGGTGATCTTTCTCCTCTTTGCCATCGGCGGTGAGACGGGAGGGAGCTACTCGGTCTACGCCTTCCTCATGATCCACTACGGCAAAACCACCCTGATGGCCGGCCTGCTGCCCCTGCTCTTCTTTCTCGGGTTGCGCTTCGCCCGGACCGGCTGGCGCCGGGATTGGCTGCTGTTGCTGCTGGGCAATGCCGCCGCCGTCGGGTTCAGCACCTCCGGTCTGTTTCTCGCCCCGTTCGCCACAGGCATGGGGCTGGTCGCCAACTGGCGCCCCAGGCTCGACGATACCAAACGCCTGCTCGTCGGTGTCGGCAGTTGCATCTATCCCCTGGGCATCGGCCTGTGGATGCGTGGTCTCATGATCGATACCATGGATACCATCCCCTGGAACCCGATGCATCTCCATGCGAACATAACCAAAGTTATCGGCGCGGAGCAGGAACGCTGGTTCTATCTGGCCGCCATTCTCGGCGCCTGGAGCCTGATGAGCGATCCCCGCCTGCGCCGCACCCTGCTGGGCATCTCCTTCTTTTTTGCGGCGATCTTCTTCAATCCCTTTCTGCATCCCATCCTGATGGCCCATCTGACCGGAGCCTTCACCACATGGCGCCTGCTGTTCACCATCCCGGCTCCCATCATGGCGGCGCTCATGCTGCTTTCCATAAGCGGGATGACACGCGCCGGTCAACGTCCGGTCACGCCGCTGGCATTGCTGGCGGTGTTGACCCCCATGCTGCTCCTCTCCTCCCTGCATCCGGATTGGCGCGCCTTTTGGTCCATCCCTGCCGGTTACGCGCTCTGGGCACTCCTCGCCCTGGCCACGCTCGAATTCCTGCCCAGGCTTGCGCCGCTTCGCCCCCTGCTGATCCTTGTGCCTGTGTTATTGTTTCTGACCCACTTCCAGTTCCATGCCCAAGGCAATCGCACCGTCCTGGCCCCGCCCCGCACGCAATTCCGCTTTCCCCCCGGCATCAAGGAACCCGTCACGGAACTGGCCGCAGCCCGCCAGGCCGTGGCCCTGACCCCCAGGGACCACTCCGCCCTGCTCCCCCTGCCGGTCGCCCGCGTGACCGCAGCCCTGCGCCATGCGCCCCTGCAAATCGCCACGGAAGAGATCTATATCGAACTGCTGAACCGCTGGCTGGAACCCGATGCCCAAACCAATCGCGTCGCCCTGTCCCAATACGTCTCCGGCCAGGCCCGCTCCCCGGACGCCCCGCAACGGCTCACCAGGACCATCACCACCCATCGCATCGGTCTGGTCGCCTCCAGCCGGACCAATCCCTGGCTCGCGGAGATCGACGCCACCTTGCAACCCTTCCAGCCGACGCAAACGATTCGGGAAGGCCATGTCTTCTGGAGTCTGCCCGCCTCCCCCGGCCTCACTCCTCCGTAAGCAGACGCATCAACTCCTCGGCGGAAATGGGCTTGGCCGACTGGTTGCCCTCCAGCAGACCATCGGCCAGATCCCGCTTGTGCCGGTGCAAATCGACGATCTTCTCCTCGATGGAGTCCCGGATCACCAGTCGGTAGACGGTCACCGGACGCTGCTGACCGAACCGATGCGCCCGATCCGAGGCCTGATCCTCCACTGCCGGATTCCACCAGGGATCCATGTGAATCACATAATCGGCGGCGGTCAGATTCAGTCCCAGCCCGCCCGCCTTGAGACTGATGAGAAACAGATCCCCCTTCCCGGCCTGAAAGGCGTTCACCGCATCGCGCCGCGCGGCGGGCGCGGTGGCCCCGTCCAGATATTGATAGACGATCTTCTCCTGATCCAGCACCTCGCGAATGACCGCCAGGTAACTGGTAAACTGACTGAAGACCAACACCTTGTGCCCATTGTCCAGCAACTCCTCCACCACCTCGCGGAACACCCCCAGCTTGGCCCCCTGCAGCCCGCACTCCGGCACCACCAGGGCGGGATGACAACAGGCACGCCGCAATTTCATGATTTCGGCCAGGATCCGAAACCGCCGGTCCTCCTCGGGCAGCCCGGTTTCGCTCAACTGCTGAATGGCATTGCGCCGCAACGCCTCGTAAAAGGCCCGCTCCTCCGGATCCTGCTCCACCCGCAGGGTGATCTCCGTGCGGGGCGGCAACTCCTCGAGCACCTGACTCTTGAGACGACGCAAAACGAAGGGCCGGATCAACGCCCGCAAACGCAAACGCGCCTCGTCGTTCCTGTCCCGCTCGATGGGACCGGCAAAACGACGATTGAACCGCTCCAGAGACCCCAACAGTCCGGGATTGATGAAACGAAACAGATTCCACAACTCCCCCAGGTGATTCTCGATGGGCGTGCCGGTGGTCACGAGACGGAAACCGGCATCCAGATCCATCACCGCCTTGGAACGCTTGGTCGCCCGGTTCTTGATGGCCTGCGCCTCGTCCAGGACCACGGTGTGCCAGCGCATGCCGGCAAAACGGTCGGCCTCGGTCTGCAGGAGGCCGTAACTGCAAATCAACAGATCGAACGGCCCCAATCCGTCCAACAGTTCCTGACGATCCACCCCCCCGAAAAGACGCCCGTTCAGGGTGGGCGCCCAACGCCGCGCCTCGTCCAGCCAGTTCATGCACACCGAAGTGGGCGCCACCACCAGGGCCGGCCCGTCCGGCGCGCGGGAGACCAGCAGGGCCAGGCTCTGCAATGTCTTTCCCAGGCCCATGTCGTCCGCCAGACAGGCCCCCGCCCCCCAGCGGGCCAAACGCGCCAACCAGCGATACCCTTCCTGCTGATACCCCCGCAGATCCGCCGTGAAGGTCGAAGGCAACTCCGGCTCCCACGCCATCGCCTGCTGCATCCGCTCCAACTGCAGGCGCCAGCCATCGTCGGCTTCGCAGGCGGCCAGTTCGGCGGTCATGGACTCCACCACGCCCACCGCCAGAGGATGCACCTGCCGATGGCCCCCTGCCGACTGGGAACAGGCCTCCAGCTGCGCCAATCGCTTGCGCAACTCCTCGGTTAACGCCAGATAGCGCCCCTCGCCCAAGGGCACGAACCGCTGCGTGGCCCCGGACATCTGCTTGAGCAAATCCTGCAAACCCACAACCAACGCTTCGTCCACCCGCAACGCCCCGTCCACGGCAAACCAGTCCCGCTCCGAGGTGATCCGCAGACTCAGGTTGCCCAGACCCAGGGGACGGCTCACCAGCACCTTTTCCCCTTCCGGCCACTCCAGTTCCAGCCCCTCCTCCAGGTCATGCAAATCCGACAGCACCTCCAGGCAGTGGGCCGGATCCTCCAGTTGCCACTCCCACAGCTCCTGACGGTCGGCGGCCAGCAGCGAGGAACGCGCCACCACCCGGTCGGCCCTGGCCCGCTCGACCGCGAGATCCCGTGTGGTCTGCACCCGCCGACCCGCCACGTCGGCAACCAGGGTGGCCGCACCCTGGCCGGGCAGCATCCACGGCCCATCCACCCCGAAGGGCCGCACCTGGATCTTGATCCGCAACCCCTTGCCGCCGGGCAGGACATGAATGCGGGGCCGGTCATCGGCAGGCTCCTGGGGAACATGCTCCCCCACCCCGCCGATCGAGGATTGCAGGGTGGCCAGGGTGGAAAGCCCAGGCAGAATCCGCAGCACCCGCTCCCGCTCCCGGTCTGGAATCTCCAGCCCACCCCCCAGAATTTCCGCCACCTCCTTGTGCCGGGGCAGGATCTCCACCACCCGGCAACGGGTCGGGGTCTCGCGGATGGCAAAGGCCCCCACCCGCGTGAGGTCCTGGACGAACCGGATCGTCACCTTGCCGTTTTCGTCATGCACCAAAAGCTCCGGCTCCCCGGCCACCACCTCCACGTTGACCGTCGGCTCCTCCTCCCAAAAAACCAGGGGATGACCCACCAGCAAAGGCAATATTCTCTGCCCTTCCATCCGGCTGCTGGCAATGCCGTAACGCTTGTAATCCACTTCCACCGCCGAACAGAGATTCATATCCTGGGGCGAAAGCCGGCCAGGGATCAGACTCAACCCCCGCAAGGTGCGCGGGGTCAACATCCGGCCACGGGTCCACTCCCCCCTGGCGGTGTTCTTCTGCTCCTTGGCATGCACCCAACACTGCCCCCCCTTGGGAATGGAAATGAACCACGCCACCCGGCTGACCTCTTCCCGGCTGATGGATTCCTCGTTGGACTGCCGGTCGGAAAGGGCGCCGGCCACCTCTTCCAGGGCCTCCAACGCCCACTCCCAGGTCGCCTTGGGACGCATGCCCCCCACCAGGGTATGCCTGTCCGCCGGTTCACGCCCCTCCACGGTCGCAAGCAGCGCGGCGCACTCCCGCGCCATCCAGCGATGTCCATGATCCCTGGCCAGGGCGGCGAGATCCTGCAACAACGGCACCATCCGACGCATCTGTTCCGGGTCGATCCAGTAATGGGCCAGCAAATGAAAGAACTGAAAAAACGGCGCCATCCCCTCGATGGCGACCTTGTTGACGTTGCCGGCCCGCAACCGCTGATGGATGCTTTCGAGGTCATTCAGGACCACCCCATCCATGGGATCCTTTTCCAGCCAGCTTTGCGCGGCCCGCACCCGGTTGTCCATCACCAGCGCCATGGCGAACAACGCCTCGTAGGCAGGCCGGTAAGGATCGGACACGGCACGGAACACGATATCCAGATACTCCATGGCGGTACGCCGGTGGATCCGGCTGCCGCTCTTGAGCAGCGCCAGAATGCAATACGGCCCGCTGGGGTGGACCAGGAAGCTTTTCTTGTTCTTGTTCCCCTTGCCGATGGCCCGCAGGCTCTCCTCGAAACCCAGGATCGCCCGCTCGTTCTCCCCTTGCAGAAAATCGGCCCAGGCCCGCAAACACAACGGCGCATCCACCGGCAACTCCCCGGCCAGGATCTCCCGCGCCTCGCCAACCCGATCGGCCAGCAGCAGCAAAACCACCAGCAGATGCCGGAAGGCCGGGCCGAATTTTTCGTTCGGAAAGGTCCGATACCCCTGCAAGAGGCCCAACCACTCCTCGAAAGGGACGAGATCCCGCATCACCTGCTCGCGGATCTCCACCAGCGCGGCGATCTGAATGGTCAAGGTGCGGGAGGCGAACCACTCGATGCGGATGGGATTGAGGCACAATTTGGCCAGGGGCGGCGTGCGCATGACATCGGGAAATTCCCGCTTTGCCAGATTAATAAAATAATTGATTGGCTCAATATCGTTAGCAAAAATACCTATACGAATCTCTCTTAAACAAAGATCATAGGAAACAGCGCGCGACATTCCCCATGTATACTGCATAATGGCCGGCGCCGTCTCTTGCACGGCCCGCACCAGGTCGGAAAAGACCGGGTCAGCCGCCATCTCCCGCATCGCCTCCCAGGAGATGTTCTGGGGCATGCGTACCCCGCTGATGCCACGGGACACCTTCTCCTCGACCAACAGACCGGCCTTCACCAGATGCTGCAAGGCGGCATCGAGCTGCTTGCCGAGCAGCGCGGCGCGATTGCCGACCAGGGGCTGCTCGCACTTCTGCAGGGCCTTGAGGAGATCGACACGGGAAACCGGCAGATGAAAGATGGCCACGAGACGGGCCACCAGCTTGTCGAACTTCGGCAGGGAGTCGCTGCCACGCCAGATTTCCAAAGCACTCATCGATGCGCATCCTCGTTTTGCGCCCTGTCCATGGCACACCAGCGTGCGATCCGACATGCATCGCACGCGGGCCTTCTGGCCGTGCAGACATGCCGTCCATGCAAGATCAGCCAGTGATGGGCATGCAACAGAAATTCGGCGGGAATCCGCCGGGTCAACTCCTTCTCCACGCTCTCCGGGGTTTTGCCGCATGCCAGACCGGTACGATTGGCCACCCGGAAGACATGGGTATCCACCGCCAGTGTCGGCTGCCCGAAGGCGATGTTCAAGACCACATTGGCGCTCTTGCGACCCACGCCGGGCAGGGATTCCAGTTCGGCGCGGGTTTCCGGCACCCTGCCATGGAAACGCTCCACGAGGATGCGGCTCAGGGCGACCAGGGCGCGGGCCTTGTTGTTGAACAACCCCAAAGAGCGGATCCGCTCGCGGACCCACGCCTCGCCCTGACGCAGCATCGCCTCCGGATCGCCCGCCTCGGCGAACAGGGCAGGGGTGACCCGATTGACCCCCACGTCCGTGGACTGGGCCGACAAGACCACCGCCACCAGGAGCTGAAAAGGGGATTGAAAGCGCAGAGCACCGCGCGGCGTCGGATTCGCTTCCCTGAAGGCGGCAAACAATGCGATAATTTCCTGGTCGTCCATAACCGGCCAATTATCCACGAACCATTGTCCGCAAGCAAAGGTGTTTCATGTCCCAAACCCTACATAGCGTCTGCCCTCTGGATTGTCCCGGCGCCTGTGCGTTGCGGATCACACTGGACGGGGAGCGGCTGGTCGCCATCGAGGGCGATCCCGACCACCCCTGCACCCGCGGGGTGATCTGCGGCAAGGTCTCCCGCTATCGGGAGATCCAGCACGGCCCACGGGTCACCCGCCCGATGGTGCGCGCCGGGCCAAAGGGATTGGGGCAATTCCGGGCCGTCACCTGGGACGAGGCCCTGGAGCGCATCACCAGCCGGCTGAGGGAGATCATGGACCGTCATGGCGCGGAAGCGGTGCTGCCGTTTTCCTACGGCGGGACCATGGGGGTGACGCAAAGGCGCGCCTACGCTCGCCTGACGGTGCGCGCGGGGTTCTCGCGGCTGGAGACCAACATCTGTTACGCCATTGGCTGGGCAGGATGGCGGGCCGGGGTGGGATTGGCGGTGGGACCCGATCCCGCCGAACTGGGCGAGAGCGATCTGCCGATTTTGTGGGGGATCAACGCGGCGGCCACCCACATCACCCTGATGAATTTCGTCAAACAGGCCAGACGGCAAGGGGCGCCGCTGGTGGTGGTGGACCCCTACCGCAACCACACCGCCCGCCTGGCCGACCTGCACATCGCCCCGCGACCCGGCACGGACGGCGCCCTGGCCACGGCCATCATGCACGTCCTGCTGCAACAGGGGTGGGCCGACCGCGCCTACCTGTCCCGCCACACCGACTTCGACGCCGAAGTGGAACGCCATCTGGAGGCCCGCTCGCCGGAGTGGGCCGCGCCCATCACCGGCGTGGACGCCGGTCGGATCCGCGAATTCGCCCGGATGTACGGCACGGCGCGGGCGCCCTTCATCCGCATCGGCCTGGGGATGAGCCGGCAGAACAACGGCGCGGTCAACGTACACGCGGTCTCCTGCCTGCCCGCCATGACCGGGGCCTGGAGCAAACCCGGCGGAGGCGCCCTGTTCGCCACCGGAGGGGCCTTCCGGCTGGCGGACCCCCCCCTGCCCCCGCCGCCGCCCGGCCCGACCCCACGCACGCTGGACATGAGCCGCCTGGGGGAACTGCTCACCGACCCCGACCTCGACCCGCCGGTGGCCGCGCTGCTGGTCTCCCACGCCAATCCCGCCGGCAGCTGCCCGGATCTGCAACGGGTCTGGTCCGGACTGGCAAGGGAGGATCTCTTCACGGTGGTGCATGAGCAGGTGATGACCGACACCGCCCGTTTCGCCGACGTGCTGCTGCCTGCCACCACCTTTCTGGAGCACCCGGATCTCTACAAATCCTACGGCCAATACACCCTGCAATACGCCAGGCCGCTCCTGCCCCCCACCGGCGAGGCCATGAGCAACCATGACCTGGTGAATGCCCTGGCGCAACGACTGGGCTACAACGACGAACCCTTCCGGCTGGATGCCGAGGCGACGCTGCGCAGGGTGCTGACCGCCTCCGGCCTGCCGGAACCGGAAGCCTGGGAACGCCCCTGGCTGGATTGCGCCCCGCCCTGGCGGGAACGACATTTTCTCGACGGCTTTCCCCAGCCCGACGGCAGGTTTCATTTCCGGCCCGCATGGACGCAGGCGGCAATGCCACCCCTGCCCGATCACTGGGCGGTCAACCGCAGGGATGACCCGCGGGAGGCGGCGGCCTATCCCCTGGACTTCATGGCGCCACCCGCCATGGAGGTGCTCAACACCACCTTCTGCCAGACCGACGATGCCACGCACCGGCTCGGTCCTCCCCGGCTGTGGATCCATCCCGAGGACGCCGGGAAGCGGCAGATCGTCGATGGGGATCGGGTGGTGGTCTTCAATGGCCAGGGGCACCTGACCATGACCGCGCGGGTGACCGAGGAGACGCGTCCCGGCCTGACCCTGTGCGAGGCCAATCGACCGGGGAACGCATTTCCGGAGGGGATCTCATTGAATGTATTGGCCCACGCCCGCGCTGTCGCCCCGGACGGCGGCCCGGCCTTCCACGACAACCGCGTGGAAGTGAGCCGGGTGGGCTAGCCTGGGAAGGAATCAGGAGGCGTGCAGGATGGTTTTCGAGACAGGCGGGAACTTGCCGCGCGCACGCAGATATTCCAGCAGGCAGATGGCCAGGGCCGCCCCGATGGCGTCTGCCATCCAGTCGGCAAGGTCGGCGTAACGGCCCGGCACGAACAACTGATGCCACTCGTCGAACGCGCCGTAGGCAGCGGCATAACACCAGGCCCACAGCCAGGCCCTGCGGAAGAGCGGATGAAGGCGCAAGACCCACCAGGCCACGCAGGCCATCGCGCCAAAGGCGATCACGTGTTCGACCTTGTCTTGATTTTCGAACAGTTGCACCCCAGGCTGCCCCTCCATGGAGGAGAGCAGATAGATCAGCCCGGAGTAGGTCAACAACGCCAGGATGAAGATCCCCTTTTTTTTCCGTGCGGGATCAGTTAAAAACGAGACCAGCGCTTCGAGTTGCATGTTTGGCGTCCATAACCCGATGTTCATTGATGACGGAACAAAACACCTGATGAAAAAACAAACTCACTTGGTTATAGCAATTCAGGGGCCAGAACTGACGCAAGAGGAAGCAACCTTTCTGCGGCGGGCCAGGCCATCCGGAGTGATCCTTTTTGGCCGCAATCTGGCCGGTCTTGCGCAAACCGAAGCCTTGATCAAACAGATTCGCGAGACGCCGGAACCACCCACGATCTGGATCGATCAGGAGGGAGGGCGCGTGCAGCGCTTGCGGGAGCCGCTCACCCGTTATCCCAGTCCGTATCGTTTCGCTTTGTTGGCGCGTCAGGACGGCATACGGGCGGAGCGCCTGCTGTACACGGCGGGCCGCCTGTGCGGCGAGGAGTTGAGCGCCCTTGGCATCGGGGTGAATTGCGCACCGGTCCTGGACATTCGGCAGGAGGGAGCGGATCCTGTGATCGGCGAAAGGGCCTTTGGATCCGATTTCGGCGAGGTGATCATGAACGCCACGTCATGGCTGTTGGGCTTTCGCCGCAGCGGGGTGATGGCGGTCGGAAAACATTTCCCGGGTCACGGCGCGGCGCAGGCCGATTCGCATCACGCCCTGCCGGTGGTGAACAAAACCCTCGAGGAGCTGGAAAAATGGGAATTGAACCCGTTTCGCGCCTTGAAGAACCATCTGCCGGGGATGATGACGGCGCATCTGGCGTTGCCCGAGGTGGACAAAGGGGTCCCGGCCACATGGTCGCGGCGCCTGTTGCACAAGCTGCTGCGTCAAAAATGGGACTATCCAGGCGTCATCGTTTCCGACGCCCTGGAGATGGGCGCCTTGACAGGCAGCCTGGAGGAGCGTGCGCGGCTGGCGATACGGGCCGGGTGTGACCTGGTGATGGGGTGCACAGGGCGGATGGAAGACAATGAGGCGATGGTGGCGGGGATCGCCCGCGGGTTGGGAGAGATGCGGCGCAAGGAGGTGACCGAGTCGGCGCGACGCATCGAGCGGGTGCTGAATCCGTACCGCATTCGACCGGGATCGATTGCGCGACTGCTCGAGGACAACGGCTATCGGAAACGACGGCACCAGGTGGAAGCACTGGCGGAGGAGACACTCGCCAGCGACCCGACGGTTCCGCAAACGACGCAATAAAAAAGGAGAGACGCGACATGTCATATGGAAGCAGTCACATCCCCACGGAAATCCGGCAGAAAAGGGCGGAGCGCGTGTTGGAGGTCACCTGGGACACGGGAGAGAAATTCCGCTACACGATGGAGTTTCTGCGGGTGCAGTGCCCCTGCGCCAAGTGCGCGGGACACACCCCGGCGGAGGCACAGTTGGTGGATGGGAAGCAGGATGTCGTGATCACGGAGTTGGTGCCGGTGGGACACTACGCGATCAAGTGCGTTTTCGATGACGGACACGACAGCGGTCTGTACTCGTGGGAGACGCTGTTCGAGTTGGGGATTCACCAGGAGGCGTTGTGGCAGGCCTATCTGGATGCCCTGAAAGCAGCCGGGAAACGCCGCAAACCGAGCATCATTCCGATTCAGCCGATGGCGTAAAGCCTCATTGCACGAACTCCTTTTCGATGATCGACAGCACTTCCTCGTTGGTCATGCGCGGCTCCCTGGGAGGAGGAGGTGACTGGCTGTCGCCAGCGGGAGCGGATGAGCCGGATGCCGGGGCGCGCCAAGGTGGTGTGGGCTTCCAGGCCGCGACACGCGCCCGCGCCTCGGCCAACTCCTTGGGCTGCAACCCCTGCTCGGCGTTTTTCAGACTCCCGGCGGCATCCTTCTCCTTGGCTGCGGCCAGTTGCAGATAGACCAGGGCGTCGATCTGCCCGGCGCTGGAGCGATCGTGCTTGAGCAGATGCATGCCGACGTTGAACTGGCCGACGGGATGCCCCGCGTCGGCGGCGCGCCGCCACCACAGCAGGGCCTGCTCCCTGTCCTCGGCGACCCCCAGTCCCTGGCTGTACGCGCGGCCCACATTGACCTGGGAATCCAGATCCCCCTGTTCCGCCGCCTGCCGGTACCAGTGATAGGCCTTGGCCGGATCCCTGGCCGTGCCGAATCCATGAAAATGGATCCGGGCCACGGAATACTGCGCTTTGGCATCCCCCTGCCTGGCCGCCTCGAGGAACCATTTCAGCGCCTGGACATAATCCTGCGGCACCCCCTCGCCATTCTGGTGCAAAAGCCCCAACACGAACTGTGCGTAGGCGTGCCCCCGCTGCGCATGGGGCGTGGCCATGCGCAGCACGTCGGCGTATTTTTTCTGTTTGTAGGCGGCAACCACGGCCTGCTTATCCAGGGCATCCCCTGCCGCCAGGGCAGCACCCGTAAAAATAAAAATCATCCATCCCGCCCACAACATGATGCCGATGCCCCTGGCCATCATTTCGCCTCCTGCAACAGGTTGCGGCCTTGCAGATCGGCGACAATCTGGCATACCAGGGCCTGATAGATTTTGGCATCGCTCCAAACCGCCTGGAAATCGCCGCCGGCGGCCTTGGCGAGGGCATAATCCACGTCGCTCATCAGGCGCCGCTGCTCCCTGGCCTGGCGCTCGGCGATGCGCCGCGTCCGTTCGGCATCCAGGTCCTGCCAGTAGATCTCCTCGTAGGTGTTGAAGAGCGCCGCCAGCACCATGGCCGCCGGTTTTGTCTTGAGCACCGGCTGACCGTTCTTTTCCGTCGTGGCGAAATCGTCGCGGGTCATGGAGCGCTCCAGTTTGTAGTAGGCGAAATCGACCAGCATCTTGCGGAACGGCGCGCCATAACTGCCGCCCAGATCGAGCCGCTCGATGGCCTCGCTCATGAACGCGCGCAGCCGTTCCCGTTTCGCCACGCGCCCGCGGGCCTCGCTGGGCAGCCTGCTCTTCTGGAAATAGAAATCGGTGTAGAATTGACGGAACTGCTGTTCGTGCACCCGCTCGGCAAAGGCGTCCCAGTCGGCCTTGGCCGCCTGGGCGATGACCAGGGCGATGCCGGCGGCGTTGCTGTAGGCGCCGATCGCCTCGATGGCGGCCACTTGCGCTGCCTCCTTGAAGGCCCCGCTGGTGGCGGCTTCGGCCACCTGCAACACGCCCAAGGCTTTGCCGATGTTCTCCCCCATGGAACGCAGCATGGTTCCTGCAGGCGGATCGGCGTTGAGGCGCGATTTCTCGAATGCCTGCTGAAGATTGTCGAGCAGGTCCCCAGGCAGCTTCGCCCCGAAGCGCCCCCCCTCGCTGAGGGCATTCAGCCGATAGCGGGCGGGATCGACGCGCCACTCCTGGATGGTGCGCAACGTTGCGCTCAACGACTTCTCCAGGCCGTTCACCAGCTTGTCGTAGAGTGTCTTGGAGGCCTTTTCCAGCAGGACATTGGCGATAAGGGTGCGTGCGGCCTGACCGTAGCTGTTCAGGTCGGCGTTGCACACCCCCTGGAAGGGGGGATAGCGCAATGGATAACTGGCCCCCCCGTGCTCGATGACGCCTTGACCGCCTCCATGCAACTTGCCGGTAAATGGAGATTTTTTGCCATCCTTGTCGGTATAGGTTCCGGTGAGCGCACCGCCGTCCCCGCCGGCGAAGTTGCCCGTGATCTTGTACTCCCCGCCGACCTTGATCCCGCTGACGTATTGACCGCTCAATCTGGTTTCCCAGCGGTGCAGCCCATGCACTGCGCCGCCGTTGACCGGAAACGTCATGCGGATGTCATCCATCCTGGTCTCGCCGGACTTTCTCTTCTCCTCCTTGTGGAAGGTGGCGATGCGGGTGTCGTCGTTGCCAGCGGCATGGGCCGAAGCAAAGATCGGGAACAGGACGAACAGGCAGAAAAAAAAACGAATATACATGGTTCATGAAATCCCTGGCAGCTTGCCGCCCACCCGAAACTGGATCGCCTCGGCGAGGTGACCGAAGCCGATGTTGTCGGCTCCCTCCAGGTCCGCGATGGTGCGAGCCACCCGGAGGATGCGGTTGTGGGCGCGGGCGGAAAAACCCAGACGACGACTGGCGGTCAGCAGCAGGGCCTGCCCGTCGCTGTCCAGAACCGTATGCGCAGCAAGGGCGCGGCCATCCAGGTGCGCGTTCAACATGCCGGGGCCGTTGCGGGCCAACTGCCGCGTGCGCGCCTCGATGACCCGCGCACGCACCTCACCGGAGGACTCTCCGCCGGGCAGGGCGGTCAGGGTTTCGGGGGGGACCGGCGGGACCTCCACGTGCAGGTCGATCCGGTCCAGCAGCGGCCCCGAAAGACGCGAGGCATAACGCTCCACCTGGGCCGGGGAACAGCGACACGACCGCTGCGGATTGCCCAAATGACCACAAGGACAGGGATTGCAGGCAGACACCAACTGAAAACGGGCCGGAAAACGGGTGGAATGGGCCGCACGGGCAATTCCCACATCCCCGGCCTCCAGCGGCTCCCGCAACGCCTCCAGGGCGTGACGGCCAAACTCCGGGATCTCGTCCAGAAACAGCACCCCGCGATGGGCCAGGCTCACCTCGCCGGGACGCGGCACCGACCCGCCGCCGATCAGGGCCACATCCGACGAGGTATGATGCGGGGTGCGAAACGGCCTTGTCCCCACCAGGGGATGGCCCCCATCCAGACGGCCCGCCACCGAATGGATGGCGGTCACCTCCAGGGCCTCTTCCAGGGTCAGGGGCGGCAGAATGCCGGGCAGGCAGCGGGCCAACAAGGTCTTGCCCGATCCGGGCGGGCCGCTCATGATGAGATTGTGTCCACCTGCCGCCGCCACTTCCAGCGCGCGCCGGGCATGCTCCTGGCCCTTGACATCCGCCAGATCCCGGATCCTGCCCCCCTCCTCCGGTCTGGCTGCGGCCAGCCAGCCTTTCCAGTCGGTATCCGGCACCGGTTCCAGCAGGGTCTCTCCCGTCAGATGGCGCATCAGGTCCAGCAACCTTTCCGGGGCCACCACCCGCACCCCGGCCAGGGATCCCTCGACCCCGTTGCCCACCGGCACGATCAGTTCCCGCAGTCCAAGGTCACGGGCGTGCAAGGCGGCGGGCAGACAGCCGGGCACCGGCTTGAGCCGCCCATCCAGGGAGAGTTCCCCCAGAAACAGCCGCCCCTGCAACGCGGTCTGGGGCAATTTTTCCATGGCCACCAACAATCCCATGGCCATGGGCAGGTCGTAGCCGCTTCCCTCTTTCGGCAGATGGGCCGGGGCCAGATTGATGGTGATGCGCCGCGACGGCAACTGCACCCCGGAGTTCTTCAACGCCGCCCGCACCCGGTCCTTGGCCTCCCGCACCGCCCCGTCCGGCAGGCCCACCATGTTCAACATGGGCAACCCCCGCCCCAGGTCCACCTCCACCTCGACCGGAATGGCCCGGATCCCGTCCAGGGCGATGGTATCGACGCGGGCGAGCATGAGCGATGCTCCCCGTCACACCCGATACACCAGCACCCTCTCCTCCAGCATGTCCCGCATGGCGTACCGCACCCCTTCGCGACCCAGACCGGAATCCTTCACCCCGCCATACGGCATGCTGTCAACCCGCAGCGACGGGACATCGTTGTGGATCACCCCGCCCACCTCCAGCGCGTCGAAGGCCTTCATCACCATGCCGAAATCGTTGGTGAAAATCCCGCACTGCAAACCGAAACGCGAATCGTTCGCCCGCTCGAAGGCCTCCTCCATGGACTCCACCGCAGAAAGCACCACCACCGGGCCGAATGCCTCGTCCGCCACCACCTGACAACCGGGATCCACCTCCTCCAGAATGGTCGCCGTCAGGCAGTTCCCCTGTCCCAGCGCCGGGACCTCGTTGCCGGTGAGCAGGCTGGCGCCCTTGTCCATGGCCTCCTGGACCCAGTTCTGCAGGCGCTCCCGATTGCCCCGGTCGATCACCGGACCCAGGGTGGTGCCCTCGTCCAAAGGATCCCCCGGACGCAGCGCCCGCGCCGCCTTGACGAAACGGGCGCGAAACTCGCCGATGATCTCCTGATGCACAAAAATCCGCTGCACCGAAATGCACACCTGGCCGCACTGGTAAAACGCCCCCAGAATCGCCCGCTTGATCAGCCAATCCCAGTCCCGCACGTCCTTGTCCACGATCAGACCGGCGTTGCCGCCCAATTCCAGCACCACCTTCTTGCGGCCCGCCTGCTGTTTCATCTTCCAGCCCACCTCAGGAGAACCGGTGAAAGAAAGCAGCTTGATCCGGTCGTCCTCCACCAGCATCTGACCGGCCTTGCGGTCGCAGGGGAGCACCGAAAAGGCCTCCACCGGCCATCCCGACTCCTGGATGATGCTGGCCAGCATCAACGCCGTCACCGGGGTCTTGGAGGCGGGTTTCAGCACCATCGGGCACCCCACGGCCATGGCCGGGGCGATCTTGTGGATGGCCAGATTGAGCGGAAAATTGAACGGCGCCACCCCGGCCACCACTCCCACCGGATAATGGCGCACCAGCGCCCGACGCCCCGCACCCATGGGATTGATCCCGAGATCGTAGGCCTCCCCGTAAAGCCGGGTGGCCTCGCCCACCGCGATGTCGAAGGTGGCCGCCGCCCGATCCAACTCCAGGCGGGATTCGCCGATGGTCTTGCCGTTCTCCTGGGACAGCACCCGCGCGAACTCCTCGCGGCGCTCCATCAGCCGGTCCCGCACGAAAGCCAGTGCCGAGGCCCGCTGCCACGGTTCCATGCGGCGGGTCTGGTTCAGGGCCGCCACCGATGCATCCAGCGCCTCGTCGATCTCCTTGGGGCCGCACAGGGCCACGTTGGCGACCAGTTGTCCATTATAGGGATTGATCACCTCCAGGGTTTCCGGGGTATCGATCCATCTCCCGGCCAGATAGGCCTTGCGTTTCACGGTGGCATTCATCGCTCGCGTTTCCTTATTTCGGGTTGTCGCTCATCCGCGCCAGGGCCTCTTCCAGTTCGTTCAGCCGCTTTTCCAGGGCGTCCGCCTTGATGCGGGTGTTGCTCAGGAGTTCGTTGACCACGTCGAACTCCTCGCGGGTCACCAGGTCGAAATGTTCCACCCCTTCCCGCACAATGTCGTGAATCTTGCGTTTCAGTTCCTCGCGGGTCTCCCCCATCTTGCCGAACACCCCCAGGACATTCTGGGTGATCTGATCCAGAATCGCATTGTCGATTTGCATTTTTTGTTACTCCTTTCAACTAGGGTCGATCCGGTCAACCGGCATGAAACCGCATGCCGGGCAACCCGTGAAAATAACCATTGCAGAACGGCTCGCCGTGATTGCACTCCTGAAGCCTGGCCAGGGCCTCGGCCCCGTCGATGCGCCCGGTCAGGCGTTCGTGCCAGACGGCGACGATTTCCGCCATCCGGGTGCTTTGCGGGGACAGCCGCACCAGATGCACCCCCATCTCCGCCAGCAGGGGGACCTCGCCGATCAGGGTATGGACCTTCTCCGACATGGTCTGCACCCCATTGATCGACAACAACCCCTCCCCCTCCTGGGTGCGGGTGATCATCCCGTCGGGAAAATCGCCGCACTTGTATTGACAATTGGCCTTGGAAATCCGGAAGGCGCGAGCGGTATAGCAGCGGGCGGAGAAGGTCAACGGCAGGCGACCATGGGCAAACACCTCGAATTCCACCGGATGCGCCCGTTCGGCACGGATGATCCCGGCGATGGCCTCGCCGGAAAGCTCCACCGGAAACACCACCCGCTCCACCCCGACCTCCCGCAGGAAGGCCAGGGTCTCGGCATTGTAAACGTTGACATGCGGTCCGGCCACCAGGCGATGCCCCTCGCCGAGACCGATGCCGGCCATGTCGTTGGCCTCGATGCGCACCCCAAGCTCCGCCGCCCTCGCCACGAAGCCGCGCAACTCCGCCTGTTCCTCGTCGTCCATCACCAGTCCCAGCGTGGAAATCACGATCTCCTTGCCGGAAGGGAGCAGTTCCTGCGCCAGGGTGGTCAATTCGTCCGGGGTGAAATGGAGCCGCTTGGAACAGACCACCTCGCCCAGGTGGATCACGTCGGCGGGGGTCTCGAAGGCCATGCGGCGATGAAAATCCCGCAAGGCCGCCTTGCCCCACTCGAACAGGACGGGACCGATGGAAATCTTCATTATTGCCAACTCTCTTCGTAGGTGCCGAGGGTGTGGGTGGTCCCCTCGGAGGTGGCGTTCAGGGCGCGCTGCCAGCTCCCCTTGGCCCGATAGGCGGACGGGTCCGCGTAATAGGCGTCCACCGCCTGGCGCAGGATCCGCGTGACGGTCCCCACATAGGACTTGGTGCGCTGGCGGCCCTCGATCTTGAGGGAGGCGACTCCGGCGTCGATGACCTGGGGCAGAATTTCCAGGATATTGAGGGAACCCGGCTCCTCCATGACGTGATAGACCCGGTCGTTGGCCTGGAAACACCCCTTGCAGATGGTGGGATAGGCCGCCTCCTGGCCCTGATCGTACTCGGCGATCAGGACGCCGCCCAGGCGGGTGCGCAGCTTCTCCCCGTGGTTTTCGAAGCGCACCGCCCGCGCCGGGGAACAGACCCCCTCGATGTTGGGGGAGACCCCGGTGACGAACGAGGAGAGATGACAGCGCCCTTCCGCCATGACGCACAAGCCGCCGAAGGCGAACACCTCCAGTTCCACATCGACTTGCGCGTGCAGTTGCCGGATTTCCGGCGCGGTCAGCACCCTGGGCAGGATCACCCGGCGGATCTGAAAATGACGCTGAAAGAACCGAATCGCCTCGGCATTGCTGGCCGATGCCTGCACCGACAGGTGAATGGGGAGTTGGGGATGGCGCTCCTTGCAGTATTTCATCACCGCGAGGTTGGCCAGGATGATGGCGTCGGCCCCCAGGCGGGCGGCCACATCCACCGCATGATACCAGGGGCCGGGGTCATCCACCTTGGGAAAGGTGTTGAGCACCACATTGGCCTTCGCCCCGTGCCTCCGGGCATAGGCGATCCCTTGAGCCGCCTCGCTTTCGGTGAAATTCAGCCCCTCGAAGTTGCGGGCGTTGGTGGCGTCGCGAAACCCGAAATAGACCGCGTCGGCGCCGTTGTCCACCGCAGCCCTGAGCGACGGGAGATTGCCCGCCGGTGCCAATACTTCCACTTTTTTCATGACCATGCCCGTTCGCGCCAATCGAAGATCGCATCCTTGGGGATGCCGCTTTCGTTGCAGTGTAGCATCAAAGACGGGCCGTGGGAACCTCCGGCAGCCATGCCCGCAAGGTCTCCTCCAGTTGGGCGAGGGTGGCGGGTTTGCCGAGAAAATCCGACATCCCGGCCCGCAGGCAGGCATCCCGATCCGTGGCGGTGGCCAGTGCGGTCAGGGCGATCACCGGCAGGACGGGACGACCCAGTTCCCGCTCCCTGGCGCGCCAGCGGGAGGCGGCGGAGGGGCCATCCAGCACGGGCATGTGGCAATCCATGAACACCATCTCGAAGCGGTCGTTTTCCAGCATTGCCAGCGCCTCCTCGCCATTGACGGCCACGCTGACCGTCACGCCGCAGCGGGTCAGCATCCCCTTCAGCACCACCTGATTGAGGGGATCGTCCTCCACCAGGAGCACACGGGCATTGCGGACCTGCCCGGTCGGCACGGTGACCGGCGCCGGGAGGAGATCCATTGGCCCTTTCGGCAATGCAAAGGGAATCCGCAGACAAAACGTGCTCCCCTGGCCCGGCTGGCTGGTCACCTGAATGGTTCCGCCCATCAACTCGGTCAAGCGCCTGGTGATGGAGAGGCCCAGTCCGGTCCCGCCGAAACGGCGGGTGGTGGTGCTGTCCGCCTGGGTGAAGGGCTGAAACAGAAAGGCGATCCGTTCCGGCGCCATGCCCACCCCGGTGTCGCGCACTTCCAGACGCAATTCGTGGCGTTCGCCATCCATGCGGGTCTCCACCTCCAGGACCACCCCACCGGTGGCAGTGAACTTGACGGCATTGCCCAGCAGGTTGGTCAGGATCTGATTCAACCGGTGAGGATCCCCCCGCACCCGGCGCAGGGTGCCGGGCATGAGCCGCTTTTCCAGTGTCAGGCCCTTCTGACGCGCCAGTTCCCCGAACATCGCCGCCAGGGTATCCACCAGGGGATGGAGTTCGAAGTCCACCTCCTCCAGTTCCAGCTTGCCGGCCTCGATCTTGGAAAAATCAAGGATATTATTGATAATAAACAATAAATTCTTGCCTGACTCCGCAATCACCCGCAACTGCTCCCGCTGCTCCGGAAGCAAAGGCGAGGTCGTCAGCAGTTCGGTCATACCCAGAATGCCGTTGAGAGGGGTACGGATCTCATGGCTCATGGTGGCCAAAAAGACGCTCTTGGCCTGATTGGCCCTGGCTTCGGTCTCCCTGGCCAACTGGAGTTCGTGCAACAGACGCTTCCAGCCCGAAACATCGCGAATGATGCAGGTGAAAAAGCGCCGATCCCCCGCCATCCAGGCCGCGCCGGTCATCTCCAGCGGCACCGTGGCGCCGTCCTTGCGCCGTCCGGTGCGCTCCTTGCGCGTGACGCAGGGGAGCGCCTCCTGCCCTTCCTCCGGGATCACCTCTGTGATGGGGCGACCGATCATCTCCTCCGGTCCATGGCCGAAGATGAGTTGCGCACCCTTGTTCCAGGCATGCACGATCCGCTGCGTATCGAAGATGACGATCCCGTCCTGGGCCGATTCGGTGACCGACCGGTACCGCTGCTCGCTCTCCTTCAATTGCTGAAAATGGCTCTGACTCTCCTGCAACGCCGCGACCCGCTCCTCGGCCAGCCTGCGCAACCGCAAGGCATTGCGCAAATAATGGTGCAGAGAAAAAGTGCTGACGATGGTCACGAGCATGCCCAGCGCCAGGATGGCGAACGGATACCATTGCTGAAAACGGGAGTAGTCGGCGAGGCTCCAGGGGAGCATCATCAGGTGGAACTCCCGATGACCCAACCGCAACAATTTGGAAAAATGCGCCTGGCCGCGCAGGGCGGGTTCGTTCAATGCATCCTCGTCCGGAAGCACGGGACGCATGCGGGAGAAGTGCCTGTAGATGACCTGTCGCCGCCCGTTGTCCAGGTTGCCGAACAGGAGGATATCGATCCCGGAGGGATTCGGGAAGGCCTGCTGGAGGTAATGTTCCAGGATGAACCAGATCTCGGCCCGCCCGCGCACCAGGCCGATCAACTCCCGGTCCCGGACAACCGGCAGGAGGATATCCAGGTCATAGGGATGGTGGTCGTCCCCCGCGCTGTCGGCATGGGTATGCACCATGACCCGCGGCTGGCCATCTTCCTGCATCTGACGAATGGCCCCGGAAAGGGTTTCCCGGATCTCCTCGTCCGGACTCATGGGGTACAAGGCCTCCATGGCGGGAAAGGAGAAGCCGAGGGCGAAGCCGTCCAAACCCAACGCATTTGCCGGGACATCCCGGCGGCGCGGCAGCCATTGCACGGCAAAGGCGCGGTCCTTGTACTCGAGGATACGTTCGATGAATTGAAAATACGCCTGCCGATCCACCGTTCCGGAAACCTCGAACAGCCCCTGCACGGCCTTCAGATCGTCCATGCGCCGGGCCAATCCCAGTTCGAGGGAGTTGGCATAGTTGGAGGCATCCTTGACGAACTGCTTTTGCGATGACAAAACAATCAGCTGCTGCATCCCCCATGCGAGCAGCAACGAACAGAGGGCGCCGAACGAAAAGAGCGTGAGGACGATGAGGGATCTTTTGTTCATCAAGACATGAACGACCTTTCATCCATCAATGAATGCATGCGCAGAAAAAAATTCTATATATCAATATAAACACGCCAGGACACGGCAATGCAAGCAAAATAAATCCCGCCTCAGAATCCTCCGGCCAGACGGTCCAGAATGCGCTCCACCAGAAAATCGATCAGGTGGTCCAGGGTGGAGGCGCCCTGATAGAAACCGGGGGCGGCGGGGAGGATCACGGCCCCGCTTCTGGCCAGGCGGAGCATGTTTTCCAGGTGGATGACCGACAGCGGGGTTTCGCGCGGCACCAGAATCAGGGGCCAGCGCTCCTTGAGGGCCACGTCCGCCGCCCGTTCGATGAGGTTGTCGGAGAGTCCCCCGGCCACGGCGGCCAGGGTGCCCATGGAGCAGGGGCAGATCACCATGGCGCGCGCCCCCCGGGAGCCGGAGGCCATGGGGGCGTCCCAGTCGCGCAGGGCATGATGGGTCAGGGCATCAATGGCCGCCTCCGGCAAGGTGGCGCAATACGCGCCGATGGCCCGCGCCACCTGCTGGCCGTCGCCGGTCAAGGTCAGGCCGCACTCCTGGGCGATGACGACACGGCCCGCGTCCGAAAGGAGGAGATCGACGCTGCGGCCCTGCCCGAGCAGGCGTTCGAGCAGCCGCAAACCGTAACGGGCGCCGGAGGCGCCGGTGATGGCCAGGGTGACTGGCAAAAGAGGTATCGCTTTCATGGCCGGAACAGTTTATCATGTTTTCCGGGGGACACACCATGGGATCGAATCCATTAAAAGGGAATGTCATGTCCAAGCAGACCGTCAACCGGGGCGTCAAGGCCTCCGATCTGTTCGTGCAGTGTCTGGAGGCCGAAGGGGTGGAGCGGATTTTCGGCGTTCCGGGCGAGGAGAACCTCGACCTGCTGGAATCGCTGCGCACCTCGTCCATCAAGTTGGTGCTCACCCGTCACGAGCAGGCGGCGGCCTTCATGGCCGCCACCTTCGGCAGGCTGACGGGCAAGGCGGGGGTCTGTCTGGCGACCTTGGGTCCGGGGGCGACCAATCTGATCACCGGAGTGGCCTATGCCCAACTGGGCGGAATGCCGCTGGTGGCCATCACCGGACAGAAGCCGATCAAAAAGAGCAAACAGGGACGCTTCCAGATTCTGGACGTGGTGGGGACCATGCGACCGATCACCAAGCTGGCCGAGCAGATTCCCGCCGCCGGCAAGATCCCCTCCCTGGTGCGGGAGGCGTTCCGGCGGGCCGAGGAGGAACGCCCCGGGGCCGTCCACCTGGAACTGCCGGAGGACATCGCCCGCGAGCATACCGATGCCTCCCCTTTGCGCAAGATCGTCACCCAGCGCGCGGCCCCCGATCCGGTGGCGATCCGCGCGGCGGTGGACCGCATCCAGCAGGCGAAATCCCCCCTGGTGCTGATCGCCGCCGGGGCCAACCGCAAGCAGGTCTCCCGCAGCCTGACCGCCCTGATCGAAAAGACCCGCATGCCCTTCGTCTCCACCCAGATGGGCAAGGGGGTGGTGGACGAACGGCGTCCGGAATACCTGGGTACCGCTGCCCTCACCGACGGGGATTATCTCCATTGCGCCATCGACCAGGCCGATCTCATCTTGTGCGTGGGCCACGATGTCACGGAAAAGCCCCCTGCCATCATGGGACACGGCGGGACGGCTGCAGTGATCCACGTCAATTTCACTTCGGCCCAGATCGACGATGTCTACTTCCCGGAACTGGAGGTGGTGGGCGATATCGCCCGCGGCATCGATGTCCTGACCCATCTCATCACCCCCTCCCCCGCATGGGATTTTCGCTATTTCCATCGCGTGGGCGAGGATCATGCCCGGCATGTCCGGCAGCGCAGCGACGCGGACAACTTCCCGGTCCTGCCGCAACGCCTGGTGGCGGATCTGCGGCGCGTGATGCCCGATGACGGCATCCTGGCCCTGGACAACGGCATGTACAAACTCTGGGTCGCCCGCAACTATCCGGCCCATCAACAAAACACCGTCCTGTTGGACAACGCCCTGGCCAGCATGGGGACCGGTCTCCCCTCGGCCATGGCGGCCAAGCTGGTTCATCCGGACCGCAAGGTGGTGGCGGTATGCGGCGACGGCGGATTCATGATGAATTCCCAGGAACTGGAAACCGCCGTGCGCCTGCAACAGGACCTGGTGATCCTCATCCTGCGGGACGACGGCTACGGCATGATCCGCTGGAAACAGGAGAGCATGGGCCTGGTCGATTTCGGCCTGGGTTTCAAAAATCCGGATTTCGTCCTCTATGCGCAAAGCTACGGGGCGCACGGCCACCGACTGCGCCGCGCCGGCGAACTGATCCCCCTGATGACCGCCTGCTTTGCCGCCGGCGGCGTCCATGTGATCGATATCCCGGTGGACTACTCGGAAAATGTCCGGGTTCTGACCGATGAATTGATGGCAAAAAGCTGTCTGGTTCCCTTCACCAAATCCTGACAACCGCAACATCCGGAGAACAACATGAGCAGCATCACCCTGAAAGGCAATCCGATTCACACCTGCGGCGAACTCCCGCCCGCAGGCTCCCAGGCGCCCGATTTTATCCTCACCAAGGTGGATCTGAGCGACATCACCCTGGCCAATCTGGCGGGCAAACGGGTGGTGATCAACATCTTTCCCAGCATCGACACCCCGGTGTGCGCGGCCTCGGTGCGCTACTTCAACCAGGATGCGGCCAAACGTCCCAACACGGTGGTGTTGTGCGTCTCGCTGGATCTCCCCTTCGCCCACAAACGGTTCTGCGGGGCCGAGGGGCTGGATGACGTAATGTCGGTCTCCGAGTTGCGGCAACGGGGCTTCGGCGAGGCCTACGGGGTGCGGATCGTGGATGGCCCCCTGGCCGGACTGCTGGCCCGCGCCGTGGTGGTTCTGGACGAGTCCGGACGGGTGACCTATACCCAGCAGGTCCCGGAAATCGTCCAGGAACCCGATTACGCCGCTGTGCTGGCAGCGCTGGGCTGACCCTCCCATGGTCTCCGCACCGCCGCCCCTCCGGGAGGAGGAATACCGGGCCACGGAACGCAGCTTCGGCCTGGTGTTCGCCGCCTTTTTCGCCGTGATCGGGGTCTGGCCCCTGTGGCATGGCCAGCCATGGCGCCTATGGGCGATCGCGGCGGGAGCGCTTTTTCTGGCGGTTGCGCTGCTCAAGCCCTCGCTTCTGAAACCCTTGAACCGGCTCTGGGGACGATTCGGTGCCTTGCTGCACCGGCTCGTCTCCCCGGCGGTGATGGCCGTGGTGTTTTTCGCCGTGGTCACCCCCATCGCCCTGCTGATGCGCATGCTCGGCAAGGATCCCTTGCGGCTGAAAAAGGATCCCGCCGCAAGGAGCTATTGGATCGTCCGCGATCCGGCGGGACCCTTGCCCGATACCATGCCCTTCCAATTCTGAATGCACCACACCCCACCAGGAGCCGATCCATGTCCTTCCTCTCTGAATTCTGGGCCTTTCTGCGGATTCGCAAGAAATACTGGCTGCTGCCGATCCTGATCGTGCTCCTGCTGCTGGGCGGGCTGATCGTGCTTTCCCAGGGATCGGCTGTGGCGCCATTCATCTACACCCTCTTTTAGAACGCCCGGATCCGGCCATGCATATCCTCGGCATTTCGGCCTACTATCACGATAGCGCCGCCGCTCTGATCAACGATGGCGTCATCGTCGCCGCAGCCCAGGAAGAACGGTTCACCCGCAACAAACACGACCCCGCCTTTCCCAGGCACGCCATCGACTACTGCCTGGCCGAGGCGGGGTTGTCCCTCTCCGGGGTGGAGCGCGTGGTCTTCTACGACAAGCCCTTCCTCAAGTTCGAACGGCTGCTGGAGACCTATCTCGCCTTCGCCCCGCGCGGCTTCACCTCGTTCCGCATGGCCATCATGGTCTGGATCAAGGAAAAACTGTTCCAGAAACGCCTGCTCGCCCAGGAACTGCAACGCATCGATCCGGCCTTCGACCCGGCCCGCCTGCTGTTCACCGAGCATCATCAGGCCCACGCGGCCAGCGCCTTCTATCCCTCCCCCTTCGAGGAGGCCCTGGTGCTGACCATGGACGGCGTGGGAGAATGGACCACCACCTCCGCCGGCATCGGACGGGGGGCGCACCTGGAACTCCTCCGGGAGATCCACTTCCCCCACTCCCTGGGGCTGCTCTATTCGGCCTTCACCTATTACACCGGCTTCCGGGTCAACTCCGGCGAGTACAAGCTGATGGGCCTGGCCCCCTACGGCGAACCGCGCTACGTGGACCCGATCCGCCAACACCTGATCGACATCAAGGAAGACGGCACCTTTCGCCTCGATCTCGATTACTTCGACTACTGCACCGGGCTGACCATGACCAACGCCCGCTTCGACGCCCTGTTCGGCGGGCCGGCGCGCCGCCCGGAGGAACCACTGGAACAACGCCACATGGATCTGGCCGCCTCGATCCAGGTGGTCACCGAAGAGGTGGTCGTGGGCCTGGCCCGTGCCCTGGCCAAAGAGACCGGCATGCGCAACCTCTGCCTGGCCGGGGGGGTGGCGCTCAACTGCGTGGCCAACGGCAAACTGTTGCGCACCGGCCTGTTCGACCACATCTGGATCCAGCCCGCCGCCGGGGATGCCGGCGGGGCGCTGGGTGCGGCCCTGGCAGCCGCCCACTGGCATCTGGGGCAACCCCGCAGCGTCACGCCGGGCCGCGACGCCATGCGCGGCTCCTATCTCGGCCCGGCCTTCTCCCAGGAGGAGATCGAACGCCGCCTGCGGGCCGTGGGGGCACGCTTCACCGTGCTCGACGACGAGGCGCTGCGCAACGCCTGCGTCGATGCGCTGACCCAAGAAAAGGCGCTCGGCTGGTTCCAGGGACGCATGGAGTTCGGTCCGCGCGCCCTCGGAGGCCGCTCCATCCTCGGCGACCCCCGCTCCCCGACCATGCAGTCGCTGCTCAACCTGAAGGTCAAATTCCGGGAGTCGTTCCGTCCGTTCGCCCCCTCGGTCCTGGCCGAGGAGGCCGCTGCCTGGTTCGACCTGGACCGGGAAAGCCCCTACATGCTCCTGGTGGCCGAGGTCCGACCCGAACACCGCCGCGCCATGACCCCGGCAGAACAGGCCCTGTTCGGCATCGCCAAGCTCAACGTGCCGCGCTCCTCCATTCCGGCGGTCACCCATGTGGATTATTCGGCCCGGGTCCAGACCGTGCATGCCGACACCAATCCCCGCTACCACGCCCTGATCCGCGCCTTCCACGAAAAAACCGGCTGCCCGGTGATCGTCAACACCAGCTTCAACGTGCGCGGCGAACCGATCGTCGGCGCGCCGGAAGACGCCTTCCGCTGCTTCATGGGCACCGGCATCGAGACCCTGGCGGTGGGCAACTGCTTTCTCGTCAAGGAGGATCAAGACCCGGAACTGGCCATCACCAACCATACCGACCGCTTCGTGCCGGATTGAGGACGCCATGTTCACATGGATGAAAAAAGGGTTCGTCTGGCTGATCATCGTCGGCATCAGCGCCGTCATGCTGGAGGTCGGTGCCTACTTCATCCATCAACACCTGCTCTACCAGAAACGCGACTGGGCCGAAATTCTCGCCAACGCAGCCGACCTCTATCCGGGCGTGAACCTGGATCAGGTGCTGGCGGATCAACACCAGACCAACGCCAACCTCGAATTCGATTTCTACCGTCACTACCGGCCCAAAAGCTCCCATCCCGGCAAGGCCATGTCCACCGACGCCGAAGGGTTCCGGCAGACGGTCCAGTATCTCAAACCCGGCGACCTTCCGGTCATCAAGGTGGCCTTGCTGGGCGGCTCCACCATGTGGGGAATCGGCGCCGAGGCGGACGATCAGACCCTGGCCTCCCATTTCGGCAGGCTGCTCAACGCTGCGGATCCACAATTCAACTACCGGGTGAAAAATCTCGGGGTGGGCGGCTACCAGAATACCCAGGAGTTGATCATCCTGCTGGAACGTCTCGCTGCCGACCCGTTCGACATCTACCTCTTTTACGACGGCGTCAACGAGGCCATCGCCGGCTTGAGCGTCCTGGACAGAAAACTCGAAAATCATCCCCTCATGGTCCCCCACGAGAAATTCAAGGCCTGGACACCGGGCACCTTCACCAACTGGCGTGTGGCGATCCGCAAATCCTTTGAGCGCTGGCTCAATAACCTTTATTTTGTCAAATGTATCACGATCATCCGGGAACGCCGCCAGGAACATGCCCAACCGGAGCGGATCACCGCCCTGAACGAACGGGAGATCCAGCAGGCCCGCCGCGTGACCGACTGGTATGCCCAGAACAAACGCATCATTGAGGCGCTGGCCAGGGAGTTTCATTATCTGCCATTGTTCCTGCTGCAACCGACCCTGTTCACCAAGGAGTCCCTGTCTGCGCGGGAAAAGGATTCACCGCAATGGAGCGACCAGCGGCATGTCCTGTTCGAACGGGCGGTGTACGAGGCCTTTCGGCAGCGCTTCGGCAAGGACGACGACTTTTTCGACCTCTCCCACGCCATCCGGACGCCGGAGACCGTCTATCTGGACGATCACCATGTGGCCGGTTCCGGCAACCGGCTGCTGGCCGAAATCGTCATGGGGGCCGTCGGAGAGAGGATCATGGCCAGGGCGCGCGTCATCCGGCCACGCACCGGCACGCCTTGACGAGAGGAACGGTTGTGCCATTTTTGGCATGTAAAGCAACATGAGAAGGGGGGGAGACCGCCATGGAGCGCTTTGCAAGAGAACTTCCGCGCTGGCTGACGAGAGGTTTCGCGCTGGCTCTGGCCATCTGGAGCGCGCTGCTGGCGAGTTCGCTTGCCTGGAACGTCCGCCACGAACACCGGCATACCGAAAGGCTCGTGCTCGGGATTGCCCGGGCCAATTTCAACAAGGATGTCGCCATCCGGCTTTGGGCGACCGCCCATGGCGGGGTTTATGTTCCGGTCTCGGAGCGCACCCAACCCAATCCCCACCTGGCGCACGTCCCGGAACGAGACATCACCACCCCCTCCGGTCGCCAACTGACCCTGATGAATCCGGCCTTCATGCTGCGCCAGGTCATGCACGAGTTCCACGAACTCTACGGCATCCAGGGACGCATCACCAGCCTCAACCCCCTCAACCCGGTGAATGTTCCGGACGCATGGGAACGTGACGCCCTGCTCTCCTTTGAACGCGGCGTGGAGGAAGCGGTCGAAATCATCGACCAAAACGGAGAAAAAATCCTGCGCATGATGCAACCCCTGGTCACCCGGTCGGGATGCGTCAAGTGTCACGAGCATCAGGGCTACCGGGAGGGAGACGTGCGCGGCGGGGTTGGGGTGGCGGTGCCCATGACGCCCTATCGGGAGTTGGCCACGATCAACCTCCGGGCCATCTGGCTCTCCCATGGCGCCATCTGGCTGTTGGGCAGCGCAGGCATTGTCCTGGCCTTCCGGCGCTTCCGGCAGCAGTGGGATGCCATCGCGCTCGCCAAGGAGCAGGCGGAGGCGGCCAACCGGGCGAAGAATGTGTTTCTGGCCACCATGAGTCACGAGATCCGCACGCCTGTCAACATTGTCATCGGCTCCGGCGATCTGTTGCTGGAAACCCCCTTGAACGAAGAACAGCAGCATTATGTCGAGCGGATGCAGAATGCCGGCAATACCTTATTGGAGTTGATCAATCCGGTTCTGGATCTGGCCAAGATCGATGCGGGCCATCTGAGCGTGGAGAACCTGCCGGTTCGACTGCGGGATCTGCTCCGGGAAGTGCATACCCTGATGGAAGGAAACGCGACCCGCAAGGGGCTGGAACTCGGCCATCATCTGGACCCGGCCCTGCCCGAATGGGTGTTGCTCGACCCGCTGCGGGTCCGGCAGATTCTGATCAATCTGCTCGGCAATGCCATCAAGTTCACCGAACGCGGCACCATCACGCTCCGTTGCGAAAAGGCGCACGACGTACCGGATCGGTTGCGGCTGATCGTGACGGACAGTGGCATCGGCATGGAACGGAAACACCTGGAGATGATTTTCGAGGAGTTCACCCAGATTGACAGCGGTCCTGCCCGCCGCCATGGCGGGACCGGGCTGGGCCTGGCCATCACCCGCCGTCTGGTGGAACTGATGGGGGGGACGATTCAGGCGGACAGTCTGCCGGGTCGGGGGAGTCTGTTTCAGGTGCTGCTGCCGTTGCGGCCCGCAGCACCTCCTGCCCCGCCGGTCTCCAGCGCACCGGCCACGCCGCAGGTCCACCCCTTGCGGATTCTGCTTGCGGAGGATTGCCCGGACAACCAGGCCCTGGTCCGGGCCTTTCTGAAGCAAAGCGGCCACTCCCTGGAGGTGGTCGAGAATGGCGCGGAGGCGGAGCGCAGGGTGCAGGAGGCGACATTCGATCTGATTTTGATGGACGTTCAGATGCCGGTGATGGACGGCTACACTGCCACCCGTCGGATACGGGAGTGGGAACGGGCAACAGGGCGGGGGCCGCTGTGCATCATCGCCTTCACGGCCCACGCCCTGGAGGGGGAGGCCAAGCACAGCATGGACGCGGGTTGCGACATGCATGTGACCAAACCGATCAAGAAGCGGTATCTGCTGGATCTGTTGAGCCGCGTGGCGGAGGAACGGCGGGGCTGACCGGGTTGGTCAGGCCGTCTGTTTGCGCCTTTTTTGCCAGAGCAGGTAGCCCCCGATGACCAGGATGGCGAACACCACTGCGGCCAGGACCACCCACAGGGTATTGCGTTTGACCCACTCCTGGTTTTCGCCGATCAGGTAGCCGAAGACCAGGAGGATGATGTTCCAGAGGGTGGCGCCGGCAAAGGTATAGAGAAGAAATGGCGCAATGCGCATGCGCCCCAGGCCGGCGGGCATGGAGATGAGGTGCCGGATGCCGGGAAAGAAGCGACCGGTGAAGATGGAGATTTCGCCGTGGCGGGCGAAAAAGGTTTCGGTTTGTTGGAGGTGTTTTTCGGTGATGAGGAAATAGCGCCCGAAGCGCAGGATAATGGGCGTGCCCAGCCAGAGGGCGAGGTAGTAGCTGCCCAGGGACCCGGCGATGCTGCCCAGGCTGGAGGCGACCACCGAACCGGTCCAGCCCAGCTTGCCGGTGGAGACCAGATACCCGGCGGGGATCATGACGAGTTCGGATGGGACGGGAAAGATGGAACTCTCCATGGCCATCAAGACAAAAATGGCAAAATAATCGAGTTGACCCATCCATTCGAGGAGGAGGTTGGTGATTCGTTCGCCCATGAGCGCCGCAGGAGGCAAGAAGAGAGGAGTTGGCTGGCGGACTAGGACTCGAACCTAGACTGGAGGAGTCAGAATCCTCTATCCTGCCATTAGACGATCCGCCATCAGCTTTTTTTTATACCATACCCTGTCTGCGCCGTCAAGCCGAAAAAGGTAGCCCAGTGCCCCGGCGCACGGTCAGTACCGATAGCGCCAGTCGTGCCCCCAATTGCGGTTCCATCTTGGGTAGTTGCGATAGTCGTGACGAGGTCCTAAGCTCTCGTAAATGACCACACCGGGTGCCGGATAGACCGGAACCGGCACCATATAGCGGGTCGCCGGGCGGGGGACGACCACCTGGCCAGGGGGGAGATAGCGATCCACCAGGCGCCACTGGCCGTTGTCGTAACGGCAGGTCAGGCCGGCAAAGGTCTCCTGGTTGCCATCGAGGATGGCCTGGATGTTGACCTCGCGGCAGATGCGCCCCTGTACCATCCGGGCGGGCTGCGGGGTGACCATATAGGAGACACGGTTGTCCGGGTTGACCCAGGTGACCTCGGTCTGGGAGGGGCCGTACTCCAGGGCGTTGTGGATCACCAGGTAACTCTCTTTTTCCCGTTCGTTGCCGCTGGCGTGACCGAGCAGTCCGCCGACGAAGGGGCCGATCAGGGACCCCACGCCCGCGCTCGAACCGGCGTCCGCCAGAACGGCAGACGGAATTCCCATCCAGCCGACCAGGGTCAAAGAGAGCAGCCAACGTGGCATGTCGATTCTCCTCGTGTGGACAGCGGCATGAACGGACAAGCGGATTTTCTTTTCGATGCGGACAGGTTTTTAGTATGGCACGACGGGATGCGGGGGTCAACGTCGCAGCCCAGCGCCCTCACACCCTCTCCCCCCGCAAATGGTCCGCCCCCTCGCGCAAACGCCCAAGGGTCTTCTCCCTGCCGAGCATGTGCAGGGTCTCGATGATGCCGGGCGAGGCCGCCGAACCGGTCAGGACCACCCGCAGGGGTTGGGCGAGTTGCCCCATGGTCAGGCCGAACGCCTGCAAGGTTTGTTGGAACGCCGCATCGATCTGCGGCGGCGACCAGTCGGACACCCCTTCCAGATGACGGGCCAGGCCGAGCAGCGGCTCGAGCGCCGCTGCGGTGAGATGCTTGCGCGCCGCCTTCTCCTCGTAAGGCAGCACCGAATCGACGAACAAAAAACGACACTTTTGCGCCATCTCCACCATGGTGGCGGCACGGGGCTGGAATTCGGGCAGGATCGCGGCCAGCCGCTCCGGGGCGGGTACGGGATCGATGCCCAGCCGGCCAAGCTGACGGGCCAACTCCGGGACCAGCTGTTCCGGCGCGGCGGCGCGGATGTGATGACCGTTGATCCACAACAGCTTGTTCATGTCGAAGATCGCAGCGGAACGGCCCAGGTCACCGATGTCGAACCAGGTTTCCAGCTCCGGCATGGTGAAGATCTCCTGCTCGCCGTGGGACCACCCCAGGCGGGCCAGATAGTTGTTGAGGGCGGCGGGGAGAAAACCGTCCTCCCGGTACTGGAGCACCGAAACCGCCCCGTGCCGCTTGGAGAGCTTGGCCCCGTCCGCGCCGTGCAGCAGGGGCATGTGGGCATATTCCGGGACCTCCCACCCCAGGGCGCGAAAGATGTGAATCTGCCGCGGGGTGTTGCTGACGTGATCCTCGCCGCGCAGCACCAGGGTGATCCCCATGTGATGATCGTCCACGGCCACGGCCAGGTTGTAGGTGGGCGAACCGTCGGAACGGATCAGGATCAGGTCGTCCAACTCGGCGTTGTCGATGCGGATGGTCCCCTGGATCCTGTCCTCCCAGACCGTCTCCCCCTCCGACGGGGTCTTGAAGCGGATCACGTGCGGCTGGTCGCCGATGGGGGTGGTCCGGTTGCGGCAGCGTCCGTCGTAACGTGGTTTTTCGCCCCGCAAGCGCTGCTGCTCGCGCATCTCGTCCAGGGTCTCCTTCGAGCAGGCGCAGGGATAGGCCGTCCCCTCCTCGACCATGCGCCGGGCCGCTGCCCGATAGAGTTCCGTGTTGTCGGACTGGAAAAACGGCCCCTCATCCGGATCGAGTCCCAGCCAGTGCAATCCCTCCAGGATGACCGCCACCGCCTCCGGGGTGGAGCGTTCCTGATCGGTATCCTCGATGCGCAGAACGAACACCCCCCCGTGCCGGCGGGTGTGCAGACGGCAGAAAAGGGCGGTACGGGCGCCGCCGATATGCAGGAAGCCGGTCGGCGAAGGGGCGAAACGGGTACGCAAGGTCATGTCGCAAATCCTGATCTGGCCAAGAGAGGGTGGTGGGGTTGCCGGGTTCATGCGGATTCCATAGCAGTTTTCCGCCAGTGCCGTCAATTTCTTTTGCGTGATTTTTCTCACCGTCCGGACTGGTGTTGGCGCGTATTGTCGGGTAAATTAAAAGAGATCATGACTCTTCCATCAACCATTAAGGAGCTGTGGCCGTGGGCTCACCCAAAAATCTCAATCAACCCGAAACTTACGTCGAAGCCTTGGTTCAGGCCGCCTTGCTGAACAATCTCGAGGCGCTCACCGAATGGTTGGCGGATGACCCGGATGTCGCAGCCAGCCCCTTCCTCCACTGGTACCGCTACTTCGCCGAGCGGCTGATGGCCATGACCCCGCAGCCGGAACAAGGCTTCGCCGCCAAACCGGCCAAGGTGGTGCCACCGCCGAAGATCGGACGCAACGACCCCTGTCCCTGCGGCTCCGGCAAGAAATTCAAGCAGTGCCACATCGACAACGAGGATGCGGTGATCTGGAAAATCGGCTCGCCGACCCACATGATGCGGGCCATGGCCACCACACGCATCCTCCAGAACCTGGGGCTGGAAGAACTCGACAAGATCCCGGCGGAACAGTGCGCCCCCCTGGCGCTGGCCGAACTGGCGGCAGCCTACCACCGCGAGGGGGAGTTGAACACCGCCCTGACCCTTTTGAACCGGATGCTCAGCGGCGACCGGGACGACCCCTTCCTCTTGATCGACTACTGGATCGCCCGCTATGCCGAATGGCTGGTGGACGCCGGCCAGATCGGCGAGGCGGAACGGTTCCTGCTGGAGGAACACCGCAACCAGCGCAAGGTGACCGGCTGGCAGGTGGCCCAGAAGCTGGCGGCCTTCTACATCGATCAGGACAACCTGGAAAATGCCGAGACCTGGGTGGACATCTCCCTGGCGGGCAATCAGGACAACCCCTTCACCCATTATCTGCGCGGGCTGCTCAACCACGCCAGGGAGGCCTGGGATGTCGCCATCGAGGCCTACGAACGGGCCGACGCCCTGAGTCATCACTTCCAGGAACAGGAACGGGCCTACATGCTGGAACTGCTCACCGGCTCGCTGGAACGGGCGCGTGCCCAGCTCCCCCTGCTCGACGAGAGCGAAGCCGAGGCCGAAACGGCCTCCCCCAGCCAGGAGGCGGAAAACAAGGAATGAAGCGCACCCATTATTGCAATGACGTGCATGAGGCCATGGTAGGCCAACAGGTGACCCTGTGCGGCTGGGTGAACCGCCGCCGGGATCACGGGGGAGTCATTTTCGTGGATCTGCGGGACCGCAGTGGACTGGTGCAGGTGGTCTTCAGTCCCGAACAGCAGGAGAAGAGCCACGAACAGGCCCATCTGTTGCGCAACGAGTCGGTGACTCGGGTCGTGGGCGTGGTGGTGCCTCGCAGCCCGGAGACCCGCAACCCGAAACTCCCCACCGGCATGATCGAGGTCCAGGCGGAACACCTGGAGATCCTCAACGTTGCCGCCCCTCTGCCGTTTCAACTGGACGACGACACGGTGGGCGAAGCGGTGCGGCTGAACCACCGTTTTCTCGACCTGCGCCGACCGGAAATGCAGAGAAATCTGCTCATGCGGCACAAGGCGTTGCAATCGATCCGGCGCTCCCTGGACGAGGCCGGCTTTCTGGAACTGGAAACCCCGATGCTCACCCGCAGCACGCCGGAAGGGGCCAGGGACTATCTGGTGCCGTCGCGGGTCAATCCGGGGCAGTTCTATGCCCTGCCCCAATCGCCGCAATTGTTCAAGCAACTGCTGATGATCGGCGGTTTCGACCGTTATTGCCAGATCACCCGCTGCTTCCGGGACGAGGATCTGCGTGCCGACCGGCAGCCGGAGTTCACCCAGGTGGACCTGGAGATGAGCTTCGTGGAGACGGACGATGTGATCTCCACGGTGGAGGGGGTGGTGGCGCGGCTGTTCCGGGAGGTGCTGGGCGTGGAACTGTCGCTCCCCTTCCCGCGCCTGACCTACGCTGCGGCCATGGACCGCTATGGTCTGGATGCCCCGGACGCGCGTATCCGCATGGAGCTTACCGACATCACCCACATCATGCGGGATACCGGGTTTCAGGTCTTTGCGCAGATTGCCAGGCAGGAGGGACGGCGGGGCATGCGCGGGGTGGTCAAGGTGTTGCGGGTGCCGGGGGGTGCCTCGCTGACGCGCAAGGAGATCGACGACTGCACCACGTTCGTGGGCATTTACGGCGCCAAGGGACTGGCCTGGATCAAGATCAACGGCCCCTGGCAGGAGGGAGGCTGGCAATCCCCGATCGTCAAATTCTTTTCGGACGCCGAAAAGGATGCCCTGCAGGCCGCCACTGGTGCGGCCACCGGGGATCTGCTCTTTTTTGGCGCGGATCGACAAAAGGTGGTCAACGAGGCGTTGGGCCGTCTGCGGGTCAAACTGGGCAAGGAACTGGGACTGATGGATCCCACCCCCTTCTCCCTGCTGTGGGTCACGGAGTTCCCCTTGCTGGAGTGGGACCAGGAGGCACGACGCTTCTCGGCGGTACATCACCCGTTCACCGCGCCGATGCAGGAGGATTTCGCCAACCTGAACGGCGGGGAGGCAGCCCTGGATGAGGTGCGTTCCCAGGCGTATGATCTGGTACTCAACGGCAGCGAGGTGGGCGGCGGCTCGATCCGCATCCACGACCCGGCCATGCAGCGCCGGATGCTGGAACTGCTCGCCATCGGCCCGGAGGAGGCAGAGGAAAAATTCGGTTTTCTGCTGCGCGCCCTGGAATACGGAGCACCGCCCCATGGCGGTCTGGCGCTCGGTCTGGACCGGCTGATGGCCATCATGCTGGGGGTGGAGTCGATCCGGGACGTGATCGCCTTTCCCAAGACCCAGAAGGCGGCCTGTCCCCTCACGCAGGCCCCCTCGACGGTGGATCCGGCCCAGTTGCGGGAGTTGCATCTGCGGGCCACGCATGTGGCACGCGAGCCGGGAACCTGACTTAAGAAGCGTTGGTATGATATTTGCATTCCAGCCAACAAGCCGATACGAACGAAGGACAATGTCGGATTTCCGACAGACATCGGCGGCCATGGGGCAAAAAACCGGGTGTCACTCTTTTTTCGATGACGCGGGGACGCACCATCCGATAATATCGGAGAGTCCCGCAGAGGATACAACCCGGTTAGGACATCTTGATCTAAGGTCGCCAAACTATGTCTTGCAGGATCACGTCTTTCATTCATGACAACGTCGCCACCATCAATCAATACCGCACCGTGACGGAGGGTGTGGACATCATGGTGAGCCGAGGCGTCGGCTCACTGGTGGTGATGGAAGGCAACGAGGTGGTGGGATACTTCACCGAACGCGACCTGCTGGTCCGGGTGATCGGGAAACGCAAGGATCCGGCACGGACCCCCATCCACGAGGTGATGACAAGGGATCTCGTGCGCGTGGAGGTCAATGCCACATGCAAGTACTCCCTGCACCGGATGAAGGAATACCGCATCCGACATTTGCTGGTCTTCGACGGCCCACGGTTTCTGGGAGTGGTCTCCATGCGCGACATCGCGGCGCAGGTGACCAAGGCCTCCGATTACAGCGATCTGACAGTGAACGTGGTGGGCGGGATCGTCCTGTTGGTCATCCTGTCGGTGATCGGGTTCCTGATCTATCTCGTTCCGGATATGATGGGGTTCATGCACCGCTTTTTCACTTGAGTGGTCAGCACTGCACCCAGGGAAGACCGCGAAAACGCCAACCATTGACACTGGAACGATGGTGGTGTTCGTCCCGGTCGCCCTCGAACCCCTCCAGGACATGGTAGACGGATTGAAACCCCTCCTGGAGCAAACGGTTGCCTGCATCGATGGAACGATGCCCCGATCGGCAAATCAGGACAACAGTGCGCGTCTTGCTTTTGACCGCCTGCAAGACCTCCTGGACGAAACGGGGATTGAACTCGAAATCCGGCGCGTCCTGCCAGGGGATGTTGATCACCCCGGTGGGGCTGCCGATGAAGAAATGCTCCACCTCGGAACGGATGTCGATGAAGGCAGCGTCCGTGGTGGTGACCAGTGCATGGGCCTCGGCGGGCGTGAGCATGCCCAACCTGGGGTCCACCGGACTGTGGGGCGCGGAAGGGAGTGCCCCCCCATGGGGGGTATCGGTCGTATCGGACATGGCATGGCTCGCAGTGGCAGTGAAAGTTGGGAAAACGGCCTAATTGGTAATCCGGTTGGAGCAACCGAGTCAAGCGATTTGACAAAGGGAGTGGCAAAAAGATGAACATTTCGATCAGACGCAAACCAGGGGCCTCACGGAATTTCACGGCGCGCATTGGCGGGAGACAGTCGGTACTCGATCACCAGCAGATCAAACCCCGCGACAGAAACAGAGCACCGGAATCCCGCATGGAGAGCGGACGCGTTGCGGTACAACGCCCGGCCCCCACGCGGGACAATATCCGGCATCGGGCCGAAGCCGCCGGACTCCCTCTGACCACCCGCCTGCTGGAAGGTGGCGTGGTGCTGGCCGCCGGACTCTCCCTGTTCGTCAAGAACGGCTTCGGCCACATCACCGGCTGGATCCGCGAGGGCCGGGAAATGGTGAGCGGCTTCGAGGGGATCAAGCGGTTCGAATGGCATGAACACCACCCGGACGAGGAGTACGACGAGGAGATCTGGGACGACACCGATACCCCGCCCCCCGTCTCCACCGCGCACAGGGAAACCAAGGAAGTCAGCAAAATGCACAAGCTCGACACCGAGGAGCATGAGTTGCCTCCCGAAGAGTTGGAAGATCAGGCCGGTGCCTTGCGCGCCCGATTTTCCTCGGCGTCGAGCAGGCATTGATACCACCGGGTCCCATCGGGTCCTGAAGGCATGAAAGTCGTTTCCAGCGCCTGGGACGAGGCAGCAACCGGCACGGACTCATGAATACGGAATCCTTCAATTCAGCCCTTCCTCCAGGCACCAGGCTCCTCTGGTTCGAGATCATCCGCGTCCTGGGCAAGGGCGGGTTCGGGATCACCTATCTGGGTCGCGACACCAACCAGAACCAGTTGGTGGCCATCAAGGAATATCTGCCCACCAGTTTCGCCTCGCGCCGGGGGGGCAACGAAGTCCTGCCGAACTCCCCCGCCGACAAGGAGACCTTCGACTGGGGCCTGGACAGCTTTCTGAAAGAGGCCCAGATCGTGGCCCGTTTCAAGCATCCCAGCATCGTGCGGGTGGTCAGTTTCTTTCGCAACGCCAACACCGCCTACATGGTGATGGAGTATGTGGATGGCCAGGGTCTGGATGCCATCCTGAAGCGGCGCAAATATCTGCCGGAAGCGGCCATCAAAAAGATCCTCCCTCCCTTGCTGGACGGCCTGGAGCTGTTGCACAAGGCGGCCTTCATCCATCGTGATCTCAAACCGCCGAACATCCTGATCCGCAACGACGGCTCGCCGGTGATCCTGGACTTCGGCTCGGCGCGGCAGGCGGTGGCGGGTCAGGGGGATCAGATGACGAGTCTCCTGAGCATGGGCTACTCCCCTTTCGAACAATACGACTCCTCCGGGGATCGCCAGGGACCATGGTCGGACATCTATGCCTTCGGTGGGGTTTTGTATCGCTGCATTGCCGGGGACAAGCCGGTGGAGGCGGCGTTGCGGATCTCGGCCCGACTGCGCAACGAAAACGATCCTCTGAAACCGGCCAGGGAGGTGGGCAAGGGGCGCTATTCCCTGGAATTTCTCGAGGCCGTGGACTGGGCCTTGATGGTTCTGGAAAAGGAACGGCCCCAGTCCATTGCGGAGTGGCGCCCCAGGCTGCTGGGCCTGGGCAAACCGGAAGCGGCGGAACCGTCGCCGGCCCAGCGTCAGGCGGAAACCGCCGCCGGGGGTGGCGGCGAGGGTGGGGAGATGCAGGCCCAGGCGCGCCCGAAAAGCAGTTGGCGCAGCTTTATCGCCTCCATGAACGAATTCGCCACGCAGATCAGTCCGGAGGAGATCCAGGCCCGCAAAACGGTGGTATTGCGCCCGACGCGCGGGGATGTCTGCGTGCTGCCCTCGCCAACGCCCGCGCCCGCGCCGGTGGTTGCCCCGGTCGAGGAGGCCTCTCCCACCACCATGCCCCCCCCGGTCACGGCGGTCCCGACTCAGGCACGCAAGCGCGGCTCGGTGTGGTCCGATCCGGTGCTCGGCATGGAGTTCATCTGGCTGCCGGGTGGGACTTTCAAGATGGGTGCCGGACAGGGAGAAACCGGTCGCAAACCGGACGAACTCCCTCAGCACGAGGTCAGGCTGGACGGTTTCTGGATCACCCGCCATCTGGTGACCTGGGGAAAATGGAACCGGATCATGGGGGATTTCCCCATGGGCCTGTACCGGGAAAGCAAGAGCAATCATCCGGTGGCGAAGATCTCGTGGAACGATGCGCAGAAGTTCGTGCGACAATTTTCCCGGGCGTTGGGGGAGAACATCAATCTGCGCCTGCCCACCGAGGCGGAGTGGGAATATGCTGCCCGCGCCGGCAAGGATGCGCCGTACATCACCGGGGAGATGGACCACTGGAGTCTGACCGATTACGCCTGGGTCAAGAGCAACGCCGGGAATCAATCCCGTCCGGTGGGTGAAAAACGACCCAACGACTGGGGGTTGTACGACATGGCCGGCAATGTCCGGGAGTGGACCGAGGATCACTATCAGGCGGACTATTACGCCAAAAGTCCTGCACTCAATCCACGTGGCGGGACCAACGACGAGGCGCGGGTGGTGCGTGGCAGCGGGTTCAACTGCATGGCCAAGGACGCCCGCACCGCCCGCCGCATGCGGGTGGAACCCTTCGCGGCCTATGACGACCTCGGATTTCGGCTGGTGCGGGTCAATGGGTGAAGCGCATCCACAAATTTTTGCATGCAAAATGACAGCAAAATTTGACAGGAGAGCCTTGGCCGATTCATCTTAATGCCATCTCAATGACCAATTGACGAGGTGCATCAATGCCGACTTTAGCTGAATTGGAAGATCCCCGCTTGCTTGACGCATTCGAACACAACGGTTTCGCCGGTCAGGGCCATCATCAGGGGGCCGTTGATCTCCAACTCTTTGAAGCGCTTCACATCCACCCGGTAACCGGCGTTCAGACGCTCCTAATTTTCCAGGGTGAGGGCTTTGAGGATCATGGCCTGCCGTATGCTGCAAGAATGTTGAAAAGGGAAAAGGCGCTTAACTCGCCCCGCCGGTAGGCCACCAGGCGCGCTTCCGCCTCCTGGGACCAGAGCCAATCCAGTTCCGGGCGCGGTTCGTCGTCATCCGGGATGTTTTGGGGATCGTCATTGGTCATGGCAACTCCTCCCATGCAGGCAGTTGGCGCACGTGGTCGAGAAACCGTGCTACCAGCGTCGTGGTTGCAGCCCGGTCGATCTCTTCGTCAAAGTCGGGATAGGCATCATAACGAAAGGTCGTGGCGAAGTCGGTAAAATCCAACAAGGGGGAAAACGGTTCCGGCAGAGTGGCACCTGCCTTGTTGAGGAGGGAATTCAGTTCCAGGAGGTCGTGTTTTTTGGGGAACTTGGCAGCGAGTAGACAAAGCCATGCCTTCAGCCCCTTCTCCACGGCCTGCTGGACGTGGAACCCGAAAATTTCCACGTCGAAACATCCAGGATCGCCCATCGCCGCCAACGCGCGGAGATCCTTTTCCGCCATGAGCAGATAGGATTTTGCTTGGTCAAGGTCGCTCATAAAGGGGCCTCCCTTCCTGAATGGCATGGGTGATGATGTGATTGGCCGAGTGTTGCCAACGCGCCACCTCGTCCCGGCTATAAAGCAGGATATCCTTGGGATGGGGGAAGGAGGTCAGCTTTCGGCGAATTTTCTGCAACTCCTGCCATCTACTGCGCTTCTGAAAGCCATCCTCCACCACTACCAACAGGTCAATATCCGAATCATCGTTGGCGTCGCCACGGGCATGGGAGCCGAACAGGATGATCCGTTCCGGGGCAACGGTTTCCACGATCAAGGCGCTCATGGCGACCAGGTCGACGTTGGTGAGAGTCATGGGACGCTCCGTTGCAACGTAGTCAGCCTTTCTGTCAACTGGCTGGGTTCACGCGCACTTTGAAAATATGGTTCTGATGAATGCAGGCTTCCACTTCTCCATGCCAGACTGCGCCACGGCCAAGCTTATCCGGATCGCCACCTTCAGTAAGTAAGAGATCACCAGACTTGAGAAGATATCTCTCCACGGCGGTTTCCAACACCTCAATATTCTGGACATCGTTCAGATCGATATGTCCGTCTTGAACATTGGCAACACGCAGTATCAATAATACAGAGATCTCAGAATAAATAACAAAAGAAATTCAATACACTCTATTACGTCGCCATACCAACCAAGAGACTCTCGGTTTGGTATACGGTATGATCAGCCGTCATCACACATCCTGACTCACAGCGTACTGACTATTGCGCGCTCTCGAAGTCCAGGCCGATCCCCTTGACGTTGACACGCGCCACCTGACAGGGAAAAGAGACTTCGTAGGTGGTATTCCCCTCCTTCATCTCCAGAAACACCACCCCCTTGTCCCCGACCGCGCAGGGGTTCGAGGAGGTATCGGTCTCCATGAAGGCCCCGCTCATGCTGACATCCACGGTAAAGCCCTCGATCACCTCGCCCAGGGCGATCTCCAGGCGCATGCGGGTATGAAAGGGAATGCGGGCCTCGGTGCGGGGACGGTCGGGCCGGACAGGGGGCGGGGGTGTGGTCGCTTGCGGAATCATGGGGCAGCCTGCATTCATCCTGAAAGGTCGAGGAACTTATCATGGATATTAGCATATCCGATGCCACTCCACAACAACCAAGTCCCCTGACCCGCCTGCTCCCACCACCCGACCATCAAACACTCAATTCGATGAAAGTGACATCATCCTGCGGCGGCGCCTGCTGGAGATGACCATCAAGCAGCGTGAGCAACTCCTCCAATGCAACCTCGCCCGCATTCAATTGCAGGACAAAGGATTCCAGCCGCTCCATGCCGAACGGATTTTCCTGCGGATCCTCTGCCTCGATGATCCCATCCGAGTAAAGATAGAGCCGATCCCCCGCCTCCAGGGGGATGGCTTGCGCGGCCCGGTCACAATCCTGATGCTCGATGATGCCGAGCGGCAATAAGTGCTGAGAGCACAGATGGTCGTGAATGCGATTGCCCCTGACCAGGAGCGCGTCCGGCAAGGCTGCGTTCCACAACACGCCATGATCGCGTTGCGCATTCACTTCCAGCAGTATGGCAGCACAAAAAACCCCTGTAGGCATGCGCAAATAGAGCTGATGGTTGATTTCGGACAGGACGCACCCGCCGTGCTTGCCACGCTTGACCAGTTGATGAAAGATATAGGTGACCAAAGGACCGCCAATGGCGGCAGTGACGCCGTGGCCGGTAAAGTCCCCCAGAAAGATCATTTGCCGGCCATCCGGCGCAAAGGCGGAGAGCAATACATCGCCGGTGGTGATCTCCACGGGAGCGATCAAATGCCGCACATGCCGGGTATCGAAGAGGTCCGCATGGCGCATCTTGACGATCATGCTTTCCATCATCTCCCGCTCATCGAGCAGGTGCTGATTATGTTCGTCCACGATGCGCTTGGCCTCGCTCAATGCCAGGTGGGTCCGGATGCGCGCCAGCACCACGGCTGGCGAGAACGGTTTGGCGATATAATCGACCGCACCAAGCCCCAGACCGTACACCTCGTCCGCTTCCTCCGATTTCGCGGTGATGAAGATGACCGGAATGGCCTTTGTCGCTTCATGCGCATGCAACTGTTGGCAGACCGCATAGCCGTCGAGTTCCGGCATCATCACATCCAGCAAAATCAGGTCTGGCATGGGTTGGACCAGGGCGGCCCGCATGGCGACCTTGCTATTAATGACTGGTCGTACAATATAATATTTTTCAAGAAGATTTTTCAAAACAGTTATATTTTCCGGACCATCATCGACAATCATAATAATTTTTGTAGCATCACGACCGACTTTCATCTCCATTCTCCAACGGCATACCGACATCTTCCGCCCAGGCTTTCATGGCATGCATGCATCCGTCAAAATCATAAGTTCTCAGGTACGTCCTGAAGCGCTGCAACAATTCACGCTCCCGACGCCCTCCGGCAATCCGTTCCCACGCTACCAGTTCCTCCTCCACATCCATGTCGAACAGATGGAATTGCTTGTACAACGTCCTGCAAACAGGCGTCAAGGCGCTCCAATCCGTGACCCCATCCTCCAGCACCTCGACCGCCTCGACGCGGGGCGGCAGCGCCTGGTCCAACATCTCGCGCAGGAGATCCAGTTGCCGTGCGAACTGTTGCACCAAGGCACGCAACACCGTCTGATCCCCCTTTTCCCGCGTCGACCGTTCCACCTCCAGCGCGATTTGGCCCAAACGCTGGGCACCGACCATCTTGAGATGTCCCTTGAGGGTATGCGCGAGCCGTTCGAGGGAGTCGAGATCACCCGAGTCCAACTGATGAGACATGGTTTGACCCGCGTCCTTCAACCTGTCGGCCAGCTTGCCGAGAACGTCCAGATACAACTCCACATTGTCCCCCATATGAATCATCCCGACCTGGGTATCCAGACCGGGCAGAGGGGGCAGACCCTCCGGGGTGCCCGTTGCCGCAACCGGTTCGGAAGGAGACGGCGGAAGCTCCTCCTGTGGCGCACCGGCAGGAGACCACTTGCTCAGCATGTCGAAAAACACGCGCGGATCGATGGGCTTGGCGATATAGTCGCTCATCCCCGCCGCCAGACACATTTCCCGGTCCCCGACCAGGGCATTGGCGGTCATGGCGATGATCGGCAGGTCACGAAACCGCTCCTGCTCGCGAATACGGCGGGTTGCCTCGTAACCATCCATCACCGGCATCTGCACATCCATCAGGACGATATCGAACGGTTGTGCCTGAATCTTCTCGATGGCCTCCAGGCCATGGTTGGCCACCTCCACCCGCATATCCGTCTGCCGCAGGAAGCCCAGCGCCACATCCCGATTGATGGCGTTGTCATCCACCAACAAAAGATTGCCTTTGAGCCGATGATGTCGGGTGGGTGGCTCGCTCCTGGGCTTGGGGTTCGGCATGAAGATTTCGGTGATGGTTTCCAGCAATGAGGAAGCCGTGACCGGTTTCCGCAGCAATTGCGGTTGGTGTTCCGGCATGGCGCTCTCGACCTCCTCGTGCCCATAGGCGGTCAACAGAATCACCCGTGGTGCATGCTCCGCCAGTTCGGTGCGCAGGCAACGGATGGCCTCCATGCCATCCATGCCCGGCATGCGCCAATCCATGAGCACCAGATCGAACGGATCGTTGTCGGCGATGGCCTGTTTGACGCTTGCCACGGCCTGCCGGCCATTGTCGGCCTCGACCACGCGGCACCTCCAGGGCAGCAGCATGTCACGGCAGACGCGGCGCGCCAGGGCATGGTCATCGGCGATCAGGATGCGCTTGCCTTCCAGGAACCGGGAATCCACCTGCGGCTCGGAGAGAGGTGCGGATTTGGCATACGGAAAAACCAGTTGAAACTGGAATTGGCTGCCCAGACCGGGCGTACTGGTGACCACCAGACGGCCCCCCATTTTCTCCACGAGTTGCCGACTGATGGCCAACCCCAGACCGGTCCCGCCATAACGACGGGTGGTGGAGGCATCCGCCTGACTGAACGCCTGAAACAGCCTCCCCATCTCCTCCCCGGTCATGCCGATGCCGGAATCGCGCACCGTGAAGACAATCGTGGCATGGGTGTCGTGGCGTTCCCGCAGGGCGATCCCGAAGCAGACCTCCCCGGCATCGGTGAATTTGACCGCGTTGGCCACCAGGTTGAGGAGGATCTGCCCCAGCCGCAAGGGATCCCCTTGCAGGGCGGGGATGTCGGGGTCCACCTCCACGATCAGTTCCAGGGGCTTGCCCTGGGTTTTGGGGGCCGCCATGGAGGTCACATGATCCGCCACCTTGTCCATGGAGAACGGAATGCTTTCCAGGGTCAACCTGCCGGATTCGATCTTGGAAAAATCCAGGATATCGTTGATGATGTGCAGCAGCGACTGCCCGGCGTGCTCGATGCGCGTCAGGTAATGACGCTGTTGCGTGGTCAATCCGGTTTGCAGGGCCAGATGAATCATGCCGAGAATGGCATTCATGGGGGTACGGATTTCATGGCTCATATTGGCGAGAAACGCGGATTTGGCAACATTGGCGCTTTCCGCCAGACGGCGGGCATCGTGCAGCAAGGTCGTTTCCCGGTGCAACAGCAGATAATAGGCGATCATGAAAAGGCTGATCAGGATCAGGATCAGGATACCGAGCGACCTTTGTACATGCGCGTTCTTCTCCGGCTTCAGGACCATGAGGGTCCAGCCCGTCTCGTGAACCTCCGACCGACCTACAATAAAATGTTGATAATTGATCAAGATATGCACACCATCGAGCAACTCCCGTTCGAACAGCGGGGCCGTGCCGACCAGGGGACCGAACTGTTTCGAGTCATGCAGTTGTTGCAGAGTCGCCGGGAGCACGGGCCACAAAGGGGTGGGGACGAATCCCTCCCGGTTGGACAACAAGGCGATGCCGTCCGGGCTGAGCAAAAAGAGATTTTCCCATTGCGAAAACCCCAGCGTATCGGGTGAAAGCGTCTTCTTGATCACCGCGACCCCCAGGATCTCTTTTCTTCCCTTGCCGTAAATCGGGGCGCTGGCATAGTATCCGGGTTCCCTGGAGGTGACGCCAAAGGCGAAATAATGCCCGTTCTGCCCGACGATGGCTTGCTGAAAATAGGATCGAAAGCGGAAATTCTGGCCGACAAAGCTGGTCGGGGTATCCCGATTGGACGAAGTCAGCACCAAACCTGTCCGATCCATCAGATAGGCCACCCCCTTGACGGATGCCGCCATCTGATCGACCGCGAGATTGGCGAGGTCCCACTGCTCCGGGGAGAGAGGGGTGGTATCCAGCATGGCGTCCGTGATGCCGGCCAGGGCAATCACGCCACCGTTCACGGTGAAGATTTCATGGTTCAACCGGTTGACCAGACTGGCCAGTTGAACGCGCAATTCCCGGCTTTGTTCCCCCTTGAACAGATTGCCAAGATAGTCCGTCAGCATCCACCCGCCGCCGACCAGGATCGCAAAACCGACCAGAAACACCCCCATGTAGCGCTTTTTGTATGCGTATCCGGTCGCCCCTGCGAAGGATGCGGCCATGGCGAACGCCATGCACCCACGCAGCAACTGGATGGGCAGACCGGTCCAGCCTGTAAAAATTTCCGTATTGATCAATGCGGAAACAAAAAACGTATTCGGAGGCGCAACCAAACCGCTGGCCAAGCCATATCCGAACAAAGCCACTGCGCCCAGACGCGACCAGATTCGACTCCATGCTTCCGCCTGCGCAAACGTGCGCCACAAGAACCATGCCCCGATCACGCTGGCAGGCAGAGTGATACTATAACGGACCAGTGCATTGACATGATTGGCATCGTAGGCTGCGATAATTAAAGATAAATAAATACCGGTCAATAATAAAAAATATTTTCTATACAAAGGGGAAATCAAGAAATCAACAGAAAATTTCGCCAACAACAGAAACGAAAAGACATGAACAGTCAGTCGCATGTTCGAAAACGCAGCAAGATCCCCCATCACCAGGGCCGCCAAATCCAACCACTCCCCAACCCCATGCGCCAAACCGAACCAGCCGAGCCATCGCCATGGAATGGAAGACTCTTCGTGCGTGGCAACGGTCATGCAGACCGCGCTCAGAATCAAAAAGCTCAACCCATAAAAAAAATAAATCAGGTCAAGCTGCTCTGCCAAAATCTGAATCATTTCCAACCCCCTTCACCCCAGTGCACGACACAGACGATATGCCCGGCACTGGCGTATAAAAGATCGCACCTCCCATGCCCATGGACCCCCTTCGCTTTACAGACGTGAACCGGCATCACCTCATCCTGACAAATAGCGCAATCCATGGACCACAACGCCTGCCAACCCGTTTGCCTGAAACGTTTGGCAATCCGGCTCAACAGCCGGATGAAACGCACGATAAAGGGGGTCGACGACGAGGTGCTGACCGCCTTCATGGATCACGACTGGCCGGGCAACGTGAGTCACCGGCAAACCCGCTCGCCCCTTGAAAAACATTGCACCGACCGGTGCACCAACGGACCAGGAGGCCATCCTGCAGACACTGACCGCATGCCGATGGCGCATCCAGGAAACCGCCCAACGACTCGGCATCAGCCGGAGCACGCTCTGGCGCCGCATGCAGGCCATGGCGTTGCAGGATCAACCAAGACTCTTGGACACGATCTCGTAGGTATTGCGCGACAGCCCGGTCACCGCGACGATCCGGGAAAGCGCAGCATGCATGGCCTCCCGGCGCACCGGTTCGAAGCGGCGCCAACGGCTGAACACCCCGGCCAGTCGAGCGGCAATCTGCGGATTGTCGGGATCCAGCGCCAGGATCACCTCCTCGGCGAGACGATACCCCTCTCCGGAAGGGTCATGAAAGCGGGCGAGGTTCTGCCTGCAAAACGTCCCGATCACCGCGCGCACCCGGTTGGGATTGCGCAGTTGGAATTGCGGCTTGCGCATCAACTCCCGGACCCGCTCCACGGCACCCGGGACCGGGGCAGCGGCCTGAATGGCGAACCATTTGTCCAAAGCCAACGGATTCTCCCTCCAGCGATTTTCCCATTCCGCCAGAATCCCCGGAGCCTCGGGACGATCCGCATGCACCAGAGGGATCATGGCGCCCAGCCGGTCGGTCATGTTGTCGGCCTCCCGCAGTTGCCGCACGGCCATTGCCGCCGGAAGATCGTTCTCCGGCAGGGCCATGAGATAGCCCAGGGCGAGATTCTTGAGGCTGCGGCGTCCGATGTCGTCCGGATTACGGCGATAGGGACCGGGGGTGAGATGGCGCTCGTATACCTGCATCAATCCCTCGCGAAAGGTCAGGGCGAGATGACGGCGCAACCCTTCGCGCGCCTGATGCAGGGCCTCGGGATCGGCAGGGGTCATCTTCTCCAGCAGGGGCGTCAGGCCAGGCAAGGTGAGGGCCAGGGCAATCAGCGCCGGTTCCAGACGCGACTCCTCCAGGGTGGCGGCAAAGGCGCGCAAAAAAAGCGCATGCGGGAGCGTGCCTCCGGCAGGATCCTGGGCGGCGCGCAGCAAAATGCGGGTCGCCAGCTCCTGACCGGCATCCCAGCGGTTGAAGGGGTTCTCCTCCGCACCCCACAAAAAGGCCAAATCCTCCTCGGCATAGGGCGCGCGCAGCTTGACCGGCGCGGAAAAGCCCCGCAACAGCGACGGGACCGGGGCATGCTCCAGGCCGGTGAAACGAAAACGATGGGTTGCCTGGGTCAATTCCAGCACCATTTCCGACACCGCCTCCCCCCCCTCCAGGCACAAAGGCATGGGAGCACCGGTGACAGGGTCCAGCAAGGCCATGACGACCGGCATGTGGAAGGGGGGAGCGGGTTGCTCCTGGTTGGGGGCCTGACAGCGCTGCGAGATGACCAGGTCAAACGCCTGGGCAACAGGGTCGTGCTCCCACCCCACGGTCAGCTCCGGGGTGCCGGGGTAGCGGTACCAACGCATGAACTGGCTCAGATCCCGTTGCGAGGCGCTCTCCATGGCCGCGACGAAATCCTCCACGGTGACGGCCTGACCGTCGTGACGCGCAAAATAGAGGTCCATCCCCCGGCGAAAATGCTCCTTGCCGATGAGGATCTCCAGCATGCGAACCACCTCGCCCCCCTTGTTGTAGATGGTCGAAGTGTAAAAATTATTGATCTCCATATAGGTGTCGGGCCGCACCGGATGGGCGGTGGGGCCGTTGTCCTCCGGAAACTGGCCGGAACGCAGCTCGTTGACCGCACGGATGCGCTGCACCGAACGGGAGCCGACCTCGGCACTGAAACTCTGATCCCGGAAGATGGTCAGCCCCTCCTTGAGGCTGAGTTGAAACCAGTCCCGGCAGGTGATGCGGTTGCCGGTCCAGTTGTGAAAATATTCATGGGCGATGACGCTTTCGATCTCCTCGTAATTGGAGTCGGTGGCGATTTCCGGGTCGGCGAGGACGTACTGGGCGTTGAAGAGGTTGAGGCCCTTGTTCTCCATGGCCCCCATGTTGAAGTCGTTGACCGCCACGATCATGTAGAGGTCCAGGTCGTATTCCCGGCCAAAGCGCTGCTCGTCCCAGGTCATGGATTTTTGCAACGAGTCGAGGGCATGGCGGCATTTTGCACCGTTTTCCGGCTCCACCCAGACCTGCAAGGTCACCCGGCGTCCGGAGAGGGTGGTAAAAAAATCCTCCTGACAAACGAGTTCTCCGGCCACCAGACAGAAAAGATAACAAGGCTTCGGGAACGGGTCCTCCCAGAGGGCGTAGTGCCGGTTGCCGGGCCGCTCGCCACGCTCCTTGAGGTTGCCGTTGGCCAGCAATACCGGAGCGGCGCTCCGGTCCGCCTCGACGGAGACGGTGAAACGGGCCATCACGTCCGGACGATCCGGATAGAAGGTGATCTTGCGGAACCCCTCGGCCTCGCACTGGGTGCAAAAAAGGGAGCCGGAGCGATACAACCCCTCCAGGGAGAGGTTGGTTTCGGGATGGATGCGCACCTCGGTTTCCAACTCGAACACCGACGGCACTCCGGGAATGCGCAACCCCTCGCTGGTCAATTCGTAACGGTCGGCGGGCAACGCGACCCCGTCGAGACGCAGGGCGAGGAGTTCCAGCTCGCGACCATCCAGCCACAGGGTCTTATCCAACGGGTCGGATGCGGCCTCCGGGTTGCATCGCATGGTCAGCCGGGCATGAACCAGGGCCTGATCGGCAAACAGCCGAAAATCGAGATGAACCTGATCCACCAGCCAGACGGGAGGGGTGTAATCGGCCAGGCGGGTGACGGTTTTGGGTTTGTCGCTCATGATGACTCAATCCGTGCTCTTTCGTTGATCCAATCCCTTATGCTAGCATGTATCGAAAGTCAAAATCCATAATCAGCGGAGCACCGCACAAAGATGGCCATCGACAAAAACGCCAAGATCTACGTCGCCGGACACCTGGGCCTGGTAGGCTCCGCCGTGACAAGACGCCTGCAAGCCGCCGGCTACCATCGCCTCCTCACCCGCACCCACCGGGAACTGGACCTGCTGGATCAACGGGCGGTGTACGACTTTCTCGAGCACGAAAAACCGGATTACCTCTTCATCCTGGCGGCAAAGGTGGGAGGCATCCAGGCCAACAACACCTTCCGGGCCGATTTCATTCACCAGAACCTCGCCATCCAGAACCATCTGATCCACGGCGCCTTTCGTGCCGGGATCCACGACCTCTGTTTTTTCGGCTCCAGTTGCATCTATCCCAGAGAATGCCCGCAGCCGATCCGAGAGGAGTATCTGCTCACCGGCCCCCTGGAAAAGACCAACGAACCCTATGCCGTGGCCAAGATCGCCGGCATCAAGATGTGCGAGGGATACAACGCCCAGTACGGCACCCGTTATCTGTGCGTGATGCCCACCAACCTCTACGGCCCCAACGACCACTACGACCTGGCCAACAGCCATGTCCTGCCGGCCCTGATCCTCAAGATCCACCAGGCCAAGGCGCGCGGCGATGACGAACTGGTGGTCTGGGGCACCGGTCGGCCCAGACGGGAACTCCTCTACTCCGACGACCTGGCCGATGCCTGCATCCGGCTCATGGAACTCGGCATCGGCTCCGGCATCTACAACATCGGCACCGGCGAGGACCACACCATCCTCGAACTGGCCGAAACCGCCATGGAGGTAATCGGCTTCACCGGACGGATCGTCTTCGACACCGGCAAGCCGGACGGCACCCTGGTCAAGCGGTTGGATGTTTCGCGCATCACCGCGCTCGGCTGGCGGGCAACCACCCCCCTGCGGGAGGGAATCGCCCGGACCTACGCCGATTTTCTCGCCCATCTCCCCTCTTGATATCGAGACGAATCACCATGCCCAAAACCGCCCTCATCACGGGAATCACAGGCCAGGATGGCGCCCTGCTCGCGGAACTGCTGCTGGAGAAGGGATACATCGTGCATGGCCTCAAACGCCGCACCAGCCTCATCAATACCGACCGCATCGACCACATCTACCAGGACCGACACGAACATGCGGTGCGCTTTTTTCTCCACTACGGGGATCTGACCGACTCCACCTCGATCATCCGTATCATCCAGCAGACCAGACCGGACGAGATCTACAATCTGGCGGCCCAGTCCCATGTGGCGGTCAGCTTCGAAACCCCTGAGTACACCGCCAACACCGACGCCCTGGGCACCCTGCGGGTGCTGGAGGCGATCCGGATTCTGGGCATGGAGAAGACCACCCGCTTCTACCAGGCCTCCACCAGCGAGTTGTACGGCCTGGTCCAGGAGGTCCCACAGAAGGAGACCACCCCCTTCTATCCCCGCAGCCCCTATGCCGTGGCCAAGCTGTATGCCTACTGGATCACGGTCAACTACCGGGAGGCCTACGGGATGTACGCCTGCAACGGGATTCTCTTCAATCACGAAAGCCCGGTGCGCGGCGAGACCTTCGTCACCCGCAAGATCACCCGCGCCCTGGCGCGCATTCATGTGGGATTGCAGGATTGCCTGTATCTGGGAAATCTCAACGCCTTGCGGGACTGGGGCCATGCCCGCGATTTCGTGGAAATGCAGTGGCTGATGCTGCAACAGGAACAACCGGATGACTTCGTCATCGCCACCGGGGAGCAATACAGCGTGCGCCAGTTCATCGATGCCGCCGCCGCAGAACTCGGCTTCGCCATCCGCTGGCAGGGAGAAGGGATCGACGAACAGGGCTTCACTCCGGATGGCCGCCGCATCGTGGCCATCGACCCGCGCTACTTCCGCCCCACCGAGGTGGAAACCCTGCTCGGCGACCCCACCAAGGCGCGGGAGAAACTCGGCTGGTCCCCCCGCATCTCCTTTGCCGAACTGGTGGCCGAGATGATGCGCGAAGACCTCCAGCTCGCCAAACGGGACCTGCTCATCAAAAAACACGGCTTTCCCACGATGACCTATGCGGAGTGATTTGTTCGGCAGTCCGGGGCGCGCGCAGGCCACAGCAATAAAAAAGCCGATGGGGGAAAAAACACCCATCGGCTTCAAGCCTCCCGCTATAGGGCCAAGATCATCCAGCGGCGGGGGTCTCCCGTTCCACCAGTTCCAAAAAGGCCATGGGTGCGCAGTCGCCGAAGCGGTTGCGGGTCTTGATGATGCGGGTATAACCACCATTGCGCGTGCGATTGCGTTCTGCGATATCGACGAACAGCTTGTGGGCAACTTCCTTGTCCGCAATCACGGAAAGGGCCTGGCGACGCGCATGCAGCGTACCCTGCTTGCCCAGGGTGACCATCCGATCCGCCATGCTGCGCAACTCCTTGGCGCGGGGCACGGTGATCTCGATCCGCTCATACCGGAACAGGCTGGTCAACATGTTACGCAACATCGCGTTGCGATTGCTGGATTCCCGGTTCAGTTTCCGGCCTTGCTTCAGATGTCTCATGATCGTATGTCCTTCAGAAATTCTCTTCTTCGTATTGCTTGGCCAGTTCTTCGATATTCTCCGGCGGCCAGCCTTCCAGATGCATGCCCAGGCTCAAATCCATCTCTTCCAGGACTTCCTTGATCTCATTCAAGGATTTGCGACCGAAGTTGGGCGTCTTGAGCATTTCCGATTCGGTCTTCTGCACCAGGTCGCCGATATAGACGATATCGTCATTCTTGAGACAGTTGGCCGAACGCACCGACAACTCCAATTCATCGACCTTGCGGAAGAGATTCGGGTTCCACTTGGGTTGGGCATTGTCCTCCCTGCCATCGTGGATGGGAATGTCATCGAAATTGATGAACAGACTCAACTGATCCTGAAGGATCTTGGCCGCAAGTGCCAGGGCATCCTCCGGACTGACCACGCCGTTGGTCTCGATATCCAGCACCAGTCGGTCATAGTCGGTCTGTTGACCCACACGGGCATTGGCGACCTTGTAGGAAACCCGCTTGACCGGATTATAGCTGCAGTCCATGGGGATATCGCCGATATTGGTCGGCTCGTCCTCGGCGCCTGCCGTAGCACGCACATAACCTTTGCCCGTGGTCACGGTCATGGTCATGTTCAATTTGCCGGATTTGTTCAGGGTGGCGATGTGATGATTCGGATTGAGGATCTCGATATCATGTCCGCAGTCGATATCCCCAGCGGTCACTGTACCCTCTTTCTCCGCAACCAGGGTCATGGTCTTGGTCGCACCACTGCGCATACGGATCGCCACACCCTTGAGGTTGAGAATGATGTCCGTCACATCCTCCAGCACCCCAGGGATGCTCGAAAATTCGTGCAGAACGCCCTCGATCCTGACCGATGAAATGGCGGCGCCCTGCAACGAAGAGAGCAGGACACGGCGCAAGGCATTGCCCAACGTCGTGCCAAACCCCCTTTCCAGGGGTTCTGCGACCAGGGTAGCCTTGTACTTCGCATCGGCATCCCCGACGAGTTCCACCTTGCGAGGCTTGATCAGTTCGGTCCAGTTCCTGTACATCATCTGCCCCCATCAAGAGGTATCGAAAACTTACTTGGAATACAATTCAACGATGAGGTTTTCGTTATAATCCGCCGGCAGGTCCGCGCGATCCGGATAGGAGATGAAGGTACCGGTCATAGCCACCGGATCCACCTCGAGCCAGGAGGGATAACTGCGTCGCATGGCGCCATCCAGGGATCCCTTGATGCGGATCTGTGACCTGCTGGACTCATCCACAGCGACTTTGTCACCTGGCTTAAGCAGATAGGAAGCCACATTGATGATCTTGCCATTCACCATGATCTGCCGGTGACTGACCACCTGTCTGGCTTCACTGCGCGAGCCGGAAAAACCGAGCCGGTAGACGACATTGTCCAGGCGCCGTTCCAGCATGACCAACAAGTTTTCGCCCGTGACGCCCGGCATGCGGGAAGCCTTTTCGAAGTAGGTATGGAATTGCCTTTCCAGCAATCCATAAGTACGTTTGATCTTCTGCTTTTCGCGCAGGTGGACGCCGTAGTCCGAAACCTTTCTGCGACGCTGGCCGTGCAGGCCAGGTCCGTAGTTTCGGCGCTCGATGGCGCACTTGTCGGAATAGCACTTTTCCCCTTTAAGGAAAAGTTTGGTCGCCTCGCGGCGGCACAATCTGCATTTGGATCCAAAATAACGGGCCATCTTCTCTTCTCGAGTCCCTTGTCAACCGTGTCGAATCAGACGCGACGCCGCTTTGGCGGACGGCAGCCATTGTGGGGAATGGGGGTGACGTCCTGCACGTAGGCAATATTAAAGCCGATATTGGCCAACGCCCGGAGAGCCGATTCACGACCGGACCCGGGACCCTTCAAGCGCACTTCCAGGTTCCGCATGCCATGTTCCATGGCCTTTTTGCCTGCCTCTTCAGCGGCCATTTGCGCCGCGAAGGGGGTGGATTTGCGGGACCCTTTGAACCCTTGCGCTCCAGCCGATCCCCACGAAATGACATTCCCGGTGGTATCGGTAATGGTTACGAGGGTATTGTTGAAGGTAGAACGAATATGAGCGATGCCGCTTGCAATATTTTTGCGCTCTTTTTTCTTGAGGCGCGCAGCGGTTTTTGGTGCCTTCGTCGCCATGTCTACTCCTTCATTTCCGGCCTGGTATCGCAACCATGGCTAGTGCTTAAGTAAATCATCATTATTTCCCAACAATGGCACGGCGCGGACCTTTCCGCGTGCGTGCATTGGTATGAGTACGCTGTCCCCGGGTCGGCAGACCACGGCGATGGCGCAGGCCTCTGTACGACCCAAGATCCATGAGACGTTTGGTATTCATGGCCACCTGACGCCGCAGATCCCCTTCCACCACGAAATCCTTGTCGATGATGGCACGGATTCGGGCGGTTTCCGCCTCGGACATTTCTCTGGCGCGCATATCCTCCGAGACACCAGCCTCTTTGAGGATCTGCTTCGCCCTCACGGGACCGATCCCGTAAATATAGGTCAGCGCAACTTCCATACGCTTATTGATCGGGATGTTTACACCTGCAATGCGGGCCACCTTCCCACCTCCTCGTCAACCTTGCCGCTGCTTATGCTTGGGATGCACCGGGCAAATCACCCGAGTCAGCCCTTTCCGTTTCACCATTCTGCAATCCTTGCAGAGTTTCTTCACTGATGCGCGAACCTTCATGAGACGCCTCCCGTCAAGCTGCCGTCAGCGACGGCCTCGAATTTTCGCCTTTTGCATCAGGCCCTCGTATTGCCGGCTGATGAGAAAGGACTGGATTTGTGCCGCAGTATCCATGGTCACGCTCACGACGATCAGCATGGAAGTGCCGCCAAAATAAAACGGCACATTATAGCTGGTGATCAGGATCTCTGGCAAGAGACAAACCGCAGTGACGTAAATTCCTCCCACCAGCGTCAGGCGGGTCAGGATTTTGTCAAAATACTCAGCGGTGCGAATACCTGGCCGGATACCCGGAACGAAGCCACCATACTTCTGCAGATTATCCGCCGTCTCCTGCGGATTGAAGACGATGGCGGTGTAAAAGAAACAGAAGAAAATGATCGCGATCGAATAGATCACCATATACAACAATTGCCCGGGAGACAAGGCATTTGCAATGCTTTTCATGAAATCCCAGGGCGCGAAATTGGCCAGCGTCACGGGAAACAGAATGATCGAGCTGGCAAAAATCGGAGAAATCACACCCGAGGTATTCAATTTCAACGGCAAATGGGTATTTTCACCACCGACCATGCGCCTGCCACTGATCTGCCGCTTCGCGTACTGCACGGTGATTCGCCTTTGCGCCCGCTCCATGAAGATGATGAAGGCCGTCACTGCGAAGGACATCACCAGCAAAAAGAGCACAAAGAGGGGTTGAAGATCGCCGTTCCGCGCCAATTCCAAGGTCTTGACCAATGCAATGGGCAGATTGGCCACGATCCCGGCGAAGATGATCATCGAAATGCCGTTGCCGATGCCCCGCGATGTGATCTGCTCGCCTACCCACATGATGAAGGCGGTTCCTGCCGTCAGGGTGATCACCGTCATGACCCGAAACGACCAGCCAGCCTGCACCACCACGTTCATGCCGCCTGCCTGCATGGATTCCATGCCATAGGCAAGCCCGAAACCTTGAAAAATTGCCAGCAGGACGGTTCCATACCGGGTGTACTGGTTGATTTTACGGCGCCCCAGTTCCCCTTCTTTCTTGAGGGCTTCCAAGGAAGGAACAACCGAAGTCATTAACTGCAAAATGATCGATGCCGAGACGTAGGGCATGATCCCCAGTGCAAATACTGTCAAACGGGACAGCGCACCACCGGAAAACATGTTGAACATCCCCAGCAGGGTACCCTGCTGCTGATCGAAAAAAGTCGCCAGCGCCGTCGGATCGATACCAGGTGTCGGCACGTGAGCGCCAATCCTGTAGACGAGCAACATCCCCATCGTATACAGTAACCGTTTGCGCAGTTCCGGAATCCGGCCAAGATTGGCCAGACCGGCAAACGGCGACTGTGGTTCAGCGATGGATGCCATTCCCGTATTACGCTCCCGCTCTCAAAAAATCAGGCTTCCACCTGTTGCGACGACAAAACCACCTCTCCCCCTGCAGCCCGCACCTTGGCGATCGCAGATTGGGAGGCCCGATCCACATGAATCTTCAGCGCCTTGCCGATCTCACCGTCACCCAGGAGCTTGACACCGTCCCGCTCACGACCGATCAAACCCGAGGCTCTCAATTCTGCGATACCAACCACAGCGCCCGCTTCAAAACGATCCAGGGCAGAGAGATTTACCAGGGCGAAATCCTTGTGGAACAGGCTATGGAAACCACGTTTTGGCAGGCGTCTTTGCAGGGGCATCTGGCCACCCTCGAAACCGACCTTGTGATAACCGCCGGAACGAGCCTTTTGGCCCTTCTGACCACGACCGCTGGTCTTGCCCAGACCTGAGCCGATACCGCGTCCAACACGCTTGCCACCACGCCGACCGGCGGGATTCCTGGGCAGTTCATTCAGTTTCATGGCAGATCTCCTACTCCACGACACGCACAAGATGCGGCACTTTCGCGATCATGCCCCGCACGGTTTCGGTATCCTGCAACTCACGCACGTGCCGGATTCTCTTCAATCCAAGTCCCCGCACAATCAGGCGGTGTTTCGCGGGCCGACCGATCAGGGAACGCACCTGCTCCACTTTTAAGGTATTCGCCATCTTGCTCGCCTCACGCCAGTCCGAAACGTGCCATGGGGAGATCACGCTTCTCCGCCACACTGCGTGGAGAGCGAATCGACTGCAAGGCATCGAAAGTGGCCTTGATCAGATTATGGGGATTGGAGGTCCCGGTGGATTTCGCCAACACATCTCGAATCCCCACGGCCTCGAATATGGGTCGCATGGAGCCACCGGCAATGATCCCGGTACCTTCCGCTGCGGGGCGCAGGACAACGCCACCTGCTCCGTATTTCCCGATCATGGAATGAAAGATGGTTCTGCCATCCTTGATGGGGATATCCATCATGCAACGGCGCGCCTTTTCGGTAGCCTTGCGGATGCTTTCCGGGACCTCCTTGGCCTTGCCGAGTCCATAACCGACCCGACCCTTGCCATCGCCAACCACAACGATCGCCGAAAAATTGAACCTGCTGCCACCCTTCACGACCTTTGCGGTACGCTTGATGGTCACCAGCTTCTCGATGAAGTCATCGGTTTGCCAGCCACCCACCTTCTCTTCGGGGGGATTGCTGTTCGCGTTATTATTATTGCTGCGTCGCTTTGCCATCGCCGCTCCTGCTCATGAATCAAAGCCCTCTATGTGGGGCCGCATCAAAATTCCAATCCACCCTCACGCGCGGCATCGGCCAACTCCTTCACCCTGCCATGGTAAAGGTAACCGCTGCGATCGAACACCACCTTGCCGAGGTTGACGGCCTTGGCCTTCTCGGCCAACCGCTTGCCCACCTCGGCGGCTGCCAACTTGTTGCCGCCGTATTTGATCGTCTCACGCAGATCCTTGTCCAGGGTCGATGCGGAGACCAGTGTCTGACCCTGCGCATCATCGATGATCTGCGCATAAATGTGTTTCGCGCTACGGAACACGGTCAGCCGCAGACGCTTTTCGGTTGCCTGGCGAAGCCGGTACCGGATACGCGCCGCTCGCGTTTTTCTTGCTTCGTGCCGATCCTGAGACATCAGACCTTCCTCATTCCTTGCTCTGTCTTGCGTTGCCGTTCCTGGTTACCTACTTCTTCTTGCCCACCTTGCGAATGACCTTCTCACCGGCGTACAGAACACCCTTGCCTTTGTAAGGTTCAGGAAGGCGATACGCACGAATCTCCGCACAGGTCTGGCCAATTCGCTCCAGGTCGATCCCCTTGATCATGATCAGGGTATTCTTATCCACCACGGCCTCGATCCCGTCAGGTAGCGGAAAATCCACCGGATGGGAAAAACCGAGGTTCAACTTGAGGACACGCCCCTCGACTGCCGCGCGATAGCCAACACCAACGACTTCCAGCGACTTGGTGAAGCCATCGGAGACCCCCTTGACCATATTGCTCAGCAGCGCACGGCACAGACCCCACAAGGCCCAATGCTCCTTGCCCTGATTGCGCGGCGTGACCATCAGGAAATCACCGTCGCGCGACACCTGAATCTGATCGGGAATGATACGGGTCAGGCTTCCCAGCTTGCCCTTCACCACGATGGTCTGTTTCTCGATGGACACCTCCACTCCCTTGGGAATGGAGATCGGTTGCTTGCCTATTCTGGACACGAGACCAATCCTCGAACGTTAGAATACCGTACACAAGAGTTCGCCACCCACGCCCAACTTGCGCGCCTGACGATTGGAAACCACCCCCTTGCTCGTGGACAGAATGGCGATACCCAGGCCTTGATAGACATTGGGGATCTCATCCTTGGCCACATAAAGGCGACGCCCTGGACGGGAACGCCGCAGCACCTCCTCGATCACCGGCCGCCCGTGACGGTATTTCAGATCGACACGGATGACAGGCCAATTGCCAACCTGCACCACTTCGACCTTGTCCACATATCCTTCGTCCTTAAGGATCGTGGCGATCAACATCTTGATCTTGGAGTGCGGAATGTCCACTTGATCCTTGCGCACCATCTGTGCGTTACGGATGCGGGTCAACATGTCACTGATCGGGTCACTCATTCCCATGGAATACTGGCTCCAATTCCGGTTGATCGATTTTGCTTACCACGAGGCCTTCACAATACCGGGAATTTCACCCCGCAAGGCCAACTGCCGCACACAGATACGACAGAGGGTGAATTTGCGCAGATACCCCCTGGGCCGGGAACAACGAGCGCATCGATTGTACTTGCGCACGCTGAATTTCGGTTTACGCTTGCACTTGGCTATCAAGGATTTTTTGGCCATGACTTTTGCTGCATCCTCGTGAATCAGTTCTTGAAGGGCATCTTGAAGGCCCTCAGGAGCGCCTTCGCTTCTTTATCCGTATTGGCCGTGGTCACGATCACGATATCCATGCCGCGCATGCCATCCACTTTGTCGTAATCGATTTCCGGAAAGATGATCTGTTCCTTGATCCCCAGGGTATAATTGCCCCGGCCATCGAAGGAATTCCCCTTCACCCCCTGAAAGTCACGGACACGCGGCAAGGCCACATGAATGAGGCGATCCAGAAATTCGTACATCCGAGTACGGCGCAAGGTCACACAGCAACCGATGGGCTGGCCCTGACGGATCTTGAACCCTGCGACAGAACGCTTTGCCTTGGTAATCACCGGTTTCTGACCGGAGATGGCCGTCATGTCGCTTACGGCTCCGGTCAGCAGATTCTTGTCCGCTGCCGCCTTGCCCACACCCATATTGATGACGATCTTTTCGATCTTCGGAATCTGCATGACATTGCCATATCCGAACTCTTTCATCAGCCCGGGGGCAATTTCCTTGTCATAAATCTCTTTCAATCTGGCCATTTTGCATTCTCGTTGGTCGTTATGACCAGTCCTTATTTGTCAATCGTCTCGCCGGACACCAATGCGACACGCACCTTGCGGCCGTCCGCCAGAATCTTCTTGCCAATGCGGCTTCCCTTGCCGGAGGCCACATCGAAATACATCAGATTGGACAGGTGAATCGCAGACTCCCGTTCCACAATACCGGCTTCCTTGTCACGCGAGGCCTTGGTGTGACGCTTGATCATATTGACCCGCTCCACCAAAGCGCTCTCCTTGTCGGTGACAATCTGGAGAATGCGCCCACGTTTACCTTTGTCTTTCCCGGCGATTACGACCACCTGGTCACCCTTCTTCAGGGAAGTTTTGCACGGCATATTCATGATACATCACCTGTCTTCGTTATGCCACGTCCCACGCTCAGAGCACTTCGGGCGCGAGCGAAATGATCTTCATGTAGTTCCTGACACGCAATTCCCTGGTCACGGGACCGAAGATACGGGTACCCACAGGATCACCGGCCTTGTTGATCAAAACCGCCGCATTGCGGTCAAAGCGGATATAGCTTCCATCGTCACGGGTCACCTGCTTGCGGGTACGCACCACAACGGCACGAGCCACCTCACCCTTCTTGACCTTGCCGCGCGGGATGGCCGACTTGATGGCCACTGCAATGATATCACCCACCCGAGCATAGCGACGCTTGGATCCACCCAGTACCTTGATGCATTGCACCTTTTTGGCACCCGAGTTGTCAGCAACCTCAAGAATCGTCTGAACCTGAATCATGAGGATTCCTCCGAAATCACCACCCAACATTTATCCTTACTGATCGGCGGACACTCGCGAATGCGCGTGATATCCCCTTCCTTCAGCCGGTTGTCCGGGTCATGGGCCTTGTATTTCTTGGATCGCCGCATGATCTTGCCATAAAGGGGGTGCTGCACATTGCGCTCCACCTTGACCACCACGGTCTTATCCATTTTGTCGCTCACCACGACGCCTTGCAAAATGCGTTGCGGCATGACTATCTCTCCTTATTCGCCACTTTTTTGGATGCAGACCGCTCGGCGGCGATGGTCTTTATCCGTGCGATCTCCTTGCGCACCTGCCGGATACGCGACACATTCTCCAACTGATTGGTCGCATTCTGAAAGCGCAGGTTCATGGCTTCGTGGTAGAGCGACTTCAACTTCTCGGAGACCTTGTCATCGGTCAGCTCCCTGATTTCCGCAGCCTTCATCACGCCTTTCTCCAGTTATGCACAAACTTGGTGGAAATGGGCAGTTTGGCGCCTGCCAGGGCCATGGCCTCACGGGCAATCTCCTCGCTGACACCTTCCATCTCATACAGTATACGACCAGGCTTCACCCGGCCCATCCAGAACTCCGGATTCCCCTTACCCTTGCCCTGCCGAACCTCGGCAGGCTTCTTGGATACGGGAACATCCGGGAACAGCCGGATCCAGATCCGGCCGCCACGCTTGATATGGCGTGTCATGGCACGTCTGGCCGACTCGATCTGACGTGCCGTCAGACGCCCCGCCTCCAGGGCCTTAAGCCCGTACTGCCCGTAATTCAATTCCGAGCAGCTGGTGGCGAGACCGTGAATACGACCCTTGTGGGCCTTGCGGAACTTGGTCTTTTTGGGTTGCAGCAGCATGACGAAGGATCCTTACGGCCTCCTGATTTCCCTGTCGATGATCTCGCCCTTGAACACCCATACCTTGACGCCAATCACGCCATAGGTAGTGTGGGCATCCGCGTAACCGAATTCGATATCCGCACGCAAGGTGTGCAAGGGCACACGGCCCTCACGGTACCATTCGGTGCGGGCGATTTCCCCCCCCCCGAGACGACCCGCGCAATTGATGCGAATCCCAAGGGCACCCAGTCGCATGGCGGATGTGACGGCACGTTTCATCGCGCGCCGAAAAGCCACACGACGCACCAGTTGCTGAGCCACATTTTCGGCGATCAGTTGCGCCTCGGCTTCCGGCTTGCGCACCTCGACGATATTGATCGCCACCTCGGTGTTGGCCACCTTGGCGATATCGCTTTTCAGCTTCTCGATATCCGCACCCTTCTTCCCGATGATGATTCCCGGTCGGGCAGAGTGGATATTGATGCGCGCTTTCTTTGCCGGTCGCTCAATGATGATCTTGGACACGCTGGCATGTTCCAAACGCTTCTTGATCCAGAGACGCAGCTTGATATCTTCCAGCAGCAGGCCGGCGTAATCCTTTTTATTGGCGTACCAGCGCGTGTCCCAGGTCTTGGTGATGCCAAGACGAAATCCAATCGGATGTACCTTTTGACCCATCGAGTCGCTCTCCAGCAAGATCTAGAAATATCCTATTCCGCGGCCCGCACCGAAATGGTGACATGGCAAGAGCGCTTCAGGATCCGGCTTGCCCGTCCCCTGGCCCGTGGCCGAAACCGCTTCATTACCGTCCCCTTGTCCACACACGCCTGGTTGACAATCAAGGTATCGACATCCATACCGAAATTGTTTTCCGCATTGGCAATGGCGGATTTGAGGAGTTCTCTTACCGAATGGGCAACCCGCTTCTTGGAAAACTCCAAGGTGCGGAGTGCATTCTCCACCCGATTACCCCGAATCTGATCCACCACGAGTCGCACCTTGGTAGGCGAGACCGGGAGATTCCTTAATCTGGCGACAGCTTCTGACATCTTCCCGACCTCTCTTATTTCCGGCCAGCCTTCTTGTCCCCGCCATGTCCATGGAAGGTGCGGGTGGCGGCAAACTCTCCAAGCTTGTGGCCCACCATGTTTTCCGTCACCAGGACCGGAATAAACTTGCGCCCGTTATGCACGCCAAAGGTGTAACCGACAAATTCGGGTATGATGGTCGACCTTCTCGACCAGGTCTTGATCAGTTCCTTGCGTCCAATTTCCCGCAATTTCTCCACCTTGTTGAGGAGATAGCCGTCGAAAAAGGGACCTTTTCTTATGGATCGTGCCATGCCTGCCTCTTGATTTCCCGCCTTCTAGTCACGTCACTTCCGGTCATTGGTTACGCGGCGCCGCATGATCAGACGATCCGAGGCCTTCGCGCGCGCCCTGGTCTTCTTACCCTTGGTCGGGACGCCCCACGGACTCACCGGATGACGACCGCCTGAGGTACGTCCTTCACCACCACCATGTGGGTGATCCACCGGGTTCATGGCAACACCACGCACGGACGGGCGAATGCCCAACCACCGTGCACGTCCTGCCTTGCCCAGCTTGGTGTTGCCATGGTCCGCATTGGAAACCTGTCCAATCGTGGCCATGCAATCCAACAGCACCATACGCATCTCCCCGGACGGAAGCTTCAACTGCGCGTACTTGCCTTCCTTGCCCATCAACTGCACATAATTGCCGGCAGAACGCGCCAATTGTCCACCCTTGGCGGGCTTCAGCTCAACGTTATGCACCACGGATCCGAGCGGGATACCACGCAGTGGCATGGCATTCCCAGGCTTGACATCCACAGAGGGACCCGAAATCACCTGATCACCCGGCGCCAGCCTTTGCGGTGCGAGGATGTAGCGCTTCTCACCGTCCGCATAATGCAGCAGAGCAATAAATGCGGTACGATTGGGATCGTATTCGATTCGCTCCACCTTCGCCGGTACACCCGCCTTATCACGCTTGAAATCCACCATGCGATAGAGCTGCTTGTGACCGCCACCCTGATGGCGAACCGTCATTCTGCCGTAATTGTTTCGCCCACCCTTGGAACGCAGCCCCTCGGTCAAACTGCCTTCCGGATCGCCACGATACAGCCCGGAACGGTCAACGCTGATTTGCGTGCGCTTGCCGTTGGACGTTGGATTGTAATGTTTCAGTGCCATGGATCGACTCTCACTTCATCGTCAGGACTTGGCGTAAAAATCGATGGTTTGACCTTCCGCCAGGCGGACGATCGCCTTTTTCCAGGCATTCCTCTGGCCCTGGAACCGGCCCACACGTTTGCTTTTGCCAACCACGTTCATGGTTTGCACCGCGAGTACCTGGACATTGAACAGCTTTTCCACCGCAGCCTTGATCTGAGGCTTGTTGGCCCAGGTGGCCACACGAAAGATCATCTGGTTGGCTGCGCCCTGACACATGGTGGCCTTTTCGGTCACCCTGGGAATGTCCAGGATCTGATACAAAGTATAGGCGTCGCTCATGCCGCTTTTCCTTCCCCAATCACCGCTGCATCCTTGACCGGATTCAGACGGGCTTCCAGTTTCGCCAGCGCAGCCTCGGTCAGAATCAGCTTCTCGTGTACCAGCAGATCATAGACATTGACCCCTTCCACCTGCATCACGGTGATGCCCGGCAGATTGCGTGCGGACAACTCGACCAGCATATCGGCTTCATGCAGTACGACCAGGGCCGATCTGGCGGCATTCAAACGGGTGAGGATCTCCAGCATGGGCTTGGTCTTGATGCCAACCAGCCCGAACTCGCCGAGCACGATCATCTCACCAGCCTCGCGTTTCGCTGACAAAGCGGTACGCAAGCCAAGTTGACGTTCCTTCTTGTTCATCTTGACTGCAAAATCGCGCGGATGCGGGCCAAAAACCACACCACCGGTACGAAACTGCGGCGCACGCGTGGTGCCTTGACGGGCGTTGCCAGTACCCTTCTGCCGGTAAGGCTTGCGCCCCCCTCCATGCACCTCGCTGCGGCGCTTGGTGGAGGCGGTCCCCGTGCGACGCTTGGCCAATTGATAATGCACCACCCGCGTCAAAAGATCGCCTCGCACCGGGCAACCGAATACATGGTCACTCAGGTTCACGGCATGCAGCGTCTGGTTGGACGCATCGACTACAGAAAACTCAATCATGGCACCTACTCTTACTGGTCAATTCCAGGTCATTGCCAAATCCACCGCAAGCCTACTTCCTGGCGGTCTTGATTGCATCACGAATGAAGACCACCGAACCCTTGGAACCCGGCACGCTCCCCTTGAGCACCAGCATATTACGCTCACGGTCCACCGATTGCACGGTCAATCCCATCACCGTCACCTGGTCATCGCCCATGTGACCGGCCATCCGCTTGTTCTTGAACACCCGGCCCGGCGTCTGACACTGACCGATGGAACCCGGCGAGCGATGGGTCAAATGCGCACCATGAGAGCCTCGACCCCCATGAAACCCCCACCGCTTCATTCCGCCGGCAAATCCCTTGCCGATGCTCTTTCCGGTGACATCCACCTGCGCACCCGCCTCGATCCGCTCCAGGGTGAGCACTTCGCCTGCCGCATACTGGCTCACATCATCCACCCGGAACTCCTTGAGCATCCGGTGAGGCGCAATATTCGCCTTGGCGTAGACACCCTTGACCGGCTTGGTGACTCGCGAGGGTTTCGCCTCTTCGAAGGCCAGCTGCACCGCATCGTATCCGTCCTGTCCGACGGTCTTAACCCTGACCACCGGGCAAGGACCCACCTTCACCACGGTAACAGCCACACTCTTGCCGTCACTCGTGAAAATCCGGCTCATTCCCAGTTTTCGACCTATCAATCCCGCGCGCATCGTCGTCATCCTCTTCCTTCGCGACCCATCGCACCTAGAGCTTGATCTCGACATTGACACCAGCGGCCAAGTCGAGTTTCATCAAGGCATCCACGGTCTGCGGCGTCGGGTTGATGATGTCGATCACACGCTTGTGGGTGCAGATCTCGAACTGCTCACGGGACTTTTTGTCCACGTGCGGCGAGCGCAACACCGTATAGCGGGCGATCTTTGTCGGCAGAGGAATCGGCCCCCGGATTTCAGCACCGGTCCGACGCGCCGTTTGCACGATCTCTCCGGTGGATTGATCCAGTATCCGGTGGTCGAATGCTTTCAACCGGATTCGTATCTTCTGATTATCCATTACCAGTTCACCCAACGCCTTCCAAACGCTGCCCGTCCACAGGCCATCGTCACAACGTGATTTCCGATACGACGCCGGCACCCACAGTCCGCCCACCTTCCCGGATGGCGAACCGCAAACCCTTTTCCATGGCGATCGGGGCGATCAATTCCACGTCCATGGATACGTTATCCCCCGGCATCACCATCTCCACTCCCTCGGGCAGTTTCAGCACACCGGTAACATCGGTGGTGCGAAAATAGAACTGCGGACGATAGTTGGAGAAGAATGCCGTATGACGCCCACCTTCTTCCTTCGACAGAATATAGCACTCCGCCTTGAACTTGGTATGCGGTGTGATGGAGTTCGGCTTGGCCAATACCTGGCCGCGCTGGACATCCTCGCGCTTCACCCCTCTCAGGAGAACGCCGATATTATCACCAGCCTGGCCCTGATCCAAGAGTTTCCGAAACATTTCCACCCCGGTGCAGACCGAATTGGTCGTGGCCTTGATGCCGACGATGGAGACATTCTCGCCAACACGCACCACCCCGCGCTCCACACGACCGGTCACCACCGTACCACGTCCGGAGATGGTGAAGACATCCTCGATGGGCATCAGGAAGGCACCGTCCAGCGGGCGCTCCGGCTGCGGGATGTAGGCATCCACCGCATCCATCAACTTCTGGATCGCACCGGCACCCATCGGGCCGGTATCCCCTTCCATGGCCTTGAGGGCCGAACCCACCACAATCGGGATCTCATCGCCCGGAAAGTCGTACATGGAGAGGAGTTCACGCACCTCCAATTCTAC
>JADGAR010000110.1 GCA_015231915.1 Magnetococcales bacterium
ATGAATACCACGCGTTCCACCGGCGATGAGGGAGAGAGACAATCCATCACCTCCTTGAGATAGGGCGTTCTGCCCGTGCGCCACGCCCCCGGTTCGCTGGAGGAGACCGACGACAACACCCGGTGCCGATCTGCCCACTGGGAGACCAGCAGCAAAGGATCGGGCCGCAGCCCCTGGGAGAAAGCTTCGTTGTAAAGTCGTGCCGTTTCACTCATCGGGGTGTTCTCCATCCAACAGGCCCGCCAATTCCAACAAATGTTCCCGGACGAATTTCTCCAGCGTGCTGCGCATGGTGCGTGTCTCCACCCCCAGTTCCGCGCCCATGGGACCGGCCACCCGGTTGGGCCATGCCTCCCAGGCCGCCCGGATCGCATGTCCCCGGTTGAACGCCGTCGCCTGCATCTCGTCCGCGTCCACCAGCTTGCCGATCTCCATCTTCTCCCGTATCTCCAGCAGGCTGGCCCGTTTCACCTCGCTTTTGATGCGGGCCTTGAGCAACAGCGTGGGTAGATCCCCAGCACTCCCGCCAGGGAGATCCAGGAAGGGCGCGGGTTTGGTGGCCGGTTTGGATGATGGTACGGGTTGTGATGGCGCAGGCATGACCACCGGTGCCGGTGCTGTTGCTGGCGTGATCGCCGGTGCTGTTGCTGGTGTCGATTGGCTCTTGCGTTGCGGTTCCCTGGCCGGTTCCCGGATCGCCTCCAGGGCTACCGCAGCCTGGTTCGTATCCACCTTGCCGTCCACCAAACAGACGATCCCTTTGGCGACCAGCTTGCTGACGTACTGCCTCGAAAAGCCCTGCTGCCGCGCCCACTCCGATTGGTTGATCAGCATGGTTCATCCCCTTGGGGCTGATTCATTCCAAGGCAATGCCTCGTTCGGCGGCCACATCCGCAAACGTTTTGCCGCCTGAGCCTTCCAGAAAGACGATCTTGCCCGTGGCCTGGATGAACCGTTGCACCGCAACATCCACGTAAACCGGGCTGATTTCCATGGCATAGACCCGACGCCCGGTCTGCTCCCCAGACATGATTTGTGAACCGGAACCAGAGAACGGCTCATAGCACAACCCGCCCAGAGGCACATGCTGACGCATGGGAATGGCGAAACACTCCAGGGGTTTGGGCGTGGGATGCTCTGGGCGTTCTTCCCCAGCCAGGGATTTCAGATCCCAGACCGTCGTGAAATGCTCGGCATCTTCGATCCTGGCGGGTCGGTTGCCCCGGATCCAACCGTAAAAACAGGGTTCGTGCTTCCAGAGGTAATGGGTGCGGGTCAGGACGGAGGCGTTCTTGTTCCAGATGATCTGCTGGTGGACGAATGCGCCCAGCTTCTCCCAAACCGCCTCCACCATGGCCTGACGCTTGGAGGCGTGCCAGCAATACCACGCGGCGTGGGAGTCGATGGCGTGATCGATAGCCGCCCGCATGAATCCTTCGTACAGTGCCGGCCCCTGGCTGGAATCGTCCCATGTCACGCCATAGGTGCCGGACCAGTCCTTGTTGCCATCCTTCCAGCCCTTGACCGGCTTGCCTGCCGCAGCCGCCTTGGCCTTCGCCAGTTTTTCCTGGGCGGTCTGGTTTGGGGGATGATTGGTGCCGTCGTAGTCCACCAGATAGGGCGGGTCGGTGGCGAATAGAATGGCTCTTTCACCTTTCATCAGGCGGATCACGTCATCCGGGTTGGTGCTGTCGCCGCAGAGCAGACGGTGATCGCCCAGGCACCAAATATCGCCAGGACGGGTGACTGGATTGGCGGGCGGTTCCGGGATGGATTCGGCAGCACCACCACCTTCGCCATCTTCATCCCCGGTCCCGGTTTCCATATCCAGCAGGCGGTCGATCTCCGAGAGGTCAAAGCCGGTCATCTCCAGGTCGAAATCCAGAGCGCGCAACTCCTCCATTTCGACCTTCAGCAACTCTTCGTCCCACTGGGCCCAGTTGGTGGACTGGTTGGCCAGCAACCGGAAGGCCTTGATCTGGGCTTCAGTGAGGTCGTCAGCCAGGACCACCGGCACGGTTTCCAGATTCAATCGCCGGGCGGCTTTGAGACGAAGGTGGCCGTCCACTACCAAACCGTCACTCTTGGCGACGATGGGGATGCGGAAGCCGAACTCCCGGATGGCTCCCACCATGCGGTCCACCACCTCGTCGTTGCGCCGAGGATTTTTGGCATACGGAATCAACCGGTCCAACGGCCAGTCTTCAATTTGCAAAGGCATCGGTGTCGTCCTGGGGGTGCTGTTGTCAACCAAACTGGTTGACAGAGTTGGTTGACAAAGCAATGGTTGACTGAATTGGTTGGTTTACACGACTGGTTGACAAAACAGCTTGGTTGACAAAATCCGGTTGACACCGATCAGATTGTTTCAAAACGGTTTCTCTTCGATTTGTCAACCGTGTCAACCGGATTTTGTCAACCTTGTGAAATCGTCTGTCGCTGGTGAAATGCCGGGGTCGCGCGGCCCGCGCGGCGGCGGGGCCAGGAAGGAACCGCGAACTCATGCCCACGCTCAATATGGATCACCTTTTGCATTGTGCGATCACCCACATTCTTATGGACCAATGGTTGCAATGCCCGTTTGGACTGCCCGTTGCAACGCCGGGATGGACCAACAGTTGCGACGCCGGGATGGACCGACCGTTGCAACGCCCGTTTGGATCGCCCGTTGCAACGCCGGGATGGACCAACGGTTGCAACGCGGGGATGGACCACCGGTTGCAACGCCCACCTGGACCCCCGTTTGCAACGCGCGTCCGCGTCGCGTTCCATAGAACATCGCCCCAACCCCAACCGGGTCGCGCCACGGCACGGTTGGCCCACGGGGCGCACCACCGCGCCCACGTTCGCGCCGGGCCGTGCGGTTGGTCACATGCCGCCGCGCGGCACCCGCCACGCCCCAAAACGCCCACGTTTTGGCGGGCATACGCCACCGTTTTCGTTCAAAAAATTTTCAAAAAACGCAAAAAAACCCGTTGCGTTCCACCGGCGGCGTATGGCTACATGGCCACCAACAACGAAACGGTTGGAACGCGAAAACAAAAACGAAAAGACCGCGCGCCTGCCTGGGTTTTGACCCGAACCGAACACCGCAACCACGGCCATGGCCAATCACAGCGCCTCGGCTCTGACTTGCCAAAAAAGGTGATGCGATGTAAAATGATATAAATTATTGAATTTTGACATTTTTACAACAAACAGGAGAAATCGCATGAAATTTACCGTTCAACTGATCCGCACGGTGCTGCAGATCAAAGAGGTCGAAGTCGAGGCCGCCTCCATGGATGAAGCCGGGCAACGCGCGCTCGATCTCAATCCGCCCCTGGACTGCCACGACGATGGTTGGAACGAAGAGCTGGACGACGAGTGGGTGACCGACAGCGCGACCAGGCCCTGGGACATGGAAGTGAACGACACCTGGGAATCTTGACCCGACCACGGCCCTGGCAACCTGCGCACCCGGTGCGCACCCGCATCGGATTGGCGGGCCAGACCACGGCCCTGCAAACCAACAAGGAGAAACAAACCGTGCCTGTTTTCACTGTCATCATCGACAAAGCCGTCATCCATAGGATGCGCACCGAAATCGAAGCCGAAACTCTGGAAGAGGCCGAGACAATCGCTCTGGAGAAGGCAAAGGAACCGGATTTGTGGTGGTTCAAGACCCTGATGAAAAAAGAGGGCTACAAGGTGGCCGAAACGACCAAATAGCCAACCTGGGCTGCCACCCAACCACGGCCCTGGCAACCTGCGAACCCGGTGTGCATTCGCGCCGGGTTCACGGGCCCAACCACGGCCCTGGCAACCGATACGGAGCACAAAAATGGATGCACACACGTTGGTCCGCGCGCTTGAAGTCGAATTCGACGCCGCCCGCGCGAAATTTTACGAACTGGAGACTAGGCTTGAAGCCCCGGCTTCCGAGTTCCAGTCCGCAACCGAATTGATCGAATTGCGCCTGCAACTGGACACGCAAACGAGGTGGATCCAGGCCGCCATGTCGGCACTCGATCACGCCAAACAGAAACTGAAACAGGCCAACCACGGCCCTGAGAACTGACCATTTTTTTGGAGACCAGCATGAACGCACACGATTTTTCAAGTCAGTTGACCAACCTCCTGCAGGGGATCTCCTACGGCGACGACGCGATGATCGAAGAGTCCATCGACTCCTTGAGCGACGCGCTCAACGGCCAGGAGTCGGTCAGGAGTTTCGAGGACGCCGGGATCCTGAGCATGGATGCGGGCCTGATGATCAACCTGAGATCCGGAAGGATCCAGATCACGCTGATTGATTGCTGATCACGGCCCTGAAAGGCCACGAGGAGCAACAACATGGATATCTACAACCACGGCCCTGGCCATCAACAAGAACGGAGAACCAACATGAACAAACTGACACCCGCTCAAGAGACCGTCCTCAAAGCCGCCGCAGACCGGGAAAGCGGTTCGATCTATCCCATGGAAAGCATCAAGCGTGGTGCCTCTGTCAAAGTGACAGAGGCGCTGAAGGCAAGGATGCTGATCGACGCCGACGGCATCATCACCGGCCAGGGCATCTGGGCCGTCGACCCGAATTGGTCTTCGCCGCGCGCGGAGTACCTCGACAGGGAGGCACGCGAGAAGCACCTGGCCAAGGAGGCCGATGCCGATGCCACCACGGCCCTGGCCATCGATGATGGGCAGCCCGCAGAGGACGGGCCTGCCATCGAGATCCTGGAAGTCGGGTCCACGACCATGGCCCTGGAGACCGACGAGGCACAGGAACAGCCGACCGAAAACCCCGCCCAGACCACGGCCCTGGAGGCCGACGAGGCTCAGACCCTGCCGACCGAAGACCCCGCCCAGACCACGGCCCTGGAGGCCGACGAGGCCCAGGAGCAACCGCCCGAAGAGGCCACCACCAACCTTGCGTCCCAGGAGGAGGCCAGCAGCGACATCCCCCCGACCACGGCCCTGGCAAACGACAACATCCCCGAGCAACCGCCTGAAGAGAGTGCCTCCGAGCCTGCCACCAATATCGAAGAAGAACCCACCTATTTCTCTACGATCAAGGCCATGGAAAGCGAAGATGGCCCCAGGGTGACGGAACTGGAGGCGATTCGCGCCATTGCGAACGCATGCGGGATCAACGACGACATTTTCGCCAAGTCGGTCAACGAAGCACTCGAACGGGCCTTCAGACTGGGGCGTGACAGCATGGCCAAGAAAACCAAACCGCCGCGCCAACCGACCGCACCCAAAACGCCCCGCGCCGATTCCAAACAGGCCAGGGTGATCGCCATGATGCAACGGCCCGAGGGAGCCACGCTTGCCCAGATTGCCGAGGCAACCGGATGGCAACCTCACAGCATAAGGGCCTTCATCTCCACCTCGAAAAAGAAGGGCATGGAGATCGCCACCAACCACTTGCGGATGCAGGATTCACCCGGATCGACCACTACCTCCTACTGCATCGGCTGACCAATCCCAACCGCAGCTCTGGCAACAGGGCTGCGAGTCATTCATTTCGCAAACCGGAGCCTTCCATGCCCCCCACAACCACGGCCCTGGAAACCAACAACAGCGTGCTGGCCCTGGCCATCGCGCAGAGCTATCTGCTGGACATCGACGCGGCCAACTGGCCGTCCATCCAAGGCGCCATCGAGGAGGCCTATCGCCTGGGCCAGCACCACGCCCGGACGCGCAAACCACGTCCGACGCGCCCGATCGCAAGGCCTGCGACCGAATCCAAAAAGGCCATGGTGATCGGCCTGCTGAAACGCCCAGAGGGTGCCACCATCGCCCAGATCAGGGATGCGACCGGGTGGCAGACCACCACCGTCCGGGCCTTTTTCTCCATCATCAAGTCGAAGATGGGCCTGACCATCACCAATCAACGGTCGAAAGGTGCCTCAACCGTCTATTTCGCAACCTGACCCCCAGGGAGAACCACCATGAGCGTACTCTGCACACCATCGTCCAGATTCCTGGCCACCACCAAGAAGGAAATCGCCGCTGCCCAGGCAAGCATCGCGACCGCCAGGACTGCGCTTGCCAAGCTGCCGGACCGATTTGGCATGACCGACGATTACCTCCGCGACGCCGAAGTCGCCACCGCCAGTGCCCTGCAGGAGATCGAGGAGTGGATCGCCGACGCCGCCATGGAGGCGAACCAGTTTTGATCCACACAGCCTTGGCCCTGCAATCCTGTGGCAATCACCGGGTTGCCAACGCCTTGTGCAACGCCTCCGTGAACCGCCTGGGGAAATTTTGTAAGGCCACCTTGCGCACGGTCTCGTGAAACCCGAACCGGGGCTTGAGCCGCACCTGCCGGGAGAAGAGGTACATCAGTTTCATCCGCTCCCGGCGTCCCTTGCCGGTGCGGCGCCAGACTCCCTTGACGCTCGACCCCTTGCGGATGGGGGCGATGAAGTAGCCTTTCCGTTGCAGCATTGCGCCGGGAAAGCTGCCGGGCCGGGTGATTGATGTTGGCGTGGGGCGCGCACCCACCGGGACGCCCAGGTCTTTTCCGAACAGACCGCTCTTGCTGCCACCAGATTCCTGCAGGGCCATGAACGGGTCCAACACCCT
>JADGAR010000111.1 GCA_015231915.1 Magnetococcales bacterium
GGAGATCGCGCTGCCCACCGTGGCCACCCTCCCCTCCCCGCCAGAACCCGCGCAACCGCAACCAACGCCGTTCACGCTGCCGACAACGGAGTTCCCCACATCGCTCCCCCTGCCCGTTGTGACCGTGAGCGTGGTATCCTCTCCGCCGCTGCCCCCCGTTCCGGCACCCCCCGAGACGCCACGCCAGGAGTCACGCCAACAGACCGTGGAAACGCCGATGCCCGTCAACACCGCGCCGACATTGACCCTGCCGGTCATTGCCCAAACCGGACGGGAGGATGCGGCGCTGGCCATCCAGGGGATCCGGGTGAACGACGCCGAGGCCACCATCCTGGCCCTGACGCTCCAGGTCGAACACGGCGCCCTCTCCCTGGCCGACAGCAGCGGCCTCTCCTTTTCCCAGGGAAACGGCACGGCAAGCCAACGGATGAGCATGATCGGTTCCAAGGCCGCGCTCAACGCCGCGTTGACGGGGTTGTCCTACCTGGGGGATGCGGACTACTTCGGCCCGGACACCCTCGCGCTGAGCCTCGATGACCTGGGCGCCACGGGGACGGGCGGCGCCATGACAACCCGCGCCAATCTGGCAATCACCCTCGAGGCCGTCAACGACCCCCCATCCTTCACCATGGGGAGCAACCAGAGCGTCATCGAGGATGCCGGGCCGATCACCGTCGCCGGCTGGGCAACCGCCCTCTCCGCCGGACCGGCCAACGAGGCGGGGCAAACCCTGACCTTCAGTGTGAACAACAGCAACTCCGCCCTGTTTCGCAACCAGCCCGCCATCGACAGGACAGGCACCCTGACCTTCACCCCGGCGGACCATGCCAACGGTTCGGCCACCCTCTCCGTGGCGCTCCTCGACAGCGGGGAGGACAACAACACCAGCGCCACCCAGACTGTCACCATCACCGTCACTCCGGTCAACGATACGCCCTCCTTCCTCAAGGGGGCCGATCAGTCGATTTTAAAGAACGATGGCGCCCAAAGCATCGCCGGCTGGGCGACCGGCATCTCCAGGGGAGGGGGCGCCGACGAGGCATCCCAGACCCTGACCTTCACCCTCGTCAACGACAATAACGCCCTGTTCGCCGCACAGCCCGCCATCGACGCCTCCGGCACCCTGACCTATACCCCGGCCACCAATGCCTTCGGATCGGCCACGGTCTCCGTCTCCCTGGCCGACAACTGGGGGGGCGACAACACCACCCCCACGCAAGGCTTTCAGATCACCATCGGCGCCAACAGCCGCCCCACCCTGACCACCAATACCGGTGCCAGCGTCTTTTCCGGGGGCACCACGGTCATCTCCTCTGCCAGGCTCGCCGCCAGCGATGCCGAGACAGCTGCCGGTTCCCTGGTCCATACCATCACAACTGCCCCCACCCACGGCACCCTGACCAAATCCGGCACCCAACTGCGCGCAGGCGACACCTTCACCAAGGCGGATCTGGACGGCTACACCCTGTGGTACAACCACGACGGCCTCTCGACCACCAGCGACGCCTTCACCTTTTCCGTAAGCGATGGCACCGACTCCCTGAGCAATCGCACCTTCGCCTTCGCCGTCTCCCCCTCCACCCTGCCCGGACCCCATGCCGCCACCTCCGGAGGGGAACTCTTCCTGGGGGGCAACTACATCGAACTGGGCATCGCCGCCCTCGGTTCCTTCGGCACTTCCGGCGCCAAACCGGCAGGGTTCACCGGGACTTCCGTGCGCACCAGAGTGGGCATGAGTTTCGATCACGACGGTTTCACCCAGGGGAGCAGTTCCGCCATCGATTTCTTCCTGCCCGGCACCCCGGAAGAACGCTGGACCGCCGGTTATTATTCCTCCGGAACCCCCCACATCGGCACCAACTCCACCCTGGCCGGCGGGGCGGACATCACGATGAACGCCCTGACCAACACCTCGTCGGGCAACACCCTGTCGGCCACGGTGTCGGGCACCTTGACGAACACGCTGCAGATCCAGCAGGCCATCTGCTTCGATGTCAACGCCCGCTTCTTCCGCAACGTGGTGACCCTGACCAATGTCAGCGGCGCGACCATCGATCAGGTCCGCTTCATGCGCTCGTTCGATCCGGACAACACCGTGGACGTGGGAGGCGGCAGCGCCACGGTCAACACGGTGGTCTACCAGGAGGCCACCAAATCCCTGGTGCGCGCCCAAAGTTCCCCCGGTGACGCCTATCAGACCCTGACCGGAACCCAGGCCACCATCCTTTATTATTCCGACGACACCCGCGCCCAGGTGGCGGCCTATTCTGCCGGATACGCGGGATCCACCACGGACGGCAAGACCAACGACGGCTTTTCGATCCGCAACATCTACGACTCCGGAGTCTACGATACCGCTCCGGCGGCGGGCACGAGTTACACCGCCGACAAGGGCATCTCCATCACCTTCGATGTCGGGTCGCTGGCCAGCAACGCCTCGGCCACCTTCACCTATTACACCAGCCTGGACAACCGCGATGTCGGCTCGGTCATCGCCAGCATCAACGCCTGGGGAGGCGACCCCCTGGTCCTCGACCTCGACGGCAACGGCCTGGAACTGACCTCCGCCAGCAGCGCGCCCGTTCGCTTCGACATGAATGCCGACGGCCTGCCGGACACAACAGGATGGGTCGGCGGCAACGATGGCCTGCTGGTCATGGACCGCAACCAGAATGGCAAAATCGACGACATCCGCGAAGTGATCTCCGAATATTTCGCCCCCGGGACCTCCTCCAGTCTGGCGGCCCTGGCCACCCTCGACGACAACCGCGACCAGCGCGTCGATGGCGCCGACGCCGCATTCGGGCAGTTGCAACTGCTGCGCGCGGATGGCTCACTCTCCTCCCTTGCCGAGGATCACATCACCGCCCTGCGGTTGCACCGCGAGGACCCCTCCGGGGAGTCCGCCATCTCCGGCAATCGCGTCACCGGCTGGGCCGGATTCGAAACGGTCAACGGCGCAGGCGGGGCCATGGCCGAAGTCGGTTTCGCGCACGAATCCGGCGGCGGGGCCACACCCGGAACGGATGCCATCCAGGAAGGCCTGCAGCTGCTCGGCGCCCTGGGCGCCATGCTCGCCGCAGACCAGTCGTTTGCCGAAAATGCCCCCCCGCCACCCGACACCCTCCCGCCACCTGCCTGGACCATCGAGCACCCCTGGCCAGGCGCCGGGGAGGCGGACCCCTGGCATGGACAACCCATCATTTAGACAGAAGCGAAATGCATTGCGGTGAACAATGCGACTGCGTTATGATTCGCCGATCACGTATTGAACAAATCTTCACACAATCCACTTGGTTCAGGAGAAATGTATGATCAACAATGAAAAATTTCGCGACTTCATCGGACTGTTGATTGGCATCGTCACTGTCCCCATGGCGATATGCACCATGCACTGGTCCAATACCACCTCGGATTCCATTACCGAAGCGATCAACATTGCCAACACATACAGTTTTTATCAAGGCAAGGCCGTGCGCAAGGCGATGACGCAGATGCGCATCTATGACCTGGAAATGGACCTGAAACTCACCCCGCCCGCCACCCAGGAGGGAATGGAGGTGATCAAAGAGCGGCTGGCCGTCTTGAAAAAATTCGCGGACAACTACGAAAGCGACCCCGCCTCCGGCGAGGGCAAAAAAGAGTTGCTGGAAAAGGCCAAAAAGCTCGAAGATGCCCAAAAGATCAAATCCACCACCAGCACCTATTATGGTAATGCAATGATTTTATTGCAATTATCCATCATTCTCGCCAGCACCGCGCTGACCGTGCGCCTCGGACTGCTGCTGCTCCCCGCCGCATTTTTCATGCTGGCCGGGCTGTTCGTCATGGCAGACGCGGCGTTGCTGTTTTTTCCGATTCCGTTCTTCTGATGGGGTGTGGCATACTGCCGCACCTTGATTTCTGATTTCTAACCGCATGCAACCACAAGGAGATGACATGGAAATTCGCGAAGCCCAGGAGATGGTGGAAGAGGCCGGTGAAGGGGGACATCATGGACATGGCGAAGGCGGACACGGCAAACGCATCGCGATCCTGATCAGCGTGCTGGCCTGCATGCTCGCCGTGATCGAGATGGGTGGCAAAAGCGCCCAACACAACTCCATGTCGGCCAACATCGAGGCCTCCAACCTGTGGGCCTTTTTCCAGGCCAAGACCATCCGCATGACCCTGATGCGCGCCGGCAGCGACTTCATGCTGAATGTCCCCCAAGACCTGCCCGCCGACAAGGCAGCCGCATGGAAAAAAATGGCCGACACCTGGAAGTCCGAAGCGGCCCGCTTCGACAGCGAACCGGAAACCAGGGAAGGCCGCAAGGAGTTGATGGCCCGTGCCAAAGAGGCGGAAAAACGGCGTGATCTCACCCTGGCCGCCTATCACCTGTTCGAATATGCCGCCGCAGCCCTGCAAATCGCCATCGTCCTGGCCGCCGCCTCCGTCACCACCAACGTCATGGCGCTCGCCTTCGGCGCGGGCGGTCTGGGCCTGGTCGGCGTCGTGATCGGCATGATCGGCTGGTTCGCCCCAACCGCCATCCACTTCTGACGCACCGGAGGTTCGCAACGCCATGAGCCGCCAGGACGATGCGACATGCTGATCCTCAAGGGACTCACTTCCCGACTCTCAGGCATGTCCAAGGGCCGCCAGTTCGCCGTCATCATCGGCGTGGCGCTCATGGTGGCCACGGTCGCTTCCCTGGCGACGTGGCTGCTCTTCTTCCAGCGTCCGGCCCATCATCAGTGGCAACTCGTCGTGACGGCCCCCCTGTCGGGTCCGGAAAAGCCGCACGGCGAGGCCATGGTCCGTGGCGTGGAACTGCTGGTGCAACAGATCAACCAGGCCGGCGGGATCGCCAAGCGCCCCCTGGTGCTGGAAACCATCGATGAGGCCGCCGATCCCGCCGAGGTCTCCAGGCAGTTGCAACGCCTGCATGGCGCGCACGATCTCATCGGCACCGTCGGCTACTGGTCGGCGGTCAGCGCCAGGAACCAACTCCCCGAGCATGCCCGTCTGCACATCCCCGCCGTCCTGCTGAGCAGCTCCACGCGGGGGGTGATTCCGGAAAACGGCTGGGGGTTCCACCTGCTGCCGGACGAGACCTCCGAACTGCGGTTTCTCGCCAACTACATTCGCAACGTCATCGGTGAGAAAATCGTCTTCGTGCTCCACCCCTCCGGAGAATGGGGCGAGGGGCTGGCCACCACCTGGGACGAGGTCTACCAGCGTTTCGGCACCAAGACCCTCTACAAGTGGTCCTATTCCCCCCAGGCCCAGGATCTCGACGAGGAGATGCGGCGCATCGTCGCCGAAATCAATGAAAAAAAACTGTTCGGCACCTATCTGGTGCTGGGGGATACCCGCGACAGCGCCCGCATCATCGCCACCCTCAGACAGGCCGGCGTGGTCCGCCAGAGGGTCGTGGGAATGCATGCCCTGGCCGACAACAGCTTCGTGACCACCTTCGGACAGTTCTGGAAAGGGCGCGGTTCGGTCGCTGCGGCCCTCAACGGCATGATCGTCACCACCCCGATGCTGTACGACACCTCCGGGGAGTCGGCGCAATCCTTCCGCAACGCCTATTTCGCCCGCTTCAAGAACTGGCCGGACTGGGTCTCCGCCTATGCCCACGACGGCGCGAATCTGCTGGTGACCACCTTCATGGAACTGGTGCGCCAAGCCCCCCGGGCCAGCGATGAGGAACTGCGCGAACAACTGCGCACCACCCTGGCCGGCATGAACAAAATCGACACCGCCTTTCCCGGCATCAACGGCTCTCTGTTCTTCAACGATGCGGGACGCGCGGTGCGGTCGGTGATGCCCGGCCTCTACGACGGCGACAAACTGGTGGCCGCGCATACCCAGCTCTCCCCCATCCACGACGAAGGGGTGGCCAATTTCCTGGACGAGGTCACTGCGGGCCGGGCGCTCTACGTCAACGACCGCTTCATGTACAAAACCAACGTGATCTATACCGGGGTGCGCATCGAAAAGATCCTCTCCCTGGATCCGGCGGCCAACATCGCGGAAATCGATTTCTCCCTCTGGTTCCGCTGGCGCGGCGAGAGCGATCCTTCGGACGTGGTCTTCACCAACGCCGCGACCCCCATGACCCTCCCCGCCCCCAGCAAGGAGGGCAAGGACGGCGACATCCGCTACCGGGCCTATCGACTGAAGGGGAAATTCTTCCTCAACCACTCCAACGCCTCCCGGAGCTACGGAACCCAGATCGCCGGCGTCTCCTTCCGCCACCGTCTGCTGAGCCGCAACAACCTGATGTATGTCAACGACCTGCTGGGAGGCAATCCGGAAGAGCTTACCTCGGCCCGCCAGGCTGTGGTGCGGGATGCCGCCGGGATCATTCCCCCCACGGACGGG
>JADGAR010000112.1 GCA_015231915.1 Magnetococcales bacterium
GTGCATCTTCAGCCGGGGGCGGCGGAGGCGGTGGCGCATCCCCAGCCGGGGGCGGAGGCGGCGGTGCATCTTCAGCCGGGGGCGGCGGAGGCGGTGGCGCATCCCCAGCCGGGGGCGGCATATCCCCGCTTGGAGACGGCGGCAGGTCAGTGGGAGGTGGGATATCTGCGGCAACCGAGGCCAGATCGCCACCGATCATCGCCGGGGCAATGCGGTCTTCAAGTTGTTCTATTTTGCTGCTTGCAACTTTTTTCTTTTTATCTTGCTCTTTGTGTCCCATTTTGATGCTCCTGTTTATAATTTTAGTTAATTTCATGGTAAACCATTTCCAGACTTGGTTCAAGTCAAGAAAAGTTGTCGGCAAAAACAGCAAATGATGGGCCTTCCCCGGTAGAGCAAGAATGCATCCTGCTTGGGGATGTGGCACGCGTGGGGAGATACGTCAGGGGAAATTGCAGGTAAAGAAGACCAACATGTCACCCTCCGATTTCAAGAAGAAACAGGTCAACTTTCAGTTGGAACAGGGGTCGTGGTGGTTTCGGCCCCCCCAGGCCTCTAACCGATCGAACGATTTTCCAGCTTTCGTGTTTCCCTTTCGAGGGATCGTGCTCCGCGAAGAGGAAGGGGATTGTATCGATTTTTTTGTTTATGTTAATCCGTATTCAAACGCCGGTGCAAGCGGAAAATGCGCTGACATTAAAAAAATCAGGCTTCCTCCTCGTCGAGGAATCTCACCCCCACCCCGGATGGGGTGATGCGCGCGATCCGGCAGGGGATGGTGATCCTTTCGCCCTGGAGATCCTCCAGGAAGCTCCCGGTCATCCCCTCCATGAGGGCGTTCAGGGCAGAGGGATCGACGAAGAGAAAAAAGCCCCTGGCATTCATGTCCCGCGCCTGCCCCGCCAGGAGCGTGCCATCCTCCAGCCGCAGGACAATCTCCTTGTCGTAGCGGGAGCGGATCAAACGGCGCCACTCCGGGTGGGCAGTGGCGTCAGGGGCGTTTTCCGGGATCGCTGGCATGCTTGTCGCCCTCCTGTGGTTCCACGCCCACGGCCAGGTCCAGGGTGGACAGGGCGGTCAGATAGGCCGCCAGCGCGGAAGTGTGGTTGTTGCGCGAGTTGGTCAGCAGGTCCATGGCGTCCAGGACATCCGTGGCCGAGCCGAGCTGCTCCTGGTAACGGATCTGGTTGACCCGGTAGTTCTCCTCGGATTGTTGCAGGGATTTTTTGATCACCTCCACCTTCTTGGCCGCCTCACGGGCGGAGAGGAACGCCTTGCGGGTCTCCAGCAGCACCGTTTGCAGCTGGTCGTCGTAGGCGAGCTGGCTTTTGAAGGTGTTGGCCTTGGCCGCCTTCACCTCCTGGGAGGTCTGCCCCCAGTTCCAGGCCGTCCAACTCGCGGAGAGCACGGCGGTCATCACGGCGTCGTTCTCGTGATAGCTGGAGGAGGGGGAGTCCAGGGAGTAGGCGCCGGTCAAGGTCACCTGCGGGCGGGTGGCGGAACCGGTGATCGATTCGGTCAACTGGCCGACCTGGACATCGAGGTGCGACTTTTCCAGATCCTTGCGGTTTTTGCGCGCGTGCTCGTAGGCCTGCTCCAGCGTCCAGTTCAGGGGCGTCCAGCTCAACTCCCCTTTCGGCTCCAGGGGGTGATCCAGGGGGCGGCGCATCAGGCGGTTCAGTTCCGCTCTGGCCAACTCCACCTGGTTTTGTGCGGTGATGAGGTTCTGTTCCCCTTGCGCCACCTTGACGTTCGCCTGCAGGATCTCGTTGCGCCAGATGCGCCCCTCGCGAAAAAAGGCCTGGGCGTTCTTCTCGTGCTGATGCAGCCGGGTCATGGCCGCCTCGGCTTCCTTGAGCAGCTCCTGCTTTTCCAGCAGGGCGTACCAGGCCGCCTTGACATCACGGGTCAAAGAGCGGGCCGCATGCTGGAGATCCAGTTGCGCCTGCCGCTCCTGAATTTCCGCCGCCTTCCAGCCATCCCACAACGCCCCGCCCCGGTAAACCGGCTGGGTCAGCGTGGCCGTGCTGCCGAAGGTCTCCGCGCGTGAACCTGCGGCAACGGTGTTCAACAGGATGTCCGAACGGTTGGTGGTCAGGGTCAGGGTGGGCAGCATCTTGCGGTACGAGGCCGACGTGGAGGCCTGCCTGCCCTGCAACGCCACCCCCTTGGACGCCAGGCCGAGATTGTCCCGCAACGCCAGTTGCAGCACTTCGTCCAGGGTCAGCCCCGCCTCGCCGGAACGCGGCTCCGACGCCGGGCCGTCGTTGGCGCGCAGCGTCATCTCCATCACCGCGCGGGTGGCCTCTTCCAGTGAAGTGGCCATGGCCATGCCGGGCAGCAGCAGGGCCAGGCACACGCCTGCCTGCCATTTCATGGTTTGCCTCCCCGGGCGGTTTTACCCCACCCCCCCAGGGTGACGTAACGACCGGTCATCACCTCGTCAGGGGCGGGGGTGATGCTCCAGATCACCCGGCGCAGTCCGCTGGCCGCGTCCACCACCGGCAATACCACCCTGGCGCGGGCCGTGCCCGCCCGTCGTCCGTCGATGAAAACCGCCGTCTCCGTGCCCGGTTCCAGGCCGGTCACCTGCTCGGGCGGCAGATCCATGCTCAGTTCCAGATGGGCCGGATCCACCAGTTCCAGGGTCGGCGCCCCGGCCCCGATCCACTCCCCGATGTGGGAGGTCACCCGCGTGACCACCCCGTCGAACGGCGCCAGCAGCCGGGTCCCCTCCAGGGCCAGAGCGGCGGAAGCCACCTCCGAGTTGGCCTGCTCCACCCCGATTTTGCCCTGGGTGACGGCGAACTCCCCTTCCCGCAGCGCCATGTCGGAGAGGATGTTTTCCGCGTGCAGCCGTTTGTTCTTTTCCTGGGCATGCACGGCCTGGGTCAGCTTCAATTGCGCCGCCGCCAGGGATGCCTTGGCCTTGGCCATCTGTTGCCGGGGCACGGAGTCGTTCACCCGGGCCAGGATTTGGTTCTTTTTGGCCACGGTCCCTTCCGCCGGCAATTCGGTGACCAGCCCACCCTGGGTGAAGCCCAGTTTGGATTGATTCACCGGCAACACCACCCCCCGCAAATGGAGTTGGGCATCCCCGCCACCCTCCTGGGCGTATGCCGAACCCATCCAGGCCAGCCACAGTCCCAACAAGAGTCTTTTGGTCATTACGTGCCCTCCATTTGATTATACCCAAAGGTCGATGCGGAACGTCGCACGCAGGGGACGCAACAAATGTGCCCACAAGGGTGCCTGTTCCCCCGCGATCCTCACCTCTCCGGAGATCCCCGGCGGCGGCGCTGCCACCCCGTCCGGAATGTCCAGATCGATGCGTAGTTGAAACAGACGATTGGGACCCTCCATCCTGGTCACCGGCGTGATCGTCCGCACCCGTCCGCCAAAGGTGGTCTCCCCGGCTCCGGCGATGCGGATGCGGGCCAGGTCTCCTTCCCGGACCATCGACAAATCCGACTGCTCCAGAATGACGTTGATCCGCCGTTTTTTGGCCGGAATCAGGGTGACCACGGTTTCACCCTTCTTGAAATAACGCCCGATCAGGGTCAGGGGAGGGGGACCATCCACCAGCCAATCCCCCTGCGGGATGGGTGCCGCGAGCTGCTCAAGCCGTTTGCGCACCCCGGCGAGTTGCTCTTTGGTCTTGGCCGCGTCGATGGCCACGCGCTGCACCAGAACGCGATTGTTTTGGCTCATGGCGGCGTTGCGGTCCACGGCCATCCCGTCCAGCCTGGCCTGCAGGCGGCTTGCCTCCAGTTCCAGCTCCGGGGAGTCCAGGGTGAAAAGCGGCTCCCCCGGCATTCCGGCAAGCAGGCGATCCGCGCCGAAGCCGAGCCGGGTGGCGAAACCGTTTTCCGGGGCGTGGGCCTGCAGGGTCTCCGCGTCCACCTTGCCCTTGGTCAGAATGATCACCTGCGGCTGCCACGCAAACAGCAACACCAGAAACGACAAGGCCGCCACACCCGTGGCGACGCGGCGCTGCAGTGAGGAAAACAGGCTTTTCATGGTCCACTCCCCCAAGGTATCCACCCACGACCCGGTCATCATTTTGACCAGCTTCATCACCAGCCCCAAAAAAAACACCACCCCCCAGAATCCGTAGGCGTCGGCAATGGCGCCGTAGCCCAGCACCCCCAAACCCGACATCATCATCGTCAGGTACAGCACGATCAGCATGCCATAGATGAAAAAAATCCGTTTTTCCCGGCGATCCGGCGCAAAAGGCGCCTCCACCTCCAGACGGAACACCCGCCGCTTCAGGCGGTACGAAAACCAGTCGATGGCGTTCTGGCGCAGATTGGGGATCTCCAGCAGGTCGCTCAGGATGTAGTATCCGTCGAACTTCATCAGCGGATTGAGATTGAGAAACAAGGACGATGCCGTGGCTACGGTCACCAGGATGAAGGAGACCCGCCCCATCATCGAATCCACGTCGCTCAACGTCCAGATGAAAACCGCAAAGGCGCACAGCACCAGCTCGAACCATACCCCGGCCAGGGCCACGTACAGCTTGTGGCGGCTGTTTTCGAACAGCCAGGCGTCGTTGACGTTCGCATACAGGCAGGGCTGGAAGGCCAACAACAAAAAGCCCATGTCGTTGACCTCGCCGCCGAAATGCTTGCAGGTCAACCCGTGCCCCAATTCGTGCACCGCAATGGCCCCCAGGGCCACCAGCCAGATGTTGAGGGCGTTCCACGACCCCTGTTTGGAAAAATAAAACACCCGCTCGAAATCGGCTCCGAACCGGTCGGCCTGGGCGATCACCATCAGCACGGCAACCAGAATCAGCCCGATGCTCACCTTGGCCCCGAACGGACTCCACATCCATGCGATGCGCGGCAGGATCCGGTCCATGAAGGCGCTCGGATCGTGGAGATGAAACCGCATGTTCAACAACGACCCCTGGGCCTGCAAGAAACGCCCCTTGCGCACCTCCTTCAATTTTTCCATCAGCGCCGCCTGCTCCTCCTGCCTGGAGCGCTGCAGCAGACGGAACTCCCTGGCCGAGGCGATCAGTTCCATGAGGGCTTCCTTGTCGTAGGCGTACTCGTCGCTCGCCTCGTCGAAGGCATCCACCAGGGCGTCCGGTTCCTTTTTGCCGTCGAACAGGGTCAGCATCAGGTATTGGGCGTCGCTGAACCGGTAGTAGGCCTGTTTGTCCGGTTCTTTGATAACATAAGTTACTTCGCCTCGTTGCACCAGCTTGCGGATCTTGAGTTCGGCGCGCAACGGGGCAGGGGCGGCCAAGGGTCAGCTCCCGCCGAACCAGAAGGACCAGACGTTGACCACCCGGCGCCAGCCGCGGGTCACGATGGAGACCTCCGGGGTGTCGATGGAGGCCCGTCCGGTCATGCCGGGACGCAAGACCACATCCTTTTCCAGGATCCTGATCTCCGCGATGAACCCCTCGGGTGCGGCAGCGTCGGTCACCCCCTTTTCCAGGGCCTCGGCGGGCACGGCATAGGCGCGTCCCACATGGATCACCTCGCCGCCAAACCCCTTGCCGGGCCGGGACTTCAACACCCCATGCACCTTCTGACCGGCGGCGACATCGGTGACATCCTCTTCCGGGATCTTCACCACCACCGTGAAGTTTTCCGGATCGGCGACGCGCAGGATTTCGCTCCCCAGGGCGAACTCGCGGCCCACCAGGGCGTCGGGTTGGGCGGTGAGGATCACCCCGTCCACCGGGGCGCGCACCTCGACCTTCTCCATGTCCTGTCTGGCCTGCTCCCAGGCGGCCTTGGCCGCGATGCGCTCGATCATCCCCCGGCTCATGGCTGCGGCATCCGAGGCGGCCTTGGCCTCGACGATCTGCCGTTCCAGGAGGGCCAGTCTGGATTCGGCCTCCACCAGACGCAGGCGGATGGGGAGGTCGTCGAGCCTGGCCAAAAGATCGCCGGCCTTCACCGGATCTCCCTCCTTGACCATGGTCTGTTGGATGCGCCCCGCCACCCGCAGGTAGACCCCTTGCCCGAAGCGGGACTCCACCAGGCAGTCGCCGGAGACCGCGCGGAACAAAGGCAGGTGATGCAACGCCAGCAGCGTCCCGCAGACCGCCCCGCCGATCAAGCCCCATTTGCGCCAGCCGGACACCCATTTTTTGCCGGTCGCGCCGATGCTCCCCAGGGCATCGGCGAACGGGATGCGGTTGAAGAGGCTGGCATTGCGCAACGCCACCGTGATCTGGGTGGCCAGGATGGAGATCATGTCTCCCTTGGTCCCGGAGGCGAAGTTTTTGACCTCGCTTTCCAGCCACAGCACGCCCAGGATTCCCTCTTCGTCGGCCAGGGGCGCGGACCAGAGCGCCACTGCGCCCCGCTCCCGCAGGTACTCCACCCAGGGGTTCTTTTTG
>JADGAR010000113.1 GCA_015231915.1 Magnetococcales bacterium
GGCTTCGCCCTTGGATCCCACCAGGGGGATAATCCCCCTGGACCCCTAATAATGGACGCATCACTCCCTTGCTGCCACTCATTGAGAACGAACGCCTCTCCAATCATGTCGGGCTGAATGGGGGCCGCCCCTCCTGCGGGGTCAGATGGCAGCATCCGGGCCAAAAGATCGGCCAGCATGCCTGGGCTACCGGCCCCGTCATACCCGAGAACCGCCTTTCACCTTCAATCATGTCCATCAACCGGGATCGATCCAACCCCTGGCAAATGGTCACCATGGCCACGAGATGAGGCAGCAAGCGCCGCTGATCCGCGTTGCTGTTCTGGATATTTCTCAATACATGCATCCGTTCCCGCTCAGCGATCCGCACGGCCAGTTCCGCCTTGCTCAACGACAACGCGCTTGCCGCACCGTGCTCAACGGCGATCTGGGCAGCCATGGCCAGGTAGAGGGGATCCCCTGCCCAGCCGGTTGTTGCCAGCCGTTGTTGCAACAAGGCGTGTGAACGCACGTAAGCGTCCGATGTGCCATATTTACATAGGGCATGGGCAAACAATTCCAGGCGATGCTGCACGGTCAGGGGTGGCAGCTCCTCCGGTTCCGGGACCGGCAACAGGTCGTGCAAGGCTTCATCGTCCCACCCGCCCTGATGAAACAGGGTGCGCCACCAACTGTCGCCCGTCTGTCCATGACGCTCCAAAAGAAGAATCATCTCCTCCACTTGTCCTGGGTCTGGCTTACAAATTCTGCTTGACAATGAGATTGATTTCCATTATATTGATTATTTATTAACAAAAATTTCCCCCATGGATGCGAGGGCGCTATGAACAAAAAAACACTGGCCGATCTGACGGTCGGCCATACCGCCAGAATCGAGGGCCTCAATGGGGACGCCATCGGCAAGCGACGGCTGATGGCGTTGGGGCTGGTGCGGGGTCGGGAGATCTCCCTGGAACGCAGGGCGCCCATGGGGGATCCGGGGATCTATGCCATTTTGGGTTATCGCCTCTCCATCCGGGACGACGATGCCAGAAACGTGGTGATCTCCAACGGTTGACGTGGCGCTTCGGGTTGACTGGTCCAGCCCGACAATGGATGGCGAACTGGATCGTTCGCCATGTTTCGAGTAACCCTACAATCAGCACAATTGGAGAAAAACATGAAAAAAATGCGTTTGATGGTGGCCGGTGGCGTCATGATGCTGGCGATGAGCGTTCTGGCCGGTGGTGCCCTTGCCGGCGCGGACGACCAGGCATGGATCGGCAAGTGCATTCGCGACAACAAGCGCGAAGGGCAATCCGAGGCCACGGTTGCCATCTATTGCACCTGCATGAACAACAAGATGTCGGACAACGAGACCTTGTCGATCACCGCCTGGGAGCAGTCCCATCCGGTCGAGATGGCGCAATGCGAGAAGGAAGCCGGCTGGAAGTAATGGCACCGGCAGATTGGCGGTAGGCCAGCGGAGTGGTTCGTCTCTTGGCGGCGAACCACTCCAAGGCCCTGTTCGATCCGGATTGTTTCAACCCCCTTGCGGGGCATTGCGCAGTTTTTCTTCCAGACGCGCCAGCATCGGCTCGATATCGTCTGCGGTGCGAATGGCCTGCTGGAACTGGGCGCGGTAGTTGGTCACCACGCTCACCCCCTCGATGATGACATCCTCCACCTTCCAATCCCCGCCCGTGGCGTGCATGTAATAGGAGAGCTTGTACTGCTGGCCCTTGGCGTGAATGACGCTGTCCACCAGCACCAGGTCCTCGGCCTTGGGACTCTCCTTGAGGAACTCCACCTGCTCGCCGTTGTAGCGTTCGATCATGTTCATGTAGGTGTTTTCCAGGAGCTTTTGGAACAAGGTGACAAACCGTTCCTGCTGCCCCGGCGAGAATTTGACCCACACCCGGCCTACGGCGCTTTGCGACATGCGGGCGAAATCGAACTCCTTGTAGATCACCCGGCGCAGCATTTCGCGCCGCTCTTCCTTGCGGTCGGGGACCGCCAGTGCGGGATCCTTGAGAATGGTGAGGGCCTGCTGAACCGAGGCGGCCAGTTTGGCCATGGTGTTGCCCTGGGCAACGGTGACGCTCCATGCCGACAGCGGGAGCAACAACATGACTGCAAATACCAAACGATGATTCATCCAACGGCGCAACATTCTCTAACTCCTTGTCTATAGACTATTTGACACTTCCATGAATAAATTGACTGATCAGTTCCTCGAAGTTGATGGCCGGTTCGGTCTTCCGGATCACCTCATTGGCCTTGAGAATCTTGGGAGAGGCCCCGGGAGAGATGGTGATGTAGCGGTCACCGATCAACCCCTTGGTGCGCACCGAGGCGATGGCGTCCTCCTGGACCGGGACATCTGGATCCACCAGCAGACGCACCTTGGCCTCGAACTCGGCGTTGTTGAGTTCGATGCGGTCCACACGACCGACATTGACGCCGGCGATCTCCACCGTGGCCCCGGTCTTGAGACCGGCCACCGAGGTGAACTGGGCGTACAAGGGGAGGTGATTGCCCCCGACCAGTTCCATGCGCGCCAGCTTGACCGACAACCAGGCGAGGGCCAGCAACCCGGCAAACACGAACAATCCAACCGTGATTTCCAATTTGACGCTTCTCAACGCCCATCTCCTTATTGATGAGGAAGCGACCGGCTAGATCACCTGAATGGGACCGTCGATATCGCCACTGATGAACTGGCGGATGACGGGATTCCGTGACTGTCCGATCTCCGTGGATGGCCCCGAAAAGAGGACTTTGCCTTTGTGCAACGCGATCACATGATGACACCACCTGAAGATTTCCGGCACCGCATGACTGATGATCACCATGGTATAGCGGGTACGCATGTAGGTGTCACAAATGAGGTAATGGATGGCGTTTTCGATGATGGGATCCAGACCTGCGGTCGGTTCATCCAGCAACAGGATTTCCGGATCGGTCACCAGGGCGCGGGCCAGGGCGGCCCGTTTCATCATGCCGCCGCTCAACTCATCCGGGAATTTGCGTTCCATGCCGAAGAGGTTGACCTCTTCCAGGCAGCGCATGACCCGGTCATGGATGACGGATTCGCTCCAATCGGTTTTCTCTCGCAAAGGAAAGGCCACATTGTCGTAGACGTTCAGGGAATCGAACAATGCCCCGCCCTGAAAGAGAAAACTGAAGCGGCGCCGCACCTGGGCGAGCTGACGCGGGGAGAGCGCGCCGAGGAGATGCTCGCCGACCCGGACTTCGCCCTGGGTGGGGCGCATCAGGCCGACCATGTGCTTGAGGATGACGCTCTTGCCGCCGCCGCTCATGCCGATGATGGCCGTCACCCGTTTGGCGGGAATGGCGATATCGATGGCGTCCAGCACGCGGCGACCGTCCAGGATTTTGACCACCTGCTTCAGGTGGATGATGGGGGTCTCGCCAGTGTCGGCCCGGTAGGCCTCGCGTTCGCGGCTGAACTGGGAGAAGAGGCAATCCAGCAGCGCGGACTGGGAGATGTACCCCAGGTCCACCAAAGTGCGTCCGACCAGGTGTTCGTTGTTGCCTGCGGTCGGGTGATCGTTTTGCTGTTTGCGCAAAGCGCGGTCCAGCTGGTTTTCGGTCACGCAGCCGTTGGCCACCAACTGGCGTCCCAGCGAGAGCGTCGTCCCGCCCGCCAGCGACGAATCCATGTAGATGGCTTGCCCGGTCACCGTGCGGCTCCCTTACAGCATGATGGAGGTGATGAAATAATCGCACACCAGGATCAAAACCGAGCTCATGACCACGGCAGAGGTGGTGGACTGACTGACCCCTTCCGCACCGCGCCGGGTATAATATCCCTTATACGTGCAGACCCATGTGACGATAAGGCCGAAACTGACCGATTTGATGAGACCGGTGACGATGTCGCGCATTTCCACGGCGGACTCGATGCCGCCGAAGTAGGTGCCGCTGCTCATGCCCAGCAGGCGTACCGCCACCAGGTATCCGCCCAGGATGCCGATCACATCGAAGATGACCGTCAGCAGGGGCATGATGATCAGCCCTGCCTCCACCCGGGGGGTGATGAGGTATTTCAGGGGCGGGATGCCCATCACGTCCAGGGCGTCGATCTGTTCGCGGATGCGCATGATGCCCAGCTCAGCCGTGAGGGCGGAACCGGCCCGCCCGGTGACCATCAGCCCGCTGAGGACCGGCCCCAGCTCACGGATGATGGAGAGGGCCACCGCCGGCCCGAGCAGGGCCTCGGAACCGAACCGGGAGAGGGTGTAATAGCCTTGCAGGGCCAACACCATGCCGGCGAAAATGGCGGTGAGGGCGATCACGAACAGGGAACGAATGCCAATGAAATGAATCTGTTTGAGCAGATTGGTCCAGCGGAACGGCGGGGTGACGAATGATAACGCAACGTCCCACAGAAAGAGGAACATGCGGCCCATCTCCTGAATGTTTTCCAGGAAAGTTGCCCCTATTTTTTGAATGAAATCAATAGTTTGACTGAACATGAACCATTCCTGCCACCTGGCGGGGGAACCGGATCGCCAACAAACTCGCAATTTTTTTTTTCGAATTCGTTGCAAACGCGAGAATTATCACCGATCATCTTGCTGATTGGCAAGGGCGGCCATTCGATTAAAGAAAATTTGTGAAGTTGCCAGCCGTCCGCATGGCCCCGTTCGGGGCGAATGGGTGGATCAACCTTCCAATTAAGGACTCGTATTCAAAATGCGCAATTTGCTATTGACCATAATGGCGTTGGTCTTTCTCTGTCTGCCGTCGCTGGCGGATGCCCAGGGCGACGGGAGTCGGAATCCGGATCGCGGTGTGGTGGCCGCAGCGAGCGGGGATGTCAAGGATCTCGCGGAGCCGGCCCCGGTTTCGGATCCGCTGGAGCCGTGGAACCGGTTCATCTACACCATCAACGACATCTTCTATCATGGCCTGCTCAAGCCGGTGTCGATTCTGTATTCCTTCATCCTGCCGGAGCCGGTGCGGATCGCGGTGGGGCATTTCTTTCACAATCTGGCCATGCCGAAACATTTTCTCAGCGCCTTGCTGCAGGGCAAGCTGGATGTGGCGGGACGGGAGTTGAGTCGTTTCGGGATCAACACCATTCTGGGCGGGCTTGGGTTTTTCGATGTAGCGGCCACCCATTTCAACCTGAAGAGCGGCGAGGAGGATATCGGTCAGACGCTTGGCACCTATGGCATGGGAGATGCACTGTTCATCGAGTGGCCGATCCTGGGGCCATCCAATCTGCGGGATACTTTGGGGCTGGCGGGGGATACCCTGCTCAACCCGTTGAGCTACTACCCGTCTAATGTCTGGACCCGGGCGGAAATTTTCGGCGTCAAGGTGGTGAACCACACCTCCTTGCGCATCGGCGAATACGAGGACCTCAAGAAGGCGGCCATCGATCCCTATGTTGCCTTGCGTGACGCCTATCTCCAGATGCGGCGCGAGCAGATCCGGCAATAATCAGGCAGCGGACCGGACGATGGGCGGAGCTTCCACACCATTCAGTCAGGAGTTGCTTGTATGAACCGTCTGCGTGTCATTCTTTCGGCCATGGGTTTCTTTGCCTGTCTTGCTCCGATCGCGAGCGGCGCGGCGGAGGGCCTGGACGACATCTATGCCCTGGCGGATCGCAAGGAGTTCGACACGGCCCTGAAAAAATTGAACACCTACCTCGCGGAGCACCCGCAGGACGCCCAGGGGAGGTTTCTCAAGGGGCTGATCTTCACCGAGACCAAGCAGTACGATCAGGCGATCGGGGTGTTTACCCAATTAAACAAGGATTACCCGGAACTGCCGGAGCCGTACAATAATCTGGCGGTGTTGTATGCCGAACGCGGACAGTTCGAAAAGGCCCAGGAGGCCCTGGCCCAGGCGGTGAAGGCGCATCCCAACTATGCGACCGCCCACGAGAATCTGGGGGACATTCATGCCAAGATGGCCTCGCAGGCCTATGCGCGCGCCATGAAGCTGAGTCCGAACAATGCCACGTTGACCAGCAAGTTCAACCGGGTCAAGACCCTGTTCACGGACAGCACCGCCGGTCAGGAACCGGCCAAGAGTGCCGCTGTTGCGCCACCTCAGGCGCCGAAGAAGGAGGCGGAAAAGGAGTCTCCTCCCCCCGCTCCATCCCCTGCAGCTGCTGCGCCCGTCAAGCCGCCGCCACCCCCCCCG
>JADGAR010000114.1 GCA_015231915.1 Magnetococcales bacterium
CAATCCGAAGTCCGACATGTTCGTTGCTCCTTGGGTCAATCGATTGACAATGCGTGGAAACAGGTGTCGATTGCCAATTAAGCATAAATCATGCCTATGTAAATTGTCTTTAGAAACCGCTTTCTCGCACCCAGACAGCGGCTGCGGCGGTCACCAGCCGGTTCAGGAGGGAGCTGCTGCGCGCCGGCAAAACGACGCTGCCGGGCTGGGTGGCCCGCAGTGGGGGGCCGTCGGGATCCGGGGTGAGGAGCAGGCGATACCAGGCCCCGTCCGGGACCGGTTCGCCGTTGTGGTCCGGGCGCGCCGGGACGGGTCCGCCGTGGGTGGAGGCGAGATGGGGAGGGAGATGGGGGAGCGGGGCGCGTTCCACGTGGGTGACGACCACCTGCCGGATCGGGCCGTGGTCGTGATGGGGGCGGAAGATCCCGCGCGTGCCTGGGGTCAGGCGTTCCAGTTCCTGCTCCTGGACAAAGGCCGCGACCCGTGGGCTGGCGGGGTCGAGAATCTCCAGCAACCGGGCGCCACGGGCGACCCAGCGACCGGGGGTCAGCCCGGTCTGGAGATCCTGGACCGTGCCGGCGAAGGGGGCGGTCAAGGTGAGCCGTGTCATTTGCGCCATGGCCCCTTGCCGGGCGGCGAGGGCTTCGGCCAGGCGGCTTTCCATGGCCGGACGCATGGTCAGCAGGGCGGGACGCGAGAGGGTTTGAGCCAGTTCCAGTTCCAGCAGGCGGATGCGCGTTTCGGCCTGTTTTTGCAGGTGTTCCAGGTCCGGGGCCTCGAAGCGCATCAGGGGGGCGTTGGCCGCGACCGTCGCGCCTGCCGAGACGTACACCTCTTGTACGCGGGCCGGGAGCAGGGCATAGAGGCGCGCATGTGCGCCGGCCTCGAGCATGGCCGGCAGTTCCAGCCGGTCCTGCCATGGGATCATGAGGAGTGCGGCGATGGCGGCCAGGCCCGGCAGCAGGCGGGCCAGGGCCTGGGCGGGACGGATGCGGGACCAGGGGGTGTGATACAGGAATCGCGTCACCGGTCGGACCACGAACCAGCCCAGTTCGGCGGCCATCAGGAGGATCCCCGCCAGCTTGAAGAAGCGGTGATAGACCAGCAGGGCGATGCCGAGGAAGAGGAGCAGCCGGTAGGCCCAGGCGAGCCAGGCATAGGCGAGCAGGAAGCGGTGTTTGGCCGGGGGGAGGATTTCCGGCGGGGGATCGGTGCTGCCGAACAGCAGGCGTCTGGCCTGCCAGGAGGCCAGGGCAAAGGCGCGCGGGGCCAGATTGGCAAAACCGGTCGCGTCGGCGAGGAGGTAGTAGCCATCGAAGCGCATCAGGGGGTTGAGGTTGACTGCCAAGGTGGCGGTCCAGGTCACTGCGGCCAGCATGGCGCAGGCGTCCCTGGCGGGACCGGCGGGGAGGAAATGCCATGCCAGGGTCGCCAGCAGTGCCAGGCCGGTTTCGGCCATGATGCCCGCCGCGCCCACCAGCAGGCGGGCGCGGCGGGAGGCGAGCCGCCAGGCGTCGCCGATCTCCGCGTACAGCACCGGCCAAAGCACGATCAGGGCCATTCCCGCGCTGGTGACCCGGCAGCCGAAATGGCGGGCCGTCAGGGCGTGACCCAGTTCGTGGATGATTTTTGCGCACACCACCGCCATCAGGAGCCAAAGCGCCCCTGTCGGTGTGGGGGTCAAGGGGAGGGAATGGAGAAAGGAATCCCAGTGGCGCAGGGTCAGCAGGAGGCCGATCACGCCCAGGAGGGCCATCGACAGGAGCGCTGTGCGCCCGGCGAGCAGACGCGCGAGGGGCAGGAGCGCATCCAGCATCCGATCCGGGTGGCACAGGGGGATCTTGAGATAGAGATAATGGTGAAAAAACCAGGTCCAAAACCCGGTTTGCCGGGCCAGGGCACGGGCAGTCAATTTTTCGACGCCGGCCCGCTCCAGGGTTTGCAGGAGTTCGTTGTCGGCCAGGAAGCGGGTCACGGCGATCAGTCGTTCCTCGGTGATCCAGGGGCCGGCCTCGTTTCTGGCTGCCGCGAGGATGCCTTGCGGGTCGGCCTGCCAGTGGTCGAGGAGCAGCCGTTCCTCATGGCCCAGGCGGAAGAAGCGTTGCCGCAGCGGATCCCGCAGGGTCCAGGTGGGGGAGCCGTCGTCGTTTGCCGGGCCGGGATGCCACGTCAGTTCGGGCCGCAGGGGGGGGAGGGGGTGCATCGTCAGGGGGGCGAAATCAAAAAAGCGCGATGTGCATGTTGTCCTCGGTCTCGCTGCGCAGGTAGGGGTAGGCCGGCACGCGTTTGCCCTTGACCTGTTCCGTGCTCCGGTACGGGCTGTAACTCTTATGGATTTCGGGATGGCGTTCGAGGGCCTCTTGCAGAATCTGCACCTTGTTTTTGTTTGCCTCCAGGCCGACAGGCGAGCCATCGACCTGTTTGATATCGACCCCCTTGGCGATGAAGCGCTCCACGGTGCGTATGATCTCCGCTGCGCTGGTGGTGGCGTTGAGTTGGATGCGGATGCCCGTTTTTCCGGCCACCTCCTGGAGGATGCGCGCCAACTCGGGATGGATGCGCGGGTCGATGGGTTGTTTTTTGGCGGGATCGATCTCCAGGGTCAAATCGAAAGGCTCTGGAAACACGCACCCTTCCATATCCCCGGCTTGCGGCTGCTGGCCCGCGTGATAGCGCAGGATTTTGCCCTGGTAGATTGTGAAGACCAGCATGTCGGGGTGTGGTTGCGGGCGCTTGTCGTATACTTGCACGTAATACAGCTCCGGGTTTTCCTCGACCTTGCGGGTGACGATCATATGATCTGGATATTTTTCAGCCAGTTGCGTCACGGATTGTCCGGTTCGGACACCGCGTTCCGTGGCGATGCGCTCGGATTCGACATCGATCCTCGCCACCTTGCCTGCCTCGGTCATGAAGGAAAAGGCCTCATGCATGTCGGGCATGTCGTGTACGCTGCAGCCCCACGAGCCTGCTGGGGCAGTGTCGTCGGAGTTGTTTTCGTTGTTGCAGGAAATCAGGGCACAGATATCCATGCCCCAACGAATGGGACCGAAGCCGTCCGGACGCACCGTCCATGTGGTGACCGGGTTGGTCTCGCCGGTCATGCCAGGCTGGTGGATCCCCAGGATCAGGCCGAGCGCCATCAACCATCGGTATCCGAAGTGAACGGTTTTGCCCCTTCTCATAAGCACCCCTCGATGTAATCCACGGCAGGCTTTCTGCCGGCCCGGATAGCGGTGATTTTTCCTGCCTGGGTGGTAAACAGCAACATGTTGTTGCGAGTATGCGGATCCGCCGAGTACACCCTGACCTCGATCGGGTCTCCTGCCTGTCCATGCATATACGGATGTATTTCTTTGGTTATTTTATTGATGCGGTAATTTTTGCGGATCTCGGCGGTCGGGGTGCCGATCATCACTCCCTGATCGGTCTTTGACGAACCTTCGTAGAGATCGACGCGGGTCACTTGATGATCTTCGATCATGAATCCGATATGGCCATCCGGCAGATGGATGCTGATGATGTCGCAACCGTCTTGCCAATGATAGGCCTGATGGCAGCTCAGTTGGGTCCGATGGGTGATCGGTGCGTCGAGGGGTTTGCCCACGAAGGCGTTTTCCAAAGCCTCCACGCGCATTCCCCAGCGGATGGGACCGATTCCCTCCGGGGAAATCGTCCACTGCGCGACCCGTTCGCCGATTTCTGGCGGGTCACAGCGCGGTGGTTCTTGCGACGGTTCCTCTGTGGGGGATGGGGCCTTCTGCCCGTTCGACATTTGTTGAGCTGGCAGGAGGGACGGAGTCAAGCAGAGGATGTAGACGATGGCAGTAATATACCTGTTCATAGGTCTTTGGCAGCATAGGATGCGCATTCATTTCACGCCGATATGTAAATGATCTTGATGATTTGCCTTTATTTTCTTGCTTGCCTCTGATTCCTTTTCTCGTTCAAGAAATACTGCCCTGTAATGACTAAAGCTTTGTGTGACTTCTTTGTGGCGCTCAAAAGCCTCCTGTAAGATTCTTACATATGTGTATGGTGGATGCCCTTTTAACCGATAGACCGTTAATAAAAGAAATATCAATAGCTTTACCGAAATAATGGTGACTTACTGTTGGTGTTTTTCCTTTGGCTTCATCCTCATCAGCATATTGTGATATTTTTGCGTCGCCTCGTATAGAACTACTTATTTGTATGCTGAATCCAGTTTCTCTGACAACTTGTTCAATGATGCGTGCTAATGTCGGATGAAATTTATTTTCTATACTTTGCTGCCCTGATTCAACAGGATCGAAAGTGATTGTCGGCCCAAAAGGGCCGCCCGGACGCAGATTGAGTGCGGCGACTTCTTTAATGCAATGTGTATAATTATTACCATTGCTGTCTTTTCTTGTCCAGCATAGTTTTTCTTTTGAGTTTCTCTTTGGCGTATCTTTTTCTTCCTCGAAGTTTACTGTATTTATTGTGTCGCCAAAAGCCATGGCTTCAAGAAAAGCAACTTCTTGTGGTTCAAGACGGAAAAAATTGTATTTCGGAAAATGGAAGGTACCAAAAAAATTGGCCAACAGATCATAATCGACCGATTGCAGAAATGTTCTTGTGGCATTGACGGGAACGATGGTAACACCTTGCAAAATAGTGTGCAAGAGCTTTATTTTGTCTGGGGTGTCGAGAACATGTTCCCGGTTTAGGGCGCGCAGGACAATCATCTCGCGGGCGCGTTGGGCGATTTTTTGAATAATACTGTCGTCGCGCGGGCTTGTCCCAATCATTTGAATGTCGATAAGGAATCCTGTATAATAATTTGTTGATACTTTTAGATTTTTTTGATTATTAGTAGCATCGCTAAAATGACGGATTGACATCGTGGCTTCTCCTGTCTTGGTGGTTTCAGGTAGGCCTCAGTTGTATGTTGTTTGTCTGTGATGTGGGAAGATGAAGTGTTTCGGCAAACGGGAAGAGATCGTCGTAATAGATAATATAAATTATTTTGTTGTACCGAAGCCGTCCGGACGCACCGTCCATGTGGTGACCGGGTTGGTCTCGCCGGTCATGCCAGGCTGGTGGATCCCCAGGATCAGGCCGAGCGCCATCAACCATCGGTATCCGAAGTGAACGGTTTTGCCTCCTCTCATAAGCACCCCTCGATGTAATCCACATAAGGCTCCTTGCCTGCCCGGAATTTCGTGATTTTGCCTGTCCGGGTGGTAAACAGCAGCTTGTTGTCCCTGGTTTCCGGGTCCAGCGAGTAGACCCTGACCTCGATCGGGTCCCCAGCCTGTCCACCTGTGTACGGATCGCGTTGTTTGGTGATTTTATTAATGCTGTATTTTTTGCGGATCTCGGCGGTGGGAGTGCCGATCCGTACTCCCTTGTCGGTCGCCAGGGAACCTTTGTCGATGTCGGCGCGCGTCACTCGGCCTTCGTTGATCATGAAGTCAATACGGCCATCTGGCAGATCAATGCTGATAAAAGCGCAACTGTCTTCCTAATGATAATAGGTCTTATGGCAGCTCAGTTGGGTCCGATGGGTGATCGGTGCGTCGAGGGGTTTGCCCACGAAGGCGTTTTCCAAAGCCTCCACGCGCATTCCCCAGCGGATGGGACCGATCCCCTCCGGGGAAATCGTCCACTGTGCGATCCGTTCGCCGATTTCTGGCGGGTCACAGCGCGGTGCCTCCTGCCCGTTCGACATTTGCTGAGCTGGCAGGAGGGACGGAGTCAAGCAGAGGATGCAGACGATGGCAGTAATATACCTGTTCATGGGGCGCAAGAAATTTACTGTTGGTGTCTTTCCTTTGGCTTCAATCCGCCCTGGATCGATCGATGGATGCGCAGGGTTTCCGCCGAGGGTTCCATGCCCAGTACCACCGAGAACATGCTCCGGCAGCGGCGGAACACCCCTTCCGCTTCGGCCTGGCGTCCCTGATGCGTCAGGCAGGTCATAAGGCGCTGATAAAGGGATTCCGCCAGGCCGTCGAACTCCAGTCCCCGGCGGTAACACTCCTCGGCGGCGGCAAAGCGGCCCCTGGACTCCAGATGCTCCCCCACACGGGTCAACATCCGCAGGATCCGGTTGCGCCATTA
>JADGAR010000115.1 GCA_015231915.1 Magnetococcales bacterium
CGAAAAAAAGCTTTGATAAAGCGCGCTGGATACCAGGGGCTTCGCCCCTGGACCCGACCAGGGGCTTCGCCCCTGGACCCGACCAGGGGCTTCGCCCCTGGACCCGACCAGGGGGATAATCCCCCTGGACCCCTAATAATAGTGAACTGTAGTCAAATTCGATTTTTCACGGGTGGTCTGGAAAACAAATGAAAACATCCTCAGTCAAAAAAGTAGTGCTAGCCTACTCAGGAGGTCTTGATACCTCCATCATCCTCAAATGGCTCCAGGAACACTACCACTGCGAAGTGGTGGCCTTCTGCGCAGACCTGGGCCAGGGCGAAGAACTGGAACCGGCACGAGAAAAGGCACAAAAACTGGGCGTCCGGGAAATCTTCATCGAAGACCTGAAAGAAGAATTCGTGCGAGACTTCGTCTTCCCCATGTACCGAGCCAACGCCCTGTACGAAGGGGTGTACCACCTGGGAACCTCTATCGCCCGACCCTTGATCGCCAAACAACAAATCGAAATCGCCAACCGGGTGGGCGCCGATACCGTGGCCCACGGCGCCACGGGCAAAGGAAACGACCAGGTCCGCTTCGAAATGGCCTATTACACCCTGCGACCCGATATCCGCGTGATCGCACCCTGGCGAGAATGGGACCTGACCTCACGGGAGAAACTGCTGGCCTATGCCGACGCCAACGGCATTCCCGTGGCACAAACCAAACGCGGAGAAGTCCCCTACTCCATGGACCGCAACATCCTGCACCTCTCCTTCGAGGGCAAGGTGCTGGAAGACCCCTGGCAAGAACCGGACGACGATATGTTCATCCTGACAGTCTCACCCCAGAAAGCCCCGGATCGCCCCACTTACGTGGAATTGACCTTCGAAAAGGGAGACGCAGTGGCCATCGACGGGATACGCCTCACCCCGGCAGTCCTGCTGGCACGCCTGAATGAACTGGGAGGGGCAAACGGCATCGGTCGCCTCGACCTGGTGGAAAACCGCTACGTGGGAATGAAATCACGCGGCGTGTACGAAACCCCCGGCGGAACCATCCTGGGCGTCGCCCACCGCGCCATGGAATCCCTGACCCTCGACCGGGAGGTGGCCCATTTGAAGGATGAACTGGCCCCACGCTACGCCGCCCTGGTTTACAACGGCTACTGGTTCAGCCCGGAACGGCAGGCACTCCAGGCGCTGGTGGACGCCTCGCAAACCCATGTCTCCGGGGTGGTGCGCCTGAAACTCTACAAGGGCAACGTGACCGTCACCGGACGCCGCTCCGACCAGTCGCTGTTCGACGCCGATACGGTCACCTTCGAGGACGACCACGGCGCCTTCGATCAGGCGGACGCCGGCGGTTTCATCAAATTGAACGCCCTGCGGATGCGCATCGCCGCCAAACTGCGCGCCCGGCCATGAGCGGTCAGGAATCCGGCGGCAAGCTGTGGGGAGGCCGTTTCCGGCAGCCCACAGCGGTCCTGATGGAACGCTTTTCCTCCTCGATCCACTACGACAAGCGGCTGTATCGGCAGGACATCCAAGGCTCGATGGCCCACTGCCGGATGCTGGCCAGACAGGGGATTATCGCCCAGGCAGAGGCCGACCGGATCGTCGAGGGACTGGCACAAGTGCGCGCGGAGATCGAGGCAGAGCAGATGGTCTTCCGCGACGACCTGGAAGACATCCACATGCATGTGGAAAGCCGCCTGACCGAACGGATCGGACCGGTGGCCGGCAAACTGCACACCGCCCGCTCCCGCAACGATCAGGTGGCGACCGACCTGCGGCTGTGGCTGCGCGAAGAGGTCGATGCCATTGGCGCACAACTTCGGGAACTGCAATATGTATTGGTGGATCTGGCGGACCTCCATGTCGAAACCATCATGCCCGGCTTCACCCATTTGCAGAACGCCCAGCCCGTGACTTTGGGACATCACCTGATGGCCTATTGCGAGATGCTGGAACGGGATCATCAACGCTTCACGGATGCCAGACGGCGGATCAACCAACTCCCCCTGGGCGCGGCAGCCCTGGCCGGCACCCCCTTTCCCCTCGACCGGGAGTGGGTGGCCAAGGAATTGGGGTTCGACGGGATCTGCAAAAACTCCCTGGACGCGGTATCGGATCGGGATTTCGTCATCGAAACCGCCGCCGCCGCCGCGTTGGCGATGACCCATCTCTCCCGGTTGTCCGAGGAGCTGATCCTGTGGTCCTCGCCGGCATTTGGTTTCATCGAACTGTCGGACGATTTCGCCACCGGTTCGAGCATCATGCCGCAGAAAAAGAATCCGGACGCCGCCGAGCTGGTGCGCGGCAAGAGCGGTCGGGTGACCGGGCATCTGATGGGCCTGCTGACCCTGATGAAAGGGTTGCCCTTGTCGTACAACCGGGACATGCAGGAGGACAAGGAGGCGATCTTCGACGTGGTGGATACGCTGCGGGCATGTCTGGCGGTGTTTTCACATATGCTGCCGCAAATGACGGTCTATGGAACGCGCATGGCCGAGGCAGCGCGGGCCGGTTTCACCACGGCCACGGATCTGGCCGATTATCTGGTGCGCAAGGGGATTCCCTTCCGGCAGGCGCATGAGATCACCGGGCGTCTGGTGCGGTTGTGCATTGCGAGGGGTTGCTCCCTGGAGGAGTTGCCCGATGCGGAGCTGTTGGCCGCCGACCCGCGCATCGAAGCGGACGTGCGTGCGGTGCTGACCGTGACCGCCTCGGTCAATGCCCGCCGGGTGGCGGGCGGCACGGCCTGCGACACGGTGCGCAAGGCCATTCGGGAGGCAAAAATGCGCTTTGAAAAGACCGAAGCCTCTTGACGCCGTAGCGCGATCCATTTACACTTTTATCAGGTTCGGTTGCATTCGGACAGGACAAACCCCACCTCACCATTTCAAAAGGAAAAACTTATGAAACACCAGCTTCTTATTGCCGGAATCGGTATTGTCTCCCTCATTGCCGCCGGCTCTGCCGTTGCCGGTGACGCCGCCAAGGGCGAGGCCTCCTTCAAGAAGAACTGCTTTGTCTGCCACTCCACCAAGGCCGGCGAAAAGAAGATCGGACCCAATCTGGCCGGCATCGGCGGTCGTGCCGCCGGTACCGAAGCGGGTTTCAAGTATTCTGATGGTTTTACCGGTGTGAGCTGGGATGCCGCCACTTTGGATAAATATCTGGAAAATCCCAAGAACTTGTTCCCGAAGACCAAAATGACCTTCCCCGGCATGAAGGACGCTGCCGAGCGGGGCGATGTGATCACCTTCCTGGGTGTGAAGTGATCCTGGTCTGACCGGAAATTTTAGGGTTGCAACGGCGGGCCATGAATTTGGCCCGCCGTTTTTTTTCCTGAATTGGACAACCCGGAGATAGGGAGATGAGAAATGACCACCCTGACCATGGAATTTCCCTCCACTGTCTTTTCCGCACTGCGGCGTTCTCCTGGGGAGTTTGCCCTGGAGATGCGCAAGGCCGCCGCCATTCACTGGTATCGGAAAGGCATGCTTTCCCAGGAAAGAGCCGCCGAGGTTGCCGGATTGGACCGGACGGACTTTTTGTTGCTCCTGGCATCGGAACAAGTGGATGTCTTTGCCGTTGACATGGACTCGTTGCGCCAAGAGTTGACGATTGTCTGATCCCGTCGTCATCGATGCCTCGCCATTGATTCTTCTGGCTCGCTCCCGGCAAATCCCGCTATTGCGTCATCTGCATCGCCCGGTCCTGGTTCCGCAACCCGTGGAGCGGGAAATCCGCGCCAGGGGTCCATCCGATCCAACGGCAAGAACGCTGAACGAAACAGCATGGCTGGAAATCGCCTCTGTCCCCATGATTGCGGATGATATTCTGGCCTGGGATTTGGGACCTGGCGAGTCCTCCGTGTTGACGTTGGCCCGGTCCAGACCCGGTTCCATCGCCTTGATGGATGATCTGGCGGGGAGACGTTGCGCCCAGACATTGCGCATCCCTCTGCTTGGAACGGTCGGGTTGGTGCTGCTGGCAAAGCGGAATGACGCCATTCCCAGCGCCCGTGCCGTTCTGGCTGTTCTGAAGGAGCAAGGCATGTACCTGTCTGACTCCGTTCTCGACTCGGCTTTGTCGCTGGTTGGCGAGTCATGGAGCTGATCCATCATCCCGCAGTCTCGGACAGCGTTGAATCATGGAACGAAACCATGGCACAATGGTGGGGAGGGATTTTCTCGAACCATGTCGCCCAGGAGAACAACGCATGCCGTCCATCGAATTCCGCGCCACGCTCGCCGTCCTGCTCGTCTCCACGGGCCTGATTCTGGCCGGATGCGGTTACAAGGGCGATCTCTATCTTCCTGGGCAGGAAGTCGAGAAGAGCCGTAACGCCGGCGCCACGGACAAGAAACCCTGATGGATCACTTCCGCTACCAGGAGAACCGCCTGTACTGCGAACAGGTCCCTCTGGACCGGATCGCGGAAGAGGTGGGCACGCCGTTTTACTGCTACTCGGAAGCAACCCTGGAACATCACTACGATGTCTTCCGCAAGGCCTTCGCCGCCATCGATCCCCTGATCTGCTATTCGGTCAAGGCGAACGGCTCGCTGGCGGTGCTGGATGCCCTGGCCCGCCGGGGATCGGGGTTCGACATCGTCTCCGGCGGCGAACTGGAACGGGTGAAACGGGTCGGCGCGCCGGGTCGCAAGGTGGTCTTTTCCGGCGTGGGCAAAAGCAGCGCCGAACTGCGCGCCGCGCTGGAATACGGCATCCTCCTCTTCAATGTGGAGAGCCAGGCCGAATTAACGCGCCTCAATGCCCTGGCCGGCCAGATGGGCAAAAAGGCGGCCATCGCCCTGCGCATCAACCCGGATGTCAATCCGGTCACCCATCCCTACATCTCGACCGGGCTGGCGCGCAACAAGTTCGGCATCCCCACCGCGCGCGCCCTGGCCCTCTACCGCCAGGCCGCAGCCATGGAGCATGTCGCGCCCGTCGGCCTGGATTGCCACATCGGCTCGCAGTTGACCTCCGTGGAACCGTTCGTGGAGGCCCTGCGCCGCATCAAGGAGTTGCTGGCCCTCCTGCGCCGGGAGAAGATTCCCATTCGTTACCTTGATTTGGGGGGTGGTCTGGGGATCCCCTACGAGGCGCAACAGACCCCGCCCCATCCCGACCGCTACGCCCATGCCCTGCTCGGGGAGCTGGAAGGGCTGGACGTGACCCTGATCCTGGAACCGGGACGGGTCATCGCGGGCAATGCCGGCATCCTGGTCTGTCGGGTGGAATACCTCAAGGAAGGCGAACAGAAGCGGTTCATCATCACCGATGCCGGCATGAACGACCTCATCCGCCCGGCGCTTTACGATGCCTATCACGGCATTCTGCCGGTGGTGCGGCGCTTCGACCGCGAGGAGGTGATGGTCGATGTGGTGGGACCGATCTGCGAAACCGGGGATTTCTTCGCCCGCGACCGCATGCTCCCGGAGTTTCGCGAAGGGGAGTTGCTGGCCGTCCGTTCCACCGGGGCCTATGGCTTTGCCATGAGCAGCAATTATAATACGCGACCGCGTCCCCCGGAGGTGATGGTACGCAAGGATCGCTTCGCCGTGGTGCGACCACGGGAGACCGTTCGGCAGTTGCTGGATCAAGAAACCCTGTTTTCATGAGGCGGAAATGGAATTCATCGATTTGCAAGCCCAGTATCAGGCCCTGCGCCAACCCATCGACCAGGCCATCCGGGAGGTGTTGGACGCCTCCCGTTACATCAACGGGCCGCAGGTCAAGCAGCTCGAGGAGGCGCTGGCCGGATTCGTCGGGGTGGAGCATGCCGTGGGGTTCTCCTCCGGGACCGATGCCCTGCTGGCCATTCTCATGGCCTGGGAGATCGGTGCGGGCGACGAGGTGATCACCACCCCCTTTTCCTTCATCGCCAC
>JADGAR010000116.1 GCA_015231915.1 Magnetococcales bacterium
AAAACACCACCGCCGTCACCACCCTCACCTCCACCGATCCGGAAAGCGATACCCGCAGCTACGCCCTGACCGCCGGTGACGATGTCGGTCTCTTCGCCCTGGACGCCGCCACCGGCGTATTGAGTTTCAAAAGCGCCCCGGACTATGAAAAACCCCTGGACGCCAACAAGGACAACAAGTACGAACTGGTGGCCAAGGCCACCGACAGCAACGGCGGCTCCACGACGCAAGCCATCACCGTCACCGTCACCAATGTCAAGGAATCGACCCTTTCCATCACTTCCAACGGCGGTGAGTCTACCGCGCTCATCAGCCTGAAGGAAAACACCACCGACGTGACCACCGTCACCAGCTCCGACTCGGAGGGCGCAACCCGCGTCTATGCAATCGTCGAAGGCGGGGATGGCGCTCTTTTCACCATCGATGCCAACAGCGGAAAAGTTTCATTCAAGAACAAACCGGACTTTGAAAATCCCAAGGATGCCAATAAAGATAACACCTACACATTGAGGGTCACGGTCACGGATGGCAATGGTGCCATCGCCTGGCAAGACATCCGCATCGCAGTCACCGATGTAGATGATACTCCGCCAATCACTAAAATCACAAAAACCCTCCGCGACGCAACTTTTAATAAAGACTATAGCTATTATGAAATTACCGGAACTATCGAATTAAAAAGCGGTAAAACAGATGACATTTCTATAAGTATTGATGTATTAGAAGGCATAAAAGAAGATAAATTTGAGATTCGTTCAACAGTAGTCGATCCGAAATCCATATCGTTCTCGGCAAAGGTCAGCCTGAAAAGAAGCGAAGATTCCAGCAGATACGCTCAGGTCATTATTTTCGTGAGCGATAGGTCCAATCTGGTTCTTATACCCATGTCTTTAGATGCTGTCAGAATTTTATCGCCAAAATATGATGCAGGATATGTATATAAAGATACGCCAATTACTGTTAGAAATCAAGACACTATAGGATTGCAGCTGCAGCAGGCGGACAGCCTGATCACGACAATCAAAGCCAGTTACGAGAAATCCAATCCCCAGGGTACCTTGTTCGCCAACAGACAGGTCTCCATTGGCGCCACGGTGTCGGCTGCTACCAATATCGTCAGAGGTGGGAACTCCGCCCTGGACGGCTGGGACGCCGCCACCTTCACCCTCATGGGCGTGGCCGCCGTGTGGGCGCGCAATGCCCGCAGGCCAGCCGCACGTTCATTGAATGCCTTGCCTGTCAACCCCAACTGACGAATCGAGTCCATCACCATGAAACCGTTCCAAAGGGTCGCTTCGACCATGCTGCTGCTGTTGACGCTGACCGGGTGCGCCGTCAAACCGGTCCCTTTTTCCCCGGAAGAAAACCAGCAACGCGGCGATCAGGACCGCAAACAGCTCTTCGGCGATCTCGACCCCCTGACCGGCCCGGTGGACCTGCCCACCGCCCTGCGCCGCGCCCTGCGTTATAACCTGGAAACGCGGGTGGCCCTGGCGGAACAGGCGGCGGCCAGCGGTCAGTTCAAGGCCGATCTGTGGAGCCTGGCCCCCCAGGCCAACCTCAGCCAGAGCGCACGCACCCGGAGCAATCAGAACAGCTCCGTCAGCCACTCGGTGAATGCCGGCACCAACTCCGAGGATCCCACCTTCTCCGCCTCCCGCGAGAGCGTGTTCGGCGAATTCCGCATGCTCTACAACCTGCTGGATTTCGGCATCTCCTGGCTGAACGCCCGGCAATCGGGCAACCAGCGCTTCATCGCCGAGGAGCGCCGTCGCAAGGCGGTGCAAAACCTGATGCGCGACGTGCGCGAGGCCTATTGGCAGGCCGTGGCCGCCGAACGCACCCGACTGCGCATCGACCCGCTGCAGGAACAACTGGAGTTGGCGCGCAAATCGGCCATGACCGCCCAGGAGACCGGGGTGCAGAAACCCCTGGACGCCTTGCGCTTCCGCCTGCTGCTGGTGGATGCCATGGATCAGATCAACCAGATCCGCACCCAGATCACCGCCGCGCGCATCCGGCTGGCCTATCTGATCCACCTGCCCCCCGGCGTCGATTTCCAGGTGGCCCTGCCGGACGTGGAGAAACTGGAACTCCCCAGGGAGCTGCGTTCCCTGAACACCCTGGAGAGCTTCGCGATGGTGCTGCGCCCGGAGTTGCGGGAGTTGGGCTATCAGAAACGGATCAGCACGGATGACATCCACAAAAGCTGGGTGCGCCTCTTCCCCGGCATCGAACTGGGCAGCGGCTTCAACTGGGACAGCAACCCCTATCTGGCCAACCAGAACTGGGTGGAAAGCAATATCCGCCTGACCTGGAACGTGGTCAATCTCTTCTCCGGCTCCTCGATGATCAACGCCGCCGAAACCAAGGACAAGGTCGTGGAGATGCGTCGGCTCGCCATCACCACGCTGGTGCTCTCCCAGATTCATGGCGCCTACAAGGAACTGGATGCCGAAACCCACTCCTGGCGCTCGGCCCAGGAACGCAGCGCCATCATGACGGAGATCGTCGCCAAGACCCAGGCCCTGGCCCCCACCGAGGAGGGCGGCCAGGTGCAGGTGATCAAGTCCCAAATCGAGGCCGGGGTGGCCGACCTGCAACGGGACATGGCCTATGCCCGGCTGCAATCCGCCTATGGCCGGTTGCTCAACGCGGTGGGGGACGATCCGGATGCGCAAGAACCAAAACCGGCGAAATAGCCCCTGGCTGGTCGCGCTGGCGTGGCTGCTGACACCCTCCCTGGCGCTGGCCGGGGAGGAGGCGGAGCGCCATCAGGTCCGTTTTCTGCTGGACTCGCCCCATACCGCCACCCTCTCCGGCCAGACCCAGCAGCGCATCGTCGAGATGCCCACCCGGCTGGGAACACGCTTCCGCAAGGGCGCGCCGATCGTGGTGTTCGATTGCGCCTCGCAGAGGGCGCGGCTCAAGGAGGTGCAGGCCGATCTGGCCGCCGCGCGGGTCACCCTGGAGACCAAGCGCGCCCTGGCCAAGCTCAACTCCGCCGGACGCATGGAGCTATCCCAGGCCGAAGTCCAGGTGCAGCGCGGCGAGGCCCTGGTCGAGGGGGCCAACGTGGAGATCGCCCGCTGTCAGATCAACGCCCCCTTCGATGGCCGGGTGGTGGAACTGCGCGCCCGGCCCCACGAGACCATCAAGCAGGGCGAACCGTTGCTGACCATCCTGAACGACGGTCAACTGGAACTCGAAATGGTCATCCCTTCGGCGTGGCTCTCCTGGCTCAAGAGCGGCACGCCGTTTTCCATAACCGTGGAGGAAACCGGCAAGACCCTGCCGGCGCGGGTGGAGTCCCTCAATGCCCGCATCGACCCGGTGAGCCACACCATCCGGGTGACAGGCCGCATCGACGGCGAGACGGGCGATCTGGTGGCCGGCATGAGCGGCATGGCCCGCTTTTCCCCATGAAGCTCCCGGCCACCACCGATCAATCCACTCTGTCCTGCTCGTGTATGGGTGGCACGTCGGGAACCTGGGACAGGGCATGATGGAACAGGGTCAGATCCCCACGCCCGGCCCGGTCACGCAGCAGCCTCTCGGTGTCCAAGGCCGACACCTTCTCTGCAATCGCCGTCACGAAAAGCTGGTTCATGGAGGCGTTCTCATCCCTGGCGAGACGCCGGGCCGCCTCCAACAGCGAATCGGGCAAACGCAACGCATATTGACTCATCCTGTGGTCTCCTGTAACCGTAACCGAAAGTCGCGTGGGGTCAGCACCTGGACACCGAACCGTGCCACCTCACTGAAATCCTTGATGTTGAAGGTGACGATGGCCTTGGCGTTGCTTGCGACCGCCAGTTCCAGAACCATGTCGTCTGCCGGGTCAGGCAGTACCGGTCGCCACAGGTAATGCAGCCAGACCGGATTGGAGAATGCGGCAATGATGTCCAGGATCGCATCGATCTCGGCGGGCGCCAAGCCGATGCCGATGTCTGGACGTTTCAGCACTGCCTCGTATTCCAGAAACAGTGGAACCGAAATTTGTGGATGAAATCGTCGCAACGGCACCTGCTGCAGCAGACGGAAGGACGCCCCCTGGTTCGACCTGAGTCCCGCAACCAACACGTTGGTGTCCAGCGCGACTCGCATCGTTCCTCCCGAAGATTCTGATGTGGCGTTCCACCCTTAAGTCGGGTAAAGGCATGTCGATGCGGTTGCGCATGGATCATATCGCATTTGATATCACGATTCTGCGTGATGGTCACCTTTTTTTTGCCTTGTGTTGCGGTGGCAGGGCCATCATCGCCTTTTGTGGCTGTTGGGCGATACCACGGGCCAGGAAAAGTGAATCTTTCTTGATCTCGGTCAAGGCAAAATGCATGTGTTCTTGATATCATTTTCTTTTTGAATTCCGTAAAATTCATCCTTAAATACAAGGATCATTCCCATGCCCCCTCCCGCATCCGCCGCCCTGTTCGATCTTGGCAGTGAACGTTCGGGTCCTCTTGCCTGGCCTCTGGAGCCGCGTTTGCTGTTCGATGGCGCGGGCGCGGCCACGCTGGAGGTGGCCTATGTGGATGCGGCACACGTGGCGGATCTCTCCCGGTTGGCGTCCCTGGTCCGTCCGGGGGTCGAGGTGGTACGCGTGGCGGGGGATCGGGACGGCTGGCGGGCCATGGCGGAAGATCTGCAAGGCCGTTCCGGCCTGACCGCCGTCCATGTGGTGGGCCATGGGGCCGCCGGCAAAATGACCCTGGGCAACGCCAGCCTGGATGCCAACGGCCTGGAGGCGCACAAGGACGATTTGACAGCCATTGGACAGGCCCTGACCGGGGATGGCGACCTGCTGCTCTACGGCTGCGACACGGGCCGGGGTGAGTCGGGCCGGATCCTGGTGGACAACCTGGCCCGGTTGACCGGCGCGGACGTGGCGGCCTCGACCGATCCGACCGGTTCCGCCCGGTTGGGCGGCAACTGGACGCTGGAACGGACCAGCGGAGCGGTCGAGGCGGCGCCGTTACTGGGGAATGGGGAGGGGTACGACCATCTGTTGACCACCTTCGATTTCACCAACGAAACAATCTTGGGTGGCTCGCGCTCCAAAGCGGTCACGGTGGGCAGCGACACGATCAACCTCACCACCAATGCCAGCACCATCAGCATACCCAGCGCGGGGGGAACGTCCCCGATGTCCGGCTACTACATCACATTCAGCGGCCCCCTCGAAAGCACGAGCGTCTCCATTGCCACCAACAGCGGCAAACTCTTCACGGTGACTTCATTCGACGTTTTCAACGAAAACACGGCAAACACGTTCACCTTCACCCCCACCTCCGGCTCCGGGGGGTCACCCAGCGCCATCACGCAGGCCGTGGGCCTGGGTGCGGGTTCCACCATCTCCCCGACCAACTGGACCGGCCTGACCAAATTCACCATCACCGCCACGGATTCTTTCGCCCTGAGCCTGGACAATCTGATCGCCACCTTCAGCGATGCGGATACCACCGCGCCCCGCATCACCTCCATCGACCGCCAGACCCCGGCCACTGCCTCCACCGACGCCGACTCCCTGGTGTGGCGGGTGACCTTCGACGAAACGGTGTCCAATGTCTCCACCGGCGATTTCAGCGTCTCCGGGAGCACGGCCA
>JADGAR010000117.1 GCA_015231915.1 Magnetococcales bacterium
CCGCCAGCACCGCCAGGGCCACCATGGTCTCCAGCAGGGTGAAACCGTTGCGCCCCCCCGCACCGCTCATGAGGCAGGCGCCCTGGCGAGCCGCATCCCCCCCCGTGCCTCGCCGGTCAAACGCCACGCCGGCTTGCCGTCCACCAGCGCCTCCAACACGAAAGGGGTCACGCGGCCATCGGACGAGAAGATCACCTGAGGCAACCCGTTCCCCCCCGGTCGCCCCTCGACTCGCAAACGAAACCTCATTTCCGGGGGCAGGTGGCGCGGACGCAGCAACCGCTCCTCCCCCTCCGGGGGCCGCCAGAGATTGGCCTCGTCCAACACCAGGAACCCGTACCCCGCCTCGGAGATCCGCACGCCCCACTCCCGCATGCCCAGCACCGCCTCCCGCCCGGCCAGGGCGAACAACCCCCGGATCCGCAACACCTCATCTTCCACCCGTCGATCCCGGCCATGGCTCCCCATGGAGACCACGGCCAACCCCAGGGTGATCCCCATGATCAGCAGGACCACCATCACCTCCGCCAGGGTGAACCCCCCGTCGCGGCATCGGTCAAACCGTGTCACTCGAGATTCCAGTTGCCGATGTCGGCATTGACGCCACTGCCGCCCTCGGCCCCATCCGCGCCCAGGGTATACAGATCGAACTCCCCATGGGTGCCGGGCCGCAGATAGAGATAGGGCCGGCCCCAGGGATCCCTGGGCGGACGCACCAGATATCCTCCTTCGCGCCAGTTGGGGGGGGCCGGCTCCACGGTGGGTTTCTTGAGCAGGGCATCCAGCCCCTGATCCGTGGTGGGCAGGGTGAAATTGTCCAGCTTGTAGAGGTTCAAGGCCGCTTCGATGGCCAGGATGTCCTGTTTGGCCTTCACCGCCCGCGCCTCGCCGGGGCGCCCCATGATCCGCGGTGCCACCAGCGTGGCCAGCACCGCCAGGATCACCACGACCACCATCACCTCGATGAGGGTGAATCCCCTTGCCCGCGCATGCATCCCCCGAGTGCTCCCCTTATTGAATCAACTGGTTCAGATTGAAGATCGGCAACAGAATGGCCACCACGATGGTCAACACCAATCCGCCCATCAACAGCACCATCAGTGGCTCCAGCAGTCCGGTCAGCACCCCCAGCAAGGTCTCCACCTCCTGCTCCTGGGCCTCGGCGGCATGCCCCAGCAGCCCGGCCAGATTGCCGCTGGCCTCGCCGCTGGCGATCAACTGGATCACCATGGGAGAGAACAATCCGCTCTCCCCCAGCGCCCGATGGACACCTCCCCCCTCGCGCACCTTGTCCGCTGCCCGCACCACGGCCTCGCGCATGGCCAGATTGCTCACCCCGCGTCCGGCGATGCGCAACCCCTCCAGCAACGGCACCCCGCTGGCGGTCAACAGCCCCAGGGTCCGGGCCAGACGGGCCGTGTTCAGCCCCCGTACCAGCGTGGCCGACAAGGGCAGACGCAACAGCAGCCCATGCCACGCGCGCACGAATCCCTCCCGGCGCGTCAGCAGCCGCCACGCCAGCCACAAACCCGCCAACCCGCTCGCCAGCCAATGCCCCTGCTCCCGCAGGAGTGCCGAAACCCAGATCAACCCCCGTGTCAGCGGCGGCAGGGCCTGACCGAAATCGTCGAATACCCTGGTGATCTCAGGCACCACATAGGCCACCAGAATCCCCGCGATCATCAGGGAAAACCCCACCACCACGCCCGGATAGATCAAGGCCACCCCGATCCGTTGCGTCAGCTTGCGTCCCCGTTCCAGGTGTTCCGCGAGGCGCTCCAGCACCTGATCCAGCCTGCCGGAGGACTCGCCTGCCGCCACGGTCTCCCGGTAGAGGTCCGAAAAGAGCCAGGGATAATCCCCCAGCCCCTCGGCCAGGGAACGCCCTTCCATGACCCTGGCCCGCACCGCGAGCAGAATGGTGCGCCATTTCCGGTTGCCGGTCTGCTGGGCGACGATGCGCAACACCTCCTCCACCGGCAGGGCGGCACGCAACAGGGTGGCCATCTGCCGGGTGGCCAGGGTCAGATCGGCCCCACCCACCCCGCGTCCGAACCGCAGCGCTCCGCCCGCCGCCCTGGACCGCCCGCCCCGGATCTCCTCGACCTGCAACGGGGTCAAGCCCCGCTCCCGCAGCCGATCCCGCACCTCCCGCGCCGACTCCCCCTCCTCGACCCCCTTGCCGGCACGGCCCCGGTCATCCAGGGCTGTGAACTCGAAAGTACCCACTCCCACTCTCCATGGCGATGATGCGCCAACTGGTCATTTCCCTACATGAACCGGCTCCGATTGTCAAATGGGCCGCGATGCGTTACCATGATGGCCACGATACGACTCCAGCGCACACCACAACAAGGATCGAGCAATGCGCATTCTCATGGTCATGGCCAGACAGACCTGCATGCAATCCTATCACCTCCCCATGGGAATCGGCTATGTTTCCGCGATGCTCAAGCGGGCGGGCCACGACGTGCGCGTGCTCAACCCCAACCACGCCACCGGGGAACTCCACACCCTGCTGACCCGGGAGGTAAAGGAGTTCGCTCCCGAACTGCTGGCCCTGGGAGGGATGTCGTTTCATGCCAATCAGATCCGGCAAATGGCCGCCCTGGGACGCCACCTGTTGCCCCATGCCCCCATCGTCATCGGGGGCACCCTGGTGACCAATCAGCCCGCCGTCGCCATGGAGGCCATCCCCCATGCCGACGTGGGCGTGGTGGGCGAAGGGGAATACACCATGGCCGAACTGGTGACCGCGCTGGCCGGCGGCACCTCCCTCGAGACGGTGGAAGGCCTGATCTTCCGCGACCGGGAAGGCATCCTGCAACGCACTCCCCCGCGCGCCATCCTGAAAGACCTGGATCAACTCCCCTGGGTGGACTGGGAAGGGGTCGGTCTGGATGTCTACGCAAGTCTGCACGCCCCCGGCGAAATGGCCCCCGGACTGGTGGTGGACCACGGCGCCAGGGTGATGCCCTTGCTGACCAGCCGCGGCTGCCCCCACACCTGCACCTTCTGCTGCCACGAGATCGCCGGGCGCATGTACCGCACCCGCTCCCTGGACGATGTCTTCGCCGAACTCGAATACGCCATCGACCGTTTCGGCATCGACCACCTGTGCATTCTGGACGACCTCTTCTGCCTGAAGCGGTCGCGGCTCGCGGAGTTCTGCGAACGGATCCGGCCCATGGGCCTGCGTTGGGAGTGTTCCCTGCGGGTCGAGCAGGTGACCCCCGACAGCCTGCGCATGATGAAGGAGAGCGGCCTGGTCTGCATCAGCTTCGGCGTGGAGAGCATGAGCGACACCGTCTTGCAGAGCATGCAGAAACGCACCACCACCGCCCGTCTCGCCCGTGCGCTCGATCTGATGTACGAGGCCAGACTCACCACCTGGGCCAACCTGATCTTCGGCGATCCCGCCGAAACCCTGGAGACGGCCACGGAGTCCATGGAGTGGTGGGCGCGCCACAACCATTTCGACCTGCGCATTGCCTTCATCGGCTATCATCCGGGTTCCCGCATCCATGACCACGCCCTGCAGAACGGTTTGATCGCCGATCCCCTGGAGTTTTTGTTGCAAGGCGATCCGGAAATCAACGCCACCGCGATGAGCGACGCACAATTCCGGCAAATGCAGAATCTGGTCTATCGATACACGCTCACCTTCGGCCTGCCGGGACGCATCATCGAACTGATCTGCCGCCACTCGTTGCGCATCGATCTGCTCATGGAATGCCCTCACTGCCACGCGGTACTCTCCTTTACCGATTTGACCTGGGGGAATGTCAAGTCCTATCGCCGTTCCTGCAGAGAGTGCAATCAACTGTTCCGGGTGCCTGTGCGCCACAGGAAATCCTCCCCGGAGCTGGCCAGCCTGCATGGCGAATTGCGGGCGTTGTTGACGAATGACGCCAACCGGATCACCCCTGACAACGCCAAAGATCTGTTGATTCTTTGCGAACGGATCATCCGGATCGATGGCAGCGCCGATGCGGTGCACGATTTGCGCATTCAGGTGATGACCGCCTTCGGCACGCCGGAACAGATCGTCGCGGTCTTATGGGATGCCCTGCTCGGCAACCGTTATCATATCCCGTACTTCGAACGGATGGCCGCCCAACTGATCGCCATGGGACGCAACACGGAAGCGGAAAAATTTCTCCGTCAGGCAGCGCTGCTGCAGCGACTGGGCGTCACCAGCCCGGTGGACCTGCCTGATCATTGATCCCCTTGCCCACTTCGGAAGCCGCCCATGCCATCGACGCTCCCCAATAATGACCCGCTCCCCGATCCCTTGCGCCTCCATATCGGCGGCAAGGAGGTCAAGGAGGGGTGGCAAATTCTCAATATTCAGGCTGGTCCCGGGGTGGATTTCGTGGGCAGTTGCACCGATCTCGGTCGGTTTCCGGATGCATGCTGCGACGAGATCTATGCCTCCCATGTGCTGGAACACGTGCCGTATCAAACCGGCGTGACCCTCACCTTGCGGGAATGGCGTCGCGTTTTGAAGCCGGGTGGTGTCGCGCGGATCAGCGTCCCGGACCTGGACACCCTCTGCTGGCTCTTCCTCCATCCGCAGCTCGCCCCGGAAGCGCGGTTTCACATCATGCGCATGATGTACGGAGGACAGGTGGATGCCCACGATTTCCATCTGGTGGGGCTGAACTGGGCACTGCTCACCCGGTACCTGGAGGAGGCGGGTTTTCGGGAGGCGCGGCGCGTGGATCGCTTCGCGCTGTTTAATGACACCAGCAGCTTCGCCCCCTATTTCGGGATTCCCATCAGCCTCAACGTCGAGGCGATCAAGTAGGGATCACACGCCGGCCTGGGCCGCCGCGAGCCGGGCCACCGGGACCCGGAACGGCGAACAGGAGACGTAATCCAACCCGGCCTTGTGGAAAAAGGCGATGGAGTCCGGGTCGCCGCCGTGTTCGCCGCAGACCCCGACCTTCATGCCCGGCCTGGTCGCGCGTCCTCTTTGCACCCCCATTTCGACCAATTGCCCCACCCCGGTCTGGTCCAGGGAGACGAACGGATCCTTGCGCAGCAGACCTTTTTTCAAGTATTCGGAAATAAAGGTGCTGGCATCGTCCCTGGAAATTCCCAATGTCGTCTGGGTCAGGTCGTTGGTGCCGAAGGAGAAGAACTCCGCATCCACGGCCAACTGGTCTGCGACCAGGGCAGCACGGGGCAGTTCGATCATGGTGCCGATCAAAAGATCGATGCGGACATCGAAGGCCGTCATGACCTGGTGGCACAC
>JADGAR010000118.1 GCA_015231915.1 Magnetococcales bacterium
GTAGGAGATCCCTTGCAGGAGGCCGGTCAGCAGGGTTGAAAAATCATGTGCGTTCATGGTGGTCTCCAAAAAAGTTGTCAGTTCTCAGGGCCGTGGTTGGTCCCGCGAACCTGGCGCGGGTGGCACCGGGTTGGCAGGTTTTCAGGGCCGTGGTTGGGTCAGGACGCCCAGGTGTCGTTGACTTCGATGTCCCAGGGTCTGGTCGAGCTGTCGACCTCCCACTCGTCGTCCAACTCCTCGTGCCAACCATCGTCGTGGCAGTCCAGCGGCGGATTGAGGTCGAGCGCGCGTTGCCCGGCTTCGTCCATGGAGGCGGCCTCGACTTCGACCTCTTTGATCTGCAGCACCGTGCGGATCAGTTGAACGGTAAATTTCATGCGATTTCTCCTGTTTGTTGTAAAATTGTTGAAATACAATAATTTATATCATATTACATCGCATCACCAATTTTGGCAAGCCAGGGCCGTGGTTGGTCCTGCGAACCCGGCGCGGGTGCGCATCGGGTTCGTAGGTTTCCAGGGCCGTGGTCAGGCGTATTCGCCCTCTTGGAAGGCGAAGTCAGTGATTTCTTGAAGCTGCTCCTCAATGTGGGCCAGGCTGCCTTCGTGTCCCCAATGGACCTCCTCCGGATCGACGTTGAAGTGGTCGTCGCTCAATTCCTGAAGCCGGGCGAGCAGCATGTCGATGCGCTGTTTTCGGGCGATGAAGGCGTGAATGGCAGTATTCATGGTGGGCATCCAAAATTAATGTTGTCGTTGCGATGGCCAAACCACCGCGTTTCGTTGTTGGTTGCCATGTAGCCATACGCTGCCGGTGGAACGCAACGGGTTTTTTTGCGTTTTTTGAAAATTTTTTGAATGAAAACGGGGGCGTACACCCGCCCAAACGTGTGGGTTTTGGGGCGCGCCGTGTGCCGCGTGGCGGCATGTGGCCAACCGCACGGCCCGGCGCGAACGTGGGCACGGTGGTGCGCCCCGTTGGCCAACCACGCCGTGGCGTGGCCCGTTCGGGGGGGGGACGGCATTTTTACGAAACGCGGACGCGCGTTGCAAACGGGGGTCCAGACGGGCGTCGCAAACGTCGGTCCAGACGGGCGTTGCAACGGGCGGTCCAAACGGGCGTTGCAACCGGTGGTCCAAACGGGCGTTGCAACCGGTGGTCCAGACGGGCGTTGCAACCGTTGGTCCACCCCCGTGTTGCAACCGTTGGTCCAGACGGGCGTTGCAACCGTTGGTCCATCCCGGCGTTGCAACGGGCGGTCCACCCCCGCGTTGCAACCGTTGGTCCAGATGAACGTGGGTGGTCGCCCATTGCAACCGGTGGTCCAGGAAAAAGCGCGGGCTGAAATTCGCGGTTCCTTCCTGGCCCCCGGCGCCGCGCGGTCCGCGCGACCCCGGCATTTCACCAGCGACAGACGATTTCACAAGGTTGACAAAAGCCGGTTGACACGGTTGACAAATCGAAAAGAAACCGTTCTGAAACAATTGGATCGATGTCAACCGAATTTTGTCAACCAAGCTGTTTTGTCAACCAGTCGTGTAAACCAACCAATTCAGTCAACCATTGCTTTGCCAGCCAACTCTGTCAACCAGTTTGGTTGACAACAGCACCTCCAGGACGACACCGATGCCTCTGCAAATCGAAGAATGGCCGTTGGACCGGTTGATTCCATATGCCAAAAATCCCCGCCGCAATGATGAGGTGGTGGACCGCATGGTGGGGGCCATCCGGGAGTTCGGCTTCCGCATCCCCATCGTCGCCAAGAGCGATGGACTGGTGGTGGACGGCCATCTGCGCCTGAAGGCCGCCCGGCGGTTGAATCTGGAAACGGTGCCGGTGGTCCTGGCCGATGATCTCACCGAGGCTCAGATCAAGGCATTCCGGCTGTTGGCCAACCAGTCCACAAACTGGGCGGAATGGGACGAAGAGTTGCTCAAGGTCGAACTGGAGGAATTGCGCTCCCTGGATTTCGATCTGGAGATGACCGGTTTCGATCTCTCCGAAATTGACCGCCTGTTGGAAATGGAAACCGCGACGGAAGAAGAGGACGGCGAAGGTGGTGCTGGAGATGGAGAGTCCATTCCCGAACCGCCCGCCAATCCGGTCACCCGTCCTGGCGATCTCTGGTGTCTGGGCGATCACCGATTGCTCTGCGGGGACAGCACCAAGGCCGAAGACGTGATCCGGTTGATGAAGGGCGAACGGGCGATCCTCTTTGCGACCGACCCGCCATACCTCGTGGATTACGATGGCACCAATCATCCCCCGAACCGGCGGCACAAGGAGAAGGCCGTGCAAGAAGGGTCGCAGACCGTAGACGCCGTTGGCAAAAAAGGTTGGGTAGGCGGCAACAAGGACTGGTCCGGCACCTACGGCGTCACCTGGGATGATTCCAGCCAGGGGCCGGAGTTGTACGAGGGCTTCATCCGGGCGGCCATGGATCACGCCATCGACTCCCACGCCGCATGGTATTGCTGGCACGCTTCCAAGCGTCAGGCCATGGTGGAGGCGGTTTGGGAGAAAATGGGAGCATTCGTCCATCAGCAGATCATCTGGAACAAAAACGCCTCCGTTCTGACCCGGACGCATTACCTGTGGAAGCACGAACCCTGTTTCTACGGCTGGATCCGAGGCAACCGGCCAGCCAGGATCGAGGATGCCGAGCATTTCACCACGGTCTGGGATCTGAAATCCCTGGCCGGAGAGGATCGCCCGGAACATCCGACCCCCAAGCCCCTGGACTGTTTCGCCATTCCCATGCGTCAGCATGTGCCTCTGAGCGGATTGTGCTACGAGCCGTTTTCCGGGAGCGGGAGCCAGATCATGGCCGGGGAGCAGACCGGGCGTCGGGTCTATGCCATGGAGATCAGTCCGGTTTACGTGGATGTTGCGGTGCAACGATTCATCCAGGCCACGGGCAAGATCGTCTTTCTGGAAGGCTCGGGCGGCAAGACGTTTGCGGATGTGGCCGCCGAACGAGGCATTGCCTTGGAATGAATCAGCCCCAAGGGGATGAACCATGCTGATCAACCAATCGGAGTGGGCGCGGCAGCAGGGCTTTTCGCGCCAGTACGTCAACAAACTGGTCGCCAAAGGGATCGTCTGTTTGGTGGACGGCAAGGTGGATACGGACCAGGCTGCGGTAGCCCTGGAGGCGATCCGGGAACCGGCCAGGGAACCGCAACGCAAGAGCCAATCGACACCAGCGCCGACACCGGCACCGGTGATCATGCCCGCGCCACCGCAACCCGCCCCTTTATCCAAACCGGTCTCCAAACCCGCATCCTTCGTCGATCTGCCCGGCGGGCCAGCCGGGGATCTGCCCACGCTGTTGCTCAAGGCCCGCATCAAAAGCGAGGTCAAACGGGCCAGCCTGCTGGAGATACGGGAGAAGATGGAGATCGGCAAACTGGTGGACGCGGACGAGATGCAGGCGGCGGCGTTCAACCGGGGACACGCGATCCGGGCAGCGTGGGAGGCATGGCCCAACCGGGTGGCCGGACCCATGGGCGCGGAACTGGGGGTGGAGACGCGCACCATGCGCAGCACGCTGGAAAAATTCGTCCGGGAACACCTGTTGGAACTGGCGGGCATGATGGATGGAGAACAACCCGATGAATGACACGGCAAGGCTCTACAACGAGGCGTTCTCCCAGGGTCTGCGGCCCGATCCCCTGTTGCTGGTTTCCCAGTGGGCCGACCGACACCGGGTGTTGTCGTCGGTCTCCTCCAGCGAACCGGGGGCGTGGCGCACAGGCAGAACGCCCTATCTCAAGGAGGTGATGGATTGCCTCTCGCCGTCCTCGCCGGTGGAACGGGTGGTGTTCATGTCCGGTTCGCAGCTGGGCAAAACCGAGTGTGGCCTCAACTGGCTGGGCTACACCATCCACCAGTCGCCGGGGCCGATCCTGATGGTCCAGCCCACGGTGGAGATGGCCAAGACCTATTCCAAGCAGAGACTGGATCCATTGGTGGAGGCCAGCCCCGTGCTGCGGGACCGGGTCCGGGAGCCGCGCTCGAGGGACAGTGGCAACACCATCTTTGCCAAGGAGTTCTCCGGCGGCATTCTGCGCATCACCGGGGCCAACTCGGCGGCGGGGCTTTCCTCCATGCCGGTGCGGTTTCTCTTTCTGGATGAGGTGGACCGGTATCCCGGAGACGTGGATGGTGAAGGCGATCCGGTGGCCCTGGCCATTCAACGCACGGTCAATTTTTCCAATCGCAAGGTGCTGATCGTCTCCACCCCCACCATCAAGGGATTTTCCCGCATCGAAGCGGCTTTTGCCGAAAGCGATCAGCGCCGCTATTGGGTGCCATGCCCGTCCTGCCAACAGGAACAGATGCTGGTCTGGAAACAGGTGCGGTGGCCAAAGGGACAACCAGAGAACGCCCACTACGTCTGTATCCACTGCGAGGCGGTCATCCCGGAACATCGCAAAGGCTGGATGCTGAAGCATGGTCGCTGGATCTCCGAAGCCACCGGCAACGAGCTGATCGCGGGGTTTCATCTGTCGAGCCTGTACAGTCCGTTGGGCTGGGTCTCCTGGGGGCAGATCGCCGAGGAGCATGTGCAGGTCCACCGGGATCCGTTTCGGCTGAAGGTCTGGGTCAACACCAAGCTGGGCGAGACATGGGAGGAAGTCACTGAAAAGCTGGACAGTGAAGGCTTGATGGAACGCCGCGAGCTGTTCGGCGACTTTCTCCCCATTGGCGTCGTGGTCCTGACCGCAGGGGTGGACGTGCATCCCGACCGCCTGGAGGTGGAAATCGTCGGCTGGGGTCGTGACGAGGAGTCCTGGTCGATTCGGCATGTGGTGCTGTCCGGCGATCCGTCCGGTCCGGTGATCTGGAAGGATTTGGACAATCTGTTGCTCACCGGGTTTCCTCATGCACGGCAGATCGACGATCTGCCGATCTTCGCCGCCGCCATCGACACCGGCGGGGCCAACACCATGTCGGCCTACGACTTCTGCCGGGAGCGGCAGGACCGGCGAATCTGGGGCATCAAGGGGATCGGCGGCATGGGCAAGCCTCTCT
>JADGAR010000119.1 GCA_015231915.1 Magnetococcales bacterium
AAAAGGCGGGGGCAAGGACAACATCACGGCCATTTTGGGCTGTTTTCTTTAGAATGACGGATCGATTGGTGCAGGCTTAACCAGGTATTTTTGACCAGCAAGGGTGTTCCCCATGAGAGAAAACGCCAAATTATCCATCATGTTTGCCGACATCGCGGGCAGTACGAAGCTCTACGAGACCATCGGTGACGCCAAGGCCCGTGAAATCACCTCCCGTTGCATCGAACTGTTGTCCAGCATCACCACGCGGTATGGCGGGCGTGTGGTCAAGACCATTGGCGACGAGGTGATGTGCACCTTTCCCACCGCCGATGCGGCGGCTCAGGCCTCGGTGAGCATGCAGGAAGATGTGCAGTCCCAGGCCCCGCGTTGGGGTTCTCCCCTCAAGATCCGGGTGGGCTTCCATTACGGCGACGTGATCAAGGAAAACGGCGATGTCTTCGGCGATGCGGTCAATCTGGCGGCGCGCATGGCGGCCCAGGCCAAGGGTGACCAGATCATCACCACCGGAGACACCCTCGAGTGCATGAGCCCCCATCTGCGCATGGATTCGCGCATGCTGATCACCACCACGGTCAAGGGCAAGACCAAGCCGATTCAGATCGTGGAGTTGACCTGGGGCGAGGAGGAGGAACTCACCGTCATGGGGGGGCTGTCCCCAGCCGTGGTGGCCACCAAGGTGAGCGCACCCATGGTGGTCTCCTTCGAGGGGCAGCAGATCTCCCTCAGCGAGAACCAGTCCGTGGTCAGTTTCGGTCGCGGCACCACCAACACCTTCGTGGTCCCGGACAGCATGTCCTCCCGCGTCCACTCCCGCATGGAGTTCCGGCGCGGCAAGATCTATCTGGTGGACCAGAGCACCAACGGCACCTATGTGATCAGCTCCAAGGGCCAGCAGACCTTCGTCCACCGGGACGAGCACCTCATGGAAGGCTCGGGCGTCATCGGTCTGGGTCGCGTCGTCACCCCGAACGATCCGCTGGCGGTGCATTATTCACAATAGGCCGGTGCGGTTTGTTCGGAGCCGATCTTCATGACTTCCATGAACGCGCGACGCATCGGCTTTTTGTTCGCCTTGTTCCTGCTGGCCGGCTGTGCCGACAACCGGCGCAATCTCGCCTTCGAGGTGGCCTCCGGCGCGCGCATGTCCGGGGAGTGGCTCGCAGCCGGTCAGACCCATCTGATGACCTGGCGCCGCATCGACCGGCCCGGCGCGGAACTCACCGTTTATATCGAAGGGGACGGCTTCGCCTACGAGACCCTCTACCGCGCCTCCGCCGATCCCACCCCGCGCACCCAACTGGTCTTGAGACTGGCCGCCTTGCAGCAGGAGGGCAACGTGGCCTACCTGGCCAGACCCTGCATGTACTTCGAACCGGATCGCCCCTTTCCCGAATGCCGCACCCCCTTGTGGTGGACCCTCGGTCGTTTCTCCGAAGAGGTGGTGGCCGCCATGAATCTGGCCATCGATGACCTCAAGAAGAGGGCAGTTGCGGAAAAACTCCACCTGGTGGGCTACTCCGGCGGCGGGGCCATCGCCGCCCTGATTGCCGCGCGCCGCACGGATGTCGCTTCCCTGCGTACCCTGGCGGGCAATCTCGATCATGAGGCATTCACCTCATTCCACAAGGTCACCCCTTTGGAAAAATCCCTCAATCCGGTGCAGGTCGCCCCGAAACTGGCGCGTCTGCCGCAGATTCACTTCGTCGGCACCAAAGACGACATCGTGCCGGGCCTCGTGGTGCAAAGCTTCGTCAAGGCGGTGGGAGAGGGGAGGTGCGTCCGGGTGGTGGAGGAGCAGGGGGTGACCCATCATGACGGCTGGGGCGATTTCTGGGCGCGCTGGCACAAGACCATGCCCAAATGCAACGATAAATAAATATATCGCAACAAAAACTTCAGGTTTTGGGTCGTTCTCTTTTTGCAAAAATCGCAAAAATCGCAAAATTCAGTCGCAATTGGCAGTCGTGTGCGGCATAATGTCCCTCAACAGCACTCCACACCCTGCCGTCCCCATTTTTTGCCAGAGAAGAGGAGACCGACATGAATACCCAGACCACACGATTATCTGCGGAGACAATGCCTCGTTATCCTGGTGTCAGGGCCAAGCCACCGGTCATCATGATGATGGGACCTTGCGGCTCCGGCATGGAGGAATTGGCTTCCCAACTGGCCCGCCACCTGAAGGTGCCCTGGTACGATCCGCACAAACTGGATTTGCTGGCCCGCGACCGTGAAACCCACGACAGCGCCTGGCAACACCTCCAGGAGTCGGTCGGCAGCTTTTTCGACTACTGGCTGAGTCACCTGCATGAGAAGATCGGCATGCCCAGAAGCGAACACCTGCTTTATCTCACCCGGATCCTCCAGGAAATCGCCAGCCAGGGCGGGGTGATCGCCGGTGCCTGTCCCCACATGATCCTGCCCGATGACCGCCTGTTTCGCATTCGGGTCATGGCCGGCGCGCGCTTCTGCGCCCGGCGGCTGGCATTCACCCATGAACTCGATCTGGCGGAGGCGATTTCGATTGTTCTGCGTATGGAAAGGGAACGCCGTCAGTTGCTGCAAGACCTGTTCTCCAATCCCTTCACGGATGAGATCCGCTTCGATCTGACCCTGAACGCCGAGGCACTCTCGATGGAGGATATGCTTGCCACCTCTCTCGTCGCTTTGGACAGGCGGAACCTGCTGGCCAAGGCGGCCTGACTGGCCGATGCGCCTTTTATGTGATTGCCCGCGTCATGGGGTGGAGACGGCTTCCGGTCAGGCCGCCTTGGCCGTGCCGACTCCCCCCATGATCCGTCCCAGATGGCGGATGCTCTCTTCCATGGAGCATCCCTGGGAGACGGGCTGACGCAGATACTCCCGGATCGGTCGGATCAGCTTCAGGGCCAGGTCGATGCGGGGGTTGGAGCCGGCGACGTAAGCGCCGATATTGATCATGTCCTCGGCCTGCGAGTAGGCTGCCAGGGATTCGCGCAACTGGCCGGCCCAACCCTTCTGGGAGTCGTCGGCCAGGTCGGACATCAGACGGGACAAGGATCCCAGCACGTCCACGGCGGGATAGTGGTTGGCCGACGCCAGATCCCGCGACAGCACGATGTGACCGTCCAGAATACCGCGCACCGCGTCCACGATCGGATCTTGCAGATCGTCCCCTTCCATGAGCACCGTGTACATGGCCGTGATGCTCCCGGTGCCGTTGTCCCTCCCTGCGCGCTCCAGCAAACGCGGCAGCAACATGAAGGTCGATGGGGGATAGCCGCGACTGGTCGGCGGCTCGCCACGCGCCAGACCCACCTCCCGTTGCGCCATGGCACAACGGGTCAACGAGTCCATCAGCAACAGCACATGCTGCTGCCGGGCGCGAAAATACTCGGCGATCGCCGTGGCCAGAAAGGCCGCGCGCAGCCGCAGCAGCGGCGGCTGGTCCGAGGTCGCCACCACCACCACCGAATGGGCTATCCCTTCCGGTCCCAGATCCTTTTCCAGAAACTCCACCACCTCGCGGCCACGCTCGCCCACCAGTGCGATCACGTTGACATCCGCCTCGGTGTACCGGGCCATCATGCCCAGCAGGGTGCTCTTGCCCACGCCGGATCCGGAAAAGATCCCCACGCGCTGTCCACGGCCCACGGTCAGCAGGCCGTTGATCACCCGGATTCCCAGATCGAGACTTTCGGTAATGCGTTGTCTGTGCAAGGGATTGATCGGTTCGGCATACAGCGGGGTCTCGTCGGACAAAATCAGCGGCGGGCCGTTGTCGAGGGGTTCTCCCGTCGGACCCACCACCCTGCCCAGCAAACCGTCGCCCACATGCACCATCTCGGCCCGGCCACGGGAAACGATCAGGCTGCCCGGATGGATCCCCTTGAGCGCCCCCAGGGGCATCAGCAGCAGGGCGTTGCTGCGGAATCCCACCACCTCGGCCTTGATCGGCTCCGATCCGTCGTCCGGGTAGACCTCGCACATGTCGCCGATGGAGGCCGCCGGTCCCAAACCCTCGATGAGCAGCCCCAGCACCTGGGAGACCTGCCCCGTGCGCCGGGGACCCAGTCCGCGCCGGGCGGAGTCACCATATTCCCTCCAGGGCAATTCCAGTGATGTGATCATAATACCAGTCCCGCGATTTCTTCGCTGTCCGGTTCGCCTGCGGCGTCATCGGCAGGTTCGTCCCGCACCATGTCTTCCGCCTCGCCGAGCAGGGCCGCCCATTCCTCTTGTTCTTCGGTTGCCTCGACCGATGGGAACGTGGTCGGCTCGACCGGCTCATCGGTCAAGCTGGCGAGGTCCTGCAGGACCGATTCGTCCATCAAGGCGTCCATTTCCTGCTGGATCGTCTCCACCGTCATGGAATCAAGCTCCTGCTGGCTTGCCTCTGCGGCGATGGGTTCGAGATCTTGTGCGACCGGATTTTCCGGTTGCGCTTCCGGCTCCTGGATATCCCACTCCATGGTCTCATCCGGGGCGGTTTGTTCCAGGATCGTCTCTTCCGGCATGGCCGGCTCCTCGTCCCCCTCCATGGTCTCCCACTCCATGGCCGTTTCGGCCTCCGGCATGGCTGGCGCTTCCTCGGCGACGTGCATGACCGGCTCCGGCTCTGGCGTCAAGGGGA
>JADGAR010000011.1 GCA_015231915.1 Magnetococcales bacterium
ACCCCCCCCCTGCGCCCCGTGCCGGGCATGGATCTCGACCGGGTGGAACATCGCTGGCTCGAGCATCGCGCAGGATTGGCGGATCATCGCCTTTTTTTATGGAGCTGGCTCGCCTTGCAGGCCATTTTGCCATCGGAGACCCTGCCGCCATGAACCTCGCCAGGATCCTCCGTCCCGCCCCTTTGCCCCCCGTGCCCCAGGGTTCGCGGCTGGCGTGGCGGCTCTTTTTGCTGGCGCTCCTGCTGGCGGTGGGGGTCCGCTTCGGCCTCACGGCCCTGGTGGTTGCGCAACGCCCCATGCCCATCGACCTCGATGACAGTTTCACCAGAATCTTCCAGGGGGTGCGCAACCTCCACTGCTTCACCCAGCACTGCGCGGCCCTGGATAGCCTGCGTCATCAGGCAACCTCCTTTCCCGGCGATTTGAGCACCGGGGATTATCCTCTGTGGGATGTCTGGACCCGGGTGAGCATTCTGTCCGAACCCCTGTCCGGGTTGCTGATCACGGGGTTGCACGCACTCGGACTGTCGCTGGTGCAAGGTCACGACCTGCTCGTCCTGCTCTATCCGCTCCTCGTGTTCGGCGCGCTCGGCTACTGGCTGCTGGTCTCCTTCGGTCCCGGACCAGCCGGATTGGCCCTGGTGCTGCTGACGTTGATGTGGGATCTGGGGCGGGGGATGATTCTTCTGCCCGGCGAGGCCGCGCTCGGTCTCGCCATGCTGGCCTGGGCACGCATCCGCCACCGGGGCGCGGCCAGCGCGAAGGAGATCTTTTTCCTGGTTCTGCTGATGTCCGGCTGGCACATGATCGGCAAAATGTGGGCCGTGGTGACCCTGATGGCGTATGGCTGGTTGGCCGGACGCCCACTGACGGGCGGGGAGAAAAAATGGCTCGCCGCCACGCTGGCCGTGCTGGCCATGGCGTTCCTGCTGCCGCCGCTGCTGGTCTCCGGGAGCGGCATCCCCACCCTGGACGGCATCACGCGACTGACCCCTGGGGAACTGCTGGCCTTCCATTGGCCGGCCATCCAGGCCAGCGTCCAATACCTGGTCATTTTTTACAAGCACCCGTGGTATCTCGTCATCCTGTTCGGCTTCGGATTCCTCACCCTGGCCCCTGGGGAACGCAGCCATGCGCTCTTCTGGCTGCTGCTGTTCGCCGCGCTGCTGACCGCCTCGCTCATCGATCACCAGCCCGCGCACCCCGGTCATCTCCTGACCCGCATCTGGGTGCCGTTCGTCTTCCTTCTGACCGGCCTGATTGCCCACGGCATCCATCAATGGAGCGTCCGCCTCGGCCCTCTGGTCAAGGCGGCCTGGCACCAGGCCGACGACACCCGCAATCTCTTCGTCCTGACCCTCATGCTGGGGTTCTCCCTGGCCATGGTCGATCAATTCCTCTTTCAGGTGCGGGCGGCGGTCAAGGATTACCCCCAGATCATGCGGCACAATCTGGTCCGTCACGAGCATCTCCTGCTCCCCTCGCAACCCGCCAGACTGCTCGCGCAGGATCCCCCTTGCCAGGACGTGCTCTACACGGATACCGCACTGGTCGTCTATTATCTCGTCCATGGCGCCCATCGCTGCGGGGCGCTGGTGGAGAGCGGGTCAGACCAGACCAGGGCCTGGATCGAGGCACGTACCGGCATCACCCATCTGGTGACCTGGAATCCGGTCAAGAAGCATTACGGCAGGCTGCCAGCCACGCGCCGCCATCCCGTTGTCATGCAACCGGAAGCCGGCATGGCAGCCGGCCCCTGGCATATCGGGCTGCACAATCCAGGGAAACAGGCGGTGCGCGTGCAACTGCGTCCCTCTGGAGAAGAAAAGGAACTCCCCCCCGGCTGGTCGGGGTGGTGGGAGGTCAATGGGAACGCCGTACCCGGACAACGCATGGAACTGGCCCCCCTCGGCGAGGCCGAGGTGCTGCTGACCGGCCTGCGGATCGGAGCGCCGGAGCCTGACGGCTTGCGCTGGCCGTGGGAGCAGGGGATCACCCTCGACATCGCGGAGGCCAGGGCGCCGGGTGGTCGGCGCCAACTCCCGTTCCGGGCCGGGGCGTTATGGCCGGGCGGCTCCCGCACGGTCACGGTGATCGACGATACGGGCAGTTCGGTGCTTGCGACCGTGCATCAAGAACGGAGTCCATGATGGCCACCCCCTATTCATACGATCAAGGCTTCCTGTCGGCCACCACCAGTGGCAACCTGCTGTCCGCAAGAAAAATCACGGCCCGGCTGATGCCGCTGCTGCAACCCCGCAGCGTGGTCGATTTCGGCTGCGCCCAGGGCGGCTGGCTGGCCGCCTGGCGGGAACAGGGGGTGGCCGACGTGCTGGGTCTGGACGGCGCTTATGTCCGGGTGCAGGATCTGATGATTCCCGCAAGCGGCTTCATGCCGGTCGATCTGGCGGAATCCATCCAACTGGCAAGAACATTCGATCTGGCCATGTCGCTGGAGGTGGCGGAGCATCTCCCGCCACAGGCCTCCAGAAACTTCGTGGCAAGCCTGACCCGGCACGCCGACATTGTCCTCTTTTCCGCCGCGCCACCCGGTCAGGGGGGGGAACATCACATCAACGAACAACCCTACCAGTACTGGCGCGACCTGTTCGCCAGTCTGGATTATGTGCTGCTGGACTTCTGCCGCCAAAGCTTCCGGGACGACCCGGAGATTCAGCCCTGGTACCGTTACAATATTTTCCTGTTCTGTAAGCGGGAGCATCTCTCCCGTCTCCCGGCGCCGCTGACCGCCACCCTGCTCGACCCGGCGCAACCGGTGCCCGATCTCTCGCCCTGGCACTATCGCCTGCGCAAGCGCATCGTGCCTGCCCTGCCCTATTTTGTCCGTCAATGGCTGGCCAAGGCCATGGTGCGCCTGCGCGGATGACGGGACAGCTCCCGTCTACTCCAATATCTGCCTTTTGTCATTGGGAAAATAAACCGCCTTGATGGCGCGCGCGACGGCCTTGACAATGCTGCGCACATCCCGGGGACCCGCCCCCGGAAAGATTCGGGAACTGGCCAGCCAGGTGAACGAGAGACTGTACAACAACCGGTAGAAACGGGAGAGCGGCAGACTCAACAACCATGGCAGCCCCTTGAGAACGACATCCGGCATGAAGCAGAAGATCTGGCTCAGATAGAGCAGATTGGTTTGCCGGCGTTTCTCTTGCGGGGAGTAACCGGTCAGGGACGAGGACTCGAACGAGGTGATCGTCGCATAATCGATCTGCGGATCCAGCGCGCCGATGGCGATGGCGTGATTGGTCAGGGCGGTCTTGGGAAAAGGGGAGAAGATGGTGAAGGTCGGAAAGGCGGGTGCAACCTCCCTGGCAAACAGAAAGGAGCGGTAATCGTCCTCCAGGGTGGTCCCCGGAATCCCCAGGATGGTATTGGCATAGGCATTCAAGCGATACTTGCGGGCAATGGCGAACGCGCCGCGCACCATGTCGTCGTTCATCTTGCGGTGCAAGACCTTGTTGCGCACCTCCTCGGAACCGGACTCGATGGACATGCTGATGCTGCGACACCCTGCCTGACTCAGGATGCGACCCACCTCGTCGGTCAGGGAGTTGCAGCGGATCAGGCAATAGAAGGGCACGCCCACCTCCCGGGGATAGCGTTGCGCGAACTCTTCCAGCCAGGCATCCTGGCGCAGAACGAACACATCATCGGCAAAACGCACGAAACGCATGGTCGGAAAGCGCTCCTTGACCTCCTTGAGTTCCTCGATGAGATTGTCCACCGACCGGCGGCGCAGCAGTTTATTGCCCGGCCCCTTGAAGAGCATGTTGTAGGCATGATTGAAACAGTAGGTGCAGCGATGCGGACACCCCCGCTGGCTCAAGAACGAACGAATGCCTTGCGCCTGCAAATCCGGATCGGCCTGATACAGCAGGGTCCGATCCGGGAACGGGATGGCATCCAGGTTCTGCGGGAGTTCCTTCACGCAGTCGGTTTGGCCGGGCAGCAGCAGGTTCGGGATGCCGTCCAGGGGCCGGTCGTTCTCCAGGGCCGCAAGCAGACGGGGCAGCAGCAGATCCCCTTCGCCGATACAGACGGCATCCAGATCCAGTTTGCCCAGTACCTCCGGAAAGAAGGTGGCATGCGCCCCGCCCATGATGCGAAACACCCGCCTGCCCCGCCACTGTTGATGGCGCCGGACCACCGCGTCGGCCTGGACGAAAAGATGCTCGTCCGGCGTCATCGCGCTGTAGGCCACCACATCCGGATCGAATTCCCGCAGGGTGTCGGTCAGGCGATGCCGGGTCAGGGCGAGCAGGCGCGGCTGATGGCCGTATTGGCGCGCGATGGCGCCAAGCAGCATCACCCCCAAGGGTTCCGAAAAAAACAGATCGGCAACGACGAAGAGAATGCGCATAGAAATATCCATCCACAGGAAAATTAATAACAAAATAAACCCATTGCACCATTTTGTCAAGCGTGTCGGGCGCCTTGACAAGCCGGCGGCATCGGCCTATTAAAGAGGAATGGCGGTCGATTCGACTCAATAAAAACAGGTGCAGCATGAATCCAAGAAGCAGCGACGAAGATCCGGTCTGGATCCGCTATCAGCAGGAGTTCGCGCAGCACTATCATGAAGTGTTCTATGCCTCCAGTCCGGTGATACGGGCCGTTCAGGAGGCGGGACACCGCATGGTCGAAAAGCCGTTCGCGGCCACGACCCATTGCGAGCGCATCCTGGAAGTGGGGGCCGGAGCCGGGGAGCACATCCCCCATGTGCGTCACACCTTTGGCGAGTATCTCGTCACGGACCTCAACGAAACGATCCTGGAACAGGCCCGCCAGGCCCATGGCCACAAACCGGGCCTGGTCTTCCAGGTGCAGGATTGCCGGCGGCTGACACTGCCCGACCAGTCGGTGGACCGGGTGATCTCGATCTACAACCTGGAACACATCCCCGAACCCTTCCGGGCGCTCAAGGAGTGGACGCGGGTGCTGAAACCCGGCGGCATCCTGAGCATCGCCATCCCCACGGAGGGCGGCATCGCCTGGAATCTGGGACGCCACCTGACCACCCGGCGCACCTTCATGAAAAAAGGGTTCGACTGGGACTACATCATCGCCCGCGACCACGTCAATGCCTGTTCCCAACTGCTCGCCTTCATCCGCCACTATTTTTCCGACCGGAAGGAGTCGTGGTTTCCACTCGGCGTTCCTTCCCACCATCTCAACCTGATCTGCGCCATCACCATTCGGGTACCATGAACAGGACGCCCCCTGCCCCCATGTCACGCCAGGAGCAGCGCCTGCTGTGGATTCTCATCGGCCTGGCCACGCTGGTGTTCCTGTTCTTCTCCCTGGGATGGCCGGTTGCGCCCGGACGGGTCTACAGGAACTACCTCGAGCATTATTACGGGTTGCCGACCTTCGACACCTTCGCCCGTTCCGTCGGGGCCAGTTATGTGCTGGGATGGATCAGCCAGTTGCCGGCGTCCGGGATGGAGGTCGCCATGCTCTTGCTCTACCTTGTCCATCTCCTGGCCACCTACCACACGGCCCGCCTGTTCGGTGTGGGCATCGCGCAAATCGTCACCCTGGTCATGATCTTCCATACGACCCTGCTGGCCAATTTCCACAGTCTCAACCACGCGCCGCTGACTGCGCTTGCGGTTTCTTTGTGGAGTGTCGCGCTCGTGCGCCTGTTCCGAACGCAAAGCAAAGCCGGCCTGTTCTTCCTGGGGCTGGTCACCTTCATGCCCGTCCTGATGCGACAAACCCCGATGGCCCTGCTGCTCACCCTGGTGTTTCCGGTCGTCTGTTTCGGCCTCTCCAGGCAGACCCTGACGCGCTCTGCCATCCTCGGCGCCGGCTTCCTGGTGGGCCTGACGGGTCTGTTGATCTACCATCACCAGGCGTTCAACGTCTGGAAACTGTCCAGCAAAACCAACCTCCAGGTGCCGGTCGTGCATGTGCTCTTCGCCTCCCCCAAACTCGCGCCGGAGCATGGACCGAAAAACCGGGAACTGTTGCGCCTCGTTCAAGACGAACTGCTCTCCCTGGAAGAGTACCAAAAAAGCGGCGTGACCCTGCGGCATTTCACCACCGGTCCCATGTCCATGAACCAATACACGGACCTGATCTATTTGAATCACAGGCATCCCGGTGTGTTGACGGAGGCCGTCTCCGAAGCCATCCGGGCGCGTCCACTGGCCTTCGCCGGCTCTCTGCTCACCATGACCTGGAACATGTACACCACCAATCCGGCCCTCTGGCCCCCCTCCAGCCAGCCCCGTGCGGAAAAAGCGCCGGATGATCCCCCAGCGAGCGAACTCGCCCGCTTGCGGGCCGCCTATCCCGAGCAGAACAAGTCCGATCTCGCCCGGATCATGATCGACCAGGCTTTCCCCATCCCCACACAGGCGCAAAAAGAGGCGGTTGCCGACCAGATCGCCCGCATCAAGGAAAAATTCACCCGCAGCGGCGATTACCACGCCGCCTTTGTCGTCATCAGCTTTTTGCAAAAAATCGTCCCGCCCATGCTGTTGTTCCTGATCTTGACGCCATTCCTGCTGCCGGGGATGCGCTCTCCGGAAATCAGACTGCTGGTGGTGATGCTGATACCGATCATTCTGCTGATCTTTATGTCCGGTCTGTTCGCGCCCGATCCCGAACTGCGCGCCCCGTTCGACTTCCTGATCATCCTGGGCGGGGTGGTGGGCGCACGGGAACTGGCCGCACGCGCGCTGGCATGGGGGACACGATGACACAGGAACGGGACCATCCCCTGCATTTTTCCATTCACTCCAGGCTGCGACTGGCGCACCTGCGGCGACTGATGCCGCCCGCGGCGGGAGGCCGCCTGCTCGATGTGGGGTGTGGCCTGGGTTATCTGACCATGGCCCTGGGCGAGGGATACCGGTGTGTCGGACTGGACGCCGATTTCGGCTCGGTGAACGCCAACCGCCAGCGCGGTCTGCCAGGCATGGTGCAGGGTCGCCTGGACCGTTTGCCCTTTGCGGACGACACCTTTGCGGTGGCGATCTGTTCCGAGGTGCTGGAACACCTCCCGGATGGCGCGGATGCCGCAGCACTGGCGGAAATCGCCCGGGTGGTCCAGCCTGGCGGACGGATCCTCGTCACCGTCCCCGCCCTGGAGGGGGTCCGGGCCACGAGTCGGCTGCGCAATCTGGGGCACGACGATCCGAACGGGGGGGAGTACCACTACCGCATGGGCTACGCCTGGCAGGACCTCGCCACCCTGATCGCAGGCATTCCAGGCCTGCAAGTGGCAACACACCGGTATGCCATGTTCCTGCTCTCCGAACTGGCCATGGATCTGCTCAAGTGGGTCTATTTCAAACAGAACTCCCTCAAGGAGCATGCCCACATCATGGACACCAAAAACACTCCGCTGTTCCGGATCTACCGGCGGCTGTTTCCGCTGATGCATCTTGTGTTCGTGCTGGAGGACCGGCTGCTCGCCTCCTGGCTGAAGGGGCACATCCACATCCTCGCTTTGGAACGGGTGGCGGACGGTCGGGGCCGCTCATAGTTTGCAGCAGCGGGCACAGGCCGGAAACATGCGCTCTTTCAGTCGCTTGCGAAAGGTGGTCATGGTGGTGTCGTTCCACACCGTGAAGGGGTCGCGTCCCTCCAGGCTGCCAAGCTCCAGGTAGATCTTGGAACAAGGGTAAAGAGACCCGTCGGCGTCGAGCAGCATGCCGCGCCACGCGAACAGGCACTTGCGCGGGGAGCGGAACGGCTCCCCGGAATACCAGTGGCGGGTCTCCTCCGGGGTCAGGTCGGGCGCCCACTGCACGGGCAGGTCGGGGGCCTCGCGGGCCAGATACGCCTTGAACTCGCCAATTGCTGCGGCCATGGTGCTCAGGTCACCGGTTTCGGCCACCTCGTTGATCCCGGCTTCGGTGGCAAACAGTTCGCGGATCACCGTACCCTGGGCCGCCAGCTCGTCGGGGAGCAGATAGTTGTAATGCTGGATGCGCAAGCCGTCCAGTTGCAGGCGTCTTGCCAGTTCCACCGCGTGCCGCATGTCCCGGATGGCGCGCGGGGTGATGGTATAATTGAGGATGATCTGCGTCCTGCCGCGCTTGTTGGCAAATTTCGTCAAATTTTCCAGAAACTTCCCATAGGCGAAGGAGGCGCAGGCCACCTGGTTGTGGGATTCGGGATCGCCCAGCAGGGTGAAGTCGATGTAATCCAGTTCCAGTTCGATCAACCGCTCCATCACGCCTGGGCGCATCAGGGTGCCGTTGGTGAAGATCTGCACCGGCAACCCTTTGCCCTTGGCATAGGCCACCATCTCCACCAGATGGGGATGGGTGAACGGTTCGCCCCCGGACAAAATGACACATGGGCGTTTGCTGGCCACCTGATCGATGAAGCTTTGAAAGGCCGCAAGCGGCAAGATATGTCTTGTTTTCAATTCTTCATGAAAATAACACATCTCGCAACGAATATTGCACTGGTGCGTAATGGCAACCGTCACGTTGGTCACCGAACGAATCGGCAACGGATTGACATAATAATCAAACGGCAACAAAAAAGCCTGCTTGAGGATGGTCGAAAAAGGATACATGCGCTTGAAATAGCGAATGCGCCGGTAGACGTTGTAGAAAATGCGCAGTGTCTCCCAGGGCTTCATGTCCGCGTCTCCCGCCGGTGCAGCGAAATCAGACGCGCCAGGATCCGGTAAAGGGAATACTCGATCATGAAGTGGTGCAGATTGTGCCGCATCCGGAAATAGGCCACCGGTTTGTAAATGCGCGCGGCCAGACGCACCAGACGGAAAAACCACGTGGTGTTGCCCCTGGACTCCTTGATCAACTTGTCGTCGATCACGAAGGCGGACAGTTGCATCAACTTGACCAGGTTGTCGAACCGATCCGAATACCAGGGATGACGGATCTTGCGGGTGCTATCGAAGGTGTCGATCTCGATCCAGTCGTCCAGGGTTTTTGGCCCGACATAGCCGAACTCCCGTTCGGCCACCTCCAGCATGACCGATCCGGGGATCGGTTTCCAGTCGGAGCCGATGCCGAAATAGGCATTGCCGTTGTCCGCCAGCAACTGGAGCACCACGTCCTTGGTCTCCACCAGATCCTCGTATTGCTCCCCCGGCGAACCGTACAGAAAGTTATAATGAGGAATCAACTTGGGATGGCGCGCCAGCTTGCGGTTGACGCGCAGGATCTGTTCCCTGGTGATCCCCTTCTGCATGGTCTTGAGGATGCGGTCGCTGGCCGATTCGACGCCCACCATGATCACCCGCCCCCCGGCGGCCACCATGAGTTCGAGAAAATCGTCGTCCATGCGATCGATCTCGTTGATCCTGGCCCCCCGGAACTCCAGGGTGAGGTGCAGACCCCGCGCGATGATCTTGCGAAAGATGCGGCCCATGCGGGGCAAATCGACGAAGCTGGTGTCGTCGATGATGCTCAGATGGGTCACCTGATAGTTGGCGATCAGGAACTCGATGTGCTCGATGACCTCATCCTCCGGATCGGGCAGCCATTTCTTGCCGTTGATCACCTTGTAGATGGCGGGACTGACGCAGAAGGTGCATTTGTAGGGACACCCCACCGAGGTGAAAATGGGAAACAGCTTCTGACGCTCCCCCTTGTACAGGCGCTGGTAATCGTCGCTGCCCACATCCAGGAGATGATAAGGAATGTCGGTGTAATGGATGCGTTCGAAGCCGGTGGCACGCGGGTTGTGGACCGCCTCGCCCTGCCCGTCCTTGAAGGAGAGGCCGGGAATGGCGGCAAAATCCGGCTGGCCGGAACGCAAGGCGGCGATCAGGTCGGCCAGGGGCAAAGAGCCGTCGCCGCGCACCAGGAAATCGATGAACTCCTCCCGGATCGTCTCCGGCAGCACGGTGGGGTGGGGACCACCCCAAACCACCGGGACATGGGGAAAGTGCTCCTTGACGTACCGGGAAATCTCCCGTGCCGAAGCCAAAGGCATGCCGGTCATGACGCTGATGCCGACCAGACGCACGCCCTGTTGCAATATCGGGTGGATGGCCTGGCGCCAGTCCCCCTTTTCCCGCCGCAGATCCAGCAGTTTCAGGTCGTCGCCCCGTTTGGCCGATTCAGCAGCCGCGTAAATGATGCTCAAGGGCAGTTCCATGATGATGGAATCCATGCTGCCAAGACGGGGATAGAGCAGTAGCGCATCGATCATGACGAAGCGGACTCCCGATGGGGGTTGGTATCCATGACGACCCGAAACCATTGCTCCAGCATCGCCAGTGCCGCCAGTTGCCGGTAGGCCAGCATGCTGCCATGGTCAAACTGGAAAAACAGCCGTTCCACGGCGGACCAGACAAACAGGCCGCGCCGGGCCACCCCCTCCCTGGTCAACAAGGCACGGCACCAGGCGGCAAATTGCCGACGGGTGGGCGAGGTGAGCGGCATGTAGAACGCCTGCTTGCCCTTTTCCCGCAGCGGTTCGGGAAAATGGCGGTCGATGATGGCCCGCAGCACCTCCTTGTTGCGTCGCGGGTTGAACTTCGCCTGGGGGGGCAGATGCAGGGCCGCCTCGACGAGCCGGTAATCCAGAAACGGGCTTCTGGTCTCCACGGCATGGGCCATGTTGAGCTTGTCCAGGCGATAGAGCACGCTGAAGGGAATCCAGCATTGCAGATCCAGGAGCGACAGACGGGCATTGAAGTCGAACTCCCGGTTCTCCTCCATCTGCCGATGAAAGAAGAGGTGCAGCGGCTCGCCGCTCCACTGTTCCCGCAGTTCCGGGGTGCAGATGGACTGCTTGTCCTCCGGGCTGAAACAGGAGGTGATCCCCTCGTAAAACCCGCCGAACGCCCCGCTGTGGGTGAGCGCCTGCACCAGTTTCAACTTCTCCCTGGGGCCGAAGCGGTCGGGATAGTCGAAGAAACGGTCCACCACCGCCGCAGGCACCGCCCTGGCCAGGGCGGCCAGCGCGCGACCGGCCCCGGAGGCGGCAAACAGCCACAGGTTGCGCTCCCGCAGCATCATCAGGCGCTGGTGGAAATAGCCGTTGAGGATCTCGTCGGCGCCATCGCCGGTCAGCACGACGGTCAGCCGTTTTCTTGCCTCGCGCGCCAGGCAGTAGGCCGGCAGGCAGAGCATGTCGCCGAACGGTTCGTCGAGGTGAAAGGCGATTTTTGCGGTGGACCCGAACAGCTCCGGCTCCACCTCCACCGGATTGAAGTCGAAACCGAGATGCGCGGCAACCCTCTGGGCACGGGGATGCTCGTTGTGGCGGTAGTCGAAACCGATGGTATAGGAGATCCTGTCCCCTGTGGTCTGCTGGCGGGCCATGGAACTGGCCACGGCTGCGGAATCGACCCCGCCGCTCAGGTACAGCCCCAGCGGGACATCGCTTTGCAGCCGGAGGGCCACGGCGTCGTCGAAAAGGGCCTCGAACCGGTCGACCACCGTGGCATCATACACCGTCTCCGGAGTGATGGCAGGCCGGGGCCGCCAATAGCGCCGGGTGGCAATACGACCGGACTCCCACACCAGCAGGGTGGCTGGCTCCAGCTTGCGCACCGCTTGCAGCATGGTCAGCGGGGCGGGTACGTGGCGAAAGGTCAGGTAGCGATCCAACGCCACCGGATCAAGGGACTTTTCGACCCAGGGCAGATGCAGCAGGGCATGCATCTCGGAGGCCAGGGCGAAACGCGCGCCGAGCGCGGCATAATAGAGCGGTTTCTTGCCGAAGCGGTCCACGGCGACAAGCAGGCGGTTGCGGTTGCGATCCCACAAGGCGAAGGCGAACATGCCGTTGACCCCCTCCAGGAGGTCCTCGCCCAACTCCTCGTAACGGTGCAACAGCACCTCGCAATCGCTGCCGGAGCGGAAGCGGTGGCCCTTGCGGCCCAGGGACTCCCGCAACTCCCGGTGGTTGTAGATTTCGCCATTGGCCACCAGGATCAGCGAGCCGTCCTCGTTGTGCATGGGCTGGTTGGCCGCCTCCGACAGGTCGATGATGGAGAGGCGGCGATGGCCCAGCGCGATGCCGGGGGCGCGGAACTCGCCACGCGCGTCCGGTCCCCGATGGGCCAGGGCATCGGTCATGCCCGAAAAACGGTCGAAATCGGCCCCGTGGGTACTGACGAGTCCGGTGATGCCGCACACCGCCTCACCCCTCCGCCGCAGCGCCGGGGCGCACGACCAGGTGGGTCATGTGCCACCCTTCCGCCCCCAGTCGATAGATTTTTTCCAGGACCAGGCCGGTCAGCCGCTCCGGCAGACCGGAAACGTGCTCCGTCAAGGGGCTGGTGCGCGGCCACCCTTCCCCCCCCGCGCTGGTGACGAACAGGATCCGCCCGGTCGCCACAGGCCAGGCGAAGACGAGCCGATCCACGGTGCGGATCTCTCCGGTTTCCACCCGCAACTCCCGCTCCAGTTGCCACGCCGCCTTCCGTCCGCCGAGATTGGCCGAGGACTGGTTGAGCGCACTCCCTTTCCGGCGCCGGATCCAGTCGATCCCCCGGCGGGCCAGACGGGAGCCGATCCGGGTGGAGCAGGCAAGGCGCAACACCAGTCGGGCGGCCAGGGAGGGCATGAATTTGCGCACCCTCGGCATGGGGCAGGCCACCCGCATGCGGTTGCCCTCCTCCACCACCCCGGCCAGCTTGCGGTCATAGGTCAGATTGGTGGCGTATCCCCCCCGTTCGAGGGCGATGGCGTAGCCGCAATCGGTCACAACACCGCCGCATCCCGGCGCAAACAGCCGGAGCAACCCGCCCGCCACGGGCGCGAACACGCCGCTCCCCTGCCCGGAGACAAACCGCGCCAGACCGGCGCCGGGAAAAAAGCGCACCCTCGATCCGCCGTCGGTGACCGCCAGGGGAATGACCTCGACCGGCGCCCGCTCCGTCCCCATGGCGTGCCGATAATCATGCGCCAACAACGGCTGAAAGGCCCACCTGGGCAGCCGCAGGTCGTCGCCCAGGGTGTTGGTGAACCCCTGGAAACCGACGGACTCCCGCTGCAACCGTTCCGCCAGACCCGCAGCCCGGCCAGACCGGTCCGCCATCAGCAGAATGGCGATCCGGGAGAGATAGGGATTGTGGCACACGCCGTACTCCTCGCCGATGGTCAGATCGGGGTGGACCCATTCACAGGCGAAGTCGAAGGCCCGCACGAACGGTGCGCTCGCGCTCCAGTCCTGCCACAACGCCATGGCCATGGCGACGAATTCGACGGTCAAAAACGTGTAACCCACATCCATGTGCCCCACTTCGGGAAACCACCCTTCCGGGGTTTGGACACGAATGATGGCATGCAATTTCTCCCTGGCGTTGCGGGTGAACGCGGCATCGTCCAGCACCGCCCCGGCCCAGGCCAGGGCCGCCACGCCGACCGCCTGGTGGTTGGTCTTGAACAGGTCGTCGCGTCCGGTCAGCCAGCGGGCGGTGGCTGCCAGTTTCTCCCGCGCCCGTTGCCGCGACGCCGGGGCCAGCCGCCCCTCCAGAAGATGCAGGGTGCGGGCCACGGCATGGCAGGAAAAGGCGCTGGCGGCAAAGGCGCGCTCGCCTTTGTACCATTCGTCCATGGAGCCGTCGGGATATTGATGGTCACACCAGAAACGCAGCAACGCCTCCACCGCTTCCAGCAGACGCGGATCGTCCCGCCAGGAAGAACCGGGGTAGTCCCGGGTGTACAACAAGGCCAAAGGCAGCATGGCCTCCTGGCGGCGCATGTCAGAAAGCTCGGAGGTCTTGTCCCGCCAATAGGCCAGATGGGCCGAACCCCAGGTCGGGGAGAGCGGGTCGTGGTCCATCTGCCGCAGCAGCCGGGGCACGGCGCTCACGACGAAAGCGATCTGTTCGTTCAGGTCCTGCATGGGGGATCATCCCGGTCGCCCTCATCGGCGAACCCTTCGGAATAACGGATCGGTTTGTTGAACTCCAGCCCCTTGTGCAGAAAATAGATCAACTCCCCCAGCAGTCCGATGGACAGGAACATGAAACTCACCACCATCATGATGGGCGACAGGACCCACAGAGGATGCAGGTTCATGAACACCTCCACGGTACCCAGGAAGTAGTTCACCAGATGGCTGCCAATGAAATAACCTCCCCACAACAGGGCGAAGATCATGCACAAGACGCTGTAGATGCCAAAAAAATAGAGCGGGGATTGCACGTAGCGGGTCAAAAAGAAGACCGTCAGAAAGTCCATGAAACCGGTGAACATCCGCCCGGTGCCGAACTTGGAGTGGCCGAACCGGCGCGGGGCGTGCTCGATGGCCACCTCGCCGATCTTGTACCCCCGCTTGGCGATCAGCACCAGGATGTAGCGGTGCAGTTGGCCGTACAGCGGCAGGTTCTGAATGCACTCCCGGCGCATGAGCTTCAGGCCGCAGTTGAAATCCTGGACCTCGACCTTGGAAAAATAGCGTATGGTGCGGTTGAACAGCCGCGAAGGCAGGGTTTTGCTCAAGGGATCCTGGCGCTTGAACTTCCAGCCCGTCACGACATCCAGGTTGCGGTCGTGCAGGTGATTCAGCAGCTTGGGAATCTCTTCCGGCTGGTCTTGCAGGTCGGTATCCATCATCAGCACCAGGGTGCCGGTCGCCAGCTCGAAACCGGTTTTCAGGGCATTGGACTTGCCCTGGTTGATGCGGAAATGGACCGCCTTGAAACGACCCTGATGCTGACGGACCAGGGAACTGATGATGAGGTCGCTGCCATCCGTGGAACCGTCGTTGATGAAGATCACTTCGTAGGTGCCACCCAGTTGCGCCAGCACCGGCAGCAGCCGCTCCACCAGGGGTTCGATGGTCTGGTGTTCGTTATAGACCGGCAAGATGACGGACAGAAAAACCTCGCTTGGCTTCACGGACCCATTCATGATCTCTTCAACTCCTGGACGGTTTCGCCAGATAAAATGCAAACGTGCGCACGACCGCCCTGAACAGGTGCATGACACCCTGAGGCCGGATCCCTGGAAAAATCTGCGAACTCAATACATAAGAAATATAAAAAGTGCCGACAAACGAATAAAAATTGGGAATATTGATACGAACGATACGCAGCAAAAATGGCACCAGAGATTCAGGCGCCTTGCAGATGATGGAGCCGAGAAAGGCGAGATTGCGCTGAATCATCTTCTCGCGAGGGGTGTAACTGTTGAGCATGGTCAATCCGTAAGGAGACAACTCGGAAAAATCGTACTCCTTGTCGAGCACCCCCAGTTGCTGGGCGTAATCCGTCAATTCGGTGCGGGGATAGGGCGCGAAGATGACGAACTGGTTCGCGGTGATCCGCAGACTCCTGGCCACCCGCACCGAGTTGAAATCCTCCTCCAGGGTGGTGCCGGGAATGCCCAGCATGGTGTTGGAGGTGATGCGCAGGCCATATTTCCTGGCGATGCCGAAACCCTCACGGATTTTCGCATCGGACATCTCCCGTTTCAGGACCACGTCCCGCAACTGTTCGTTGCCGGCCTCCAGGGACATGCCCACCGACCAGCAACCCGCCTTTTGCAACTGACGCCCGATGGTGTCGTTGATGACATCGGCGCGAATCAGGCAATAGAAGGGAATGCCGATCTCCCGGGAGTAGCGCTCGGCGAACTCCTCGAGCCAGGGATCGTCCTGGCGCCAGGCAAAGGAGTCGTCCTGAAAACGGATGAAGCGGATGTCCGGAAAATGCTCCCGCGCGTGCTTGATCTCCGCCAGGACATTCTCCACGGAACGGCGGCGGAACAGATTGCGCCCCACCCCCTTGAACATCTGGTTATAGGTATGGTTGAAACAGTAGGTGCACTTGAACGGACACCCCTTCTGGGTCATGAAGGAACGCATGCCGGAACGCTGCAACTCGGGCGCGGCCTGGTAAAAGATCGCCCGGTCGGGAAACGGCAGGGCATCGAGATCCTCCACCACCTCCTTGATCAGCTCCGGGGAGCCAGGCACCATGATGTTCGGGATGCCGACGAAATCGCGCTTTTCCTCCATGGCCTCGAGCATGCGGATGATGGCCAGATCCCCCTCGCCGATGCAGATGGCATCCAGTTCCAGGCGCGCCATGACCTCCGGGAAGAAGGTGGGATGCGGCCCGCCCATGACCCGCACCACCCTCCGGCCCGTGCGGGCGGCCCAGGCCCTGACCTGCCCGTCCCCCTGGGCGAACCGTTTCTCGTCCGGACTCATGGTGGAGTAGGCCACGAAATCGGGCAGGAATTCGTCCAGGGTCTCGGGGATGTCGTGGCTGCGCAAGGCGATCAGGCGCACCGCGTGACCTTCGCGCCGGCAGATGGCGCTCAGGGCCATCACCCCGATCGGCTCGCCAAAGTAGAGATCCGCGACGACAAACAGGACTCTCATGGCATTCCGTCACCCCTATCCTCATGCCTGACGCGTGGTGCCCTTGGTCAACTGGCAGTTGCGCATCATGCCGAAATTCAGATCGATCCAGCGGTGCAGCCACCTGGGCACGAAACGGCTCACCGGAATCTTGCCGATCATCAGGAATCGCAAGGGGAAGTGGCTGGTCGTGCATTCGGTGATGGTGAAATCGGCGAACAGCCTGGGAAAATCCTCCTTGCCATAATAACGCCCGATGGGATTGGTCGGCCCGTCCATCAACCGGTAGAACTCGTCGTAGTTGGCGGTGTGCTGGATGCCATCGCGCACCTTGGGTGCTTTCAGCAGCCTCTTGAGAACCATTTGCGCCAGGGGAAACAGCCAGGGATTGAAAAAAAACAGCTTGCCGTACAGGGAGATGATGGCGTTGCCACCCGGCTTGAGCACCCGCCAGGCCTCCCGGATCCCCTGTTGCGTGTCCGGGATGTGGTGCAAGACGCCAATGGAGGAGACACGATCGAAGACCCCGTCCCGGAACGGCAGGGCCTGGGCATCCGCCTGCACCACCATGCCCGGCAACCGATAGGTTTGCAGCGCGGCGGCGGTGGAGATCACCGCCCGCTCGGTGAAATCGACCCCGACGGAATAGGCCCCATGCCTGGCAAAGCTCTTGACCACCCATCCGGAGCCACAACCGATATCCAAGGTCATCTTGCCCCGCACCTCCTCGAAGCGGTAGATCTCCATGGAGAACGGATCCACCTCGTTGGCCCGCCAGCGGTCCTGCTCCTCGAAATAGTCCCTTGTGAACAGCTCCGCGTGGGCCTCGTACTGGAAATGGGGGCTGCCCTCCCAGTGATCCTTCGCCTCCTTGAGCAACGGATCGTCCACGACCAGCATGCGGGGGATGCCGTCCACCACGGGATAGACGCGACTGCAAGCGCGGCAGGCCAGCCCCGTCACCGGTTGACCTTCCGGTTGCAGTTCCCCCCTGCAATGCGGACAGACAAGAATCGCAAGCGCTTTTTCCGTGTCGAACATGGTGCACTGCCCTCTTGAAAAACGTCGAATGGATATCAATAATGCATCATCTGCGGGCCGATGTCACACTTTATTTACGCGCCACTGGTCCGCATCCGTCTCGATCACATGAAACACCCACCCCATGGACTCCTCCGGGTGACGCCGGGCACAGGCGTATTTCCAGCGCTGCGCCCGGCGATACAACGCCGGGGAGAACACCGCGCACAACGCCAACAGCCCGTGCCAGGGAAAACTGGGCACCACCGGCAACAACGGTCCCTCCAGCCGCAAACCGGCCTGGGCAATCTCGGCGCGCAGGGTCTCTTGGGTGTACTCGATCTTGTGGTCGGTGTCATCGCGGGAGTCGATGCCGGCCTGACGCAGCCGCCGTTTCCAGGTGGTCTCCGCATTGGGGATGCTCACGACAATCGGCGCGCCGTTTTTTTTGATCCGCCGCAGCTCCGCCAGACACTCCACCCGCCGGTGCAGATGCTCCAGGACATCGGAACAGTTGATCAGATCGAAACTCCCATCCTCGAACGGATACGGGGTGCGTTCCAGATCGATGGCCAGCACCTCCAGCGGATACCCCCGTTGCGCAACCACGGTCTGCAATTGCCGCACCGACTCCGCATCGTGCTCCAGCCCCACCACGCCAACGGCGCCCAGTTCGCACGCCTTCAGACAGAAGGCCCCGCTGCCGCACCCCACATCCAGAACCCGCATCCCCGGCCCCAGGAAGCGCTGGGCATGGGCAGCGGTTTCCGGGTCGAACAGATGCTTCGGATGGATCGGCCAGGCAGAAAACCCACGCCACACCATCCCCCGGCAGGCCAGTTGCGCACAATATTTATTTTGCCATTTCAAGAATTCCAGCCAGCTGCGGCGGGGGTTGGCCAGCCATTTTCTCAGGCTCCAGTAGAGCGCCCTCATGGCATGACCTCCTTGACGAAATGCAGCAGGAACTCCCGATTGCCCGCCGGTCCCAACACCGGCGACGGCAATACCCGCACCACCCGCAATCCCAGCCGCCCTGCCTCCGCCTCAACCAGACCGATGGCCTCCTGGTGCAAAAGCGGATCGGTGACCACCCCCCCCTTTTGCACCCGATCACGGGGCAATTCGAACTGCGGTTTCACCAATACCACCCCCTCCCCCCCCGGACGGAGATGCGACACGACAGGCGCCATGGAGTGTACCAATGACACGAAACTGAGATCGGCACTGCAAAAATCCATCGGTTCGGGGAGATCCGTCGCCGTCAGGTGCCGGATGTTGCGCCGGTCCATCACCACCACGCGGGGGTCCGAGACCAGTTTCCAGGCCAGCAGCCCGTAACCGACATCCAGGGCGTACACCCTGCGCGCCCCATGGGCCAGCATGACATCCGTGAACCCCCCGGTGGATGCCCCCACGTCCAGACAGACCGCCCCCGTCAGATCGATGGGGCAAGCCTCCAGTGCGGCGGCCAGTTTCAACCCCCCGCGCGACACCCACGGCACGGGTTTTTCCTTGAGCCGGATTGCCGCCCCGTCGGGAACGGGGGTTCCCGGCTTGTTCCAGGGGCGATCGTTCACCAGCACCTTGCCGGTCATGATCAACCCGCGCGCAGCACTCAGGTCGGCGACCAGACCGCGTTCGAGCAACAGCCGGTCCAGCCTGTGCGCCATGGCGTCATTGCAACAACGCCTGGACCCGCCTGACGATCCCGGCGACATCCAGTTCCAGTTCGGCGCGCAGTTCGCACTGGCCGCCGTGGGGAATGAAACGGTCGGGAATCCCCCAGTTGCGGATCCGGCACCCCCCGTCCAGGCTGCCATCCTGGGCCAGAAACTCCAGCAGCGCGGCACCGAACCCCCCCTGGGTGGTATTCTCCTCCAGAGTGGCGATCACCTTCACCCGCGCGGCCTTTCTGGCCAGTTGCGCATCCAGGGGCTTGACGAACCGGAAGTCGTACACCCCGACGGAAATCCCTTGTTTTTCCAGTTCGTTGGCAGCCAGCAAAGCGGGATGCACGGGTTGTCCGACTGCGGCCAGGATGATGTCGGTCCCGTCACGCAGGATGCGCCCGACCCCCACGGGCAACGTCCTGGCCGGCTCCCGGGGCAGGTCCATGACCGCGCCGCGCGGATAGCGGATCGCCACCGGACGGCCCAGGGTGACCGCCGTGGCGAGCATGTGCCGCAACTCGTTCTCGTCGGCAGGGGCCATGATGACCAGATCGGGCAGGGCGCGCAGAAAGGTCAGATCGAACACCCCGGCATGGGTCGGCCCGTCCGAACCGACCAGACCGGCACGATCCAGGGCGAAGACCACCGGGAGTTTCTGCAACACCACGTCGTGAATGATCTGGTCATAGGCGCGCTGCAAGAAGGTCGAATAGATGGCCACCACCGGGACATACCCCTCGCAGGCCAGCCCGGCGGCAAAGGTGACGGCGTGCTGTTCCGCGATGCCCACGTCGAAAAAGCGATCCGGAAACCGCTCCTGAAACTCCGACAAACCGGTCCCCTCCGGCATGGCCGCCGTGATGGCCATGATCTTCTGGTTGCTCTGGGCCAACGCCACCAGGGTGTCGGAAAAAACCTGAGTATAAGAAGGCGTCGCCTCGCGGGAGGGGAGAATCCCCTTGCCCCGGTCGAAGGGCGACACCCCGTGATAGGTGCAGGGATTGCGTTCCGCCGGGGCGAACCCCTTGCCCTTGCGGGTGACCACATGCACCAGGATCGGACCCGGCAACTGCTTGACATTGCGCAAGGTGGGCAGCAACTGGGCAAAATCGTGGCCATCGATAGGCCCGAAATAGTCGAAACCCAGCTCCTCGAAGAGGGTGCCGGGGGTGAGCATCCCCTTCATGTGCTCCTCGGCCTTGCGGGCCGCGTCCAGCAGAGGCGGGGCCAAACGGCCCAGGACCTTGCCCGTGCCCCCCTTGAAACGGGTATAGACACGTCCGCTCATGATGCGGCTCAAATAGGCGGAAAAGGCCCCGACATTGGCCGAAATGGACATCTCGTTGTCGTTGAGGATGACGATCAGGTTGATTTCCTTCTGGTACTCCCCGGCATTGTTGAGGGCCTCGAAGACCATGCCGGCGGTCATGGCCCCGTCGCCGATGACCGCGATGGCGCGCCGTTTCTGTCCCTGGTGCCGGCTGGCCAGCGCCATGCCCAGGGCAGCGGAGATGGAGGTCGAGGAGTGACCGGCCCCGAAGGGGTCGTAGCGGCTCTCGGTGCGCAGGGTGAACCCGGAAAGGCCATGCCGCTGCCGCAGGGTGTGCATGCGCTCCCGCCGACCGGTGAGGATCTTGTGGGGATAGGATTGATGCCCCACATCCCAGATCAGGCGATCCTCCGGGGTGTCGAAGACGTAATGGAGCGCGACGGTCAACTCCACCACGCCGAGGCTCGCCCCCAGATGGCCGCCGGTGGAGGAGACGGTCTCGATGGTGAACTCGCGGAGTTCGTCCGCCACCTGTCGCAGGGCGTGCTCCGGCAGGGCGCGGAGTTGATGGGGTTCGTTGATGCTTTTGAGGATCGAATACATAAGGAACCGTTCGTAATCAGTGGGTGCGGTCCAACAGCATCCGGACCAGGCCGCGCAGGGGATCGGCAGCCGACGAGAAAGGCGCCAGGGCCTCCAGGGCCTCCCGGACCATGGAGGCCGCCTCCTCCCGGGCCTGGGCGACGCCAAGGAGCGAACAATAGGAGGCCTTGTTCCGTTTGCGGTCGTTGCCGGCGGTCTTGCCCATCACGAGGCTGTCGCCCACCTCGTCCAGGATGTCGTCGGTGATCTGGAAGGCGAGTCCGAAGGCTTCGCCGTAGCGCTTGAGCGCCCGCGTCCCTTCCGGGGAGCCGCCGCCGAGCCGGGCACCGGCCAGAATGGCGGAACGGATCAGGGCGCCGGTCTTGTGGATGTGGACGTTCTGGAGTTCCGGCAGGGAGAGAAGGCGGTTTTCCGCCTCCATGTCCATCATCTGACCGCCCACCATGCCATGGATGCCGGCGTCGCTGGCCAATTGTGCCACCACGGTCATCTGGATGGCCGGATCCACGCCCGCGACGGGACGAACCGCCAGTTCGAAGGCAAAGGTGAGCAGTGCGTCACCGGCCAGGATGGCGGTGGCCTCGTCGAAGGCCTTGTGACAGGTGGGGCGTCCCCGGCGCAGGTCGTCGTCGTCCATGGCAGGGAGGTCGTCGTGGATCAGGGAGTAGGTATGGATGCACTCCATGGCGCAGGCGAAGGGAAGCAGAGGCGACGTTTGTCCCCCCACCGCCTCGGCGGCGGCCAGCACCAGGATGGGCCGCAACCGCTTGCCGCCCCCCATGAGGCTGTGGCGGATGGCGGCATTGAGGCGTTGCGGCGGACGCTGGACGGGCGGCAGAAGATCTTCCAGCGCCTGTTCCACCAGCAGCCTGCGCTCTTCCAGATAGCGGGAAAGGTCCATGGCATCAACCCGCGACCAGGCCGTCCCGGGAGGCGGAAGCGGTCAACTCCTCGATGCGCTTCTGGGCGGCGTCCAGGCGCTGTTGACAGTGCCGGGCCAGGGCCGTCCCCTCCTCGAACGCGGCAAGCCCCTCTTCCAGGGGCAGGTCGCCCTGCTCCAGGCGAGCGACGACCTCTTCCAGGCGACCCAGGGAGCGTTCGAAGTCGAGCGATTTCATGGTATCCATGCGGCATTCCCGTTTTTTTTCGGCTGTCCGGTGCTTCGAGACAAAGAATACATCATAGCAGCCCGCGCACCTGGAAGCAATCGTTGCGTTGCACCCCGTTTTGCATGCCGCGTCGCGCAACGCATTTCCTTGCATTCGCGGATAGTTGAGAATATAAACAACAATTCAGAAAAATCTTCATCCATGCCATCATCACGCGCCAACGACACGGAGCCACATCATGCAATGGCTGCACGACATTCGATTGCGGACCAAGTTCGTCATTCTGCTCTTTTTCCCCTTGATGGGCTGTCTGTGGTTCGGAGGCTTTCTTGCCCTGGAGAAGAGCGCGACCAGTCGCCGCATGGACGCCATGCACTCCCTGGCCAATCTGGCGGTTCGGGTCAACGCCCTGGTGCATGCCACCCAAACCGAACGGGGCATGTCGGCAGGCCTGCTGGCCAGCAAGGGGGGAAAATTCAAACAGGAACTCCCGAACCACCGCGCAACGGCCACCGATGAAAAACGCAACGCACTGCAACAGTTCCTGCGCGGCTTCGACCCCACCCGGTTCGATGACGGGTTTGCCGGGCACCTGCGGGCCGGCATGGAGAAACTGCAAGGAGTGGACGCCCTGCGCAAGGCGGTGGATGGCCTCTCCATCCAGGCGCCGGAAGCCATCCAGGCCTATACCGAAATCATCAACGCCCTCTTCGCCACCCTGGACGAACTGCCCAGACTGGCATCGGATGCACCGATGGCCGCCGCCGTCAGCGCCTATGTCAACCTTTCGCTGGCCAAGGAGCGCGCCGGCCTGGAACGGGCCACCCTGAACGCCACCTTCTCCCGGGACGCCTTCGCCCCAGGCATGGTGCGCCGCCTGGGGGAACTGCTCGGCGAGGAGTCGGGTTACCTGCACGGCTTTCATGCGCTGGCCACCCCGGAACAAAACGCATTCTTCAAACAGACGGTCCAGGGCCAGCCGATCGAGGCAGTGGCCAACTTCCGCCGCATCGCCTTCGACAAGGCCGCCACCGGCGGATTCGGCGTGGACCCGACCGCCTGGTTTGACGCCAGCACCAGGAAAATCGACCAGCTCAAGGTGGTGGAGGAGCGACTGGCGACCGATCTCATCGACCGGGTGGAAACCCTGCGCACGGCGTCGTTTTATGGATTTCTCGCCTCGTCCATGCTGGTACTCCTGTTGATCACCCTCTCCAGCTGGCTGGGTTATTTCTACTCCCGTCACATCCTCGGGCTGGTGGGCGGGGAACCCAATGACGTGGTGGCGCTCCTGGAACGGGTGGCGATGGGCGATCTGACCGTCGCCATGAACGGCGACACCAGCAGGGGCATCCTCGGGGCCACCATCCGCATGGTGAACAACATCCGCCTGATCATCCACCAGATTCACATCCAGACCGACACCCTGAAGGCCTGCGTCAACGAGTTGCTGGCAGCGAAACAGACCCTGGACGAGGATGCCGGCGCCGGCTCCACGCTGGTGCGCGAGGTCGCTTCGACCAACGCCCTGTTCGAACAACAGGCCGGTCTCATCCAGGAAAACGCACAAATGACCACCAACAACATCAATGTGGTGGCGGCGGCCATCCACCAGCTCACCACCTCCATCATGGGCATTGCGGAGATCTCCCGGCAGGCCTCCCTCACGGCAGGGACCATGGCCGCCGCCTCGGAGCAGATGACCGCCAATCTGGCGGGGGTCAACGGCAGTCTGGCGCAAGTCAACCAATCGGTAGGGTCCGTGGCCAGGTCGGTGGACGAGATGAGCGCCTCCCTCGAAGAGGTGCGGGAACGGTGCGAGACCGCCAGCCGGGAGGCGAGCCAGGCCGACAGGGTGGCGGAAAGCAGCCTGACCATCATGGAAAGACTGGGAGACGCGGCACGGGAGATCGGCAACGTGACCGGCATCATCAACACCATTGCCGAACAGACCAACATGCTGGCGCTCAACGCGGCCATCGAGGCCGCCGGCGCGGGGATGGCCGGCAAGGGATTCGCGGTGGTGGCCAACGAGGTCAAGGCCCTGGCCCGCCAGACCGCCGATGCCACCGCCCTGATCGCCCGACAGGTACAAGAGATCCAGGATTTCACCGGGGAGGCCGCCGATGCCGTGCGCCAGATCGCCCACATGGTGGATACCCTGGCCGCCACCAACCAGCGCATCACCGAAGCCGTGGGGGCGCAGGCCAATGTCACCCGCACCATCGCCCAATCCATGGACGAAGTCGCCCAGGCCGCCGAGGACGTGACCCGCAACGCCCAGGAGCTTTCGGTGGCGGCCAACGAGGTCGCCCATGCCGCCGAGGAGACCGCGCACGGGGCCGAGGAGATCTCCCGTGCCTCCACCGAGGCCTCCAGGGCCGCCGAGGAGTTGTCCCAGGGCAGCCACGAGGTGCAGGAACTCTCCTCCTCCACGTTGCAGGCCGCCCGGTCGGCGCTGGAGAACATCATCGCCGCCAACCACAAGGTGCGCGAGACCGTCAGCCGGGTCGGCTACATCGAGGGCACCGCCCATCACACGGCCATCCTGGTGGATGTGGTCCACACCTCCGCCGAGGATCTGACCAAGGCCAGCGGGATGATCCGCGTGGAGGAGGCGCCCTTTCCCACCGGCGCCATCAAGGGCGCGCACCTCAAGTGGCTGGGCAGACTGGAAAACGTCATCCGGGGGCGCGTCGCGCTTTCCGCCAGGGAGGTGGCCACCGGCCACGATTGCGACTTCGGCAAGTGGTACGACAACGACGGGAGCAAACGTTTCGGCGAACTGCCAACCTTCCGGGAGATGGGCAAGGTTCACATGTCGGTGCATGACACCGCACGCGAGACCGTGCAACTGGTCAACGACGGGCGCGTCGAGGAGGCCATCCGCTCCATGGATCGCTTCAACGAGATCCGCCGGGAGCTGTTCGCCATCATGGACCGGCTCTATCTGGAGATCCGCACCGCCGCACGGGTCCCAGGGTGAACTAACCCCCCCCGTCCTTGTGCGCCAGGAGAAAGAGTTCGGTGCGTTGCATGGTCTCCAGGAAATTCAGCGGCGCCCGTTTGCGCGGCCAGTCGAACTGGACGCCATGGTAGATGAAGGCCCTGCCCTCCGGATCGACGCTCGGAAAACCGCGCACGATGCGGCCCCGGACGATCAGGTGATTGCGATCCACCAGGGGAAAAACCAGCTCGATCGGCTCCCCGATCCGGAACGGCTCCACAGGCTGCTCGGGAGCCACGAAGACCCCGAAACCGGCCCCGCCTTCCGAGATGTTGAGGATGTTGACATAACGCATCTCGCCCGCCGCCTTGACCATGGCGGGGAAGGTCCGGAAACACAACCGGAAATTGCCGCGCTGGTTGCTGCCCGCCTTGTCCCTGGCAAAGGTCATGCCGGCCCTGGTCTCGCCATAATGCCCGTCTCCCACCATGACCTTGTCGATGCTCCCCTTGCCCCAGGAGAGACTCGCCGCGATGGCCTCGATCTTGGAAACCCGCTCCACGGCATAATGCTCCAGGGTCTTGTGGATCTCCTCCTGGGTCATGACCACTGCGGGATCCGGATGCTGGAAAGGACCGCGCCACCGCCTGCGCGGCGGGACTGCGGGTTTGGCGGTCGGGGCCGGCGTGGGAACGGGCGGCGGCGCTGGGGGTTCGGGCAGGACAGCGGCATTGAGCACGGTCGCCTCGTCCGGGGCGGATCGCTCCCCTCCCCCCTCCTCCTCCACAGCGACCGTATCCTGGCCAAGGAGGGCCTCCAGCGAGTCATGATGCTCCAGATCGATCTGCACCTCGTAGGTGACATCCCGGAAGGGCAGCCTGGCCTCGACACTGCGCAACCGCCCATCCGCCCGCAGTTCGGTCAGACCGTTGCGCAACATCTCGATCAGCTTGGCGGGTTTGCCGGTCTGGTGGACGCTGGTGACCTCCAGATCGGTGATCCGGTTGATGGCGCAGGTCAAACGGGCCACCTTGGCGTTCTCCCGCTTGCCGACCACGAACGTCTGATCGCGAATCGATTCCACGACCATGATGTTGCCGCTCCTGGTGACCAGATACGCCATGATCCGCTTGTCGACCGTCAGGTCCATGAAAGGCGCCAACTGGCCAACGGAACTGCTGATCGACATCCGTTTGCCTTGCAACTCCTCGAGCAGGGCATAAAACGGACGACTGCGATTGATCGTTATGGCCAGCATGTTCCAGAAAGTCGTGACGGTGCAGGTTCTTCCAGCCATGTCGCTTCCATTCCCCCTATTTTTCGATTGCATGGATCATGAATGCACATGGAGACGCATCGTCTCCAGCAGACGTTCCATGTCCACGGGTTTGCTCACATGCCCGTTGGCCCCGGCGGCAAGGCTTTTCCGTTGATCCTCCGGCATCGCCTTGGCGGTCAGCGCCAGGACCGGCAGGGCGGCGAATCTCTCCTGGGCGCGCAGCCGCCGCATGGCCTCATAGCCGTCCATGACCGGCATCATGAGATCCATCAACACGATATCCACCGGCTCGCCGGTTTCCAGCACACGGAGCGCCTCGGCCCCATTGTTGGCCATGACCACGCGCCAACGACTCTTTTCCAGACTGCGGGCCATGGCGTACAGATTGCGCATGTCGTCATCCACCAGCAGGACCCGCCCACCACCGTTCCGGGCGGCCTGCGGCTCCTCCTCCCGTGGAGATGCCACAGGGGGGGGCGGGGCATGCGTCCGCTGCCAGGACAACAGGATCTCGTCATGCAGCCGCGCCTCCCGATCCGCGCCATCCACCACGATGGCATCGGTAAACCGCCGCAGACGGGCATGCTCCTCCCGTGTCAACGCCTGCGCGGCATGGATGACCACCGGCGGCAAAGGACGCAGGGCGGCCATCCGCTCCAGCAGTTCGCCCCCCTCCAGGTCCGGCAGCCGGGGAGCCACCACCAGACAATCGAACGGCTCCTCCCCATGGCGGGCCAAGGCCTCTTCGCCACTGGCCGCAGCCACCACGGTCACCTGCCGCTCCCGCAACACTCCGCTCAGAAAACGCCACGCCCCGGGATCGGCATCCGCCAGCAACAGCCGACGCGTCACCAGGGGACAAGGCAGATGCAAGATGAAGGTGCTGCCCTGTCCCGGTTCGCTCTCCAACCGGATCTCCCCTCCGGCCAACCGGGCCAGCCTGCTGGCAATGGCCAACCCCAGGCCGACCCCACCGCGCCGCGACTCCATGCCATCCCCCGGCAACTGATGAAAAGGGGTGAAGATCGCCTCCCGATGCTCCGGCGCGATGCCTGGACCGCTGTCTTGCACCGCGACCGCCAGCCGTTCCCCCTCCAGCCCCAGACGCACCTCCACCCCGCCCTGCCGGGTGAACTGAAAGGCGTTGGCCACCAGATTCTTGACAATGCGCCGCAGTTTTTCCCCATCCGCCAGCCGCGGGGCCGCCAACCCCTCGCCCAGGCTCACCCGCCACTGCAGACCCCGCTCCCTGGCCAGCGGGAGAAACTGACGCCGCAGTTCCTCGGCGAACGTCTCCAACCGGATCTCCGCCCGCGTATCCTCCACCTGCCCCGCCTCGATGCGGGACAGATCCAGCAGGTCGTTGATCAGCCCCAGCAACTCGCTGCCGCTCTGGCGCATCACCTCGGCGGCCTCCACCTGATCCGGACGCAGATTCCCCTCCCCGTTCCGACAGAACTCCCCGGCCAGGATCAGGATGCTGTTCAGGGGGGTGCGCAGTTCATGGGACATGGTGGCCAGGAATTCGGACTTGTACTGACCGGTTCGCTCCAGATCCTCCCGCGCCTTGGCCAGACGCGCATTCTGTTCGGTCAACTCCTCGGAGCGTTCCTCCAACTCCTGATTCATCTCTTCCAGTTCCTGCTGGCTGGTCTCCAGTTCGGCGGCCTGGCCGCGGGTCTCTTCCAGCAGATCCTCGATGTGGCGGATCCGTGCGAGGTTGTCCAGGGCCAGCCCGCCCACCGGGACCAGGGCCTCCAGCAACTGCCGCTGGACCGGGGTGAGGGGTCGCATGTGGGCCAGCACCACCACCCCGCCGACCCGCTCCCGATAGGGCAGGGGCAGGGCCAAAAGGAACGCTGGCCGCGCTGCGCCGACTCCGGTGGCCAACGACCATCCCTCCCCCGGCGCGCCCTCGAGGAACAACGGACGCCGCTCCAGCGCGCAGCGCCCGACGATCCCTTCCCCAAGTTCGCAACCGGCGCCCTCCTCGCGACCGGCCTCCAGGCGATAGGGCGCGACGCTCTCGTAACGACCCGTCCGGTCGTTCAGGAGGTGAAACTCCCCCATGGAGGCCTCCAGAAGCTCCATCAGCTCCCGCAAAAAGGCCTCCGGAAAGGCCTCGATGCCCTGGATGGACTGCATCAACGCGGAAAAACGGGCCAGATGCTCCTTGAGCCACAATTGATCCGCGACCTGGTCCGCCATGCGGTTGAAGGCGTCACCCATCCGCCCCGGTTCGTCATCCACCCGCACCGGCACCCGCGCCTCCCACTCGCCCTCGGCGATGCGGTGCATGGCGGACGAGAGGTCCCGCAGGGCGTGCAACAGAATCTTCCCGGACGCAGCCGCCAGCAGCGCCACCCCGAGCAGGGTCACCGCCAGGATCCACCCCAGACTCCGATGCATGGCCAGGGTCGGTGCCATGGCCTCGTCCAGGGAGAGGATCCCGGCCAGACTCCAGGAGACCCCGGGCAGTTGCAGCGCCACCCTGGAGCGCATCAGGCCCGCCTCCGGCAGGGGGGCAATGGCAGCGAAGCGCGGCATCTCCCGTCCGTCGCCGTCCAGCAAAACCACCTCCTCGGTCTCGCCCAGACCGGACTTGTCCCGCAGGATCTCCTCCACGGCCCGCAAGGGGAGACGCCCCAACACCACGGCAGGACTCCCGTCCGCCAGATCCAGGGGAGCCGCCAGACAGATGGAGGGCATCGAAGCAGTGGGTGCACACGGGGGAAGGCCGATCACCACCCAGGTGGAGTCACCCCGGACCCGGGCGACGATTCGCTCCCCGGCCCGGGAGTCGTTGCGCAACGCCTGCGCAAACAGACTCTCCCGCCGATCCGCCAGCATCACCTCACCGCCACGCCCCTCCAGCAGGATCAATTCATCGAAGCCATGGACCACCGCGTGCTTCCGGAAACGCGCGGCCACGGTCTCCGGCTGCAACTCCGCATCGCGCGTCAGATCCAGGAGTTGCCGACCGGTCATGCGCAGGTGCTGCTCGACCTGGACCTTCTTGGACAACAGGGAGTCATCCAGGTCGCGCCGGGCAATCTCCCGCAGGAGGGTGTCCACCTGTTCCATGACGATCCAGCCGGCCAACAGCAGCGGAGCCAGGCCGGTCAGCAGCAGCAGACCGACGACGCGGGATCCGAAAGAGAGGTTGGACAAACGGGGCATGACGGCCTCCGATCCGAGGGCATCTTGCGTTGACATTGGCGGTCATGTTAAACAAAACGAGGAGGTCAAACCATGGAAAAAAACATGACCCGAACCGACCCGCCTGCCATCCTGGTGGTGGACGACGAGCGGGCCAACCTGATCGCCATGCGGCACCTGCTCAAGGTGCTGCCCTGCATGGTGGTGGAAGCCCAGTCCGGCGAAGAGGCCTTGCGCCTCTGCCTGGGCGAACGGTTCGCCCTGGCCTTGATCGATGTCCGGATGCCCGGCATGGACGGCTTCGAACTGGCGGAATTGCTGCGCGGCACGGAACACACGAAGGAGATGCCGTTGCTCTTCGTCAGCGCAACCCTCACCCAGATGCCCCATGCCTTGCAAGGATACCAGGCCGGGGCGTTGGATTACATTCAAAAGCCGGTGGACGACCGCATCCTGCTCTCCAAGGTCAAGGTGCTGCTCGACCTGCATCAGACCCGCGAGGAGTTGCGGCTTCACCGGGATCATCTGGCGATCCTGGTTGCGGAACGCACCGCTTCCCTGGAACAGGCGCGCGCCGAGTTGCGCGCCCTCCACCGGCACGTCGAGCAGGCGCGCGAGCAGGAGCGCCGCCGCATCGCCCGCGCCCTGCACGACGAGATGGGCAACACCCTCGCCCAGCAGAAGATGACCATCGAATGGCTGCTTGGCAACCGTCGCGATCCGGAGCAGACCCACCAGGAACTGGAACGCCTCAAGGGGCAGGTGGAGGAGGCCATCGCCAAGGTACGCCACCTCACCCTGATCTTGCGTCCTCCGGTGCTGGACCATGGCACCCTGCCGGAGATCCTGGAATGGCAGGCGACGCAGTTCGAGAAGTCGAGCGGCATCCACTGCCGGGTGGAGACCGCCCCCATGGACACGCCCATGGACGAAAACCACAAGCTCGCCCTGTTCCGCATTCTTCAGGAGTCCCTGACCAACGTGGGCCGCCATGCCGCAGCCAGCGAGGTCGCCATCGCGCTCCACCGACTGGATCGCCGCATCCAGTTGACGATTCAGGACAACGGCTGCGGCATCCCGGACGAGATCCTGCTCGATCCCAGGCGCTGCCTGGGTCTGCGCGGCATGGAAGAGCGCGCCTGTCAGAACGGCGGGGAACTCCATGTGGAGACCTCTTCTGCCGGCACCCGCGTCACCGCCTCCCTGCCCATGGGAGATGGGTCATGACGACAGTGGTGACCTGCTCTGCCCGACCGAATACGAACTTGCCATGGCAGGACATTTTGGAACTGTCCAACTGCGAGGAGAATCAAACAATGCCTTATATCACGAGCGTGGAAAGAATCGGGATGCGCAAGGGCAGGCTGGAGGGGCTGCGGGAGGGCAAGGCGGAAATGCTGCTCGATCAACTGCAAGAACGCTTCGGCCTCGTTCCGGAGTCGATTCAGCAGCAGGTGACCTCCGCCCCCATGGACGATCTCAATGCCTGGGCGCGCAAGATTTTCAAGGCCGACTCCTTGCAGGCGATCTTTCTTTAAGACCTATCCATGATCCGCATCCTGCTGGCCGACGATCACTCCATCTTCCGCGAGGGGCTGAAACGCATCCTGTCCGAACGGGACGACATGCGCATCACCGGCGAGGTGGACAACGGCGACCTGCTCCTGACGACACTCAGGAAAGGGGCCTGGGACCTGGTGCTGCTGGATGTCTCCATGCCCGGCAAAAGCTCCCTGGAACTGGTGGTCCAGATCAGGCGACTGATGCCGGAACTGCCGGTGCTGATCCTCACCATGCATTGCGACCGGATGCTGGCCAGCCGTTTCATCCGCGCCGGGGCCAGGGGGTATCTGACCAAGGATTGCGGCCTGCAACAACTCCTGCACGCCATCCGCAAGGTGGCCAGGGGACAGCGCCACCTCGACGAGGAGGTGGCCGACATCATCCTGGATGCACTCGGCAACGCCTCGCCGGATACGCCCCCGCATGCCGGCCTCTCCAACCGGGAATTCACCGTGTTGTGCCGCATCGCCAGCGGTCAGACCGTGACCCGCATCGCCGAAGAACTCTCCCTGAGCGTCTCCGCGATCAGCTCTTATCGCACCCGCCTGTTGCACAAGCTCGGCATGGAAAACAATGCCCAGCTCACCCATTACGCCTTCAAGCACGATTTGATCAAATAATCCGGACCCTTCCCCCCGTTTGCCGTCATGGGAACGGCAATCAATGACACTTGATACGACATGCAATTGATGGTTTGTACGCTTCTCCATACCGCGCGCGGCATGTTTGAATGACCTGATAAAGTGATCAGCGAACACTACCATTCAACAGGAGCCTCGTACCATGTGCAATCACGTCATCACCCGGCGCACCGTACTGCGGGGCATGGCCCTCGGTTTGGGCGCCATGCTGGCGCCAGGACTCGCCCGCGCCAGCGGGGAGTTTCATCCCGTCATGTCGCCGGAGCAGGCGTTGCAACTGCTCAAGGAGGGCAACAGCCGCTTTCTGGCCGGCAAGGCGGAACGGCCCAATCTTTCTCCCCAAAGGATCGAGGAGACCGGCGCCAAGGGTCAACATCCCTTCGTCACCATCCTCTCCTGCTCGGATTCGCGGGTGCCGGTGGAATACCTCTTCGACCGTGGCATCGGGGATCTGTTCGTCATCCGGGTGGCGGGGAACGTGGCCCACACCGACGAGATCGCCACCTGCGAATACGGTGTGGAACACCTGATGACCCCGCTGGTGGTCGTTCTCGGCCACACCAAATGCGGGGCGGTGACTGCCGTGGTCAAGGGCGACAAGGTGGGTGGCCACATCCCGACGCTGGTGGAAAGCATCGGTCCGGCTGCGCAGCGCTCCAAGGCCAAAGGCGCGACCGGTGATGCCCTGATTCTGGACGCCATCAAGGAGAACGTGCAGCAGTCGATCCAGGATCTGCTTGCCGGCAGCGAAGAATTATATAATTTTCGCATGAATGGTAAACTCAAAGTGGTTGGAGCACTCTATCATATCGAAAACGGCAAAGTCGAGTGGCTGTAACGATAATAAAGGAAACAAGAAATGAAACTCAACATCATGGGGAAGATGTTACTGGGCTTCGGTATGATCTTGATCATCACGGTCCTGATCGCTGCGAACGGATGGAGAAGCCTGGACGGCGTGGTCAAGCGGGTCCATCACACCACCAACATGGTCGCCATTCAGGACGCGGCCACCGACCTGCTGCGCGCGGAACGCAATTTCGTCGAGGACCGGGATGCGAAGCATCTGAGCGACACCCTCAAGGCGGGCGGGATGATCAAAAAACAGGCCGCCGAGGCGCACGAGGTGTTCAAGGATCCGGCGGACAAGGAGCACATGCAGCGCGTGAGCCAATTGACCGAGGCGTATGAAAAGCTCTTCTCCACCCTGGTGGCGGGAGACAAGAAACTCGCCGAGGAGGTGGAGAAGATGCGCGCCGCCACGCACACCGTGCTCGAGGCGGTGCATGCGCTGGAAAAAAGCCAGTCCGACAAACTGCGCGGCATCGGCGACCGGCTCAACGTCTACCAGGGCTACCAGGATCTCCAGGCGCAACTGGCGGGTCGCATCCAGAAAATCAATCACAGCAGCGAAATGGGGCTGTCGTTCCTCGACGCCCGACTGGGGGAGAAGGAGGTGATCCTCTCCGGTGGCAAGGATGCCAAACAGGTGGAACGGACCCGCGCGGGACTGGCAAAGGGCAAACAGCTCGCCACCGAGATGGCGGGCGTCTTCCGCGACCCCAAGGATATCGAGGTGGCCAAGCGTGCCGAGGCGGCGTTCGCCAACTACCAGCACGAATTCGATGGACTGCTCTCCCAGTTGCATGAACTGGACAACGAGAAAAAACGCATGATCGCCAGCAGACGCGAGCTGAACAAACTGGTGGATGAGGTGGTCGAGGGCCAACAGAAGAAACTGGAAAACGAGGTCGCCAGTTCCGAATCGCTCATCCTGATCGGCACCTTGCTGGCGATCATCGTCGGCTGCCTGATCGGCTACCTTTTGTCCAGAAACCTGTCCAACGCGGTCACCGGCTGCATTGGCAACATGACCAACCTGGCGGCGGGCAACCTGATGATTCGCTGCATCACCAACCGCACGGACGAACTGGGCCTGATGTCACGCTCCATAGACGAGATGGCAGCCAGGTTGCGTTCTGTGGTGGAGGAGGTGGCGCAATCGGTGGTGAACGTCACCGCCGGTTCGCAGCAGCTCTCCGATTCGGCCCAGACCCTGGCCGAAGGGGCATCCTCCCAGGCGGCCAGCATCGAGGAGACCTCGTCGGCCATGGAGGAGATGACCAGCACCATTCAGAAGAACATGGACAACGCGCAGGTCACGGAGCGGATCGCCCTGGAGGCCTCGCGGGACGCCAGCAGCGGCGGCGAGGCGGTCTCCAAGGCGGTGACGGCCATGAAGGAGATCGCCAGCAAGATTTCCATCATCGAAGAGATCGCCCGCCAGACCAATCTGCTGGCCCTGAACGCGGCCATCGAGGCGGCGCGGGCCGGAGAACACGGCAAAGGATTCGCGGTGGTGGCCGCCGAAGTGCGCAAGCTGGCCGAACGCAGCCAGACCGCTGCCGGGGAGATCAGCCACTTGTCGTCCAGCAGCGTGGTGGTGGCCGAGGAGGCCGGCACGATCATCAACAAACTGGTGCCGGACATCCGCAAGACCGCCGAACTGATTCAGGAGATCGCCGCATCGAGCCGGGAACAGAATCAAGGCGCCGATCAGATCAACAAGGCGATCCAGCAACTCGACCAGGTGATTCAGCAAAACGCCGGCTCCTCCGAGGAGATGGCCGCCACCGCCGAGGAGCTGAGCGCCCAGGCGGAACTCCTGCGACAGACCATGGCCTTCTTCAAGACGGAAGGGGCCGCCTCCCACGCCGCCCCACCCCCGCCGGCGGCCCGGCGCCAGGCCAAGCCGGCGCGTCTGTCCCAGCACGCTGCCGCCCCGCGCGCCGTCAAGGCGCTCCCCCCGCCAACTCATGCCGATGAGGAGTTCGAGAGCTTCTGACCACAAAGATGTGCCGACCGGACGTGGCTGGAATGGCAATCTCCAGCCACGTCCCGGCAGCAAGATGGTGCGCATCTGCATTTGGCGCTTGATCCCCGCACCCGATTGAGTGAATATGGTCCCGCATGACGACGGGATCGCGCGGATCCCCTCTGGCCGCACTCAACCGGGCACACCTGCGAGATGAACAGACGCACACTGCATGATCTCCTTGGACGTCATTCGACGGTGTTCCGTTTCATGGCGATCCTGTTGCTGCTGGGCGCGGGAGAGACGCTGGCCTGGTTCGGAATGGCGCACGCCGGGAGCGATCAGACATGGGTCCGGGTGGCGCATGTGGCCGGCATGCTCGTCTGGAACCTGACGATCCTGATCATGTTCTTCTATCTGCCCTGCATGCGGGAGTTGCGGTCGCGGCAAAAGATCCAGAACGGACTGGTCGAAACGCAACAAAAAATGCGCAACGTGACCGATCCGCAAGAACTGGGGAAGATCATCCTGCGCTGCCTGGCCGAAAACATGACCGCCGACAGCGGCCTGCTCTACCAGACGGGCACGGACGGCAAGCTCCATCTGACCGCCAGTTACGGGATCCTCCCCGACCGGGCGCCATCACGCACCCTGCAACCGGGTGAAGGGGTCCTGGGGGAGATCGCGATGCATCGCAGGCTCACCTGGCTCTCCAACACCCCCATCGCCTCCTTGCGCATGCAGGCCGAACTCATGGAGGTGGTCCCCAACCATCTCCTGGCCGTGCCACTGCTGCACGAGGATCAATTGCAGGGCCTCCTGGCCGTGGGGGCCGTCCGCCCCTTCGAGCCGTGGCATGCCGGATTCCTCGAACGGATCGGCGATTCCGTCGCCCGCGCCTTCTCCGGCGTGCAGACGAACCTGGCCACCCGCAAACTGCTGGACCAGACCCGGCGGCAAGCCGAGACCCTGGCCATCAACCAGCAGGTGCTGCGGGGAACCATCGAGCAACTGGAAAAAGAAAGCGGTTACAAATCCCGATTTCTGGCCAACATGTCCCACGAGCTGCGCTCCCCCCTCAACAGCCTGCTCATTCTCGCGCGTCTCCTCGGGGAGAACAAGCCGGGCAACCTGACCGCCAGACAGGTGGAGTTCGCTGCCACCATCCATGCCGCCGGTTCCGATCTGTTGACCCTCATCGACGAGATCCTGGATCTGGCGCGCATCGAGGCCGGACGCATCCGCCTTTTCCATACCCCGATCCGCTTGACCGATCTGGCCTTCAATCTCGAACGACTGTATACCCATGTCGCGAAGGAAAAGGGGCTGGAGTTCCGGATCCTCCTCGAAGAACCCTTGCCCCGCGCCATCCACACGGATCGCATCCGGGTGGAGCAGATTCTGAAGAATCTGATCTCCAACGCCATCAAATTCACCCCCGCCGGTCGGGTCTCGGTCACCTTTCGCGCCCAGCGCCAGGCAGAAAACCAGGAGTGGCTGGCCATTGCCGTGGAGGATACCGGCATCGGCATTCCCGACGATCAACAACTTGCGGTTTTCGAGCCGTTCAAGCAACTCGACGACGGCTTCAACCGGAAATTTGCCGGCACCGGCCTGGGACTGGCCATCTGCCAGGAGTTGAGTCGCCTGCTGGACGGTCATGTCGAACTGGTCAGCACCGTGGGACATGGCAGCGTTTTCACCCTCTGGTTGCCCATACGCGAGGGTGAAGCGCCACCCCCCACCGGAAATGACCAGATTGACGGCATGCGGGATGACCGGCGCTCGCTCTGCCCGGACGACCGCGCCATTCTGGTGGTGGGCCAGGAGTACGACCGGATGCGCCATGTCACTGAGCTTGCCCGCGCACGGGAGTTGCGGGTGATCGTGGCCGGGGACCGGGGAGCCGCCCTGTTTCTGGCCCACCATTTTCAGCCCCTGGCCATCGTGATCTGCGGGGAGTTGCCCGACCAGGAGGCCGGCAACCTGCCGATCCATCTGCGCAACGCCGTGCGGCAACTCCGCTGCCCGATCCTCTATCTGACCGACCGCGCCGACCCGGCCTCCGGGCTGACGCTGCCGGCAGACGCGCGGGTGATCGCCCCACCCCTGGGACAGGAGGCGATCTTGCTGGAGTGCGATCGTTTTCTGGCCACCATCGCCAACGTTGCGCCGGAGCATGCCCCACCCGCCGACCCGGAGGATGCTCCCCCTCTCCCGCAACCCCTGCCGGTCGTGCCCCAACATACCCTGGCGGGAAAACGGATCCTGCTGGTGGATGGCGATATCCGCAACGTCTTCGCCATGACCAGCCTGTTGGAAGAGAGAGGGAGCGAGGTGATCATGGCGGAAAACGGTCACGTGGCCCTGGAACGCCTGCAGACGGAAGTACCGGTCGATCTCGTCCTGATGGATGTCATGCTGCCCGACATGGACGGCTATGCCGTGCTGCAAACGATCCGCCATCGCCCTGGCGGGAGAGAGCTGCCCATCCTGGTATTGACCGCCAGGGCGCTGCCGGGAGAGCGGCTGCGTTGTCTGAATGCCGGGGCGTCGGATTATCTCTCCAAACCCGTGGACACGAACAAACTGTTATCCATGATGCACCTTTGGCTGAATATGAGGACCATTGCCCCATGAAACCACCGATCCTCATTGTGGACGACCTGGACAGGAATCTGGCCGCCACCGCCGCGCTGCTGGCCGACATGGACGCCGAACACGTCCTGGCCAGCAGCGGTCGGGAGGCGTTGTTGCATCTGACCAAAAGGGAGTTCGCGGTCGTGCTCCTGGATGCACACATGCCGGACATGGATGGATTCGAGGTGGTCAAACTGATGTCCGGCGTCAATCGCACCCGGACCATCCCGATCATTTTCATGTCGGCGGTGTTTCTGGAGGATCGTCACGCCATGAACGGCTATGACCTGGGGGCCGTGGACTATCTGATCAAACCCTTTCATCCCTCCATTCTGCGCGCCAAGGTCAAGGTGTTTCTGGACCTCTTCCGCCACAAGGAGGCCCTGCGCGCACGGGATGCCCAGATCAAACGGTTCCGCGACATCCTGGATCACTCGGGTGACGAAATCCTGATTTTCGACATCGAAACCGGTCTGTTGCTCGATGGCAACCTCACGGCGTTTCAGCGACTGGGGGTGCCACGGGAGGAGGCGGTCGGCGAACTGCATCTGGAGGATTGTCATCTGCTGGTCGGCCAGGCGCATGACCTGCCGGATCTGCTGACACGCATCCGGCAAAATGGCGTACTGACCGTGGAAGGAAGCTATCCGGACGCCACCGGGCAGACCCGCCACACGGAAACCAATCTGCAACTGTTCACACGCGAGCAGACCGTGTTGCTGGCCCTGGTGCGCGACGTGACCGAACGCAAGCAGGCCGCAATCTGGTTGAGCCGGGCGCAGGCCGAGGCCAATCAGGCCAATCAGGCCAAAAGCGATTTCCTGGCCGCCATGAGTCACGAAATCCGCACCCCGATGAACATCATCATCGGCATGAGCGAAATCCTGCTGAACACCCCGCTGAACCCGGAACAGCGCTCCCATCTGCAAATGCTGAATACGGCGGGCAACAACCTGCTGCAACTGATCAACGACATCCTCGACCTGAGCAAGGTGGAAGCGAACCGGTTGCGGATTCTCGAGGAACCCGTGCATCTGCGCCGCGAGACGGAGGAGACCATCGGGATGCTGCGGATTCTGGCCGGCAACAAGGGACTCTCCCTGGAACTGCGGCTGGATCCCGCCCTCCCGGAGTGGATCGTGACGGATCCCGTGCGGCTGCGTCAGTGCCTGTTCAATCTGATCGGCAACGGGGTGAAATTCACCGATCATGGCGGCATTGTCGTGGAGATGCGCCCCCTGGCCGACGAACCGGAGCGCCTCTTGTGCACGGTTTCCGACAGCGGCATCGGCATCCTCCCGGAGCACATGGAGCGGATCTTCGAGACCTTCACCCAGTCCGACTCCGGGATCTCCCGGCGTTATGGCGGAACCGGGCTGGGACTGGCCCTGACCCGACGGCTGCTGACCTCGATGGGGGGCCGGATCTGGGTGGAGAGCCGTTACGGACACGGCAGCCGCTTCTCCTTCTCGCTGCCCCTGCGTGCGACCTCGGCGCCCCTGCAGGCCGCAACCGAAGTGACCGCCAAACCACCCCGGCAGTCGCGTCCCTTGAACATTCTGCTGGTCGAGGACGTGGAGGAAAACGCGCTTGTGATCCGCATCTATCTGGAATCGACCCGCCATCAGGTGACCTTGGCCCGCAATGGCGAAGAGGCGGTGCGCAAGGTGCGGGAGGAGCGCTTCGATCTGGTGTTGATGGATATCGAAATGCCGGTCATGAACGGTCTGCAGGCCACGGCCCGGATCCGGGAGTGGGAACGGGAGACGCAACGGGAACCGCTCTTCATCGTCGCCCTCTCCGCCCACACCATGGAACGGGAGGCCAGTCAGGCCCTGGCCGCCGGGTGCAACGATCACCTGGGCAAACCGATCAACAAGAAGACCCTGCTGGCGGCATTGGAGAGCTACCCGTTGTGATGGTTTGGCATCCTGGCAACATTGGCGCGCCAACAAACCAATTCTCGCCTCGGAGCAAATTGTGGTATGCTGCGCGTATCATCAACCACAAAGCAGGGAATCGCGCATGACCACCGTGACGAGGGAGTACCTGGACGCGCGCCTGAAGGAACTCGAATACCGCATGACCACCCGTCTGGGTGGCATCATGATCGCCGGTTTCACTGCGCTGGGCGCTCTCATGAAGATGCATTGACCGCTCACTGAATCCCGTACTTCTCCAACTTGCGGTACAGGGTGCTGCGGCTCATGCCCAGCAGCTTGGCCGCCTTTTTCTTCTTCCATTGGGCCTCTTCCAGGGTGCGCAGCAAGGACTCCTTTTCCGAGGAGGCCGGGGCCGGAGCCGGGATGACCGGAGCGGATGGCAGGCAGCAGGCGCTCTCGACTTCGGCCTCGACCACCTCCGGGTCCGAGCAAGGGCGCTGCATGATCAGATTCTTGGGCAGATGCTTGATCCGGATCGTATTCACCCCCCCCACCACAAAGGCATGCTCGATGGCGTTCTCCATCTCGCGGATGTTGCCAGGCCAGGGATATTGCAAAAATAACTCTAATACACCATCCTGCACCCCGACGACGCCTTTTTCGTATTTCTGGTTGAATTTCTGAATGAAATGATTGACCAGCAAGGGGATGTCCTCCAACCGCTTGCGCAACGGCGGCACGTTGATCTCCACCACGTTGAGGCGAAAATAGAGGTCCTCCCGGAAACGACCCAGCCGGATCTGCTCCTCCAGATCCCGGTTGGTGGCGGCAACCACCCGCACGTCCACCTTGATGGTCCGGGAATCCCCCACCCGCTGCAACTCCCGCTCCTGGAGCACCCGCAGCAGACGGGTCTGCATGGACATGGAGATGTCACCGATCTCGTCCAAGAAAATGGTCCCCCCGCTGGCCACCTCGAAACGCCCTGGCCGGTCACGCACCGCGCCGGTGAATGCCCCCTTGACGTGCCCGAACAGCTCGCTTTCCAGAAGATTGTCCTGCAAGGCCGCGCAGTTGACCTTGATCAACGGTCCATGGCCCCGCCGCCCCTTGAAATGGAGCGCCTCGGCCACCAGCTCCTTGCCGACCCCCGACTCCCCGGTGATCAGGGTGGTGGTGTCCTTGTTGGCCAGAGATTCGACCAGGTCGTACACCTCCTGCATCTTCTCGCTCACCCCGATCAGGCGATGAAAGGTCCGCCGCTTGTTGCGACTCTCGTCCGGCACGGCGGCCAGACTGGCCCGCTCCAGAATCACCGCCACGGCGCCATGACAACACCCCAGCGCGTCCATCAAGGGGGTCGCGGTGAGATGGATCTCCGTTTTCTCCTCGCCCGGAATGGCGCAGCGCAAATGGACGTTCAACTCCGCCTTCATGGTGACGATGACCCGCTGCAGCAACGCGGCGATCTCCGGAACGCAGCCGCGATGCTGCTCTTGCAAAGAGTGTCCCAGCACCGCTCCCACGAAACGACAGGCGTTCATGGCCGCCGGATTGACCCGCGTCACCATCATCCCCCGATCCACCACGATCACCCCCTCGCGCACATTGTCGGCGACACAATCCAGGATCTCGCTGGGCAACGTGGCCTCCAGACGCAACCCGGCCACCTGGAGCAACCCCCTGATCCGCTCCGGCAACTCCTCCCAGGCGCAGCGGGTCTGCCTGGCGGTGGCCGAGGATCCCTCGACCGGTTCCATCAGCGTCACCCGCTCCTCACCGTCGATGGCCACCAGCGGAACACGGGGGCCGGTGTTGGCAAAGACCCGCAGCAGTGTCACCCCGCTCTTCCCCGCCGGCAACTCGGTGACGATCACCCCCACCGGCTGTCGCTTGATCACCACCCCCGCCTCATCGAGCGACTCCACCCGCTCCAGGGGCGCAATGGCCGCCAGCACGTCTCCCAGGCGGGCATCCAGGGTGGGGCCGACTCCCGCGAACAGAACGGCATGCAATGGCACGGAGTGTCTCATATCGATCTTCCACGGTTGCGGAGCAATTAACGAATGTGTCTCACGACACCGATACATTATGTCCCATTCTGTTCCACCCGGACATGTCCCGCAGTGGCGTCCCGGCAGGCAACGCGGACAACATGTTTGCCTATATTATTGATAATAAAAAAAATTTTTTTTATTTCCATTCTGGCACGTCCCATGCGCTATAACCAACAAGCATATCAACAACCATCGCGGGACACCAGACCCGCTGGAACAACCGGATCACACCAAGGAGAACGACCATGAACGCCAAGAAAATCGCCATCACCCTCTCCGCTCTGGCCGTTGCCGCCGTGCTGGGCATGGGCGGCTTCGGCGATCGGGACACGAAAAAAGTGGACAACGCCTTGTCGGTCGCAGCGATGGAAGGGGATGTCGCAACCGTGCGCACCCTGCTGGCCAAAGGGGTTCATGTGGACAGCCATGGCAACCTGAAGATCTCTCCCCTCTCCTGGGCGGCGGACAACGGTCACGCCGATGTGGTGCAGGTACTCCTGGAGGCCGGCGCCGATGTCAACGCCATCGACCCCTCCGGCTTCACCCCGCTGAGCCTGGCCGCCCGCTGGAACGACCACACCATCGTGCGCATGCTGCTCGACGCCGGGGCCAACCCCAACATCGCCACCCGGTCGGGACAGACCGCGCTCTTCGGTCCGGCGCAATACGGCTTCGAGGAGATGCTCAAGGTGTTGATCGAACGGGGCGCCGATGTCAACGCCATCGACAAACGGGGCGACAGCCCGATGATCATCGCCTCCAAACGGGGACACATCCCGGTGGTGAAAGAACTGCTCGCGGCGGGTGCCTCCCCGAACGTGCAAAACAAACACGGCTACTCCCCGCTGATGATCGCCTCCGAAGCCGGTCACGAGGCCATCGTCGCCACCCTGCTCGACCATGGCGCCAATCTCACCTACCGCCACGAGTGCGGCTGCACCGCCCTGCTGGCGGCGGCGGAAAAGGGCTACACCGAGATCGTGCGCATGCTGCTCGACCACGGCGCCGACATCAACGCCGTCAACTACGAAGGGACCTCGGCCCTGATGTTCGCAGCCCGCTACAACTACCTGGATACCGCCAGGCTGCTCATGGAACGCGGCATCCAGACCACCCTGGTGGACCAGAACGGCAAAACCGCCAAGGACTATCTGCGCAAGGGCGCCAGCTCCGCCATGAACAGACTGCTGATCCCGGACACCCACGCATGAACCATCCGGTCACACCAGCAAGTCCGGGGGCCACCTGACAACAAAGACAGGCGGCCCCCGGCCAACCGGAGCTTCGCCGAGGGCCGCCATGAACGCCATCCCGCTCAGGCTTATTTTTGCCATCACGATATTACTTTTTTCATCAGCGCTTCCCGCCGCAGCGCTCGCCGATCCGCAAACCGACAAGGCCTGCCTGCGCTGTCACGGCATGGCCACCCTGGCCTATCAGGACCCGGAAACCGGCGGCGTTCGCAATCTGGCCATCGACGCCCAGGCCATGGCCCGCTCCGAGCACCGCAAACTGCGCTGCCGCGAATGCCATGGGGCCGGCGTGGATGTCCATCCCCACTTCCAGGAGGCGAAACGGGAACGCCTGGAATGCCTGAAGTGCCATGAGAAGGGCGATGCCTTTCCCAGGGAACGGTTCGAAGCGATCAATAAAAGCTTTGAGCGCAGCATCCATTATCAGGCCATGCCGGACTCCTTCACCTGCTTTTCCTGCCATGATCCCCACGATTTTCGGGCACTCGCCAACCAGGACGGGGCCAATCTGCCGCGGGTGGTGGCGCAGGACAATGCCATCTGCCGCCGCTGCCACGAAACCACGGAGGGCATCCGCAACCAGACCGGTCGCCGCTTCGCCACCCTCGCCGACACCCACGCCTGGCTGCCGGAGACGGAACGCCACTGGAGCAAGGTGCGCTGCATCGATTGTCACACCAGGGGCGAATACAAGCAAAACCACTTCATCGTCGGCAAGAACGACGCGGTGCGCGCCTGCGAGGCATGCCACGCCAAAAACTCCCTGCTGGCCGCGAAACTCTACCGCCACCGCATCCGCCATGAACAGCGCACCGCCGGATTCGTTCACTCCATCGTGATGAACGATGCCTACATCATCGGCATGACCCGCCACCCGTGGCTGGATTGGGGCGGAGCCGTCCTGGTCGCCCTGACCCTCGCCGGTGTCGCCGGCCACGGTCTGGCCCGTTACCTGAGCGCAAGGAGCACCTCCCATGAACACCACCACTGAACTCTATCCGGTCTGGATTCGCGTCTGGCACTGGTGCAACGCCCTCTCCTTCCTGGCGCTGCTGGTCACGGGGGTCAGCCTCCATTTCGCCGAACCGGGGGCGCCGTTGATTTCCTTCGAGACGGCACGGGTGGCGCACAATCTCTTCGGCATCCTGCTGGGATGCGGCTGGCTGGTCTTCGTTGCCGGCAACCTGTGGAGCCGCAACGGCATCCACTATCGCCCGCGCCTGCATGGCCTCCTGATCCGTTTGCTGATCCAGGGGCGCTTCTACGGGGTCGGCATCTTCCGCGACGAACCCCACCCCTTTCCCGCCACCCGCGACGCCAAGTTCAATCCGCTGCAACAGGTGACCTACCTGATGGTGATGTACGGCGCCATGCCGCTGCTGATCCTCTCCGGGCTGGCCTTCTGGTTCGACGGACTGACCCCGGAACGGGTGCTGGGCATGGACGGCCTCTGGATCGCCGGGGTCGTGCATTATCTGCTCGGGCTGTTTCTCACGCTGTTTCTCATCGGACATCTCTATCTGGCCACCGCCGGCGAGACGCTCCTCGGTGAGTTCAAGAAAATGGTCTTCGGTTCCACCCTGACGGAGGAAAAATCATGAACGCCCCGACCTTCCATCCCACACGGCACATCAAACACATCGCCCTGATGCTGGGCCTGGGCGTCACCATCGGCGTGGTGCGCTGGATCTATCCCGGACTGCTGGAAAGCTACATCGGGGTGACCAACGCCCCCCTGACCTATGCCAACAGCGTGGCCTTGAGCGAACGGGAGTTCGAAACCCTGGCCGACTCCCTGACCCGCTCCCATCGCGAGGAGCGCGCCCTGGCGAAAACCGCGGACGAGGAAGTCCCCTTCGCCCGGCGTCTGAAGGTCAACCTGCTGATGAAGACCGGCTCCTTCGCCAAAGAGGCCCCCTACCCGCACATCCAGTACTTCCGCAAGGCCGGCATCCGCCAGTATCAGGGACCGGAGACCTGTCTCGGCTGCCATGCGACCATCAAGGTCACGGACGAACAGGGCCGGATCCAGGAAGTGAATACCATGCAAGACGTGGTGGAGTCGGTACACTTCAAGTTCCAGAGCACCTCCAGCGGCTTTTCCACCTACGGCTTCGATGGTCGCCAGGTCAACGGCCCAGGCACCCGCCCGGTTCCGGTGGGCAAGATCGACCGGGCCTGCGGGGTGCCTGGCTCCTTCACCTGGACCGGCTGGGCCGATCTGGTCACCACCAAACCGGCGCACGCCAACGGTGGCAGCGAAACCCGCAGCGAAGGATGCGGGCAATGCCACATCGGCGGCGGCTACCACCCGGCCACGGAACAGATGCTCCCCCTCCACGACGCCCCGAAGAGCGCCAAGGCCGGCATCGACTGCCTCATCTGCCACAGCCCCACCTACGACATGAACGAGCGCTACGTGATCGAGGACGGCAAAGGTCGCCGCTGGAACCAGGACCGCTCCATGAAGGCGGCCCTCACCGTCGGCCCGCCGACCAGCCAAACCTGTCTGTATTGCCATCAGCACAACATGGGCGGCGATCTGGAAAAATCCCTGCCCCCAGGCGCGGCCCCGGACAATCTGGGCCACAAGAACAAACGGCTGCTCCATCCGGGCGCCAAGCGGGGCACGTCGATCCAGCCGGAACACGATGTCCACGCCGCTGCCGGCATGGTCTGCACCGACTGCCACAAACCGCAGGGCCACAAGATCCCGCGCGGCACCATGGGCGTGGACCTGGTGGCCAACGACCTGCCCGGCAGGAAGGTCGATTGCGAGTCCTGCCATACGGCGGCCCCCCACGTGAAGGACCCGGAGGATCGGGCGCTGCTCAACGGTCACGTCGCCCGCGTCTCCTGCGAGGCGTGCCATATCAAGAAACTGCGTGACGACAACACCGTGCTGCGCGACTGGATCCATCCGGTCTGGAACGAGGAGGAAGGGGCCTACGTCTTCAAGGATGTCTATCAAAGCGGCGAAGCGGGACGCGGTTTCACCTTCCTGTGGTTCAACGGCAATGGCACCTTCCTGGCCAATGCCCTGGGCGACAACCCGGTGGGGGACGGCTCCTACAACCCGCTGATGCGCCAACTGGCCAAAATCGAGGATCCCAAGGCCATCGATGCGATCCGCAACGCGGCCATCGCGTTGCAAAAACACTATCCGGACCTCGACGTGGAAAAATATGTCCGGGAGGCCACCGATCCCCTGTCGAGCCTCTCCCCGGAGATGCTCGCAAAACGCAAAAAGATGATTGAAGAAAAAATCCGTCCCATCATGGCCAAGGGACAAAGCAAGATCTATCCCTTCAAGGTGTTCAACGCCATCATGTACGAGGACATGAACAACCAGGGTCCCTTCGGCGCGATGATCCTGCCCTTCGACTATCCTTCCTACTACGAGGGGGGCAACCCGCTGGCCTCGGTGAAGAAGGCCCTCGGGCATCCGATCATCCAGCGCATGTACCAGACCCCGTTCAAGTTCTTCATGATGGACGAGTTCATGCGCTACTTCGGCGTGGAGCAGTGGAAGGCGGAATACCCGGTGGACAAGACGGGCAATTTGCAAAATGTCGAAGCCCACTGGATGCGGCAGATGGGATCGCTGATGATCAACCACGGCATTCGGAAAGAGGGGCGCGGCTGCAAGGACTGCCATGCCAAGAGCGGCATCCTCGACTTCGCTGCCCTGGGGTATCCGCCGGAACGGGCGGAGGAACTGCGCAACCTGCCGGAACTGCGTTAAGGCCCTGCCGATGCCTCACAACCGGGCGGGGGAGACCCCGCCCGTACTCGCAAGGAAGGAAGGCACTCGCCATGATGGAGGATCCGCCTGACCTCATCGAACTCGGTGATCAAACCCACGGGGGGCTGGACGAGAAACCGCACCCCCACCCCGGTTTCGGTCAGACGCGCCACTTGACAGGGAATGATCCGGCACAGCGTCAAGGGCAAGTGGTGCAGCAGACCGGTCTCCCCCACATCGATCCGAATGGGTGGATAGCCCAGCTCGAACAGAAGGCCGCTTTCGCTGACATTGATCGTCATGCCGATGTAGGCACGCATGCCGCCCAATTCCAGCAGCACCCGACTCTGCAACTCATAGCGTTCCGCCCGAGGCGGACACTCTTCGGCGCTCTTCATGGTCTGAGTTCCGTTACGAACGTTTGTTTAGAACAATGATACCGTAACAGACCATTTTGTGACAAGCAAGCAAAAATATGTCACAACGCACACGCCTGCCATCTGGAGAATGATGAAGCAACAAGAAGGAGTTGATGACGACACCATCCAGCCGCTTGCCCCACCCGCTTCGTTGTGATAAGCTGATGGAATCCTCATTGATCAACCTTCAAAATCCGGATGCTTCCGATGTCCATCACCGCCGACACGGTACGCCATGTGGCCACCCTGGCCCGCCTGGAGATCTCCCCGGAGGAGATCGACACCTACGCCGAACAACTCAACCGCATCCTGGGGCTGATGGAACAGTTGCGCCAGATCCCCACCGACGGGATCGAACCCATGTCCCACGCCGTGGAAATGACTTTGCCGGAACGAGAGGATCGGGTGGTCAACGCCGACCGCCGCGACGCCCTGCTCGCCAACGCCCCGGACGCGGAGGAAGGGTGTTTCCGCGTGCCGAAAATCATCGAATGAAAGGGAACAGCCGAACGTGGAATCCGCCCTCCCCACCCTCGCCGCAGCCAGCCGGGCACTGGCCGCCGGAACCGTCTCCTCCCTGGAGCTGACCCGCGCCTGCCTGCAACGCATTGCCCGGCTCAACCCGGAGATCAACGCCTTCATCACCATCGACGAGGAAGGCGCATTGCAGGCCGCCCGCGAGGCCGACGCCCGCATCGCCCGCAAGGAGCATACCCCGCTGACCGGCATCCCGCTGGCCATCAAGGACATCTTCTGCACCCAAGGGCTGCGCACCACCTGCGCCTCTGCCATGCTGGCCAACTTCATCCCCCCCTACGAATCGACCGTCACAGGCCGCCTGCGAACCGCCGGCGCGGTCCTCCTGGGGAAGACCAACATGGACGAGTTCGCCATGGGCTCCTCCAACGAGACCTCCCACTTCGGCCCGGTGCGCAACCCCTGGGACCTCGACCGGACCCCGGGCGGCTCCTCGGGAGGCTCCGCCGCCGCCATGGCCGCCGGCATGTGCCTGGGGGCGCTGGGCACCGATACCGGCGGCTCCATCCGGCAACCCGCCGCCCTCACCGGCATCACGGGACTCAAGCCCACCTACGGTCGGGTCTCCCGCTTCGGCATGATCGCCTTCGCCTCCTCCCTGGATCAGGCAGGTCCCATGACCCGCACCGTCGAGGATGCTGCCCTGCTGCTGCAGGTCATGGCCGGTCACGACCCCCTGGACGCCACCAGCATCGACGCCCCGGTCCCGGATTACGCGGCGGCCCTCCCGTGCGACCTGCGCGACGTGCGCATCGGCATCCCGGAGGAATATTTTGGCAATGGCCTCAACCACGAGATCCGCGCTGCCATCGAGGCGGTTCAGGAGGTCTACCGGGAACTGGGAGCCACCCTGGTCCCCATCTCCCTGCCCATGACCGGACACGCCATCCCGACCTATTACATCATCGCCCCGGCAGAGGCCTCCTCCAATCTGGCCCGCTACGACGGCATCCGCTTCGGACACCGCGCCGACCAGCCCAAAGACCTGCGCGACCTCTACTGCCGCACCCGCGCCGAAGGATTCGGCCCAGAGGTCAAGCGCCGCATCATGCTGGGGACCTACGTCCTCTCCTCCGGCTATTACGATGCCTACTACCGCAAGGCCCAGCAGGTCCGCCGCCTCATCGCCGAGGATTTTTCCACTGCTTTCGCCAAGCATCGGCTCACCGCCATCCTCACCCCCACCTCCCCGGAGACGGCCTTTCTGCTGGGTGAAAAAAACCAGGACCCGGTGAGCATGTACCTCTCGGACATCGACACCATCAACGTCAATCTCGCGGGACTGCCGGCCATCTCCCTGCCCTGCGGCCTCGACGCCAGGGGGCTGCCCATCGGCTTTCAGCTCATCGGTCGTCCCCTGGACGAACCCGCCATCCTGGCCACCGGCCATGCCTTTCAGCAGGCCACCCGCTGGCATGCCCACACACCCCCCGGGGTAACGCCATGAGTACCGACTTCGAAACCGTGATCGGCCTGGAGATTCATACCCAGCTCCTCACCCGCTCCAAGATCTTCTGCGGCTGCCCCAACCGGTTCGGCGCCGCCCCCAACACCCAGATCTGCCCGGTGTGCGCCGCCTTTCCGGGGGTCCTGCCGGTGCTCAACCGCGCGGTGCTCGACATGGCCATCCGGACCGGACTGGCGGTCAACGGCCAAATCCGCCTGCGCAACGAGTTCGCCCGCAAGAACTATTTCTACCCGGATCTGCCCGCCGGCTATCAGATCTCCCAGTTCGAACTCCCCATCGTCGAGCACGGCGAACTGATCATCGAACCCGAGGGGGCGCCCAGCAGGCGCATCGGCATCACCCGCATCCACATGGAGGTGGACGCGGGCAAAAACCTGCACGAGGGGATCCAGGGGGCCTCCTGGGTGGACCTCAACCGCACCGGCACCCCCTTGCTGGAAATCGTCTCGGAACCCGACCTGCGTTCCGCCGCCGAGGCCGGGGCCTATCTGAAAAAACTGCGCTCCATCGTCCGCTATCTCGAGGTGTGCGACGGCAACATGGAGGAAGGCTCCTTCCGTTGCGACGCCAACGTCTCCGTGCGGCCCCGCGGGGCGGAGCGCTTCGGCACCCGCGCCGAGGTCAAGAACCTCAACTCCATCCGCAACGTCATGCGGGCCATCGAATACGAGGCCCAGCGCCAGATCGACCTGATCGAAAGCGGCGGCAAGGTGGTCCAGGAGACCCGCCTCTGGGACGCCAACCAGAACCTCACCCGCTCCATGCGCGGCAAGGAGGAGGCCCACGACTACCGCTACTTTCCGGAACCGGACCTGCCGCCGGTGGTGATCGCACCGGAGCGGATCGCCGCCATCCGCGCCACCATGCCGGAACTGCCGGATGCCAAAGCCCGGCGTTTCCGCGACACCCTCGGCCTCTCCGAATACGACGCCGGGGTGCTGACCGCCAGCCACGAACTGGCCGGTTATTTCGAGGCCACCCTCGCCGGGGCCGCCCCCGCCGACGCCAAAAGCGTCGCCAACTGGGTGACCGGCGACCTGCTGGGCCGCATCAACAAGGAAGGACTGGAGATCACCGCCTCCCCGGTCCCGGCCCAGGCCTTGGGCGCCTTGATCGCCATGATCCAGGAGAACGTCATCTCCGGCAAGATCGCCAAGACCGTTTTTGCGCTCCTTTGGGAACAGGGCGGCGGCGACCCGCGCCGCATCGTGGCGGAAAAGGGCCTCAACCAGGTGACCGACCAGGGGGCCATCGAGGCCGAAGTGGACCGGATCCTCGCCCTCCACCCGGAAAAGATCGCCCAGTACCAGGCCGGCAAAAGCCAGTTGCTGGGCTTTTTCGTTGGCGAGATCATGAAGGCCACCCGTGGCAAGGCCAATCCGGGCGTGGTCAACGAACTGCTGAAAAACCGGCTCCAGACCTCTTGATGCGGTTGGGTGCATTTTTTTATTGACAAAAAAATGGCGCCCGTTCACACTTTGCTCCAGTTCCCATTCACTTGTCGGGAGAAACTTTGCCATGATTGGTGTTGTGAATGACTTGACGGAAAGGGCACTCGAAGTTGGCAGGTCCTATTCCAGAGCGCTGGACGAAACGACCAAGCAAAAAGTTTCAGAAACCCTGGACCTCAAACCTTTGGTAACCAAGGCGATTAACGGCAACTTTGAACTGCCCGCCTACACCGTCAACATTTCCAGCGCGGCCAGGGCACGGGCTGTGGCAGCCTGATGCCTGTTCGCCCACCCCCTTCGATCGTCCACTGGTGGGTCACGGGGGTATTGCTTCTGTTGTCGTCCCTGGCGGGTGCGGCGGAACCGGATCCCTATCCGGTCAAGATCACCGCCACCCTGCCCTATGTCGATCTGCCCAAGCTCGATAACGGCAAGGACGTGCGCCTGCAACGGGACCAGAATCCCGACAGCGTGCTGGATTTCGATTTCTCCTTCATCGCGCGCAAGTGTCCCCCCTTCTGCATTCAACCGATGGTCCTCAGCCCAGGGGTGGAGACCATCGCCGAACTCGAGGTGATCGAGGTCATCAAGCGCATCGCCCAACAGGATCAGTCCCTGCTGCTGATCGACTCCCGCACCGACGAATGGCTCAGGAAGGGAATGATCCCCGGCGCCATTTCCATCCCCTGGACCCGCCTGCATCACAAGCATACCGACCGGGCCACCCTGATGGAGATCCTGGAAATGCAGTTCGGGGTCGCCAAGGAAGACGACCTGCTCAATTTCCAGAACGCCAAGACCCTGGTCTTTTATTGCAACGGCAACTGGTGCGGCCAGTCCCCGACCAGCATACGCTCACTGTTATTACTTGGTTATCCGCCACATAAGCTCAAGTGGTATCGTGACGGCATGCAGGCCTGGATGATGCTTGGGCTGACCACGGTCAAACCCCACCAGGATGCCCAGCCCGCATCCGGGGAGCCGAAAAAGCCCGCCGAGGAGACACCATGAGCGACGGACGAGGAGCACGGCGATGTGGCGCAACCGCAGTCTGATCTATCCCGCCGTCACCTTTCTGCTGGTGGCCATCGGGGTCACCCTGGCAGTGGGATACGCGATCAATTACGCCATCCTGGAAGATGTGCTGCGGGAACGGATGGCCCGTCAGGCCGAGCAGGTGGGCGGGGACGTGCGCCAGGCCCTGGAGAAGAAAATCACGCAACTGGAACGGTTCCAGGAGTCCTGGACGGCCAATTCCGGCAGCGATCTGCTGGATCCGGAATCCCCGGAGGCGGCCTGGAAACGGCTGGACAATCTCTTTCCGTTGTGGGGCGTGGATTTCATTCTGCTGCTGGATCCCGACGGACGGGTGATCCAGCGCATGCCCCGGGATTTCGGCGGCGGCTCCCCCTTGCCGATGGAGCGGGTGGCGGGCGACTTGCCCCGTCAGGCCCCCCTCTGGCGCGTGGCAGAGGTGGAGGGGGCATGGCGCATCCTGCTGTTCGCCCCGGTCGGACCACGCGGGGTGGAAAAACCCCATATCGTGGTGTTCGGCCAGAGCCTTTCCAGGATCGTTGCCGGGCTGCAGCGGGAAAATCCCAGCCGTCCGTTCCTGATCGCAGGGGAAAACGGGGTGGTGGCGGGATCCGCCCAGGAGTGGGCGGGCGCCCGCTATCTCCAGGAAAGCGCCACCGCCACCATCCGGGAAAACCGGGCGCGCATGGCGTTCGACAGCGACCTGCCCGTCAACCTGTATCATGCCCCGTTGCCGGTGCTGGACCGGACCTTCGCCCTGGTGGTGCCGATCCCGCTGGAGGAGGCGCGCCGGGTGCTGACCAACAGCCGGCAGCGGCTGATCGGCTCCATGGGGTTCATCGTCCTGCTGTTGGCCGGTCTTGGGCTGGCCATGGAGCGGATTCTGCTGCGCCCCCTGCGCCAGTTGCGGGAAAAGGCCGCAGCGATGGTGCGGGCCTGCTCCGGGGAGGAACAGGCGCTCCACTTCGGCCCCGAGACACACGGCAACGAGATCGCCATGCTGGACCGGGCCATGGCGGAGGCGTCGGTGAAGCTGTACGCCCATGTCGCCCACCTGGTGGACACCAAGCAGTTGCTGGAGGGTCTGGCCCTCAAGGATCCGGTCACCCTGCTGGGGAACCGGCGCATGCTGGACGAGTTCCTGGGCATCACCCTGGGGGGGTGCCGACGCAAGCAGCGTCCCCTGGCCCTGCTTTTGGTGGCTCCGGAGCAGATGACCGTGCCGTTCGGGGCCGAGGATCGCAACCGGATTTTGCGCGAACTGGCCGAGCGGCTCTGCAAGCAGTTGCGCGGGGAGGACCTCGCCTTCCGGCTGGAGGGGGACGAATTCGTGGCCTTCGCCCCGGAATGCGGCGACGAGGAGCAGGTACTCGCTTTGGTGTTCCGCCTGCATCGCGCCCTCGCCCAGCCCTATCCCCTCGCCGCCGGGCAGGTGGTCACCATCGACATCCGCCTGGGTGTCGCGCTCTTTCCCGAGTCCGGCGACCAGGGAGAGACCCTGCTCGCCAACGCCAGAAGCGCCCTGGAACTGGCGCGCCGCAGCCGTCATTACCCCTTCGCCATCCACAATCACCCGGAAGCCACCGACCCGGACGCCAACGATTGACGGGTGCCGCACCGCACCCGTTTTGTGATCCGTGCAACGATGCCGCAAGGCCAGGCACACATTTTTCTTGCCGAACTGGACCAGTTGACGGAATATGATGCAGAAGTCACGGCATGGACGAAGACCAAGGAAAAAAACGCTTGAGCGACCCCGGCACAAAGACCTGTTGGCACTGTCTGGTAGGCGCGACTCTGAAAGCGCTGCTGGAACCGACAGGGATCGAAGTCCGCACCGAGGTGCCACTCCTCTCCTTTCCGCCCAAGGCAGACATCATCCTGATCCAGCGCAGAGAGGGTGGCCGGACGGAACTGCAGAACATGCTGATGGCGGATGGGCTGCGAGACTTGAATGTCGATCGGATCCTGGCCGAAATCAAGATCACCGAAAGCATGAACGAAGCCGCGCTCATTCAGGCTTCATTATACGATGCCTGGTACCGGATATGCGAAAATCTGGAAAAACATCAACTGCGAACCGTGATTATCAGCGCCGCCACGGCACGGAAACCATTTTTGCAACGCTTCGCATTCAAACCAGTCGGACCGAATGGTGTTTATGAAAGCACGCCTCTGTGGGGGGAACCCGTTCGGATCATTTTTCTCAATGAACTTGAAAATTCCCCCCGGAATGCACCACTTAAATTTTTTTCATCGCGCAAAGAAGAACGAAAAAAAGCGTTTGCAGTGGTGAATGAAGTCGGGCTGATCCGTATCTCCACACCATTTCACTACATTATGAGCGGCCTCAGGAGCACAGTCATGCGTCATTCATTACGACATCTCGATAACGCAGGCATCACGCCCGACTCCGTCATGCGGATGGGGAGGAGGATGTTCGAGGCGACGCTGGATCTGATGCCTGAAGAAGAACTGTCCGCCTTCCCAAAGCTGGAGCATCTCCTGGGTCGGGAACGCCAGGAAAGTGAGCAGAAGGGCGAAGCGAAAATCCTCGCACGCCAGTTACAACGCCGCTTTGGTTCTCTCCCAACCTGGGCCAGTGAAAAGATCGCCAAGGCGACCTCCCAATCCCTGGAGGAGTGGAGCCTGCGACTCCTGGATGCCCAGTCACTGGAAGAGGTCTTTGCGGACAGGATGTGACGATGCGGTTTACCGCCCCGCCGATTTGCGCACCAGAAAAAACACCGGCAGCAGGCCGACCGCCACCAGCATGACCGCAGGCAACGCGGCCCGCTCCCACTCCCCCTCGGAGGTCATCTCATGGATGCGCACCGCCAGGGTATCCCAGCCGAAGGGGCGCAGGAGCAAGGTGGCGGGCATCTCCTTCATCACCTCGACCATGACCATCAGGATGGCCGTCAGCAGCCCGGGACGGAGCAGCGGCAGATAAAGCCGCCTGGCCACCTCCCGCGAGGTGGCGCCCAGGCCATGGGCGGCCTCGGCCAGGGAGGGACGGATCCGCTCCAGGCCGCTCTCCACCGGTCCCATGGCCACGGCCAGAAAGCGGACCAGATAGGCGAACAGCAACGCCAGGATGCCGCCGCTCACGCCGGAGGCGAGCCCCTGGTGCATCACGCCGGGAAACAGCCAGGCGAACCCCTTGCCCAGCCAGATCAGACAGAGCATCACCCCGACCGCCAACACCGATCCCGGCAGGGCGTAGCCCAGGGTGGCCAGACGCAGGGCCAGATGCACGATCCGGTCCCCGGCATGCCGCTTGCGGACCAACCCCAGAAAGAGCGCCGCCAGGGTGGCCAGCAGCGCAGCGCCCACGCCCAGGGTCACGGTATGCAGGGTCAGATCCCAGAAGCGTCCATCCAGATCCAGCCGCAACCGCGACCAGGACCACACCAGCAGTTGTCCGACCGGCAGGACAAAGGCCAACAGAAAGACCGTGCCCGCGAACGTGGTGGCCAGCAGCGCTGCCATGCCTCGCAAGCGGATGCGCTCCCGTTTGGGACCATGACCGTCACTGGAAAAATAGCGCGCCCGGCCCCGCATCCCCTGCTCCACGGTCAAGGCCACGGCCACGAACAGCAGCAGCAGGGATGCGAGCTGGGTGGCGGCGGTCAGATTGAACATCCCGAACCATGCCTTGTAGATGGCGGTGGTGAAGGTGTTGAAGCCGAGGACCGACACGGCGCCGAAATCGGCCAGGGCCTCCATGACGGCCAGGGCGCATCCCGCTGCCATGGCCGGACGGGCCATGGGCAGGGCGGCATGCAGAAACGCCCCCCATGGAGAACGGCCCAGCATGCGGGAGGCCTCCAGCATGCGCCTGCCCTGGTCGAGAAAGGCGGCGCGGGCCATCAGGTAGACGTAGGGATAGAGGCTCAACGAAAACAGAAACACCACCATGCCCGGCGAACGGGTATCGGGAAACCAGTATCCGTTCGGCCCGAACCGCAAGGCGAGCCAGCCGCGCAGCGGCCCGCCGTAGTCGAGCAGCCCCAGCATGCTGAAGGCCAACACATAGGCGGGCATGGCCAGGGGGAGGATCAAGGCCCAGTCCAGGAAACGCTGCCCCGGAAAGCGGCACATGGCCGTCAGCCAGGCGAGTCCCACGCCCAGCAGCAATACCCACACCGTCACGCCGAACAACAGGATCAGGGTGTTGCGCAGCAGTTCCCCGAGCAGGGTATCGACCAGATGACGCCATACCCCCCATTCCGGGGTGATCCAGGCCGACAGGATCACCCCGATGGGGAAAAGCATCAAGCCGACGAAAATCCAGAGGATCGGCTTCCAGGGCCACCCAAGGGTGGAATGGGGCGTCATGTCACTTGTATCCGGCGCGATCCATCAGACGCACGGCATCGGTCTGGAATTTGCCCGCCAGGGAGAGGTTGAGGTTCTCGCCCTTGAAATCCCCCCAGGCGGCCACCGAGGCATGCGGCTTGACGGCGGGGTTGACCGGGAATTCCATGTTCAATTCGGCGAAGAGTTGCTGCGCCTCCGGGGTGGAGAGCCACTCCAACAGTTTGATCGCCTCTGCCTTGTGTTTGGCATGTCTGGTGACGCCCGCGCCGGAGACGTTGACGTGGGTGCCGCTGGAGCCTTGATTCGCCCAGAAGAGGGCCACGGGGGTGGCGGGTTTGTCCTTCAGCAAGGCGCCGAAGTAATAGGTATTGACGATGCCCACGTCACACTTGCCGGCTGCCATGGCCTCCATGAGCTTGGTATCGTTGGAGAAGACCGGCGCCGCCAGATTGCCCACCCAGCCGCGCACGATCCGCTCGGTGGCCTCTTCGCCGTGACGGGCGATCATCATGGCCACCAGGGATTGGTTGTAGATTTTCTCCGAACTGCGCAGGCAGAGACGGTTTTTCCATTTGGGATCGGCCAGATCCTCATAGGAACTCAAATCCGCCGGTTTGACCCGCTCGGTGCTGTAAACGATGGTGCGGGCGCGCACGGAGAGTCCGAACCACTGGTTGGCGGGGTCGCGCAGATGGGCGGGGATGTTGTCGGCCAGGGTGCGGGATTCGACCGGGGCCAGCACACCCCGTTCGGCGGCATGCCAGAGGTTGCCGGCATCCACGGTGATGAGCAGGTCGGCGGGGGTGTCGGTGCCTTCGGCTTGCAGACGGGCCAACAGCGGGCCTTCGCCATCCGTGAGATAGCGGGTCTCCACGCCGGTTTTGGCGCGATAGGCATCGAGGATCGGCTTCAACAGGTGTTCCTTGCGCGCCGAGTAGATCACGATCTCATCCGCCGCGTTGGCGAGGGGCGCGCCGGTGAACAGGAGCAAGGTCAGCAAGAGTCGTTTGAACATGGGGAGTCCTTTCATTTAAAGTCAATTGATGGCAGAGGGTACGCATTCCATGGTGACGCCGGGTCCGGTATTGGCAAACAGCACCAGGTGGTCGGTCGCCACCCGGATCGGCACCCGTTCGCCGATGGCATGATCGACGTGGGAGGGGAACAGGGACTGCAACTGGCAACCGGAGTCGAGTTGCAGGGTATAGAGGGTGGTGGCGCCCTTGAAGGCGCGCCGGATGACACGGGCGTGGATCGGGGAGTCGGGATCCGGGACCACGTCATCGGGTCGAACCAGCACGCGCACGGGGTCACCCGGGTTGGGGCGATACGGTTGCGGCGTGCCTTGCAGCAGCCCGACGGGGGTCTGCATGACATTCGGGGTCAGGCAGGTGCCGGCCACGAAGGTGCCCTGGCCGATGAAACCGGCCACAAAGGGATCGACCGGTCGGTGGTAGAGGGCGAAGGGGGTGTCCCATTGGCGCAGATTGCCCTCGTGGAGCACCCCGACCTGATCGCCCCAGGCAAAGGCCTCGTGCTGATCGTGGGTGACAAGAATGCCGGTCATCTCCTGGCTGACGAGGATTTGGCGCACCTCCAGGGCGAGGCGTTCCCGCAGATCCACGTCGAGATTGGAGAAGGGTTCGTCCAGGAGGATCAAGGCCGGTTTGGGGGCCAGGGCGCGGGCGAGGGCCGTGCGCTGCTGCTGGCCGCCGGAGAGTTCGTGGGGATGGCGGCGTCCCAGGGATTCCATGCCGACCAGATGGAGCATGTCGCGGGTGACGGTACGGATTTCCTCTTTTGGACGCCCTTTCAGGCCGAAGGCGACGTTCTCTTCCACGGTGAGATGGGGAAAGAGGGCATAATCCTGAAACACCATGCCGACCCGTCGCCGTTCCGGGGCCAAGGTGAAGCCCGGTGCGGAGAGGCGTTCCTCGCGCAGCAGGATGGTCCCGGCCAACAGCGGGACGAATCCGGCGATGGCGCGCAGGACCGTGGTCTTGCCGCAGCCACTGGCCCCGAGCAGGCTGACCATCTCCCCCTGGACGACCTGGCAGGAAAGCTCGCGGATCACCGGATTGGCCGGGTCGTGGCCACAGGAGATGGCATCGATGGTAAGCAGTGGCGTGGCTGGCCGCATGGTTCTTTGCTTTGGCTGGGGTTGCTGGAAGCGTCTCTAATATTTAAATGATACCCATTCTTACTAAGCCTGTCAAGCGACATACACTGCGGCGAAAAATTTTTCATGAGCATTATGACTCACTCACAACCATCAGACAGCTCCGACCCTGCGGAAAACGATTGACAAACTTGCTTGCATTCTTTACGCTTGCGTCATTCGAAATCAGGAAAATGAACTCAACAAAGCGGTACGCCACCGTACATAACGGTGATCGTGTCTTGTTGCGATGCCAAACCTGTGGCGATCAACGCCCTTGGACCCACGATCACAGCACCAATCAGGGAACATTTCTTGCAATATTTTCGGTGTCGTCCCTAGAATGGACAAGATCCGAGGCATGACGCGTCTGTCTGCCCCGACTCCGCCAACCGAGAGGATACACCCGGTGAAATGTAGCCATTGCCAACTGGAGAATCGTCAGGGGGTCCACTTCTGCACCCGCTGCGGGACTCCGCTGGTCGCCATCTGTCCCCTCTGCCGCGCACCGAGCGCTGCCGACGACCTCTATTGCGGCGAGTGCGGCGCCCGCCTGCCCTCCGGCGTCCGCCCGCCCGCCATGACCCCGGCTCCGTCCAGCCAGCTCCCCGCTGCAGTCAAACCCCAGATGGAGTCCGAACGCAAAAACGTCACGGTCCTCTTCGCCGACATCTCCGGCTTCACCGCCATGAGCGAAAAAATGGATCCGGAAGAGGTCACCAATATCATGAACGGCTGCATGAAAATGCTCGCCGACATCGTACACCGCTACGAAGGGTACGTGGACAAGTTCATCGGCGACTGCATCATGGCCCTCTTCGGCGCCCCCGTCACCCACGAAAACGACCCGGAACTCGCCCTGCGCGCCGCCCTGGACATGCAAAAGGAAATGGAGGAGTACAACGCCAGCCTGCAAGGCCGCCTGGAAACCCCCCTGACCCTGCATACCGGCATCAACTCCGGCATGGTCATCGCCGGTGGCGTCGGCTCCGACAAAAAAATGGAATACACCGTGATGGGCGATACCGTCAATCTGGCCGCCCGCCTCGAATCCCTGGCCCGCAACGGCCAGACCTTCGTCTCCGGCTATACCTACAACCTCACCCGCAACCTGTTCGAATTCGTCCGCCACGAGCCGATCAAGGTCAAGGGCAAAAAGGATCCGGTGGCCGTCTACGAACTGGTCCGCGCCAAAAGCCGCGTCGAACGGGACAGCGACCTGGCCAGGGAGAGCATCCCCCTGGTGGGACGCAACCGGGAAATGGAAACCCTGCGCGCCTGCCTGGACCGCCACACCACAGGCCAGGGACTGGTCGTTTTCCTCATCTCCCCGGCGGGCGTGGGCAAAAGCCGTATCCATCAGGAGATCAAAAAACAATACCTCAAGGGCGACCGCATCCAGGTCCTGGAAGGCACCTGCCGCTCCTTCAGCCGGGAAACCAGCTACGCCGTCTTCATCGAACTCTTCCGCCAGCTCCTCAACATCGACTCGGAAGACCTGCACGAGGCCATGGCCGACAAACTCACCCAGAACCTGCCCCTGCTGCTGGGCCTCGATCCGGAAGAGATCCACGCCGAGGAAACCCGCAAGGGACTGGTCTTCATCGGCGCTCTCCTCGGCCTGAAACTCGGCGCCGAATTCGACATCCCCCTGGAACGGATGAACTCCCAGGAGATCAAACTGGGCATCTTCCGCGCCTGCGGCTGGTTTTTCCACGCCTTGGCCGCCCGCAAGCCCCTGATCCTCTCCCTGGAGGATATCCATTACGCCGACCCCACCTCCGTGGAACTGATCGCCTCGCTCCTGGAACGGGTCAAGCAGGCGCCGATTCTGCTGCTGCTGCTGATGCGGCCCTTCAGCGACCATCCCTCCAGCAAGCTCCCCCTGATCGCCGACAAGGAACTGGACGACCTGGCCACCGAGATCCACTTCAAGCACCTCTCCCCAGCCGAGTGCGACGAGTTGACCCGCCAACTCCTGCGCTCGGACGATGTCCCGGAGCCGATCCTGCAACTGGTGCGCAGCCGCGCGGACGGCAACCCCATGTTCATCGAGGAGATCGTGCGCAACCTCCTGGACGAGGGCATCGTCGCCATCAACCCGGATGGCGCCCCCAGGGTGATCAAAAACCTCGATGAGGTCTCCATCCCCTCCTCGATCCAGGGGATCTTCATCGCCCGCATCGACAAGCTCGCCACAGAGTACAAGGAGATCCTCCTCGCCGCCTCGGTGATCGGCCCGGTCTTCCGTCTGGCCCTGCTGCAACGCCTCTTTCCCGGCACCGAGCTGGAACCGAAACTCGCCCAACTGGGGGAGATGAACGTCATCTTCGAGTCCAAATCCTTCCCGGAGATCGAATACAGTTTCCGCAACATCCTGATCCAGGAGGCGATCTACTCGACGCTGCTGCTCAAGAAAAGACGGGAACTCCACGCTGCCGTGGCCGCAGAGATCGAGGATCTCTACGCCAACCGGCTGGAAGACCACCACGAGGTCCTGGCCCAGCACTACCTGCGCGCCGAGATCGCCCCCCAGGCCTATTTCCACCTGGTCAAGAGCGGCCTGAAGGCCAAGGAGACCCATGCCAACAGCGTGGCGGCCTCTGCCCTGGAAAGGGCTTTGGAACTGGGCAAGGGGCTGACCGACCCGCCGCTGCCCCTGGCAGAGACCGCAGTCGCCCTTTCCGAGGTGCGGGAACTCGCCGGCGAATTCTCTGCCGCCATCGCCATCCGCCAATGGATCCTGACCGCCATGGAAGACCCCAAGGCGCGCATCGAGCATTTGCGCCGCATCGGTCGCCTGCACGAAAAGATGGACGACTACCCACAGGCAATGGCGGTCTACGAACAGGCGCACCAGGAACTCCAGGGCCAGCCCGACTCCATGGATCTGGGCATGCTGCTCATGAACGAAAGCTGGATCCTCAACCGCATGGGCCAGCGGGACGAGGCCGCCCTGCGCGCCCGCCGGGCATTGGCCATCTTCGAGGCACACAACGCCCAGGAACGGATCGCCATGGTCTGCAACAATCTGGGCGTCATCCTGGAACACCAGGGCGACCTGGAACTGGCGCTGGCCTTCAACCGCAAGAGCCTGAAGATCTTCATGGAACTGGGCGACAAACGCCAGACCGCCAATCTCTACCTTTCCATGGGCTTCCTGCACGAGAAGAACGGCGCCCTGGAAGAGGCGTTGCAATACTTCGAACACTCCCACGAGATCATGACGCGCATCGAAAATCCCTTCGGGGCCGGCACCGCCCTGATGCGCATGGGGATCTGCCTGTCGCGCCTCAACCGCCTGGCCGAGGCCGAGAAGGCGTTGCGCGAGGCCCTCAAGCTGCACCGGCAACTCGGTCTCACCCGCAAAGTGGTCTCCAATCTCTGGACGCTCTGCGAGCTTCATCTGGCCATGGGCGCCGCCTCCAAGGCCCGCAATCAGTTGGAAGAGGCCAGACAGATCGCCGCCGGTCGCAACGACCTGCCGGATCTGGCCCAGTGTGCGCTGCTGGAGGCACGCGTCCAGGTCCAGGAGAAGCGTGACCCGGACACCGCGTACCAGGAGGCCATCCGCCTGTTTTCCGCCATCGGTCGCCACGATGCCGCCGAAGCCGCAGGCAGGGAACGGGAACGCCACTCGCGACAAGGGACCACCCCGGCATGACGACCCAACGCACCGCCCTGGTCGTGGACGACGATCCCGACCATGTCTCCATGATACGCTCCCTCCTGGAAAAGGCGGGCTACACGGTCACCGGAGAAACCGACAGCCTCCTGGCCATGGAGCGGATCGAGGCATTGCGACCGGATTGTGTCCTGCTCGACATCATGATGCCCAATCTGGATGGGCTGCAACTGTGCCAAAAAATCCGCGCCAACCCGGATTACGCCGCCATCAAGGTCGTCATTGTTTCGGCCAAGCCCTACGAGTTCGACCGCCAGCGCGCCATCCGCTTCGGCGCCGATGCCTATTTCATCAAACCCATTGAACCCAGACCCTTTCTCGCCAGGCTGGAAGAGGTCTTTCAGGACACGCTGCAGGTGCGTTTCTGGGGGGTGCGCGGCACCCTGCCGGTCCCCGGCCCCCATACGGTTCGCTACGGCGGCAACACCAACTGCGTCACCTTGCATCTCCCCAAAGGCCCGATGTTCGTTTTCGACGCGGGATCCGGCATCAAGAATCTCTCCGACCACCTGCTGGCGGCAAAAAAATTTCCCATGGCGTGCAAAATCCTGATTTCCCATCCGCACTGGGATCACATCAACGGCCTGCCCTTTCTGGTTCCGCTCTACATCAAGGGCAACGAGTTCGAAATCTGCGGGGCCAACCAGAACGGCATCTCCACCCGGCAAATGATCTCCGACCAGATGGACGGTGTTTATTTTCCAATCCGCATCAAGGAGTTCAGCGCCAGGGTCTACTTCCGGGACATCCAGGAGGAGCAGTGGGACGTGGGCCATGGCGCCCTGGTCTCCACCATGCTCCTCAACCATCCCGGCATCTGCTTAGGCTACCGCGTGGATTATGGGGGACGCCGCGTGGCCTATATCACCGACAACGAACTCCACCCCCCGGAACACCCCCACCACAATCCGGCCTATCTGCGCAAGCTCGTCCGTTTCGTGGAGGAGGCCGACATGGTGATCATCGACACCACCTACACGGACGAAGCCTACGTCCGCCATGCCGGCTGGGGACACTCCGCCCCCCGGCAGGTGGCGGAACTGGCCCATCAGGCGCGGGTCAAGACCCTGTGTCTGTTTCACCACGACCCGGACCAGAAGGATGCCGACATCGATGCCAAGCTGGCGCAAACCCGCGCGCATCTGCACCGGCTCGGCGCCTCCTGCGACTGCGTCGCCCCGGCGGAAGGGTCGGTCATCACGTTGTAGGTGATCGTCTTTTCCCGCGCGCAAGGCAAGGGATGGCAAACACGCATGGACTAGGCTCTGCGGGAATGGGTTGCCCACGCCAAGTCATGAAGGGCCATCCGGCAGCAGCATCTCCCGCCTGCCCGCCCGGTATTGCTCCCACATGCGCCCATACAACCGCTCCAGGTTGCGCGTGAAACGCACGGTATCGAACAGGGGATGACGCTCCCGATCCTGCAGCAGATGCCTGCGGATGGCCTGCAACCGGTTCGGGTCGCGCGCCAGACGCAACGCCAGATCGAACCAGCCCTCCCAGTCGGTGGTCACCAATTCCGGCAGACCCACCGCATGCAGCAAACTGGCCCCGACCCTGGAGGCAAAGGTCTCCCCGATCCGGGTCACCAGCGGCACCCCCACCCACAAGGCATCGCTTCCCGTGGTATGCGAGGTGTACGGAAAGGTGTCCAGCGCCAGATCCGCCAATGCCAGACGGGCCAAATGATCGGCAATGTCCGGCAGCCTGGGTGCGAAAATCAACCGCTCGGGATCCACCTCCCGCAGCCCCGCCTCGCCGCGCAAACGGTCGACAGGCACGCTACCCTGGTCAGGCAGCCACAACCGGCTCTCCGGCACGGCCCGCAGCAATTGGCACCAGAGATCGAAACTCTCCGGGTTGAACTTGACGCCCTGGTTGAAACTGCAAAACACCAATCCCTCTTCCGGCAGCCCCGCCATACTCCGCGTGGGGATGGCGGCGGTGCGTCGCTTGCGGTCATTGGGTTGATAACAGTGCGGAAGCAACGCCAGGGTCTCGCCGAAATGGCCGGCATGCTCCGGCGGCGTGACGATCGGATCCCCGATCAGATAATCCGCGAGCCGCGCATCCCCCAGTGTGCCGGGATAACCCAGCCACGTCACCTGTACCGGCGCCGGTCGCAAGGCGAGGATTCCAAGGCGGCTGCCCTTGGTGAACCCCTGCAGGTCCACCAGAATCTCCACCCCATCCTCGGCGATGCACCGCGCGGCCACGGGATCGGCCAGCCCATGCACCGGGCGGAAATGATCGCAGGCGGCCACGATGCGCGCCCGGAGTGTGGAGCCGTCGTCTGCGGTGTTGGAATAGGCAAAAATCTCGAACCGCTCCCGGTCGTGCCGTTCCAACACCTCCACCAGCAGACTGGCCACGGCGTGCTCCCGGAAATCACTGGAGAGATAGCCGATCCGCAACCGCCGGGCGGGTCGCGGTGCCACCACCGCCGGAGCCGCCATGAAGTTGTGCCGCGCACAATAGCGCGTGGCGGCGGTGCGCTGATCCAGGGGGGTGACCGGCAAAAACAGCAGCTTGAACGGACTGACCTCCCCCCGCCCCGCGCGCAACCCTTCCTGCAAGACGGGCAGCACCTCTGCCAGGGCCGGCCAGTCGCACGCATACATCAACGCATACGTCAGATCACTCAATGCCCCCTGAAAATCCGGTCGGATGGCCAATGCCCGGCGGTAGCAGGTCAGGGACTCTGCCAGGTCGCCCCGATCCCAACACAAATTCCCCAGATTGCGCCAGGCGCCGGCTTCCATGGGCGCGAGACGCACGGCCTCCCGGTAAAGCGCCTCGGCCTCGGTCACGCGGTCCTGTCCGGCCAGCATCACGCCCAGGTTGTTGAAGGCGCCCGCCATCCCGGGATCGATGCGCATGGCCTCGCGCCAGGCGGCTTCGGCTTCCGTGCCGCGCTGTTGCAAATTCAAGGAAACACCTAAATTATTAATAGCTTCGGCATATTCCGGCTGGAGGCGCAAGGCCTCCCCAAGGACCTTTTCCGCCTCGATGGGACGGTTGCTTTCGTTAAGCACCTTGCCGAGATTGCCACGCGCCTGGAGATGGTCGGGACGACAGCGGATGGCGGCGCGAAACGCCTCCTCGGCTTCCGGGAGTCTGTCCAGCCCGTGGAGCAGCACCCCCAGATTGAAATGCACGTCGGCCTGCTCCGGGTTCAGACGCAAGGCTTGCCGGTAAGCGGCTTCCGCCTCGCCGGAGCGCTGCCGGGCCGCCAGCACGTTGGCCAGATTGAAACAGGCCGCCACGGAGCCGGGATCCAGGGTCAGGGCGCGACGCAAGGCGCCTTCGGCCCCGTCCAGGCGGCCCAGTTTCTGGCAAAGGATGCCCAGATTGATCCAGCCCTGGCCATCGTCCGGCTGCAATTCCACCGCCCTTTCCATGGCCATGGCCGCCTCGGCCACCCCGCCACGGGCCTGCAGGGCGACACCCAGGGCCTTCCAGAAGAATCCGTCGTCGGGATGACGGGCGAGCAGGAGACGGGCCTGTTCTTCCACATCCGCAAAGCGGCCCTGGGCAAACAGCGTGACCAGGCTCTCCCGACCGACGATCCGGGCGTCGCCTGGTTCAGACATCCTCCGGTCGTTCCAGCAACGCCTTCACCTCTTCCCGGAGCCAGATGTTGGGGGGACTCTTTTCGGTGCGGGGGTGCCAGGCGAGGGCCATGCGCAAGGGAGGGGTGTTGACGGGCACCGGGGCCACCTGCAATCCGAACGGGCGGGCGATACGATGCGCCACCCGATCCGGCAGGATGGCCATCATGTCGCTCTCCGCCACGGCCATGGGCAGATTGGCCAGGGAATAGAGACGCGCCTTGATCTTGCGGGAACGCCCCATGTGGGCCAGGGATTCGTCCACCACCGTGCTGGTCAGCCCGCGGGGATAGAAATGGACATGTTCTGCCTCCAGAAAGGCCTCCAGGGTCAACTCCCCATTCTCCCGGACCAGGGGATGACCGGCGCGGAACAGGCAGGCGTACTGCATCTGGAACACCCGATGCAGCAGGATGTTCGGCGGCACCCACTGGAAACGGCTGAACACCAGTTCCGCCTCGCCGCTCTCCAGGACCGAGCGTTCCTCCTCCCCGCCGATATCCACCAGTTCCAGGGTCACCCCCGGGGCCTTCCGGCGCAACAGTTCCAGCAGCGGATTCAGCAGCAGCACCGAGGCATAATCCACCATGCCGATCCGGAACAGGTATTCCGCCCTGGACGGCTCGAACCGCTCCTGGTTCAGCGCCTGGCGCACCTCCCGCAGCGCCCGTTCCACCGGACCTGCCAACTCCAGGGCACGGGCCGTCGGCTCCATGCGCAACCCGATCTTGACGAACAACGGGTCGTCGAAGATCTCCCGCAAGCGCCGCAGGGTGTTGCTCATGGCCGCCTGGGTGATCCCCAGCCTGCGGCCCGCCCGCGTCACGCCCCGTTCGGTCATCAGGACATCGAAGGCCACCAATAAATTCAAATCAAAACGGACCAGATCGTGCATTGTCTTCCATTCCACCGATTGATAAATACCACAGGTTCCAAAAAAAAATTTGCACCTTCAAGGATGCCAATATAAACTGCTTTGCGTTCGAATTCAAATTGCATTCTAAAAAAGAATGTAGCGGAAGGTGATCAATGAGGCTTTGCCTGCATTGTCGCCCACGGGTCAATCGAGTCGCGGCCTCCCCCCCTCTAGCGCCTGTGACCGGTTGACCCGTTTTCTTTTACCCCCCTCCCAAGCGATTCACGGCCAGTAACTCAACCCGGCGGGATCGTTTTTGCCGCACCGGTTCAACTGGGACTGGTATTTTTCGGCATTCTTCTCCACCTTTTGCGCCACCTTGAGCAGCCATGACTTTTTTGCATATGACTTATTGTTATATCCACGCTGCCCTTCATGATAGGCCAAATACTGCCTCCGGGCATCCCACTTGGGAATGCCGCACAACTTGTGACTCTGGTCCACATACCAGCCAATAAAATCCACCGCATCGCCGAAGTCGTCCCGATCCGCGGACCAGGCGCCGGTCTGCTTTTTGTACTGCGCCCAGGTGCCATCCAGGGCCTGGGCATAGCCGAAGGCCGTGGAGGGACGCGGCCCGGGAATGAACCAGAACAGCATGGAACGAGGCGGCCTGGCATCCTGCTTGAAGCGGGACTCCTGGTGGATGATCGCCAGTTGCACCGCCATGGGCACGCCCCATTTCTTCTGGGCCGCCAGGCTCTTCGCATACCACCCGGAGCGGTCCTGAAAAATGACACAGGCATCCCCCACATCCGCCGGAGGCGACATCGTGGCACACCCGGCCAGCCAGAGGCCGCCGGTCACCACCCCAACCCTGGTCAACCGCCGAACCACATCTTGCCTTCCATGTGTTCCAGCTTGATCCTGGCGAGATTGAGCGACGCCAGCCGGTTGATCAGGGAGATGGCCACCTGCCCGTAAAACGATACGCGACATTTGGCATCCAGGGCCTCCAGGGCCTCCAGGGAAATGCGCAGCCCCTCGCACGTCTCCGTGGCGATGCAATGGTTGTCGTGCGCATGGCCGAACAGGGCATCCATTCCGACCACCCGCTCCGGCCCCAGATGGATCAACGGCATGTCCGGGGCCTCCCGCATGGCGACCATGACGCTGCCCCGCAGCAGAATGAACACCGCATCGCCGCGCTCGCCTTGCGAAAAGACCCTGTCGCCGGGGCGCAACCGATCCATCCCTGGCGGCAGGGTGCGCAGCAGGCGCTCCTGCTCCGGGGTGAACCCGTCGAAAAACGACCCTCCCTTGATGTAGCCCACGGGACTGCTCATCGGTGAGGCGCCATAATGGACCCGCTCCAGTTCGGCCAACCGGAAGAGGATTTGATTCATGTAGACCTTGCGCTTCGACACGTCCGCCAGGACATTGTGATAGACTTTGACCAGCAGGGTCTCGGCCAGTTCGCCGCGCCGCGCGAAGGAGAGCCGCAAGGCCAGACCCGGTTCCGTGGCGATGATGCTGGCGGTGCGCGCCTGTCCGGTGAACCAGGCGATTTCGCCGCAAAAGCTCCCAGCCTGCAAGGTGCCGAGGGGAAAATGGGGCTGCACCTGCTTGATGACCATATACCGCCCGGCAAGCAGCAACCACATGTCCCGGTCGTGTTCGCCCTCGCGGATCAACACCTCCCCCGGCTGCACGGCGCGCAGATTCTCCGGATCGGCCAGCAACACCGCCTGCTCCTCGCGCCCGAACGGTCTGGAAAAGGGATAAAGGCTCAGATCCACCTGATCGCGCATCGTGAATGCCCCCCAAGCATGCTAGAATTTGAAAATCTTGTCCCACTCCAAGGTGGCACGGTATTCCATGAAGGTCCAGGTCAACCGCTTGGCCACCGTCTCGGCGATCCGTTTCCAGAACAGTGCGGCAACCTGCGGATTCGCCTCCAGAAAGCTGTCCAGGCGCGCCCCGTCGATGCGCAACAGGACCACCCGCGAGCGTGTGTAGACATCCGACAGGTGCTTCTGCTTCAACAGCCAGGCGATCTCGCCATACACCTCGTCCTCCAGGGTTTCGATCCGCTTGCGCAACCGGATGCCACGATGATCCAACTCCCGATTGAGCGTCACCTCGCCGGAGAGAATCAGGTACAAATCCGGTCCATCGTGATCCTTTTCCGAAATGATGACCCGATCCTGACCGTAGGTGAACTCGAAGATGTGCCGCTCGGTGAACCGTGCGATCTCGCGCAGGGCCGCGCCATCCACGCCCGCGAACAGTTTGGTCTTCGACAACAAATCAGACACATCCATCCACTGACTCCTCTCCCTCCCCCGACCACCGGTCCCTCCCACCCAGCACTCTTTCTACCAGATCGCGCCAGCAAAGCCAAGCGATCGCACCAGCCGTATTGCGAACCGGGGCGCACTCCATTAGAATCATGCCCAGCCAAGAACTCCGAACAAGGCGGCAATCCCCATGAATCACCCCAGAATCCTTTTGGCCGACGACAATCCGACCAATCTCCTGCTCCTGGAGGAATTCCTGCGCGACACCTCGCACCCGTGTCATCTGCCCTGCGAACTGCGCACCGCCAAGGATGGCCGGGAGACCCTCACCCTGCTGGAATCCCATCCGGAGGCGTTCGATCTGGTGCTGTTGGACATCATGATGCCCGACATGGACGGCATGGAAGTCCTCGCCCGCATGCATCTCAACAACATCCTGACCGAAATTCCGGTCATTTTTCAAACCGCCAGGACCTCCTCGGAAGAGATCGCCGCCGGTATCGATGCCGGGGCCTATTATTATCTCACCAAACCGGTGGATCAGAATCAACTGCTGACCATCGTCCGCTCGGCCTTCGAGAGCGCCCGATTCCGCAAGAGGCTGCGTCACCGGCTTGCCAGCACTCTGGCCGGGATGACGCTGATCACCGGGTTGCAACTGGAACTGCGCACCATGGAAGAGGCCGGCACGGTTGCCGAACTCCTCGCCAGCGCCTTTCCGGATCCGGATGCAAGCTGCCTGGGCATCCTGGAACTGCTCTACAACGCCATCGAGCACGGCAATCTGGGCCTGACCTACGAGGACAAGGGACGCCTGTTTCTGGAAAACCGTTGGGAGGAGGAGATCGCGCATCGGCTGCAACTCCCCGAGTATCGTGACCGCAAGGCCAGCGTGGAATTGACGCGCACCCGGGAGGAACTGCGCCTGGTGATCACAGACCAGGGCAACGGATTCGACTGGCAAAGCTACCTGGACATCGACCCCCACCGTGTCACCCATTCCCATGGACGGGGCATCGCCATCGCCAACCACACCAGCTTCGACACCCTGCGCTATGTGGCACCGGGCAACCGGGTGGAAGCCACCGTCAGGCTGCGCCCATGAAACGCGTTTGCTCCTTGCTGCTGGCCCTGACCTGTTGGCAACCGCCGACCGGCCTCCCTGCAGCGCTGGCCGGGGAGCCTCCCCAGGTGACGACGCGCCCCGTCAGCCAACTCCTGATCCATCCACGGGAAGAGGCCCCGGCGGAAACCCTGGCGCTCCAGGATGGACTCCTGACGACGCAGGTCACGGGGAGCGTTCTGGAACTGCCGGTGCGGGTGGGCGACAACGTCCAGGCAGGCGCGCCCCTGGTCCGGCTGGATCCCTGGGCCTACCGACTGGCCGCGCGGCGGGCCGCCGCCGAACTGGAGGCCCTGCAGGCGCAACGGGACGATGCCCTCAGGCAGACGCAACGTCTGGAACGGCTCCAACGCGCCAATCACGCCGCCGAGGAGACGCTGGAGCGCAAGCAGGCCGAGGTCAAAACCCTCGAGGCCCGCATTCATGGCGCGCAGGCCTCCCTGGAGGAGGCCCGCACCCAGATGGAAAAATGCCTGATCACCGCCCCGTTCGCCGGCGTGGTGGTGCAAAGGCCGGCCCGCATCGGCGCCACGGCCACGCCGGGCACCCCGCTCATCCAACTGGTGGATACCGATGACCTGGAACTGTCGGCCCGCATCGACGCTGTGCGCGCGGACGGACTGGGCAAGGCCGCCGACATGGCGTTCGCCCACGCCGGCAGGCGCTATCCGGTCACCCTGCGCGCCGTGGTGCCGTATGCCGATCCCGTCTCCCGCACCCTGGATGCCCGCCTGCGGTTCACACAGGAAAAACCGGTGCCCGGCAGCACGGGACGCCTGCTCTGGCAGGATGCCCGGCCCCACCTCCCGCCCTGGACCTTCGTCACCCGCAGCAACGAGACAGGAGTATTTCTGCTGCGCCAGGGCAAGGCGTTTTTTCACCCGATCCCCGGGGCCATGGAGGGCCATCCGGCCCCGGCAGACGACCTCGACCCCGCCGAGGAGATCATCCTGGACGGCAGGGAGGGACTCAGCCACGATGCAGGGGTGAGAACAACGCCATGATCCGCACGGTGCTGGGCAACCATGTGCTGGCCAACCTCACCTTTCTGTTGGTGCTGGTGCTGGGATTTTCCGCCTATGCCCTGCTGCCCCGGCAACAGGACCCGGACATGAACTTCAACTGGATCAGCATTGTCACCGTCCTGCCCGGCGCGGCGGCGGAAGAGATCGAGAAACTGGTCACCGATCCCCTGGAAGAGGCCCTGCGCAAGATCCCGGACATCCGTTTCGTGCTCTCGTCGAGCAGCGACGCCACCTCCAACATGCTGGTGCGCTTCAACGAAATGGACGAGCGCAGCTTCGACAAACGGGCCAACGACCTGCGCCGGGAGATCCAGAACAAGCAACGGGAACTCCCGTCCGACGCCGCAGACCCGTTCATCATGGAGATCACCAGCGCCAACGGCTGGCCCACGGCCATGGCCCTGGTGACCGGAGAGGCCGACGACGAGAACCTGCGCCAACAAGCGCGCCACGTGAAAAAGGACCTGGAGGGGATCCAGGGGGTGGACCAGGTGCTGACCCTGGGACTGCGCGACCCCGAACTGCAGGTGCGCTTCGACCCGGTCGAAACGGCGGCCCTGGGGGTGGATGCGACACGTCTCGCCGATGCCGTGACGGCCCGCTTCCGGGATGTGGCAGCCGGGGCGCTGGCCATCGGCGACGGCAACCGCCTGCTGCGCTTTCAGGGCATCACCCCGGACCCGGCACAACTGGCCCGCTGGCCCGTCGCCGGACGGGAGGGAGAGATCACCTTGGACCGGCTGGCCGATGTGACGCGGGGACGCAAAAAGGCCGAGCGGGCCGTGCGCTTTCAGGGCAAACCCGGCGTTCTGTTCACCATCACCAGGCGTCCAGGGGTCAACACCCTGGAACTCACCCGGAAGATCGGACGCTACCTGGAACAAAGGGACGAACTGCACCCCCGTACCGGAGTGCGCACCCTGCTGGTGGACGATCAAACCCCCACGGTACGCAATGCCCTCTCGGTCATGGAGAGCAATGCCCTGCTGGGCCTGATGCTGGTCTTCGCCATCACCTGGCTGTTCCTGGGGCTGCGCATCTCCATCCTGGTCAGCCTGGGGATCCCCTTTGCCCTGGCCGGGACCTTCATTCTCCTGTATGCCGCCGGCCATACCCTGAACCTCATGGTGCTGCTGGGCGTGGTGATCGCCTTGGGGATGCTGGTGGACGACGCCGTGGTGGTGGTGGAGGCGATCTCCCTGCGCCTGGCGCGGGGCGTCGATGCCATGGATGCCGCCATGGCGGGGCTTGCGGAGGTGGCGATTCCGGTGGCCTCCTCCTCCCTGACCACCATGGCGGCCTTTCTGCCCCTCATGCTGCTGCCCGGCATCCTCGGGCAATACATGCGGGTGATCCCGCTGGTGGTCTCCCTGACCTTGTGCATCAGCCTGGTCGAGGCCTTCTGGATGCTGCCCGCCCATGTGGCGGCCATGCGCTGGGAACGGCGCCCCCCCACCCCCATGGAACGATGGCGCGCCCGTTTGCAGGGGGCCATCCGCATCGGCTATATCCGCCTGCTGGTCAAGGTGCTGCGGCGTCCGGGACTCTCCATGGGGGTGGCTGGCGGTCTTCTGATGGCCTCTTTCGGGGTGGTGGGATCCGGCATGCTGAAGGTGGACTTCTTCGCCATGGACCCGCTGCCTTTGTTCTATGTCAACATCCGGATGCCCGCCGGCTCCACCCTGGAGCGCACCATGCGCACCACCCTGGAGGTGGAAAAACGGGTGCAGGCCGGACTGCAACCCGGCGAGGCCCGCACCGTGCTCCCCTATGCCGGCCAGATGCTGACCGATACCGCCCCCGAATTCGGCGACCGCTTCGGGCAGATTCTGGTCAGCCTGCTGCCGGAACGGGCTTCGGGCCGCTCGGTGCGCGCCATCATCGACGGCATGCGCCAGGCGGTCCTGGCCACTCCCGGCCCGGAAAACATCTCTTTCCTGCCCATATCCGGCGGACCCCCGGTGACCAGGCCGATCAGCGTCAAGGTGCGCGGCAGCGACCTGGAAGAGTTGCGCGCCGCCACCAGGGCGATCCGCGAGATCCTGACCGCCATGCCGGAACTTGCCGATGTCACGGACAATTTCGCCCTTGGCAGCCGGGAACTGACCCTTTCCCCGGATGATGGGGCACTCCAGCGCGCCGGCCTTTCGCCCGCCACCATCGCCCGCCTGATCCGCCTGCTGGGCGACGGGGAGACAGCCGCCGCCTTTCAGCACCAGGGCGAAGAGGTCAAGGTGCGCGTTCTGGCCAAATCCACCTCCCCGGATGGGGTGGACGCCATCCTCAACCTGCCCGTCGCCCTGCCCGGCGGCGGCGCGGCCACCTTGGCCACCCTCACCCGGCCTCTCCAGCGTCAGGGCGTGGATACCGTGCACCACTACAACTATCGACGCGCCATCACCGTGGAGGCCGACATCGACCGGACACGCCTGGACGTGGTGACGGCCAACGAGCGCCTCAAGCGGGAATGGGCCAAAATCCGCGCCCGCTTTCCCGGCGTGGATCTGGACTTTTCCGGCATCCTGGACGACATTTACGAGGCCGTGGACGCCATCGCGCTGCTCTTTCTGTTCGGGTTCGGGCTGTTGTATCTGATTCTGGGCACACAATTCATCAGTTATTTCCAACCGTTGCTGATCCTCTCCACGATCTTCATGGCCTTCATCGGCGTGGTGTGCGGCCTGCTGATCACCGGCCATCCCCTGAGCCTGTACACCTTGTACGGGGTGGTGGCCCTGTCCGGGATCGCGGTCAACTCGGCGATCGTCCTGATCGCGGCGGCCAACGACCGCCGCCGTGGCGGCATGTCGCCCCTGCATGCGATCCTGTTCGCCTCCAGACGCCGTGTGATTCCCATTCTCATCACCTCGGTCACCACCATCGGCGGCCTCGCCTCCCTGGCCACGGGACTGGGCGGGACCTCCCTGCTCTGGGGACCGGTGGCCACCTCCATCGTCTGGGGCCTGGCATTCTCCACCGTGATGACGCTTTTTTTGATTCCTCTCCTCTATCTGGTCTTTCGCAAAAGAGGCCGCGCCAGTGGATCTTCACAATGAAACAAGAACAACTCATGAAACAATACCTTCAGGAATCGGATCGCGGCATTCTGTTGGCCGACGCAACCGGAACCATCCTCTTTTGCAATCCGCGCCTGCTGGAAATGCTCGGGTTGCAGGAGACCCAACCCGTGGGACAGAGCCTGGAGCAATTCCTGACGCTGCTGGACACTGCCGCCCGCGTGAACGAGGCGTGCCGAAACGCGCTGGTGACGGAATTGCGACAGGCCATCGCCAACCGGACCTCCTACAAGCCGACGGAGTTCTGTCTGGCCGGCGGATGGCTGGCGGTGCATGGCCGTACCATGCGGGAGGGCGGTTTTGCGTTCAGCATGAGCGACATGACGGAGCAGTACAACACGCTCAACTCCCTGCACCGCTCCAACCGGGCCACGGTGCTGGCGTTGGCGGAACTGGCGGAAAGCCGGGATCAGACCACCGGGGACCACGTGCTGCGGGTGGCGCGCATGACCCATGCCATCGCGCGCATGCTGGCCCGCCAGGGGCACTTTCCCCAGACCCTGACCCGCCATTTCCTGGACAACATCGCCCTGGCGAGCGTGCTGCACGACATCGGCAAGGTGGCGGTTCCCGACCGCATTCTCCTCAAGCCGGGCATACTGGATCCCGAGGAACGCCTGATCATCCAGAGGCATGCCGAGCAGGGCAGGGATCTGCTGCGCCATCTGAACACTTTCCTGAACGACTCAGGCCACCTGGCCATGGCGAAACGGATCGCCGGCACCCATCATGAAAAATTCGCCGGTGGCGGTTATCCGACAGGCATCGCCGGGGAGGAGATCCCCCTGGAGGGCCGCATCGCCGCCCTGGCCGATGTGTTCGACGCCCTGATGTCCGAAAGGCCCTACAAACATGCCTGGAGCGAGGAGAAGACCGTGGACTGGATCCGCCAGGAGGCAGGCCGCATGTTCGACCCCCTGGTGGTCGCGGCCTTTCTGGAGGTGCTGCAGGAACGCGACGCCTCGGTCCATATCGTCTGGACTCCGGACATGAGCGTCGGCGAGCGCATGCTGGATTTCGACCACCTCAACCTGATCATGATCCTGAATCAGGTGCATCAGTCCATTCAGCAGCAGGACATGATCCTGTTCGAGTTGATCAGCCAGGAACTGTTCAATTATACGGTTGGTCATTTCAGCCGGGAAGAGGCGTACATGGGCGACCTTGGCTATCCGCATCTGGAACGGCATGTGGCCATCCATCGCTCCATGACCCGCAAGGTGCATGAGATTCGCGATCATTTCCTGAACACGCCCTTCTCCGCCACACGGCAGGAATCGGGCCGGGAGTTGCTGGAATTCCTGAGCGGCTGGCTGAAGGAACACATCCTGCGGGAGGACATGCAATATCGCCATTTCGCCTTGCGATCCCGGACGGATTGACACCCAAGTCCCGAACGATCTATTTTGAGAATGATCGCAACCCGTGCCTCATCCACGCCATGCATCGAGGAGCACTCAAGATGTCCGACACCTTGACCCACATCACTGCAGAGGATGTCTGGAGGGCCTTCCTGGAAACGGATCGCAGGATGCGGGAGACGGATCGCAAAATGCAGGAAACGGATCGCAAAATGCAGGAAACGGATCGCCTGCTGCGGGAGATGGTCGCGGAAAACAACCGTTTCGCCAGGGAATCGGAAGCGCGCATGGTGCAGAAAATCAGGGAAGTGAGCACCCTGGTGGGCAATCTGGGCGGTCGCTTGGGACAATTCGTCGAGGAGATGGTGCGCCCGGCCTGTCTGGCCATGTTCCAGGAACGCGGCCTGCCGGTGCACGAGGTCTTTTCCCGGGTCAGCACCACCCTGCATGACCAGGCCATAGAAATCGATCTCCTGGTGGCCGATACCGTGGTCGCCATCCCGGTCGAGGTCAAGAGCCGCCTCACCCCGGAAGACGTGCAGCGCCACCTCGACCGCCTGGACCACTTCAAGGCGTTCTTTCCCCGGTTCGCCGACTGCCGGATTCATGGCGCCGTGGCCGGGATGGTGATCCATGCCGAGGCGGATCGGTTCGCCATCCACCAGGGACTCTTCGTCATCGTCCCTTCCGGCGAAACCGTCCGGCTGGCCAACCCGCAGGATTTCACGCCCAGAAGCTGGTAAGCCCGCGCGTCACGCCTTGTCGCCACTGGAGAGGTAGCGGGTCACTAGCCCCACCGCTTCCTCGATGTCATCCGTGACATGGAACAACATCATATCCGCCTCCCCGATGCAGCCCTGGGCCAGCACCGTCCGTTGCAGCCACTCCGTCAATCCCTGCCAGTATTCGGAACCGAACAACACCACGGGGAATTTGCGCGCCTTGCCGGTCTGCACCAGGGTCAGGGCCTCGAACAGTTCGTCCAGGGTGCCGAAACCGCCCGGAAAGACGATGATCGCCTCGGCATAGCGGGCAAAAAGGAATTTGCGCACAAAAAAATATCGGAAATTCATACGAATATCCTGATATCGATTCGGACGCTGCTCGAAAGGCAGTTCGATGTTCAGACCCACGGAGACCCCGCCATTGCGATGACAGCCACGATTGGCCGCCTCCATGATCCCCGATCCCCCCCCGGAAATGATGGCGATCCCCTGCCGCGACAACAACCTGGCCACCTTGCGGGCCGCCCGGTAATAGGGGGAACCCTTCTGCAGCCGGGCGCTGCCGAAGATGGTCACCGCGCTCCCCAGCCCGCGCAGCGTCTCGACCCCCTCGATCATCTCGGCCTGGATGCGTAAGATACGCCATGCCTCACTGGTCTTGAAATCTTCCACCGCCGACCGGAATCTGCCCGCCTGGATCTCCCTCAACGGGCACCGTCCGGATGGGGTTCCCACCAGGTATAGATCTCCGGGAGGCCACGATAACGTTGATTCTCGTCCATGCCATACCCCACCAACCGCACATCCGGGACTTCGTAACCGAGGAAATCCAATGGCATGGGATCGGGGTCGGCCACGGTCTTGTGCAACAGGACCGCCACCTGCACGGAAGCGGGTCGGCACTCGCTCGTCAACCAGCGCTTGAGCCGTTTGAGGCTCCCGCCACTGTCCAGGAGAATGTCCACCAGGATCAACCGGCGTCCCCGCAGGAACTCCCGATCCTCGTTGGTCATCAGAATCTGCGGTGCGGTGGCGCGGGCATGGGCGAAGACCACCGGCAACGGACGGGCAAGAGCGCGCAGCAGATCGGCCCCGAACAGGAAGCCCCCCTTCATCACCACCACCAGCACCGGTTCGTCCTCCGGCATGGGCTGGATCACCTCCCGGTCGATCCGCGCCGCCATGTCGGCCACTGCCTCCCGGATGCGACCGGCATCGATCAGGAGTTTCATATGATCCAACGCTTCCTTCAACGCCATGCTCCCCTTGTCGTCAGCCGTTCCGTTTCAGGAAGCGGCTCAAGAAATTGAGATCGTAGCGGCCCCGCACGAAGGCCCCGTCCCGCAGGATCCGCTGATGCAACGGCAAGGTCGTCTTGATGCCGCCGATGATGTATTCGTCCAGCGCCCGCCGCATGCGGGCCACCGCCTCGGCGCGATCCGCGCCATGCACCACCAGCTTGCTGATCAGGGAATCATAGTAGGGCGGAATCCGATATCCGGCATAGGCCGCCGAATCGACCCGCACCCCGCCGCCGCCAGGGGGATGGTATTCGGTGATCAGTCCGGGACTGGGGATGAAACGCTCCGGGTCCTCGGCGTTGATCCGGCACTCGATGGAGTGGCCGGTAAGGCGCACCTGCTCCTGGGTCAAGGTCAAAGGGAGGCCTGCAGCGATGCGGATCTGCTCCTTGACCAGGTCGAGTCCGCTGACCATTTCGGTGACCGGGTGCTCCACCTGGATCCGGGTGTTGACCTCGATGAAATAGAATTTTCCCTCGGATTGCAGGAACTCGAAGGTGCCGGCCCCGGTATACCCCACGGACAAGGCCGCCCTGGTGGCCATGCGGCCCAGGGTCTCCCGCTCCTCCTGGGTGACCATGGGAGACGGGGACTCCTCCAGGATCTTCTGGTGGCGCCGCTGCAGCGAGCAGTCCCGCTCGCCCAGATGGATGGCGTTCCCGTGCTGGTCCACGAGGATCTGGATCTCCACGTGTCTGGGGTTTTTGAGGAATTTCTCGATGTAGACTTCGTCGTTCTTGAAGTACTGCATCGCCTCGTTCTTGGCCACGGAGAAGCCGTTGATGAGGGCGGCATCGGTATGCACCACCTTCATGCCGCGTCCCCCGCCGCCACCCGACGCCTTGATGATCACCGGGAATCCGATCTCGCGGGCGATGCGCAGTGCGGTCTCCTCGTCGGGGACCACTCCCGGGGAGCCTTCCACCACCGGCACGCCGGCATCGATCATGGCCTGGCGGGCGCGCACCTTGTCGCCCAGCAGCCGGATCACTTCCGGCTCGGGACCGATGAAGGTCAACCCGGAGGCCTGAATGATCTCGGCGAAGGCGGCGTTTTCGGACAGAAAGCCGTAACCCGGATGGATCGCCTGGGTATCCGTGATCTCGGCGGCTGCCATGATGGAGGCGACGTTCAGGTAAGAATCCATCGAGGGAGGCGGTCCGATGCAGACCGACTCGTCCGCCAGCTTGACATGCATGGCCTCGGCATCGGCTGTGGAGTGAACGGCGATGGTCTGAATGCCAAGCTCCTTGCAGGCGCGAAACACCCGCAGGGCGATCTCGCCCCGGTTGGCAATCAGGATTTTATTGAACATTGGCATGTCAGATCGGCTCGATCAAAAACATCTCTTCCCCGTATTCCACCGGGGTGGCATTTTCCTTGATGATGCTCACCACCCGCCCACTCACTTCCGATTCGATTTCGTTCATGAGTTTCATGGCCTCGATGATGCACACCACCTGTCCCTTTTTCACCACGTCTCCCATCCGGACGAAGGGAGCGGACTCCGGGGAGGCCGCCTTGTAGAAGGTTCCGACCATGGGTGCGGTGATGGCCACCGTGCTCCCCTTGCCATCCTTGTCGCCGGCAGGGGCGGCCAGGGTCTGCGGCGGGGGGAGGGGCGGGATCGCGGGGGCCGGGGGCAGCGCCAGCTGCGCCGGACGCTCCAGCACCGGCACGACCGTCTCGCCGGTGGCGCGCTTGATGCGCAGGGTCCGTCCCTCCTCGGTGATCTCCACCTCGGCGATGTCCGTGTCGGCCAAAAACCGTATGAACTGACGAATTTCACGTAAATTGAAAGCCATATGTCCGTCCCTTTTCATTGCCGTTCCGCCGCGTCGAGGCGGCGTATCCCCCCCTCCAGCGCCAGGAGATACCCTTCCACCCCCAACCCTGCGATCACCCCTTCGGCGATGTCGCTCACATAGGAGTGACGCCGGAACGGCTCCCGCTTGTGGATATTGCTGATATGCACCTCGATCACCGGCACCCCGACCGCCAGCAGCGCGTCGCGTATGGCGACCGAAGTGTGCGTATACGCCGCCGGATTGATGATGATCAAATCCGTTTGCCCCATTGCCTGCTGAATCCGCTCCACCAACTCCCCTTCGTGGTTGGACTGGAAACAGGCCACTTCCGCCCCCAGCATCGCGGCCCGCTCGCGACAGGAGGACTCGATCCACTCCAGCCCGCGCTGGCCATAGATCCCGGTCTCCCGCCGCCCGAGCAGGTTCAGGTTGGGGCCGTTCACGATCAGAACCCGCCAGCGCGCTGCCTGCTCCGTCACGTCAGTGCCTCCTGCAGCCGTTCCAGTCCGTTCGTGGTCGTCCGGGGGGAACAAGCCGCGTTCCACTCCTCCAGGCGGGCGACGAGCCGTGTTGCGGCATCGAGTTGGTGTTGGGCCTTGGCGGCGCGCACCTGATCGAGCCATTTTTCCAGCGCCCCGGCGCGTTCTTCCCTGGTCGGGCCGGCAGGGTGTGCCCTGTGCAGCCTGGCCAGCCACGCCTCCAGGCGGGCACTGGGCGCATTTTTGCCCGCAGCGGCCTGGTCCAGGATACGCGTCGTCCGCTGATAGGCCAACAGAGGGGCTGTCCCCAAGCGACCGAGCGAAGCTTGGATCTCCTGGTCCCACCGTTGGGGGTCCGCGTTCATCAGGCGGGCCAGAATCAACCAATGCGCCACCCCTTCCGGAGTCCCGCGGATGACGCCGGCCAACTCCTCGGCGGCTTGATCGAGCCGGGACTCACGGATCAGGCGGACCACTCCACCGATCGCGCCCTCCAGTTCCGATGTGGCGTTCGCCATAAAACCCTTGCGCGGGCAACCCGCTCCGATGGAAAATGGTTACCGAAAATTTCCGCCGGATGCAAGTTTGTCAAAATCCGGCCTCAACGGCAACGCTTTTTTTTCGACTCCGGCAAAACGACCACAAGGGAACACGAGCCATGCAGATTCTGCTCAACGGCGACCCGAGCGAACAGCCCGACGCCATCTCCATTGCCGAGCTTCTCGACCGCCTGCAATTCCGTCCGCAGCGCGTGGCGGTGGAGTGCAACCTGCGGGTCGTGCCGCGAGAGCAGTATGGCGCGACCGTGCTTGCTGCCGGCGACAAGGTGGAAATCGTGCATTTCATTGGCGGCGGCGATCACGCCCCGGAGGCGGCAGACCCGCTGGTGATCGCCGGGCGGCGTTTTGGCAGCCGCCTGCTGGTGGGCACCGGCAAATACAAGGATTTCGAGGAGACCGCTGCCGCAGTGGCCGCCTCCGGCGCGGAGATCGTCACCGTGGCGGTGCGCCGGGTCAACGTCAGCGACCCCAATGCGCCGATGCTGACCGACTATCTGGACCCCAAAAAATATCTCTATCTGCCCAACACCGCCGGCTGCTACACCGCCGACGAGGCGGTGCGCACCCTGCGGCTCGCCCGCGAGGCCGGGGGGTGGAATCTGGTCAAGCTGGAGGTGCTTTCCGACCCCAAATACCTGTGGCCCAACAACCCTGAGACCCTGATCGCTGCGGAACGCCTCATCGCCGAAGGGTTCGAGGTGATGGTCTACACCACGGACGACCCTTATCTGTGCAAGCGGTTCGCCGAAATGGGGTGCGTGGCGGTGATGCCATTGGCCGCGCCCATCGGTTCCGGACTGGGGGTGCGCAATCCGTACACCATCCGCATCATCGTCGAGGAGGCGCAGGTGCCGATTCTGGTGGACGCCGGGGTGGGATGCGCCTCGGACGCGGCCCGCGCCATGGAACTGGGGTGCGACGGGGTGCTGATGAACACCGCCATCGCCGGGGCGCAAAACCCGATTCTGATGGCCACGGCCATGAAGCGGGCGGTCGAGGCGGGCCGCGCCTCCTATCTGGCGGGGCGCATCCCCCGCAAGCTGTACGCCAGCGCATCGAGTCCCCTCGATGGACTCTTCTTCTGAGCCGGTCTGGGACTGCCGCTGGCCGGATCCGGTGGCGTTGCGGGTGAGCGCCGAACGGATTCTGCGGGGACTGCCCATGGACGATCCCGGCATCAACCGGCGACTGACCATCACGGTCAATCCGGAGAGCGACGACAATCCGGCAGGGGTCGCCAGTGCGTTGCTGGTGACGCCGTGGGCGGTGGAGCGGGTGTGGTGGCACAGTGCCTCGCGCGGGGAGGTGCCGCCGATCCGGCATGCCTTTGTGCTGGATGCCGATGGCGCCGGTCGGGTGGCCGCCGGCCAGGGTGTGCTGTTGGACCTGGGGGAGAATCGGCTGGTGCCGGTGGTGGTGGCCTGGGAGCCGGAGACCGGTCATTATTTCGTCGAGACCCTGCTGCATCACACCGAGGGGTTCGACTCGGCACCGGAGGCGCTGGCGGTGGCATTGGGGGCGCCGCCCTCCCCGTCACCGCGGCTGTCGATCACGGCCACGTTCAACAAGGCGGTGAGCCGGCGGGGATTGTTGGGTTTTTGGCGTCACGGGGCTTCTTGAACAGTCGGCACGATCATTGCAGAAAACCCAATCAGCGCCAAAATCGCGTCAAATGCGGGTGGGGCGGGCCATTTTTTGATGCAATTAATGGTCCAGTCCTTTCTGAGCGAAGTCGAATCATAAAAAAAAAATTTTTTGTGAGACTTCCCCCAAATTTTGCGCTATGATGGCCAAAATGTGGTCCAACACACTTATTATCGCTTTTAGATCTGTCAGCAAAGGAGACTCAATCATGAAGGGTTACAAAATCATCCCCGTTCTGCTGCTCGCCGGGGCTATCGGTAGCACCCTGCCCGGCTGCGCCACCGCGCCCCAAGAGCAAACCGCTGCGGAACTGCAAGCCGCCGAGGCCGCCCGCAACGCCCGCATGGAAATGGAACGGGCCGAAGCCGCTCGCCTGAAGGCCGAACGGGATGCCGAAGCCGCCCGCGCCGAAGCCGAAGCCGCCCGCGCCGAAGCCGAACGGACCAAGAAGACCTTCCGCAAGAGCCTGAACAAGAAGTAATCCCGCGTCGGTTGCGTGTCGCATCCTACGCGACACACAAAAAAACCTCGCCCTCCGCCACCGGTCCACCCCAAACAGGACCGGTGGCGGACGTGTTTCCGATCCGCACACGCCGCGCCGCAAACTCAACCCAAATGACGCGCCAACAACGGCCCCAAACGCTCCGCCACCGCCAACGGCAACCGCTGCCACATCCGAATGAACAGCCGGTACTTCGGATTCAGCGGATTGTTGCGCGGAACCTCTGTGGCACGCACCAGACGATAACGATAATGCAAAGGTTCGGGAGTGAACCCGTAGAATTTCTTGAAATCGAATGACCCCGCACCCAGCTTGCTGCGCCCGAAATCGAATACCCGCGCCCCCCGTTGCGCCGCGCGGGTCATCAACTCCCAATACATGAAGGCCATGGCCCCCAGGGCACGCGCCTCCCGCCTCCCGCCGCCGTAATACGGCAACACCTGATCCCGGAAATAGAAACTCACCACCTCCGCCACCCATTCCCCCCGATGCTCGACGAGCAGCCCCTGGCAATCCGCGCCAAACTCCTCCTGCAACAGCCGGAAAAGACGCCTGGAAAAGACCGGCGTCCCCAGATTGCGCACGCTCTCGGCATAAATGTCGTAACTGCGCCCGGCAATGTCGTCGTCCGACACCCCCCGCAGGCCATGACCGATCCCCTTGCGCACCTCGGCGCGCTGTTTGCGCGGAATGGCAGCCAGATTCACCGCCGGATCCGCGTCGATGGCCTTGCGGAAGGTGTAATAAAGCGCGCTCGCCTCCCAGTCGGGTCGCCTGGGCGCCAGATTGCGGCTCTCCAGCCAACCCACCCCCAACCGCCCGGCCAGCCGTACCGCCTCCTCCTCCAGGGCCAGACGCGCCTCCTCGTCCAGGGCCGCCGCACCGCCATACACACAAAACGGCGTGGAGACCAGGGCGTCACCGAACAGCAAACTCCGCACCCGTGCCAGAGGCAGCACCCCGCGCACCCCGGCGGCGGATTCCGCCAACAGATAATGGGTGCGATGCCCGCAGGCCTCCTCGATGACCCGCTTCCACCCCACCCGATGGAAAAAAGTCGCCTCCGGGCAATCCGCCACGAAGCGCTCCCAAAGCGCCTCCTCCCCCGCCTCCAGGGGACGCACCAGCAACCCGTTCATCCCGCTCCCCCCAACAGCGGCGCAAAGACCCGATCCATGCGGTCCCAAGGCACATCGCGCAACCACGCCGTGATGCGCCCGGTCATCCGTCCCAGGTGCAGATAATGACGAAAACGGGTCTTGAGACCAATCCCCCGGATACGGGGTTGCTCCGGATCCAGCTCCCAGGGATGGAAATAAAAGACGCCAGGCATCCCCTCCCCCTCGTTGAGCCGTCGCCAGGCCCAGCGGGAGACGGCATAAGGATAGAGCCGGAAAAACCCCCCGCCACCGCAAGGAAAGCGCCTGCCGCCCAACTGCAGGGTCGCCACCGGGATCTCCACCACCCCGTTCCCCGGCACACCGCCCGGCCAAAAAGGGGTGCGCGGGGCCTCCGGCCAGCCGTAAAGATCGTGCCGAATGGGATACACGCTGGAACTGTAGCGATAGCCCGCCTCGGCGAGACGCTCGAAGGCCCAAAGATTCTCCTTGCCGATGGAGTAGGTGGAAGCCCGATAACCGGTCACTGGCACGCCGCCCACATCCTCCAGCAGCAGACGGGAATCCCGCGCGTCGGCGAGAAACGCCTCCCCGGACTGCCGCCACACCCGCACATGGGCCATGCCGTGACTGGCCAGTTCATGCCCCTCGGCGACAATGCGGCGAATCAACCCCGGATGACGCCGCGCCACCCAACCCAACACGAAAAACGTGGCATGAATGGCCCCGGGGGCCAACAGATCGAGGATTTTTCCAGTGGTGTACTCCAGACGCTGTGGATACTCCTCCCAGCGACTGGCGGGAATCACGGATTCAAAGGCGGCGACCTGGAAATACTCCTCCACGTCCACGGTCAACGCATTGACGATGGGGCAACGTGTGGTGGCCGGAGGATCAGCGGCCACCGCCGGCAAACCTTCCGCTCACCAACGCCGCGATGCGCCGGGCAGCCTGACCGTCCCACAGTTCCGGAATCCGTCCCGCCTTGCCGCCATGGGCCAGAGTCTCCTCCACCACGGCCAGAATCCGTTCCGGATCGGAGCCGATGACCGTATTGGTCCCCTGCTCCACGGTGATGGGACGCTCGGTATTCTCCCGCAAGGTGATGCATGGAATCCCCAGGGCGGTGGTCTCCTCCTGGATCCCCCCGGAATCGGTCAACACCAGACGGGCGTCGCGCAGGCAGCCCAGCATCTCCAGATAACCGATGGGCGGCAAAAGCAGGATGGAGGCGTCCGCCAGACGGCCCTCCAGTCCGGTGGCGCGCAGACGGGCCAGGGTGCGGGGATGGACGGGAAACAGCAACGGCAGCCGACGGCTCACCTCAAGCAGGGTGCGCAACAGCCGCTCCAGGACCAGGGGCTGATCCACGTTGGCAGGACGATGCAGGGTCACCACGCCAAAACGCCCCGGCTCCAGCCGCCCACGCCACGCCGGAGCCAGCCGCGCCAGCCCCGCCTCCGGGGCCGGGGCCAGGGGCAACAGCCGCCGCAAGGTGTCGATCATGACATTGCCGGTGAAATGAATCCGCTCCGGGGCGATCCCCTCGCGCAACAGATTCTCTTCGGCCAGGCGCTCGGTGGTGAAGAGCATCTCGGCGAGTTGATCGGTGAGCAGCCGATTGATCTCCTCGGGCATGGTCCGGTCGAAGCTGCGCAAGCCCGCCTCCACATGCAACACCGGCACCCCCTTCTTCACTGCGGTCAGGGCACAGGCCACCGTGGAGTTGACATCCCCCACCACCAGCACCGCACAAGGGGATTCCCGATCCATGACCGGTTCGAAACGACGCATGATCTCTGCCGTTTGCACGGCATGGGTCCCGGATCCCACCTCCAGGTCCACATCCGGCTCCGGAATGCCGAGTTGGCGAAAAAAGGCCTCCTTCATGGCCTCGTCGTAATGCTGACCGGTATGCACCAGCAGGCAGGGCGGCCCGTCGGCGCACTCGCGCAACGCCGGCAACACCGCCGCCATCTTCATGAAGTTGGGGCGCGCACCTACCACACAGAGCAAAGGAGCAGCACGGGACATGGCGACCGTCACAGTCCCAACATCCGCCGAATCAGGCTCTTGCGGGGACGGGGGCGCTCCTCGTCGCTGCCATAACCCCCTCCCCCGTAGCGCCCACCACCGTAACCACCACCACCATACCCCCCGCCATAACCACCACCGCCCTAACCGCCACCGCCAACGGCAAGATGATCATGGTGACCCGCGCCTTTCCCAAGG
>JADGAR010000120.1 GCA_015231915.1 Magnetococcales bacterium
TGAATCAGGTCGATCACCTGCTGGCGGCTGAAACCGCCATGGTAAAGGTTGCGGATCAGATGCCATTTGACTGTCAGGCGCTCATCCATCCGCCTGCGGGTCTGCCTGGCGTGCAGGTACGCCAACGTCACGATGGCGAACGGATTGCCGGAGCGCGCCAGATCGGCTTCGGTAAAATCCACCAGCTTGACGGCGGTGAACCGATAGCTCTGGCGCGTGCCCCACAATTCGTATTGAAATTCCTCGGGCCGCCAGAGGATGCTGTCGTCCGCCAGAATGGCCAGTCCAACCACCGGCTTCTGGTAGAGGTCATACGCCCGGTACTGATAGACATACATCCCCTCGGCGAAGTTCGATTTGCGGTCGCCCTGGATTTCGATGTGGACGAGCACCCAGCGTTCGTCGCCCTGCCGTTGCCACACTTTCACCAGTTTGTCCATGCGCCGGTCGCCGGTTTCGGCTTCGCGGGTGATGCGGGCCAGTTCCGTATCGAGAAACTCGTATCCGCGCTCCCAGTCGATGTCATTATGGGCCTCTGGCAGAAAAAATTCCAGAAATTCCCTGAAATAGCCCTCGACGATCTCCTTCCACGGCACATCGAACTGATCGCTTTGACGTTTTTCCATCACTTGTCCCATGTTAAGATCCATCCGCGCTCCCAGTCGATGTCATTATGGGCCACTGACAGAAAAAATTCCAGAAATTCCCTGAAATAGCCATTTAAATTAATAAAATACTGATCCAGCTCGCCATTGTGATCACACCCAAGCGCGCCAAGCCCGCCTTGACAATGGGCCAAAAAAGCGAAACCATTGCAAAAACCTCTCGCCCGGTATGCGGTGTAATCGCCATGGCCGAAACTCAGCCCAGACCCCAGGAACCCCGCATCCTGATCGTGGAGGACGCGCCGACGCTGGCCGTGGCGTTGCGCAGATTCATCCGGGCGCTGCTCGGGCTGCCGTCCGATATCGCGGGCACCCTGCACGAAGCGCTGGAAAAAATCGACAACAATCCCCAAAGATACACCCTGGCCATCCTCGACCCCGACCTCCCGGACGCCAGACAAAACGAGGCACTGCGCGCCCTCTCGGGACGCGGCATCGCCTCCATCCTCTTCGCCGACGCATACGACGAATCCCTGCGTGCCGCACTCCTCAACCAGCACGTCATCGATTTCGTCGTCAAGAACAACCCCGCCAGCTTGATGGCCATGCTCCAACTGATCCGGCGCATCCTGAAAAACCAGTCCATCGAGGTCCTCCTGGTGGACGACTCCAAAATCGCACGCCACCTCGCCGCACAAATGCTCCATACCTATCAGTTCATCGTCATGGAGGCCGAGTGCGGCGAACGCGCCATCGACATCCTCGAACACCACCCGGACATCCGCCTCGTCATCACCGACTACTACATGCCCGGCATGAACGGCGACGAACTCACCGCCAGAATCCGCACCTTCCGCAGACGGGAAGAGATCGCCATCATCGGCCTCTCTTCCGAGGAAGAACCCTCCCTGCCCGCCCGCTTTCTCAAATCCGGGGCCAACGACTTCATGCGCAAACCCTTCCTCCCGGAAGAGTTCTTCTGCCGCATCACCCAGAACCTCGAAAACCTGGAACAGTTGGAGGAAATCCGCAAACACCGCGACCTGCTCTCCAGGGAACGGGAAATCATCGAGGCCATCCTCACCAAAATGCGCGCCTCCGCCCATTTCGACCCCTACCGCCTGCGCTATATCATAGAACCGGTGGAAAAGACCTACGGCGACCTGCTGCTGGCCGCCCGCCGTCCGGACGGCACACAACACGTCATGCTCGGGGACTTCACCGGACACGGATTGCAGGCCGCCCTCGGCGGACCCATGATCACCTCCATCTTCTATGACATGACCTCCCAGGGGGTTGCGATGAGTCGCATCATCGACGAAATCAACCGGAAAATCACCATCTCCATGCCCACGGACATGTTCCTGGCCGCAGGCTTCGTGGAGATCGCCCCGGATCGCACCCGCATGACCGCATGGAATTGCAGCATCCCGGACATCCTCGTCTACCGGCAAGGAGGCATCTTCGAACGGATTCACTCCGAAAACCTCCCCAGGGGCATCCGCGACATGCCCGTCAAACCCGGACGCATCCTCCCCCTGCAACCGGGCGACCGCATCTATCTCTTCTCCGACGGGATCATCGAGGACAAGAACACCGAGGACGAACCCTTCGACTTCCAGGGACTCGAAGCCTTTCTGAGCCGCATGCTCGCGGAGGATCTCCCCCTGGAACGGATCCTCGTCACCCTGGAAAAGCATCGTCAGGGGCAGGAACAGCAAGACGACATCTCCCTGGCCGAGGTCACCTGCTGATAAGCTCGACCTTGCGTGAAAAAAATATTTTTATTTGCTTGACATCCCGCACATCGCCGGGGCATGATGTCGCGAATCAGCAAAACCCCCTATCCAAAAGATGCTTCCGCCTTGTCGAAAACACCGTTACAACTGGTCCTTGCCACCCGCAACCGCAAGAAAATGGAAGAGATCCGCCGTGTTCTCGGCCAGCAGGAGACGCGGTTGCTCACGCTGGACGACTTTCCAGACTGCCCGGAAGTCGAGGAGGACGGTGCCACGTTTCGCGACAATGCCGCCAAAAAGGCCCTGACCGTGGCGCGCCACACCGGACAACTGGCCCTGGCCGACGACTCCGGCCTGCTGGTGGACGGTCTGAACGGCGCCCCCGGGGTCCATTCCGCCCGCTACGCCGGCGACAATGCCAACGATGCCGACAACCTGGACCGCCTGCTCGCCGAACTGAACCGTCAACCGGAGGCGTCGCGCAGCGCCCGTTTCCAATGTGTCCTGGCCCTGGCCGATCCGGCGGGGAGCGTGCGCTTCTTCGATGGCACCGTGGAAGGACGCATCGGCCACGAGGCGCGGGGGGGCAACGGCTTCGGTTATGATCCCATCTTCATCCCCGTGGGAGAGGAACGCACCTTCGCCGAAATGCCGGCAGGCATGAAGGACTCTATGAGTCATCGTGGCCGCGCGCTGGAGGCGTTTGCCATCGCCATGAGTAATGTCGATTCTCATTCTTGTTTTTGATTGAACCGCTTTTTTGACTAAGGAGAAACACAACATGTCGAAACTGGTCCCCCCTCATGGCGGTGGAGAACTCAAGCCCCTGCTTCTGACCGGCGATGCGCTCAAGGATGCCAAGATCCGCGCCAAGGATCTCGACCAGATCAAAATGACCTCCCGGGAGGCCTGTGATCTGATCATGCTCGGCATCGGCGCCTTCACGCCCCTCGATGGTTTCATGGGTCAGGCGGACTGGCACAATGTCTGTGTGAACATGAAGCTGGCCAATGGCGTCTTCTGGCCGGTGCCCGTGACCCTCTCCACCACCCAGGGACAGGCGAACAGCCTCAAGATCGGCCAGGAAGCGGCCCTGATCGACGAGGAGAGCGGCGAGATCCGGGGCATCATCACGGTGACGGAAAAGTACACCATCGACAAGGGGTTGGAGTGCCGCAGCGTCTTCGGCACCGAGGACATGGAACACCCCGGCGTGCAAAAGGTGATGGAACAGGAGGCGGTCAACATCGCCGGTACGGTGCAGGTGCTCTCCGAAGGAGAGTTCCCGGGCAAGTATCCCCACATCTACATGCGCCCCGACCACACCCGCGCCCTGTTCGAAGAGAAGGGCTGGAGCCAGGTCGCCGCCTTCCAGACCCGCAATCCCATGCACCGCTCCCACGAATATCTGGCCAAGATCGCCATCGAGACCATGGACGGCGTGCTCATCCATCAGATTCTCGGCAAGCTCAAGGCCGGCGACATCCCGGCGGAGGTGCGCGCCGAGGCCATCGACACCCTGACCGAAAACTATTTCGTCAAGGACACGGTGGTCCAGGCCGGTTATCCCATGGAGATGCGCTATGCCGGACCCCGCGAGGCGCTGCTGCATGCGGTGTTCCGTCAGAACTACGGCTGCAGCCATCTCATCGTCGGTCGCGACCACGCCGGCGTGGGGGATTATTACGGCCCCTTCGATGCCCAGCACATCTTCGACAAGGTGCCGGAATCCGACCTGCGCACCCGTCCCCTGAAGATCGACTGGACCTTCTACTGCTACAAATGCCAGGGAATGGCCTCCCTGAAGACCTGCCCGCACAGCAAGGACGATCGTCTGCTGTTGTCCGGGACCAAGCTGCGCAAGATGCTCTCCGAAGGCGAGCAGCCCCCGGCGGAATTCAGCCGACCGGAAGTGGTCAAGATCCTCCAGGCCTACTATGCCAGCCTGGCAGAGGCGGAAAAGGTGGAGGTCAAGCTGCACAAGGCGGCCACCGGCTGATGCGCGCGGCAAGCGAATTCTTGAACAGGTATCCTTCATTACAAACAGGAGTTTAATCGTCATGCCAAGTTTTGTCATCCAAGCCAAGTGCGACGGCTGCAAGGGTCAGGACCGGACCGCCTGCATGTACATCTGCCCCAACGACCTGATGAAGT
>JADGAR010000121.1 GCA_015231915.1 Magnetococcales bacterium
GGGGGTCTGCTGCAACTCCGGGATTGGCGTCACCACCGGTTGCGCGGTCGTTGTCTCCTTTGGCGGCTCCGGAGCGGCGGGTGCGGGAGGACTTTTTTCCGCCGGAGCGGGTCGCGCGGCGGCCACGACCGGTGCGGACGGGCATGGGCTTTTGCCGGAAACGCGGCAATTGGCGGCCAGAACGATCTGACGCCAATCCCCCAGCGAGACGAAGCGGAAGTTCTCCCTGGCAGCCGCTTCCAGGATGGTCGGCAGGGCCTGCAGCGTGGCGGCGTGCTGGCTGTGGAACAGCAAAACCGCGCCGGGATGGAATTGTCGGATGACGTTTTTGGCCATGTTCGCCGGGCTGACACCGGTCCAGTCGCGGGAGTCGATGGTCCACAGGACGGTCTCCATGCCCTGATCCTTGGCGGCATGGACCACCCGTTCGTTGAAATCCCCGTAGGGGGGGCGAAAGAGGGTCGGTTGCACCCCCAGGGCGGACAATGCCTCCTTGCCTTGACGCATCTCCTCGGCTAGGCCGGAGGAGCCGAAACCGCTCAGGCGCTGGTGGCGAAAGGAGTGGTAACCGATGGCGTGGTGGTTGGCATGCACCGTTTTGACCACATCCGGCTGCGCCTTGATCTTGTGGCCGATGTAGAAAAAAGTCGCCGGGATGTCGTGTTTGCGCATCAGGGCGGAGATTTCCAGGTCTTTTTCGTCCGGCCCGTCATCGAAGGTGATGGCCATGACCCGCTCTTCTGGCAGGCTGAGTGAGTCCACGTTCAGGACCACCTCGCCGCCGGGATAGAGAAAATGGGGCGTGAAGCTGGGGGTGTCGTATTTGGCGGGCGCCGTCCTCGCGTCTCCGGCCTTGCCATGCGCCGGGGAGAAGGGAAGAAAAGAACAAAAAAGGAGGACCAGCCAGGTCATCCGCCGCGCCATTGCAGGTAAAGCATTCATGATGTTGGACAAGAAAACATTCCAGAGACAAAAACGGGATGCCGTGGGGAAAGCATCCGTGACAACCACCACGATGGCCAATCAACCTTGTGAACCGTCCGAGTGTAGCCGAGACCCGGAAGTCATGTAAAGGGAGGATTGCATGACACTCAATTGCAATGAACCGCGACATGGCCGTCAGCCATGCGAATGCCATGCCAGGGGTATTGCCTCTTTGGCCATGCGTGCCACCACGTCCGACCAGTCGCCGGGGGAGGATTGGCGGAAAAGACGCATCACGCCGGGATACCAGGGAGAGTCGGTGCGATCCCGCAGCCAGCGCCAGTCCGCCCGCCAGGGGAGCATCAGCCAGCATCTCTTGCCCAGCGCCCCGGCCAGATGGATCACGGCGGAGTCCACCCCGATCACCAGGTCCAGTTGCTGGATCAAGGCTGCGGTCTCGGCGAAATCGTGCAGCCTGCCCCCCATATCGAGCAGGGGCTGGCCAGGGGGAGGGGAGTGGGCCTCGTGCGCCCCAGCACCCTTTTGCAGACTCACGAACACCATGCCCGGAACCCCCCACAGGGGGGCCAACACCGCCAAACCGGGCAGGGAGCGATTGCGGTCGTTTTCATGGGCGGGATTGCCCTGCCAAACCAGCCCCACCCGCAAGCCGGGGGGGAAGGGATGCCCCTGCCAGTGGGCCAGGCGCTCCCGGGGGGCGTGCAAATAGGGCAGGGCGCCGGGAATCCCCTGTGCATCGATTTGCAGCAGCCAGGGGATCGACAGGATCGGCGTCCAAAAGTCGGCCTGGGGCGGGCCGTCGCCCTCGTCCGGGGTCACCACCCGCTCCACACCCGCCAAAGTCCGCATCAGGTGGCTCAATTCCGGCTGGCAGGCCAGAATCAAGCGTCCGGCTCCGCGTGCCTTCAGCAGCGGCAGGAAACGGCAAAATTGCAGCACATCCCCGCTCCCCTGCTCCTGCAGGACCAACAACGTCCTGTTTTGCAACGATTCACCCCGCCAGCGGGGACAAGGCAGCTCCGGCAGCCTGATCCGCCAGCCCCGTTTGTCGGGGTGCAGGCGTGCCTCGTGCAACGGCCAACCCTCCTGGAAACGGCCCAGGGAAAGCAGCAACAACCCCAGATTCCACGCCGCGTCCGGGTTGCCGGGAGCCACGCGCAATGCCTCCCGATAGCACGTTTCGGCCTGGGCAAGGTCGCCCCGCTCTTCGTGCAGATTGCCAAGATTGTTGCAAAGCTCCAACGACTCCGGTCGAATGCGCAGCCCCTCCCGGTAGGCGGCCTCGGCCTCGGCATGGCGGCGCTGATCCTTGCAGAGATTACCCAGATTGTTGAAGGCATCAAAACAATCCGGACACGCCCGCATCGCCTGCCGATAACAGGCCTCGGCCTCGGCATGACGGCTCAGCGCCCGGTACAGATTGCCCAGATTGTTGCAAGCCGGCGCCAGATCCGGTTGCAGCCGCAGCGCCTCCCGATAGGCGGCCTCCGCAGCGGCAAGTTGGCCGCTCTCCTCCAGGTCCAGGGCCAGATGGTATTGGTCTACCGCCAGCCCGGTTCGCCAGGGGCGCAACGCCGCCGTCACCCGCGCCACCACCTCCGGCCACCCCTCGGACGCATCCTGGCGAAACAGACGCAACCGTTGCGGATACCAGGGGGAGTCTTCCCGCTCCCGCAGCCAGCGCCAATCCGTGCCCCAGGCCGGCAGCAGCACCCAGCACTCCCGGCCCAGCGCCCCGGCCAGATGGACAATGGCCGAATCGATGGCGATCACCAGATCCAATTGCGCCACCACCGCCGCCGTATCGGCCCACTCCCGGATCCCGGCGGCCAGATTCACCAGCGGTTGTCCGGCAGGGGGATGCCGGGCCTCCTCCTCCCCGGACCCTTTTTGCAACGAAACGAAAGTGACGCCGGGCACGGACCAAAGCGGGGCCAATGTCGCCAGACCGGGCAGGGAACGGGCGGCGTCGTTGCTGTTCATGGCAGAGCCTTTCCAGGCCAGACCCACCCGCAACCCGGCGAGCTGGCCCGTTGCCGACCATGCCCTCAACCGCTCCGGCAGCGGGCGCAGATAGGGAATCCGCGCCGGAATGGTCGCCAGTGTGGTCTTGCAATGCAGCGGGCAGGACATGGGAAAGGTCCAGAAGTCGTGCATGGCCAGGGGTTCGTCCGGGGGTGTCACCAGGTCTGCTGCCGTCAAGGTGGCAAACAGCGCCTGCAGCGATGCATCGCACACCAGGGTGATCCAACGCGCCCCGCGTGTTTTCAATAATTCGGCATAGCGGCAGAACTGCAATTGATCCCCGATCCCCTGTTCCGGCAGGATCACCAGGCTCCTGCCGGTCAAATCCTCTCCCTGCCAGCGGGGAAACGGCAGATCAGGGGGGTGGACGTTGCGCTCCCGCTTGCGGGGATGAAAACGGGTTTCGTACAGGGGCCAGCCCTCCGCGAAACGCCCCTGGGCGAGATAAAGATGGCTCAAGCTCCATTGCGCCTCGATCCATTCCGGATCCAGGCGCAGCGCCTCCAGGAAGGTGGCCTCCGCCTCCTCCGGCAGGTTGCGCTCCTTGAGAAAAATGGCCAGATTGCACAAGGCCTCGGCATTGGGCAGCAGGCGCGGGATCTCCCGGTAGACCGCCTCGGCCTCGGTGAAGCGCCGCAGGCGGGCCAGCAATACCGCCAGGTTGTTGTGGGCCTCCACATGGTCCGGACTCAGGCGCAGGGCCTGCCGATAGGCCACCTCCGCCTCGCCGGGGCGCCCCTGGTTGGCCAGCACCACCCCCAGATTGCTCCAGGCCGCAACGAAATCCGGTTTGATTGCCACTGCCCGGCGATAGGCGGTCTCGGCTTCGTGAAGGTGGCCGAGTGCGGCGGACAGTACGCCCAGATCATAATGACAGCGCGGATCGTCGGGCCAAAGCAGGGCGACTTTCCGGCAGACCGCCTGCGCCTGTGGGAGATGCCCCGCCCGGTGCCAGTGGGCGATCAGGGCATGATAGCGCTCCAGCAACGGCTCCCCCCCGATCCCCTGATCGCTGCCCTGGTTCAACACCTCCAGGGCGGCATCGGCAAAACCGTTGGCCAGCAGGGCGTCGATCAGGCTCAACCAGTAGTGAAGGTTGCCCGGATTGTGCATCAGGGCGGTTTGCAGGTGCTCGATGCCCGGCGCGATCTCGCCGCGTCCGAGCAGCAGAATTCCCAGATTGTGGTGCGCGTCCGGCTGGTCGGGGGCGTAAAGCAGCACCTGCCGATAGCCCTCTTCGGCCCCGGCGATGTCGTCTGCCTGGTGCAGCGCGATGGCGTTTTTCAGCCATGCTGCCGTTGTCTGCGCGGATGGAGTGATGTCATGCATTCACTGGAGCCGTTTGCAAAATGGGCCTTGATCATCGTTTCGGCCATTATTACGGGTCCAGGGGGATTATCCCCCTGGTGGGATCCAAGGGCGAAGCCC
>JADGAR010000122.1 GCA_015231915.1 Magnetococcales bacterium
GGCTTCGCCCTTGGATCCCACCAGGGGGATAATCCCCCTGGACCCCTAATAATTCACAACCACATTCCCCATCGCTCATCTGCCTGTCAACTTGGCCATGCGATAACGAAAAGTACGAAAACTCATGCCAAGCAACTCGGCAGCACGTGTCTTGGAACCCTTGCACTGCTCCAAGGCCTGCCCGATAGCATCAGCCTCCACTTTGGCCAAATGCGCATCCAAATCAAACCCCTGCTCAGGCAAAACAAAAGGCGATCCGTCCGCCATGCGCGGCATACGCACATGAACCGGCAACAACTCCACCTCCACCCTTCCTCCCGCCGTCAATGCAACCGCCCCCTCCACCACATTCTCCAACTCACGAATGTTGCCAGGAAAAGGATAACGCATCAAACACTCCATCACCTCCGGAGCAAAACCAGTCACCCCTACACCATAACGATCCGCATACTTTTCCAAAAAAACCGCCGCCAACATGGGAATGTCCTCACGCCGCTCCCTCAAAGGCGGCAAATGCAAATGCACCACATCCACCCGATACAGCAAATCCTCCCGAAACCGCCCAGCCGCACACTCCACAGACAAATCCCGATTGGTGGCCGCCAACAACCGCACGTCCACCGACCGCTCCCCGGATCCCCCCACCGGACGTACCACCCGCTCCTGCAACACCCGCAACAACTTGGCCTGCAACGCCAACGGAGTCTCACCAATCTCGTCCAACAACAAAGTGCCACGATCCGCCTCAACGAACATCCCAGGACGCTGACTCCCGGCACCAGTAAAAGCCCCTTTCACATGACCAAACAATTCGCTTTCAATGAGATTCTCCGGCACCGCCGCACAGTTGAGCGCCACAAACGGACCCCGCGCCCGCACACTGTTGGCATGAATGTACCGGGCAATCAACTCCTTGCCGGTGCCGGACTCGCCAGTGATCAATACCGAAGCATCCGTGCGCGCCGCCCGCCGCGCCAACTCCAATACCCGCCGCATGGCCGGAGCCGCCCCGATGATCCCCTCCCGCTCCCCAACCTCCCGACGCAAACGCAGATTCTCCCGCCGCAACGTCCCCTGCTCCAAGGCACGCGTGACCACCAGATGAAAATCCTCCATGGCGAAAGGCTTTTCCAGATAATCGAACGCCCCCTCCTTCATGGCCGTCACCGCCGTGGCCGCCGAAGCATAGGCAGTCATCAACAATACCGGACGCTCCGCCGCCAACTCCTTGGCGCGACGCAACAAATCCAAACCGTCCATGTCCGGCAACCTGAGATCCGTCAACAACAAATCCCAAGGATTCTGTTCCAAAATCCGCAACGCCTCCGCGCCGCTGGCCGCCGCCACGGGATGATGCCCGGCATCTTCCAAAGCCATGCACAACATCTCCCGCAAATTCCGCTCGTCATCACATACCAGAATCTCCGCCATCTCCCCTCTCGAATTCCAGTTCCACCCGCAACCCACCCGGCGCGCCATTCCGAAACCGCAAACGCCCCCCATTCAAAAAGACCAGATGATGCACCACCGCCAAACCCAACCCGGAACCTCCGGAGCGGGTCGTGAAAAACGGCTCGATCAATCGGGTGAGCAACACATCCTCCACCCCTGGCCCATCATCGCTCACCACCACCCGCACGCGCTCCCGCGTCAGGAACACCTCCACCTCCACCCTGCCCCGCTCCCCGGTCGCCTGCATGGCGTTGAGCAAAAGATTCCAAAAAATCTGCCGCAAATGCTCCGGATCGGCAAGCAACTCCGCCGCCTCCTCCGGCAAACGCAACCCCAACTCCCGACTGCCCCAACCGGGATCCAGCCGCAACCGGTCGGCCATCTCCACCAGAAATGCCCGCACATCCACCCGCCGACAAGCAGGCCTGGCCGGACGCGAAAGGGCCAGAAAATCGGTCGTCAACTGCTTCAGACGGTTCACCTCCTCCCGGATGATGGCCACACAACGGATTTCCCTGGCCTCCCTCGGGGTGAGCATCTGCACGGCGGAAAGAATGGCAGCCAAAGGATTGCGAATCTCGTGCGCCATGCCCGCCGCCATGCGACCGGTCAAGGCCAGCCGCTCCTTGAGCGCCAACTCCCGCTCCAGACGCTTCATGAGAGTAAGATCCCGAATCACCAGCAAGGCACCGATCCGCTCTCCCAGACGATCATGCAACACAGAACAATTCACGCCCCAGATACGCTCCTTGCGGGGGATTTCCAGATACACCTCCTCACCCTGGGCGTGATCCAACACCCATTGGAACTCCGGAAAAAGGCTGTGCAAGGGCTGACCCGACATCCTGGCGAGCATCTCCATCCCCAGCAACTCCCGCGCCCCGGGATTGACGGCACGGATGATCCCCTGATTGTTCACGGAGATCAATCCATAAGGCATGGCAGTGACAATCTGCTCCTGCAGGGCCGTCAAATCGGCCAAACTGTCGGCCTGCCGATCAAAGGCCTGTTGCCACAAATCCGCACGCCGCACCAGGGCACCCCCCAGCAGGGCGGTCAGAAAACAGGCCCCGCCATGCCACAAAAAACCCCACAACAACACCGGCGCCGGTTCCACGGTTTTTTTCGCCAGCAGGGTGGTCAGGGAGAGCATCCCGGCGGAAAGGATCAGAATCATCCCCGCCGTCAGCAAAGCCTCGCGGCGTCCCAGCAACAGGGCGGCATTCAGGGTGACCAGGGTGTTGAGAAACAAAAACGGACTGTCGAAACTCCCGGTGAGAATCACCAGGACCGTCACCAGCAGTGGGTCCAGGGCGCATTGCAGTCGTACCGGCATCTCCGGATTGGCGCCCCGCTGCAACCACCACAACTGACCCAGGGTGAGCAGAAACAACCCCGCCACAAACCCCCCCAACACGTAGCGCACGGAATGATACGGCTCCACCTTGCCCAGCGAGGTCTGCCACACGAACAACAACAGCCCGAACAGGATCAGGAAACGCAGCCAAAGCATCCGGACGAACTGGCGCCCGCGGGGTGTGACAGGAAGAGCGGTCATGGGCCGCAGTCAGCCCACCACGGAACCCATCTGGAAGATGGGCAGGTACATGGCCACCACCAAACCGCCGATCAATACCCCCAGAATCACCAGGATGATCGGCTCCAACAGGGCGGTGAGGTTGTCCACGGCCCGGTCCACCTCGGACTCGTAGAAATCCGCGACCTTTTCCAGCATGGTTTCCAGGTTCCCGGTGGATTCGCCGATCCCGATCATCTGGGTGACCATGGGCGGAAAGATCCCGGAAGCCCCCAGCGGCTCGGCAAGGGTGCGTCCCTCGGAGATGGAAGAACGGGCACCCATGACCGCCTCCTCCACGATCTTGTTGCCGGCGGTGCGGGCCACGTTCTCCAGGCTGTCGAGGATCGGCGTTCCGGCGGCGATCATGGTGCCGAAAGTGCGCGCAAAACGCGCCACCGCCGACTTGCGCAGAATCATGCCGAAAATCGGCAATTGCAGGGCCAGTTTGTCCATCCGGTAGTGAAACGCTGGATTTTTCCGGTAGAGATTCGAAAAGGAGTAGCTGGCCGCACCGATTGCGATCAACACCAGCCACCAGTTGGACTGGGTCCATTCGGAAATGGCGATCACCACGCGGGTCGGCAGGGGCAGTTCCGCGCCGAACCCCTTGAAGAGATCGGCAAAAGTGGGCACCACAAAGACCATCAACACCCCGGTGATGATGAAGGCGATGACGATCACCGCGATGGGATAGGTCATGGCGGATTTCACCTTGGCCTTCAAGGCGGCTGATTTCTCCTTGTAGATGGCCAGCCGGTTCAACACCGCCTCCAGGATGCCCGACTGTTCCCCGGCCTGGATCAGGTTGATGAACAGTTCGTCGAACATGGAGGGTTCCTTGGCCAGGGCGTCCGCAAGGGTGGTGCCCGCCTCGATATCGGCCTTGACGCGCAGGGTGACATCCTGCAACGTGACGTTTTCCGCGCCCTTGGCCGCCAGATCGAAACAGGAGACCAGCGGCAGTCCGGCTCCCACCATGGTGGCCAACTGTCGGGTGAAGACCACCACCTCCATTTCGGTGATTTTGCCCTTTTTGCGTTTCCTGGCGGGTTTTTTCCTGGCGGTGGGATTCTTGAGTCCCTGTTTGCGCAATTGGGAAAGCACTATGCCGACGTTGGCGCCTTCCATTTCCCCTTTGCGTTTTTCGCCAGTTTTGGAAACGGCTTCCCATTGATAGATATCCATGCCAGCGTCTCCACTCATTTCATCCAGCTCGTTAAAAACAAATAAATACCTTATACTGCGGACAATTATTAGGGGTCCAGGGGGATTATCCCCCTGGTGGGATCCAAGGGCGAAGCC
>JADGAR010000123.1 GCA_015231915.1 Magnetococcales bacterium
TCTGGGCATCCTCTGCGAACAGGGCCGGGGCGGGGAGATTGGGGATGACGCTTTGGCGTTCTCCTGTTTTCGCAAGGCGGCGGAACTCGGGGATGTGAAGGCTCTGTACAATCTGGGCGTGCTGTTCGAGCAGGGACGGGGCACCGCCAAGGATGATCTCCAGGCGGCGGACTGCTTTCGCAAGGCGGCGGAGCAGGGACACGCCATGGCCCAGTTCAATCTGGGGATTCTCTACGAGAACGGGCGGGGGCGGTTGCCCAAGGATGATCAGCAGGCGGTATCCTGGTGGCTCCAGGCGGCCAAGCAGGGGCATGCCAAGGCGCAGTTCAATCTGGGGATCATGTTCGAAAACGGACGCGGCGTGCCGAGAGATTTCGCCCAGGCCATGTACTGGTATCGTCAGGCGGCGGAACAGGGCAATCCCAAGGCGCAGTTGAATCTCGGCTTCATGTATGCGGATGCCCGTGGCGTGCCCAGAGATGACATGCGGGCCGTCACCTGGTTTTTCAAGGCGGCGCAACAGGGGGATCCGATCGCCCAGTACAATCTGGGCATTGCCTACGATGTCTGGCATGAGCTGGCCAACGATCCCAATCAGGCGGCTTTCTGGTTTTTGCAGTCCGCGCGCCAGGGTCATATCGGGGCGCAGTTCAATCTGGCGGTGAAGTTCGCCAGCGGAGAAGGGGTGCCGAAGGATTTGATCCAGGCGGTTTACTGGTATCACAAGTCGGCGGATCAGGGGCATGCGGGGGCGCAGTTCAATCTGGGGGTGATGTACGCGGTGGGTCGCGGCGTGCCCCAGAACGATGAACAGGCGATCTACTGGTATCGCAAGTCCGCCGCCCAGGGGGATGCCAATGCCCAGTGCAATCTGGGGTTCATGCACGAGCATGGCCACGGCGTGCCGAAAGATGATAAATTGGCACTCTACTGGTACATGCACGCGGCGGATCAGGGTAACGCCGGAGCGCGCTTGAATCTGGGTGTCAAGTATGCTAATGGTCAAGGGGTGATTCAGGATCCGGTGGTGGCTTATGCTTGGCTCGATCTGGCCGCCGAACAGGGGGCGGTGGATGCCCAGGCGACCCGCGAGTCGGTGGTGCGGCAGATGAGTCCGGAACAACTGGAAGAGGCCAAGATTCTGGCCCGGAAATGGGCCGAGAAACCGGTCGGCTCCTGGCGGAATAGCCCGGAGGGGTGGGCCGGTCGCACGGTATGACGCTTCGAGAAGGATGGTGGTCATGGATGAAACGATGCAGGAACGGCCCTTTTACGAGATTCATGTATTTTGTTGTGTCAACGTTCGGGCGGAGGGGCATCCTCGTGGGGATTGCGCCGGGCGGGGTTCGGTGGATCTGCATGCCTATCTGAAGGGACGCGCCAAATCGATGCCGCAGTTGGGTGCGATTCGCATCAATCAATCCGGCTGCCTGGATCGTTGTGAACTGGGGCCGGTGCTGGTGATCTATCCGCAGGGGGTGTGGTATCACTATCGCACGCAAGCCGATGTGGATGAGATTTTAGATCGTCATCTCGTGGCCGGGGAGGTGGTGGAACGGCTGCGATTGAAGAACGACGCGCTGCTGCCGCCTGTTTAGAGAGAGAGGCAAGGGGACTCGGGATTGGTGCGGGATTTTTGGGAAGAGTGGTGATGAGTGCATCCAAGAGTGGGTTCAGAGCCTGGCCATGGGTGGTGCTGACGCTGGTGATCGGCGGCCTGGTGGGATATCTCCAGAGCAGACCCGAGCCTTCGGCCCGCTCCCGTTTTGTCTCCGTGGATACCAAGGATACCAACAAGACGCCCCGTCTGCCGTTGGCTCCGCACGTTCATCAGTTGCGGGCGCGACCCGACGAGGCCATGGCCCGTTCCACCACCGGTCTGCCGATGCGCTTTCGCCTGATGGACAGGCGTACCATGCGGATCGATCAACTGGTGATCGCCGTGGGTGAACTGCACGCCACTCCCTGGGGCGGCTGGATTCTGCCCCGCGCCTACGCTCCCGATCTGATGATCCGGGATGGGGATGCGGTCCACGGTCCGGAAGGCCATGTGAATCCGGCGGTCTGGGTGGAGTTGCAGAATCAGGACCGGAAATCGTTTTACGAGGGGTGGTTGTTTGCCCGCGACTCGGCCCAGACCGCCTGGGATCATCCCCGGTTCGATTTGACCTTTCTGGGCAGCGGGGATGGCGCGTCGGAGCGGCGATGAGCGATTGGCTGTCGCCGGAACAGGGCGCGCTGTTGCTGACTCTGGTGGCCGCCGCCGAGGCGGGGGGGCAGGATGAGGTGCCGGTGGGGGCCGTGGTGTGCGACGCCCTGGGGCGGATTCTGTCGGCTCAGGGCAATGACTGCGTGACACGTTCGGACCCGGTGGGCCATGCGGAGATGCGTGCCTTGGGTCAGGCCGCCCGTCGGTTGCGCAACTATCGGTTGCTGGGCACCCGGTTGTTCATCTCCCTCGAAGCCTGTCCTTTGTGTCGCGAGGCGGTCGGGCTGTCGCGGGTGTCGCAAATGGCCTGCGCCGCCCGGCGCGACCCGGAAAGCGCGGCGCAGCCGGAATCCGGTTTCTTTCAGGATCAAGCTCTTGAGTCGGCCTCGGTGGCGTTGTTGCACTTTTTTTTCGCCAGGAAACGCGCAGACTTGAAATGTGATGGGAAATCTGTTTTAATCTCCTGATTCCAACGAACGGGAATCGAAGCGCTCCACTTCGAGGGTTCGTCGGAAGGCCAGCCGCGATGGCATGATTGCTCGCGGAGAGATGACCGAGCGGTTGAAGGTGCACGCCTGGAAAGCGTGTGTACTCTAACAGGTACCAAGGGTTCGAATCCCTTTCTCTCCGCCATTTTCCAGCCATTGTATCTCTTCTTTGTGCGAAGCGATTTCCAGGTTGTTTTCTGGACTCAGTGGGCGGCGTTGATGGTCAGGTCATACGCAACAAAAACCCGTGAACCCCGTCAGGACCGGAAGGTAGCAGCGGCAGCGGGATCTTTTGTGTGCCGTATATCACCTGACCGGAGCCGCCCTTAATTTAGGGTACTCTGCATGTCCTCTTATGTTGTGCTGGCGCGCCGCTGGCGTCCGAGGAATTTTGATGCCCTGGTTGGTCAGCAACATGTGGTGCGGGCCTTGCGGAATGCCATCACCGCCGGAAGAGTCCCCCACGCTTTTCTGTTTTCCGGAACCCGTGGCGTTGGCAAGACCACTCTGGCGCGCATTCTGGCCATGCGGCTCAACTGTCGCGCCACGGAGACGCCAGAACCCTGCGGCGTGTGCGACTCCTGCCAGGAGGTGATCGCTGGATCCCATCCCGATGTCATGGAGATCGACGCCGCCTCCCGCACCAAGGTGGAACAGATGCGGGAGTTGTTGGAACTGGCTCCCTACGCTCCGGCCTCCTCTCCTTACAAAGTCTTCATTCTCGACGAAATTCATATGCTTTCCACCCAGTCTTTCAACGCCTTGTTGAAGACGCTGGAAGAGCCTCCCCCTCACGTCAAATTCATTTTCGCCACCACCGAGCCCCGCAAGATTCCGGCCACCATTCTGAGCCGTTGTCAGCGACATGACTTGAAACGGGTCACGCCCCAACTGCTGATCGGTCATCTGGAGACCATTTTGCAGAAAGAGGGATTGCCCTGGGACGCGACGGCCCTGGAGGCGGTGGTCCGGGCGGCGGATGGGTCGGTGCGGGATGGATTGTCGTTGCTGGATCAGGTCATCGCCCACGGCAACGGCGAGGTGCGGATGGAAGCGGTGCAGCTTCTGTTGGGTCTGACCGATCTCGAAGCCGTGGAACGTCTGCTCTCTCAGGTATTGACCGGCAACGGGGCCGAGGTGTTGAACGCGGCGGAACAGTTTCACGCCGGAGGGGTGGAGCCGGTCGCCCTGATGCGCGATCTGCTGGATCTGGTGCATCGTCGCGCCCGCGCCCGGGTGACGGCCTCGCCGCCGCCGACCATCGGACCGAGCCTGGAACAGTTGCAAATGGTCTATCAGACCTTTCTCAAGGGCGAAGGGGAGATCAAACAGGCCGATCAGCCGGCCCAGGCGTTGGAGATGGTGCTGTTGCGGGCGACTTATCTCAAACCGATTCCAGAGCTTGATAAATTGATCACCATGTTGGCCGGTGGCCCGGTAGTGACCTTGCCGGTTCCAAAAGTGTCGAATTCGTCCGATGGGAGCCTGCCGGGT
>JADGAR010000124.1 GCA_015231915.1 Magnetococcales bacterium
AATGTGCCGCATGGCCGTCACCGCATCCCGCACCGCCTCCCCACCCAGCACCGCGTCCTCGGAGGCGCGTTTGGCAATCTCGCGGGTCTCCTGGGCGTAGCGGGTATTCTTGTCGATATTGCCGGTGATCTCCTCCATGGTGGCCGAAGTCTCCTGCACGAAAGCCGCCTGCCTTGCGCTGCGTTCCGACAACTCTTCGGCACCCTGGGCCATCTCCTCGGCCATGTTCGCCACCTGAACCGCGCCCTCCTTGATCGGCTCCGCCACGTTGCGCAGATGCCCCGCCATGCGCATCACCCCCCGGATCAGGTTGCCCAACTCATCCTCCCGATCGATGTTGCAACTCACCATCAGGTTGCCATGGGCCAGCTGGTCGAAATTGTTCAGACAGGTCTTCATGGGGTCGGTGACGTGGCGCACGAAGGCTTTCGTGAAGACGAACGTCACCAGCAACAGCAACGCCAGCATCACGCCGAGATCGATTGCCAGGACCGTGGCGACTTCCCGCAACAGTGCGGTCAGGTCCAACTCGCCACGCATCATCCCCAATACCGTCCCGTCACGATTGATGACCGGAAACCAGAACGCGGCATTGCGGTGGCGATACGAGATCCTCCAGCCCGTCTCTCCGGTCTCGGCCAGGACAAAAGACAAGGCCGCCGCCCCCACACTCTCCCCGAACCGGGTCACCATGGGGTCGATCTCGGAGGTGAAGACCGCCACATTATACGGTTTGCCAGGTCCGGGAAAATAGGGAAAACCGGCCTGCGGACGCACGACGCCATCCGGGGCGCGTTCCAGGCCGCATTCGGCTGCCTTGTTGGTCGCCACCCTTTGCAGCATGCCGGTCTCGAATGCATCGGGCGCGGCATATTCCCCGTTGCGCGACATGGAATAGAACACTTTCCTGGGTTGCGCCTGGGTGTTCCAGAAATAGAACCCGTGAATGTGGCCCTTGGCCTGATTCCAGATATTGTTGGACGTGGTGTCGATCTGCGCCTTGTCCATGCCCTTCATGGCCTTGACCGTGGAGTGGTCGGCGCGCAGCATCTCATTGACCGGATGGATGCGCAGACACTCCTTCTCCACCTGGGAGGCCCAGACCTTGCCGAACGACTCCACCCGTTCGCGCATCACCATGTCCAGGTTGGTCTTTTGTGCCAGAAAGATCACGACCAGAAAGCCGCTGACCGTGATGGTCAGTTGAACGAGCATCGCAAGGTTGAGCTTGACACTCAGGGAGAGGCTCTTGTGCATGGACAGGATGGACACGGGTATCTTCCTTTCTTCCAGGTTGCCAGTGATTTCAACCCTGCCTCGCGAGGCGTCGGCCCCCGCCGACGCCTCGCGAGGCCCCTGTTTTTCACCTGTGAGGGGCTACTCGATGGGTTTGCCCTGGGCCTTCCAGGCGGCGATGCCGTCCCGATACCACTTCACCTGGGTATAGCCCATCTTGGTCAGGGCCAGCACGGTTTTCGGGCTGCGCCAGCAGGCGGTCCCGTTGCAGTAGGCAACGACCGGTTTGGCCTTGTCCCATGCGGTCACCTGGGTGCATTTTTTGGTCAACTCCAGGGTGGCGTCCACCTCGGCATCGGCGATATCCGTCGAACCGGTCGAAGTGCACAAAACCGCGCCGGGAATGTGGCCTCCGGCAAAATCGCTGTCCTTGCGGGCATCCACAATCAGCGCCGAACCGCTCTCCATGGCCTTCATCACGTAATCCGTATTCACGGTCTCCACCCCGGGCAGGGTTGGCGGTGTTGGCTTCTCTTCGGCCAGCGCCACGCTCGTCACCACCATCAGCATCACCAACGCCAGCACAATCCGTTTTGCTTTCATGATGTTCCTCCATTTTGTGGTTGATGGGCCACGCGGCCCTGGAAAGCGTTTGTCCCGAACGTCATGTTTCGTAATGGTTCGGTAACGTATGAACGAATATTAATATGGCGCAGTTTGGAGAGATCGTCAATAAAAAAATTTGCTCACGACATGTAATAAATTAATATAAAAAATGCAATATTGCTTTAAATATAATGAAGGAGGAAGTTTATGCTATTAAATAATATTTTCAAGCTTATCAACAACATCAGACCAGTTTTCTGGCTGAGATTGCTGAATCAATTGCATGATTTCTGGATACCAGACCGATGCGGATTTTTTACGCCCCCAACGCCAGTCCACCCCTCTGGCCGGCAGCAGCACCCGGCAGGGGATCCCCAGGGCGCCGGCCAGATGGGCCACGGCAGAATCGATGGTGATCACGAGATCCAGTTGCGCAACGATGGCCGCCGTGTCGGCAAAATCCCGCCAGGCGTCACCGGTTTGCAGCAGAGGCAACTCCGGCGCAGTGGCAAAGGACTCCTTTTGCAGGCTGATGAAGGTCAAACCCGGTATCGACCACAAGGGGGTCAAGGTCTCCAGGCCGGGCAGGGAACGCCATCGGTCGTTCGGGTGAGAGGGGTTGCCCCGCCAGGCCAGACCCACCCGCCGTCCGGCCTCCGGCAGCCGCCCCTTCCAGAAGGCCAGGCGATCCTCCGGCGCGCGCAGATAGGGCAGGGTGTTGGGCAAGACCGCCCCCAGGCGGTGGGGCAGGGAGAGCAGATGAATCCAGAAATCGTGGGGGGGACAGGTCTCCCGATCCGCCTCCGCCACCACCCGGTCCACCCCCGCCAGGGTGACGAACAACGGGACCAGAGGTGCCGGACACACCAGCGTCACCATGTCGGCCCCGGCCTGTTTCAGCAATGGCACGTAGCGGCAGAATTGAAGCTGGTCCCCGAACCCCTGCTCGGGCAGGATCATCAGGGAGCGCCCGGCCAGCGGCTCGCCGCGCCACTGGGGGAACGGCAGCCGTACCGGGGGGAGTTTCAGGTTGCTTTTGTTCGGGTCCAGGCGGGCGTCGAATCCGCTCCACCCTTCGGCGAAGCGCTCCTGGGCAAGCAGCAGCAGGCTCAGGTCCCACAGGGCATCGGGAAAATCGGGTCGCGCGTGCAGTGCCCGCCGGAAGGCGGCTTCGGCATCGCCATCCTGCCCGCGCTCCCTCAGAAGCACCCCGAGATTGTACCAGGCTTCGGGGTGATCGGGTTGCACGGCCAGCGTCTCCCGCCAGGCGGCCTCGGCCTCGTCGAGGCGCTGTTGCTCCTCCAGTAAAACACCAAGGTTGTAATGGGCGTCGGCCAGACGCGGTTGCAGGCGTGTCGCCTCGCGACAGGCCGCTTCGGCCTCTCCGATCCGCTGGAGCGCGGTCAATGCCACGCCCAGATTGTAAAAGCCCTCGGCGTGCCCCGGATCCAGACGCAGCGCCTCGCGATAGGCCGCCTCGGCCAGGTCGAACCGTTCCTGAGTGGCCAAGGCCACGCCCAGATGAAACCATGCCTCGGCCCACCCCGGCGCGAGACGCACCGCCTCATGCCAGCATGCGGCGGCCTGCTCCGGACGATCGAGATCCAGATGACACGATGCGATCAAATGCCACAAGAGGGGATCCGGACCTTGGCGGGCCAGGATCCGGTGCGCTTCGGCGAGGGCCTCGGCGAAAAGCCCGGCGGCATGGAGCAGGAAGGCCTGCTCCAGCGGGCCAGGCGGGGGCATTACAACTCCGAGGCCAAGGGCGTCACCTGGACCAGTTCATCCGCAGGCCTGGCAACCGCAGTGGGCAGCGGATCCACCCCCAGGTCGGCGGGAGGGGTGTGGGAGAGCAGGCGATCCGCCTCTTCGGCTGAAATGGGGACCAACACCGGAACCAGGGGTTCCATAACCGCCGGCGGGGTCGAGGCCGGTTGCGGCAGGGAGGCGGTGGGGATTTCGCTGACCGTTGTGGGCAGCGACTCCACCTTGGTCAGATCGACGGCCACTTCGCTTGCGGGGGGGGAGGCAGCGGGCGTGATGTTGCCTGGGGCCACCTGGCGTGGTCTGCCGTCCATCTTGAGTTTGATGGGTCTCTCTTCGGCCTTGGCGATCTTTTCCGTGGGGGCGGGTCGGCTTTGCGGGAGCGGGATCTCCTCGGCCCGGATGGCGGGTTTTTCGGTCGGTTGCAAAGCGGGCTGGCTCTCCTGGGGCGGGAGATCCGCGACCGTCAGGAGCGGGGTCTCCTCCTGGCGGGGCGCTGCCTGCTTTTCGGCGGGGGC
>JADGAR010000125.1 GCA_015231915.1 Magnetococcales bacterium
GGGAGGGGTCCGCATTCTGGTTCACGGTCGCCTTGTCGCCGGGCCGCGGGGTGGGCGAAGACCCGGCTGCGGTCGTCACGCCGCCGCCGGCGAGTTTGCTGTTGGTGGATGACGACGCGTTCAGCCGCAGCGTGAACGCGGAACTGCTCGCCAGTCATGGCCATCGGGTGGTGACCGCCGCCAGCGGAGCCGAGGCCCTGCAGTGGATGCGTCAGGAGCGCTTCGATGCCGTGTTGATGGATCTTTGCATGGCCGGCATGGATGGCGCATTCACGGTGTCCAGGATTCGCGCACTGGAGGATCAGACAGCGGCGGCGGTGCCGGTGATCGCCCTGACTGCGGATGTCACCCTGGAGGGTCGGGAGCTGTGTCGGATGGCCGGCATGCAGGGCTATCTGGCGAAACCCCTGGAGATGTCGAGCTTCAACGAGGCGCTCAACGAACTGACGAGCCGTACCGGGGTGGCGGCGGGTCCCATGGCTCCCCGGTTGCTGGACGAGGCCCTGCTCGACCGGCGCTTCGACGAGTTGGGGGCGGAGCGGATGCGTGAATACGCCAGGCAGTCCGCAGAGCAGGTGCGCGAGCGGGTCGGCGCGGTGGAGGGATGGTGGGAAAAGCGGGATCTGGGCCGTTGCCGCGACGCGGTGCATGCCCTCAGGGGGTTGGCGCTGACCATGGGGCTGGTGGAGTTGGAACAGGTGTGTCGCGTGCTGCAGGATGCGTGCGATTCCGGCGCTGCCGGGGTCGGCGCGGAGTTGATCCCCGGATTGCGGGAGTTGGGCGAGCAATCCCTGCACGGGTTGCGTCATTTCATGGCGGAGCGGGGGTCACCGTGAAGGGGTCCAGGTCGCAAGCGAGGCTCACCGGCCCGGTGAAATGACGGCGGCATTCGTCCAGGAACAGGGAATCCGGTCCATCGATGGGGTAGAAATGGGTCAGGATCAGCCGTTTGACCCCGGCCTGGCGCGCCAGGCGACCGCAGAGTCCGGCGGAGAGATGGCCATCGACCTTGCCGGCGTCCAGGGTGGAGCACTCCAGAAACAGCAGATCCGCCTCCCTGCAGAAAGCCGGCAGTTCCGGGTGGTCGTCGGTATCGCCGGAAAAGACCACGGACGCGCCCTGGCATTCGAAGCGGTAGGCGCGGCTTTGGAAGCGGGAAGAGTGGGGCGTGGAGAAACTTTTGATGACCAGATCGTTGCGGGTCCATTCCGGGGGGACTTCCACCACCTGCCAGGGAAACGCGGCAGGGGGTTCGACCACCGGGACGATGTAGCGGGCGAAGAACTCCGCGAAGCCGGGGGGGCCATGCACGGTGAAAGGCTTGACGCGGTTCAGGCCGGGCAGGCGCATGGCATGGATCAGGGGGATCAGGTCACCGATGTGGTCTGGATGGACATGGGTGATGAAGAGGGCATCCAGGTCCCGGAAGCTTTTTCCGACCCGTTCCAGTTGCAAAAGGGTGGCGCTGCCGCAATCGATGAGCAGTTGTTCTCCTCCCGCTTCCAGGTAGTAGCCGGCGGCGTTGCGGGTCAGGGAGGGGATACCGGTGCCGCTTCCCAGGATATGGCCTTGCATGGTGACCGTGTGATTTTTCGTGGGACAAGTCGTGCCGATATGGCATAATGGCCCCATCTTAGACCCTCTTGGCTTTGGTCCGCAAGGAAAGAACCGCGATGCTGGTGAAGACCCTCCTTAAGGAAATCCAGTTTTTTTGGGATTTTACCGATGACGAGTGTGATCGGCTGGTCAGCACGGAGAGCTTTTTTTCCACCTATCAGGATGGGGAGTCCCTCATCACCGAGGGGGCCTCGGACGAGTCTCTGTTCGTGCTGATCAAGGGCGAGGCCAACGTGATCCATTCCAGCCATCCCGACCGGGTGATCACCACCCTGAAGCCTGGGGCGGTGGTGGGGGAGGTGTCGTTTCTGACCAAGCGGCAGCGGGCCACCAGCATTGTTGCCAACGGCGAGGTCACCGCCTTCCGCATCGATCCCTACAGCATGACGCAGTCGCGCATGGATCCGGCCACCCAGACCAAGATCAAGAACCAGCTCATCGAGATCCTGGTGCAGCGACTGGAGACCACCAACAAGGCGCTGGTGGCCCAGAAGGAGTCCAATCTCGCCCTGACCAGGGCGTTGCGCGAGCAGGTGTTGGCCACCCAGGCCAGGCGTTCCTGATCCCACAGGTTCCAGGATAAAGGCCGCTGGTGGAGGCTGCTGTACCAATGCCCCCAGGCCGGGAAGATTCCGGTAAACCAAGTTGCGGACTGGCAAGGCGGATTCTTGTGGTCCTCTGACGCACAGGACAAGTAAAATCGTCTCCAGATATTTTATTGTTCAAATCCAGCCGTTTTGGATGAGGACGTCGCGGAGGTCTTTCGGAACTTCCTTCTTATCTTTGATGGTGCGTTCGATTCCCCGTTTGATCGAGTTCCTCTGTTCTGCCGACGGGGTTATCGCATGGATCCTTTCCAGCGTTTTTTTGGTGAGTTCGTTGTCATCAAGAATGATCGCCGCTGTTAATAACGAGGCTGCGGCCCAGATTCCGGACTCGTTTTGGGTGTCAATGATGCTTCTTACTTGCTGGTAAACCTGCTTGGCCTCATCGGTTTTATTTGAAGTCAGAAACGTCTGTCCCAGTAAATCACCAATATAATACGATGTGGGAGTGTGCCTGAATGCATCCTCGAGTGTCGCAATGGCTCCGGGAATATCTCTCGATTTTTGTTGCCATTTTGCCTTGAGAGCGGCATTTTCGGGGTTTTTCTTGAATGCCTTTGAATCGAGGCGTTCAATCTCCTCGATGAGGATGCGGCAGCCGTCGAGGTCATCCCTGTCCAGGAGTGCCTTGCCTAGGCCACGCATGATCATGATGTCTCTGGGAGCCGTCTGTCTGGCCAACCTGTACTGACGTTCCGCCTCGACCACCATGCCGGCTGATGCATAGATTTCGGCCAGTCGGCGGTGCAGACGGACATCCAGCGGTCGTTGCCGATCCGTGGCATCTCGACCGAAGGCGACATCCATCCAGTCTTCGAGAACGCCTGCCTCGGAGTAGCGTCGTTCCTTGACCAGTTTGTCGAGGCGATCCAGCCACTCCTGAATGGCTGCCTCTGTCACGGCAATCGGCATTCTGGGGAGCGCTATTGCGATTGTTTCCAGGTATCTGTTGATTGCCTTCTCTTGGAGTCTGCCGAACTCCCGTCCCTTCATGGGGTCGAATTTGTCTTTGTATTGCGAATAGAGTTTTTCGATAAATTTTTGAATATCATCGTGTTCCTGGGCATTCACCACCTGGGTGCGCGAAAAAGGGCCGGGAATGGAATCGCTGTTCAGACCGCAGATCAGGGGATAAAGGCAGCGCTCCCGACTGTCGGCATCCGACGAAAAGGCCGAACCGGCGACTGCGCCCGCCTCCCATAGCACCCATGGCTTCACCACTGAATTGGGCGTCAGCAGGATGATGGCGACATCCGCTTCTCGAACTTGCTTCACAATCCAGCGAAACCAGTCCTCGCCGGGTTCAATACCTCCGGACAGTCCCTTGCGACTGGAATAGTTGACGGGGGGAATGATTCCCGTGAACAAGGTATCGATCATGTCGGCCAACGCTTCCGCCAGGGCCTCGTCATAGTGGGCGTGGCTAATGAATATTCCGCTCATTTTTGCTCTCCAGGTGAGGTCCTCGGAGGAAATGATTGTTTCGCTGCCAACCTGTCTTGGCAGGCACGGTCAGTATGATTGCAGAGATAATACTTGGATGAAATCGATATAGTTGTCAAGTCTTCATGATGGAATGCGTGATTTTTGTCGGCGCTTATGGGAATTGACCCACCCGTGCTCACGAAAAGTGACCCAGGAAGTGCGCGGGTAATGAAGTGGTGAGCAGGTGAGAGGAAGGATTGCTGCGTGAAGCGGCAGGGGGAGAAGTCAGGAAGCGCGCAGATGCGGAGGGCGGCGTGAAAGTGTCATTGAATCGCCGGTTTAAAAATGCTGCCTCTCTGCAGCAATGCTAAGTGCGGCCAGGCAAGGTCGCGTAACCATGCGGGTGGGAATCCCGCCCCAGAA
>JADGAR010000126.1 GCA_015231915.1 Magnetococcales bacterium
CCCTGATCGAATTGCGGGTGTGAACATGGACCTGGGCGCCCAAATCGAAGAGCGCATGGAGGCACGGGGCAGGCTGTTTGCCACCCGCAGCGACTTTTGCAAACTGCTGGGAAGCGCACTGTGCCGCGCTCTGGGCATCAACGCGACCAGCACCGCCCAGGCCCTGGAGGCGGCCCTGCGCACCCATTGCCAGGATCGCATCCGCCTGGTCCAGGGGGGCCGTACCCGCTATGTGGCGCGCAATCTGCCGGACGAGGCCTTTGTCCGGGAAAAGGCCGGTCGGCTGGGCACCTTCACCGTGGGACAACTCGCGATGAATCTTCCCCTGGCCAAGGCGGCGATTCCCCGGGCACTGAATCTCCTGCTGGAACGCGGCGAGGTGGCATGCGTGGCGATCCGCACGGATTTCGCCCCGATTTTGCGCTGGGTGGGGGCCGCCCCTCCCCCCTCGTCCGGTGACAACGACGACGAGCGGTTCCGGTTGGCGGTGCAAACCATCGGCAAGGGAGGCAATTTCGTGCCGATTCACCGGCTGCGCGCCGCACTGGGCTGGGAGCGCGAACGCTTCGACCGGGTGGTGCGCCGACTGCAGGCCGCCGAAAGGATCCTGTTGAACATGGGCGATCCCACCCGCCTGCGGCCCGAGGAGCTGGAGGCCGCATTCCAGGACGCGAACGGCATGCTCTATCTGACCCTCAACTGGCTGGAGGCCCACGGATGAACGGGGCGAGGATTCGGGAACGGCTGTTGCAGCGCAACCCCTTCGGATCGGTTGCGGCAGGGGATCCGTGGGAGGAGCGGCTTCCGGACGTGCCCGCCATCAACCGGGAGGCCTTCGAGGGGGTGATGCGACTGGTGCGTCACGCCGGTTTCCAGCCGCGCGAGCCGTTGGCCGCCCTGGTGCTCGGGGAGGTGGGGACCGGCAAGAGTCATCTGACCGCCCGGCTGCGCGCCGCCTGCCAGAGCAGCGACCCTCCGGCCACCTTTGCCTGGATCTCCCCTCCGGAAAGCGGTGAGGAGCCTTATCGCTATTTGTTGCGTGAAATCGCCGACGGCCTGCGCCATCCCCTGGAGGGGAAGAAATGGATCAACACCTGGCACCATCTGGCGGCGATGCTGATCGTGGAGGGATACGCGGGCAACAAGGAGACGGCCCAGGCGCGCCGAAAACGATACAAGCAGGTGCTGCGGGCCATCCACAAGGGAGAGGGCAAGCCGAAGCGGTGGTGGGAGAAGGTGCGCAGGGGGGGCGTGCTGGAGCGGCTGCCGAAACTGTGGAGCGGGGTGGCGGAGATTCTGGTGACCCGGATGACCGGGACGCGCGACGAACGGTGGGAGGCCGCCTCGTGGCTGCGCGGCGAAATTCTGGAGCCACGGCATCTTCCGAGGTTGCGCTTTGACCGTTCCGGGCATGATCGCCAGACCATGGAGGAAGAAGCCCGCCTGATTCTGGTCTCCCTGGGGCAGTTGCTGGCCTGTTTTCACATGCCGCTGCTGGTCTGTTTCGACCGTCTGGAGGATTTGCGCACCCCGGCGCAGCACACGGCCATGGACCTGATGGTGACCTTTCTGGTGGACCGGATGGAAGGGGCGGTGCCGGTGGCGTTGGCCCGGGGCCAGTTCTGGGGGGAGTTGCGCACCCGGCACTGGAACGCCCAGAGCGTCGGACGACTGGAGAGCAACCGATTCGAGATGACCGGCTGTTCCGGAGACGAGGCGCGAGATCTGGTGCGCTGCCGTTTGCGGGACGTGGTGGGGGAAGCGGGCATGGCGGAGCTGTTCTTCGATCCGGACGCGCTCTTGGAGCGGCTGCCCCCTGGCCGTCATCCGCCCCGCGTGGTGATCACCCTGGCCAACCGTCGTTTGCGGGAGTTGCTGGATCAGCCCCTGCCACAACCGGTGGACGGGGAGAGCCGCCTGGCCGAGGCATGGGAGGCCTTGACCCGACGGATCGGGGCGCGACCCCACGACGAACCGGCCCGCCCGGAACGACTGGTGCAGGTGTTGCGGCTCTATCTGTTCGGGGAGAGTCCCCCACCGGAAGAGGGAGAATTCGGCGTGATCGAAATGCCTTCTGCCGGGGAGCAACCGGCGAAGGTGTGGCTGGTGGAGACGGTGTTTCATCCGCAGGCGATGCTGACGCGGCTGCGGCAGGGGGTGAACTGGCTGGAACGGCACCCCGGCGGGATGGCCACCTATGTCCGGGATGGCCGTTTTCAAATCCCTGCCGCGCCGAAGTGGCCGGAGACCAACCGCATGTTGCATCTGTTTCAGGAGCGTGGCGGTCGTTTGCTGACCCTCACCCCGGAGCGGGTGGCCCGTTGGCATGCCATCGGTCAGTTGTTTGATCTGCTGCGCGCCGGCAAGCTCTTCCGGGTGGACGAGGCCGGTCGCGAACACCCCATCCCCCTGGGCGCCCTGGTCGAGTTTTTGCGCAGCCGGTTTTCCCAAGGGTAATGGCCTGACAGGGACGCCCTGCTCTTCCGGGGTTCAACAGTGTAACAAAAGCGACATCATGTCGCACCGGATGCGAAGACCTCGTCCACGGAGTTGGCGAACAGGACGTTCTCACCCCACAGCTCAATTCGTTCCAGCTGCGCCGACAGCACCTTCTCGGTCACCCACTCCGGAGTCTGGCCAAACTTGCGGCGCATCAGTTTCAGAAGCATGGAAGCGGCTTCTTCCTGGCGGCCTTCCTGGCGGCCTTTCTGTTCGCCAATCTGAATGCCAATCAACTGGCCTTTTTCCATGCCAATTCGCTCCACGCTCGTGATGTACGGCATCTGTTGATTCTCCTCAAAATTGGACAGATCTTCCCAAAACAGGTCATCGAGTTCTGCCGGCAGGCTGAGCACCCAATCGATGAACCGATACAAGTCAATCACTTTTTGACGACTGAATCCTTTTCGATACAGACTACGTGTAATGCACTTTTTTGCCTGAAGGCGTTCATTTGGATTACTTTTAGTCTGTTTGCCAGTCAGATGCACGAGGGTGACAATGGCAAATGGATTGTCGGACTCCGCCAAGTCGGGCAGGTGATCCAGATAGTCCAACAACTTGACCGTGTTGAACCGATAAATCACTTCCGATCCCCACAGAACCTGACGATACTCCGAAACTCGCCAGCTTGGATCTTCATCCGCCAGGATCGCCAAGCCGACTACCGGTTTGCGGTGGAGGTCATAGGCCCGATGCTGACAGGTGTACATTCGTTCCGCGAATTTGGCATCACGGTCTCCCTGGACTTCGACATGGTTCAACACCCAGAGTTCAGCGCCGCCCGGCAACCACACTTTGACCAGCAGGTCCACGCGACGATTTTTGGCCTTCGCTTCCTTAGTAAGCCTGTCTGTCGATTTTCGTGTAAATCCGCCTCACTGTCCAGCGAAATCCATCCGCCCTGACGCCAAGTTGCTTGACAATGGGGCCAAAATCGAGTCGGATAAGGTTGCTTTGCAGGAGCAAGAAATCAAGCGATTACGTTACATTTTGCTTGCGGTCTGGCCGCGCTGTGCCATTCCGGGTGATCCTTTGCCCATCCCAACGACGACGCCCGCAATGTCCTGATCACCAACCGGTAAATCGTTCGGCTTGCATGGAGTCGTTTTCATGCTTTCTCAGTTGTCTTTTTCTGTCGGCCTCATCGGCAACCCGAATAGCGGAAAAACCACTATTTTCAATAAATTGTGCCACGCGAAGGATCCGGTTGGCAACTATCCGCGCGTGACGGTTGTCCCCAGGCAGCGC
>JADGAR010000127.1:0-424 GCA_015231915.1 Magnetococcales bacterium
GAGGTGGCGATGCCAAGGGCGGCGGCTCCAAGGATGATGGTTCCAAGGGCGGCGGCTCCAAAGGCGGCGGCTCCAAGGATGACCACGGCAAGGGCGGCGGCTCCAAGGGAGGAAACGACAAGCATGATGCCGATTTGCACAATGCAGAAGAAAAACTGAACGCGGCCAAAGAACGTGCACAATCCGCCCACGAACAGGCTGACAAGGCCCATGAGGACGCTGCCAAGGCGGATGCGGATGCCAAGGCCGCCCACGAGCAGGCTGATAAAGCCCATGAAGACGCGGATAAAGCGGATGCCAAAGAACATGGTGGCGGGTCCAAGGGGGGCGGCTCTATAAGCGGCGGTTCCAAGGACGACGCTTCCAAGGGCGGCGGTTCCAAGGACGACGCTTCCAAGGGCGGCGGTTCCAAGGACGACGCTTC
>JADGAR010000127.1:523-3656 GCA_015231915.1 Magnetococcales bacterium
GACAAGGCGCGCGATCCAAGGAAGGCGCTTCCGCAGGCGGCGCTTCCCAGGATGGTGACAAGGCGCACGACGACAACGGCCACGGCAACGATCCGGGCAAATACGATCCCAGCAACCCAGGCGCTTCCAAGGATGGGGAATTGGGTCCTGCCGAAGACCAACAACAGGCGGACGATCAGAAATCGCCCATTCTCGAGACGCATGACGCAGCAGGGGCTGAGGATACCCATATCCCCTTGCAGATCAGCTTCAGCCTGCAAGACACCAGCAGCTCGGAATCCCTGCACGGCGACATCGTGCTGACCAATATCCCGGAAGGCGCAACCCTCAACGTGGGTAGCGCCGGACCTGAAAATACCTGGATCATTCCGCAGGATGCCCTGCATGTGACCGCAACCAACGATGCGGGTCAACCCACGGCCTGGGATATCCCCGGTCTGGCGATTACGCCTCCGGAACACAGCGATGCCGATTTCACGCTGGGAGTCCAGGTCACCACCATGGAAAATGACCAACCCCTGGTCACGGAAGGCACCATCGAAGTCACGGTCGATGATCCGGACATCACCCCGGTGGTCTCCCTGGACGATGGCAACAACGGCCATGGCAATGATGCCGATGGCTACGACGAGAGCAATCCCGGCAACTCGGACGGTGTCAACGGCGGCGAGGGCGCGGATGGCGACCAGGGCAACTCCGGTGATGAGAACCAGGCGGGTCAGACGGACGATAACGCCGGCGCGGATCCGCACACCTTCACGAGTGGCGCGGGCGACGACACCATGATTGGCGGCGCGGGCAACGACCTCTTCCTGTTCGGTTCCGGCGGCGGGCTTGACCATGCCGACGGCGGGGCGGGCGGAAGCTGGCTCGATACCGTGCAGTTGCAGGATGCCGGCGGCGCCGCCACGCAATCCCTGGAACACACCGGCGACTGGACCTTGCAAACCAATGCCGAGTACACCGTGGATGCCGAGCACCACACCATCGATTTCACCGATGGCGATGCCTCGGGGACCATCACCTTGCAGGATGGATCGGTTCTGGAATTCACCAACATGGAACGCATCGAGTGGTAATTTTCCTCTCGTTGCACTCCTGACTTACGCTTGATCGACAAAACCGCCCCCCGGGGGGCGGTTTTGTCGGTTCATGGGAACCAAACGCGTGGATATCGGAAAAAAATATCGTCTGACCACAAAAATCGGCGAAGGTTCGTTCGGCGCGGTCTTTCTCGGAGAAGCGTTGCAAGATGGCGCTCCCCTCGCCATCAAACGGGCCACGACGGAAACCGGCAGGCGGCTGCTCGAACGTGAGGCGACCTATCTGCGCCGTCTGCATGGCGGACCGCACATCGTGCCGATGCGGGATTATCTGATCGATCCGGAAGGCGGCGCCCTGCTGGTCACCGACTATCTGGACGGCGGCGATCTGAAACAATGGGTACGGACACGGGGGCGCCTTGCCGAAAGCGAGGCGCTGGAAATCACCCGGCAAATGGCCCAGGCGCTGGCCTTTGCCCATGGCCGCAATCCGCCGGTGGTGCATCGGGATGTCAAACCGGACAACATCCTGGGCAAAAAGGGGCCGAACAACCGCATGCACTGGTATCTGGCGGACTGGGGATTGGCCGATCTCTGGCGCGACAACCGGGCGCCCAGGGTTTCGGGGACCAAGCGCTACATGGCCCCGGAGATCTGGCGGGAAGAGCGCTATCCGGTATCCGATGTCTATTCCCTGGGCATGACGCTTCATTTCATGCTGTTCGGCCAGCCGGCCTACAATGGCAATTCCGAGGAGGTGGCGCGGGGCCAGCAGGCGCCGGCACCGGTGCTGATTCCCCCCGGCTGTCCGGAGCCTCTGCGACAACTGTTGGCCGGAACCCTGGACAAGGATCCTCGCGCCCGCTGGAGCCTGGAGCGGGTGTTGCAATATCGGCCTGTCGGGGGCCGGGTCGCCTTGCGGCTGGGAAAACCGGCGCGGCGGGTCTGGACTGCGCGCCATCACGGCTTTGCCATGGAGTTCGCATGGATTCCGCAAGGCCGGTTCGTCATGGGCATGGGACTGCCGGACAGCGGGCAGGCCGATCGGGTGGAACAGGAGTGGGAGTGGCGCGCCACGCCGGCCCACGAGGTGAAGGTGGAGGGATTCTGGATGGCGCGGTTTCCGGTCACGCGGGGACAATTCCGCTATTTTCTCAAGGATTCCGGCTATCGGACCACGGCGGACAGGGAAGGATGGGCCAAATCCTACGATGCCGAACAGAACCGGTTCGCGCCATGCCCCGGAGGCAACTGGGAGCGGCCCGGATTTGACCAGGGGGAGGATCATCCGGTGGTGAACGTCTCCCATGACGATGCCATGGCGTTTTGCCAGTGGCTGTCGTTTCGTTGCGGTCGCGTGCTGCGACTGCCCACCGAGGCGCAATGGGAGCATGCCTGTCGCGCGGGGAGCGTGAGCAAGTATCACTGGGGAGACGACGCCACGCCCGGACAGGCCAATTGCGAGGGTCGTCATGGCGGGACAACGCCCGTGACCCGCTTCGCCCCCAACGGCTTCGGTCTGTTCGACATGCACGGCAATGTATACGAGTGGCTGCTCGACTGGTACGATGAACATTTTTACACCATTTCCGGCCAGCATGAGCCGCTGTGCCTGGATGACAGTTCCGGAGAGCGGGTGTTGCGGGGCGGTTCGTGGCATGCCGGCGCGGCGCGGATGCGTTGCGCCAGTCGCGACCGTTATGCCCCACATCTGCGGGATGGGGATATCGGATTCCGTCTGGCCGGACTCTCCTACCCGTGGGAGAGTTGACCCGTCCCTTTGTGCCCGCGCACCATCAGCCGAACCTTGCGGATTGCGCGTTGGCGAGACTGAGGCCACTGCGGCAAACACTTTCATGGGGCACGCGCATGACTGCCAGCCACTCCAGCGTGGATTCGCTCTACCACCGCCTCTTCGCTCACCCGGAGATGGTGATCGACCTGCTGCGCGCCTTTCTGGAACCCGACGCCCTGGCCGAACTCGACCTGCGCCATTTGCGGCGGCACAACACCAAATTCACTGCCCGCTCTGGCCTGCGGCGACGGGGCGACGTGGTCTGGGAGATCCCCCTCCTCGATGGCGACTCTTT
>JADGAR010000128.1 GCA_015231915.1 Magnetococcales bacterium
GGTTTCCAACCTTATCAACTGGAATTTTCTCTGTTTTCCTCTTTTCTTCGAGTCGCTTGATGGCTGTGGCCAAGATGGCGCCGACTTCGTTCAGGCGGGCCTCGGTGGTCATGTGGTCGGGGTCGATGGTATTCGTCATGGGGCACCTCAGCAGGAATGGTGATGCGTTCATACCCCTTACATACCGGTCAGCACGACGATCTGTCGGATTTTTTTTGTGCCCATTGAGAATTCGGATTGACGCACGATTGTTAACCTAATATTATTAAGGCATGCAAATTCGGATTCATCATTTCCAATTCCAGGAGCAAACCTTTGACGGAACCCCGTGGACAACGTGGGCGTGGCGGCTCCAGAGCCGTGGATGGCGCGACACCTGCCCAGGAACGGATGTTGGAGGCCATTCGTGCGTTCATCGGCGAACAAGGCATGTCTCCCACAGTCCAGGAACTGGGGACGATCCTCGGCATTCGCGCGCCAAGCGTGCATGAACAGATAGCCGCCCTGATCGAAAAAGGGCTGGTGCGGCGCATCCCTCGCAAGGCCCGTTCGCTGGAGGTTGTGCAGGACGCCTTGAAAATCATGGAGTTGATCTCCGTGCCTATCATCGGAACCGTAACCGCCGGGTTGCCCATCTTGGCGGTGGAGAATCAGATCGGCGAGGTGCTGGTGGAGCCACATGTGGCGCGCGGGAGCTGCTTTGCTCTGGTGGTGAAAGGCGACAGCATGATCGAAGCTCGCATCCATGATGGGGATCTGGTGATCATCCGGCGTCAACCCATCGCGGAGAATGGCGATATTGTCGTCGCTCTCGTGGACGACGAGGCCACGGTCAAACGTCTATATGTCGCCGAGAATCGCATCGAACTGCGACCGGAGAATGCCGCCTACCACCCCATCGTCGTGGGGCCGGACGACGAATTGCGCATCCTGGGAAAAGTCCTGGCGGTGCGTGGTCAGACAACACCCACCGCATAAGGAGATCCACGCATGGCCATGTTCAATCCCCGTCGCTTCGCCCAGCCGGATACTCTGAAGAGCATCGAGCCGGGACGCTTGATCGCATTCATGGGACTTCATCGGGAGTTTCTTGAGGGCTGCGGTGTGATCTTCCCCTCCAATGGCGGCGGCATGGATTGCGAACGGTTGGCCACCATCCTGATGAACCTGGAGGAAAACGCTCCCAGGGATCTGCTGGAATCTCTTTATGTCATCCACGAGATGGCGAATCAAGATGGCATGGACCGTCTGCTGGAGGCCGCCAAGGGGCATGGTCTTGATATCGAGTTCGCACCCGACTCCAGTCCGGCGGACATCGCCGTCCAGGTGTTTCTCAAGGATCGGGAGTTGATCGAACGGCAGCACGCCAACGTATTCGTCAATCGGGCGCGCTCGTTTTTGTATTTCCAGGGACCGACGAATTGGCAGGGACCATTCTCCCCACCGTCAACTTCTGTTTTGCGACTCCTGGAGTCCGATATGGATGATTGGTTCGAGGAGAGGAAACGCGGACGTGGTTGTCGGATATTCTTGTTCGATCATGGTCGGAAGGTGAGCCTGGTGGTACGACACGGCATGCCGTTTCGGCGCGAGGGGGCCATGGAACAGGATGGTCAGTCCGGAGCTGTCTATTTCCGACCCGAATCCCACGATGTCTTGGTTTACGACCGGGACCGGGATGAATTGTGCATCAAGGCGCGCTCCAAGGCCGAACGGGTGATGTATCTCGCCTTGATCGGCAGACATCTGTTCGGAGACGAGATGCATTTCCCCGGTGAGGAGAAATACACCCTGGAGCCGTTGCGGACGGACATGGCGTCTGCACTGGTGTGCAGCGATACCGATGGGGTGGATTGGATCAAGTTGCTGGAGATCGGCATCCATTGGGGTGGAGCGCATGGGGAAATGGAAATCAGACGTGCCCAGGATCTGTTCGCTGCATTCAGACAGCGCGGATACATTTTGCCAAGGACGGCCCGCTTGTTCCTGGCCAAGTTCCAGGTGAAGTTCTCGGCGTCCAAAAATCCGCGTACCGTGACCATCCGGCCTGCCAATCAGGCCATGTACACTCGGGACGATGACAGCCTGCTTCTGGAAAAGTGGATGAAGCGGCGGGGATTCATTCGGACTGCACAAATCGAAGACGAGGAGGACGATGCGGATTTTGAACCGAGTGTGGTCAGCTCTGGAAACCATGCCGGGGCTTTCGGCGATTCTCACGGAATGGCGGCAGCTCCTGCGTGAGGATCAGAAAATCGGGATGTCGCTTCTGCGTCCCACCGACCTCCGGGCCACAAGTTACCCATGTCCCCGACCTGGAGGCATGGGTTGTCCCAGACGAGTCATCGATCAGGGGCGGGATGGCATCGTCGCGGTTTGTGGCGACGAGGATGGTTCAAACTGCGATGACATGTCATTGCAACCGGTAGACATCGTCATTTACGAATTGCACCGGCGGGAATTGGCAATCCGGGCGGCCAAAGCCTTGGGCATCAAGCCGGAGTTTGGATTGATGGACGGTCTGCGCGAGACCTTCCGGGTGGGTGATTTTCACCCCATTGCCGGGAAGCGGTTTCCGGTCTACCTGCTCCTTGCCCTCGACGACGCCCAGAGAATGAATGCGGTGTCCCACCTGTGCCGCACCACCACAGTGCCCTTCATTTTGCTCGCGCCCACATCCCGATCCATTCCCAACCATGCGATGGAACTGCTCCGGGAGAGGCAAGCCCGCTTTTGTCCTCTGGCTGACCTCATGATCGCCGATGAGCATGACAGGATCACGTCATCCCCCGCAGCCAGGGAGGTGATGGCCGAATTCCGCGCCATCGTTCTTCCGGAGCCTGCTCCGGGCGAACCGATGGTGCGTTTTCCCACCCCTTTCGACGCCTTCTGGTCGGATCTGCGCATCTGTGTCCTTGACGGCCATCGGGTCACCCTGACCTGCAAGGGGGTGTCCGAGACGGTCAACTTCTCCACCATGGGGATGGAGAACAAGAGGAGCCGGGAACCATCGGTGCAATGGAACCTGCTCCTGGCGTTCGCCCGGCATCACGGCAAGATCACCTGGAAGGCCTCGGAAGCCACCCAGAAAATCCCTCAACAGGTCCGGCGTTTAAATATCGATCTGGAACGATTTTTTGGCATCTCCGGTCATCCTGTCATTTGGAAGGCCGACGAGAAGGCCTACTGTACCGCCTTCGAAATCCTCCAGGAGAGTGACAAGCCCGCGAGGGTCTCCCCCGGCAGGCGTCGTCCATCGCGCTGAAAACCAACCCAGTCCCATCAGGTATGAACGCCGGGCATTGTCCCGGCTTTTTTGTGTCCGCCTTCGACGCCAGATCACATCATTGGATTCCAGGATGACATGTCATCCTGGGGTAGAGAATTTTTTTGATTTATTTCGATGCTCAAACAGGCAGTCAACCAATTGAATCAGTAGAGCTTTCCAGAGAATTTCCACCTGCCACACGCGCTTCAACAACCCTCTTCGATGACATGTCGCCAATCCGGGGCAATCGGGCACCTGCCCGCCACCTCACGGATAAAGGCGACATCCATGGAATCACGCAATCACTATCAAGGTATTCACCC
>JADGAR010000129.1 GCA_015231915.1 Magnetococcales bacterium
AGCTGACATGGGGGCCGACCAGCACCCCGGCCAGGATGTAGCCGAGGATGAGGGGCTGTTTCAGCAGGTGTGCGATGCCCCCGCCCAGCAAGGCGACCAGCACGATGGTGATGATGTCGGTGGCGATTCCCAATGGCCTCTCCTCAGGCGTCCATCGAGGTCGGATGCGGGTTCGTCACGCCCACGAAGCGGGCGAACGCGTCGCCTGGCAATGGCTTCGCCAGGAAATAGCCCTGGACCTGATGGCAGCCGTGCTCGCGCAGGAATTCGAGCTGTTCGGCGTTCTCCACCCCTTCCGCCACCACCTTCAGACCCAGCGTCCGCGCCAGGCCGATGATCGCCCGCACGATGGCGGCGTCGCTGGAGTCCCGGGTGAGGTCGCGCACGAACGACTGGTCGATCTTGAGGGTGTTCACCGGGAACCGTTTCAGATAATTCAGCGACGAATAGCCGGTGCCGAAGTCGTCCATCGCCAGGCTCACGCCGATCTCGCGCAGGTTCTTCATAATGGTGATCGACTCTTCGATATTGCCCATCAGCATGCTTTCGGTGATTTCGAGTTCCAGGCACTCGGGGGGCAATGCCGTGCGCCACAAGGTTTCCTGCACCCGGGCGATCAGCTCCGGTTGCTGGAACTGGCGGGCGGAAAGATTCACCGCCACCTGAAAGTGGCATTGCCCCCCCTGGTTCCAGGCAACGGACTGGCGACATGAGTTTTCCAGGATCCACTCCCCCATGGGCAGAATCAGTCCCGTCTCCTCGGCCAGGGGAATGAACCTGGCCGGAGATATCAGACCTGCGCCCGGCTTTTGCCAACGCACCAGGGATTCCATGCCCACCACCCGGTTGCCGGCCAGGTCGAACTTGGGCTGGTAGTGGAGCAGCAGTTCGTTGCCTGCAATCGCCTTTTTGAGTTCGTCCTCCAGGGTGATGCGCTCGAAGATGCGAGTCTGCAGTTCGTCCGAGAAGAACTGAAAGTTGTTGCGTCCTTTCTCCTTGGCCAGGTACATGGCCATGTCCGCATGTTTGGTGAGAGAGTCGAAATCGTGGCCGTCGCCGGGATAAAGGGCGATGCCGATGCTGCCGCCGATCTGTACCTCCTGTCCCATGAGGGTGAGGGGTGTGCGCAAGGCGTCGATCATCCCCTGGGCGATGCCGGAAACCTGTTCCGGGTGGGTCACGTCGGTGAGGATCACGGTGAATTCGTCGCCTCCCAGGCGGGCCACGGTGTCGTTTTCCCGCACCCTGGTCGTCAGCCGCTTGGCCACGATGCGCAACAGATCGTCTCCGGCGGCATGGCCCAAAGTATCGTTGACGAACTTGAAACGGTCCAGGTCGATGAAGAAGAGGGCCACCCCCTTGCGATGGCGGTGGGCGGTGGCCAGTTCGTGGGTGAGCCGTTCGCGGAACATGGCACGGTTGGGCAAATCGGTGAGGGGGTCGTAGTAGGCCAGGTTCAGCAGTTTGCGTTCCGTGGCCTTCTGCTCGCTGATGTCGGAGAAAATGCCGACGTAGTGGGTGGCAACCCCTGCGGTGTTGAGGACCGTGGTGATGGAGAGCCATTTGGGATAGAGCGCGCCGTCCTTGCGGCGGTCCCAGATCTCCCCTTCCCAGCGTCCTTCTTCTTGCAGACGTTGCCACATTTGTTGGTAGAAGAGTTGGTCGTGCCGGCCCGACTTGGCGACCGCAGGAGTCTTGCCCAGCACTTCGGCGCGGTTGAAACCGGTGATGGTCTCGTAGGCGTTGTTGACCTTCTGGATGACGCCGTTGAGGTCGGTGATGACGATCCCTTCGTTGGCGGTCTCGATGACCTTGCCGGAGAGGATCAATTCCTCTTCCGCCTGCTTGCGTTCCGAGATGTCGGACTGGGTGCCGATCATGCGCAGCGGTTTCCCGTCTGCCGAGCGGTTGACCACCATGCCCCGTGCCAGGGTCCATTTCCAGCCGCCGTCCTTGCACTGCATCCGGTGTTCGTTGGCGTAGGTGGTCAGTTCGCCAGCGAGATAGGCGCTGACCGCCGCCAGTGTCGCTGTCCGGTCCTCCGGGTGCAGACGTTTTTCCCATTCGTCGTGACCGTTGCCGATCTCGGTGTCGGCAAAGCCGAACATCGCCTTCCATCGTGGCGAATAGTAGACGGTGCCAGCCGGGATGTCCCAGTCCCAGAGTCCGTCGCCAGCCCCCTCGAGGGCGAATTTCCAGCGAAATTCGCTTTCCTGCAATTCTCGCGTCATGGATTGTGCCAGGCGCAAGGCCCTGGCGCGACCGCTGGCCAGCAGCCAGACCATCAGGGCCAACAGTCCGCTTGCCAAGACCCCGGAGTAGAGCATCACCGTGGCGCGGTGGGTATCCAGGCGCATCTCGAAAGCCGGCAGGGATTGCAGCAGGATCGTCCAGGGATGACCCGCGAATTCGACCACCTGGGTGGTGCGAAACAGGCCCTGATTTCGGGTGTTGCCCCACAGGGTGCCATCCGCGTCATGGAGCAGGGTTTCGGGGGAGATGGTGTCGCCGTCGAAGATTTCCAGATCGATCTCCTGCGACCGACCTCCAAGGATGCCGGCCATGAGGTCGTCCATGCGGAAGGGAGCGTAGCTCCAGCCGATGATGTTGGCCCGCCGGTTGGTTTCCGTTTCCAAAGGGGCGCCTTTGCGGTAAACCGGTACATAGACCAGTACCCCGGCCTGTACGCGACCACGGTCTTCCTGAACCAGCGTCACCTTGCCCGACATGGCCGCCTGTGCCGAATCCCGCGCCCGACTCATGGCGGCCCGGCGCACCGGTTCGGAATACATGTCGAAGCCGAAGGCACGCAGATTGCGTTCCGCGAAGGGTTCCAGGAACATGATGCTGGTATAGAGTTCGCGTTCTCCCGGAGGGCGGATGGTGAAATCCGGAAAACCCTCCTGGCGTACCGCCCGGAGGTATGCCTCTTTTTCCTGGGGAGGAACGATGACCGAATAGCCCACTCCTTGAATGCCGGGATAGTTCTCGCCCAGTTCCAGGGCGGCCACATAGTGTCGGAACGCCTCGCGGTTCACCTCTTGCGCGGCTGTGAACAGCCCCTTGCCCCCGCGCAGGACTTGCACATAGGCCGCCATGCGTTGCTGGATGCGGACGGTCACCTCCTTGGTTTGATAGGCGAATTCGGTTTGCAGATCGTGCAATGCGTCTGTCGCCGCCGTTTGCTGCAGGAGGTGGGTCGTGGTCAGGCCGACAGCCAGCACCAGCCAAGGGACCGCATTGATGAAATTCTGTTTGATTGCCATGCCTGCCAACCGATGCCAAGGTCTTTGTTGCGAGTGGTCAGGGCTGACCACGGGAGGGCTGCCGGTAACCTGTGGATGATACCCCACCCCAATTCCGGACACAAGTTCGCTATGATTGTCCCATCCGGGCAGAGGTCGGGCTGTCATCGCGAACTTGTGTCGGGAAAATGGGGTGGGGTACAATGATCCGGTCGATTCTCACCTTGGAGCAGGATGCATGTTGCCTCGGATATTGATCACCGCCCCGCGCAAGAGTTGCGGCAAGACCACCGTCACCATCGGCCTGGC
>JADGAR010000012.1 GCA_015231915.1 Magnetococcales bacterium
GTCACGAAATCGATGGGGTTGCTTTTGAGTTTTTCCAGTTCCACGAGCCAGTTGCGGATTTCGCCGACCGTCGGTTCATGGATGATCACGTCGCGGGGTGGTTCCACCGTCAGCGTCGGGACATGGCACACAGGCCAACCAGGGTGTGGACCAGAGTTCATTTCCAGTTCGACAACCATCTTGACTATCGAACTGGTCTAATATTAGAAACTGATGTTAAACATTGAAATTATGCATAAAAAGTCTGGTCCACAGGCTGTGGACCAGAAGGGTGTCTGGTCCACAGGTTTTGGAGAATTCCGGGAGAGAGGAGAAAAAAGAGGGTGTTTCCGACTCCTTCTGGTCCGGAGGCTACCAAGTCGAAATCGAAACGATATCGGCCAACTATTGAAAATATTGGGCTTTTTTGACACAAAAAAACCGCCTGGGAGGGCGGCCTGAAATCGAAGAAAACCTTGCAGAATTTGAATGGCCGTACGGACTCCGCACTAAATTCTAACATATTGTTTCTATAGAATTTTTCGACACTCAAAAAAAACGATACCAACCGATGTACCAACAAATTTTTTTGCTGGGTCGTTCGTCAATTCGCTGACTCCCCTCAATATCGATGTCTATACGGGTGCATGTTGGCCAGGGGTGAACCATCGCCCCGGCCCTTGACTCCTGCCAGGCAATGAGCCTCCCCCCTGGCAGGTCAAAGCGGCGGGCATCCCCCGATAGTTTCCCGTCCAGGGTTGAAGGATCGCCCGCACAGGATGCGCCAGGATCGATTGCAAGGTGGGGGAGGGTGGTCGGTGCCTCTCATGCCGGGTTCGGCTGGCGCGTTTGATGTGGGGGGGTGGGCATCTCCCTGGACGGCACCACCCGCAACCCGAAGGGCCACCTTCCCCGGCGCATGACGGCACCGGCCCCCGCCATCAAGCGACCGCGCACAGATGGCCTTGTGGTCGTTCAGGATGCGCCCCCGCTACCCATGCCTTCCGCCAAGTCTGGAACGCGCCCACGGCCCGCGTGGCGAAATGAAGGGCACAAAAAAACCGGAAGGGTCGCCCCCTCCGGTATCCTTGCCGTGCCGCGCCTAGCCGTGCCGCGCCCAGCCATGCCCAGCCATGCCGCGTTTGTGAATACGATCCTACCTCGCCTCGCCCACCAAAGGCAAGCGTTTTTTTTCCGCAAGAGTGGCACACCCCCGGCCCAACTTCCCAAATACAACACAAAAATTGCTGTTATATCTGCCGTGCCGGTTGCGCCCCCTGGCCGCGGATCGTCATGCGGCCCCACCAGCTTAACAATGTTAACGACAAATATCACATTATTTTTGCTGTGTTTCTTGCCCACCACTACCACAATCGCCACTCAACCCTTAACATATTACTTAAAAAACAAAAAGCCAGAAACTATGCGAGTTTTCCGAAAACCCGCATCACATTTCCCTGGAAGAACCTATACTTAATAGACATTCTTTCTTATGTTAGTTATTATCTACCTAATATGATGCACCTTGCGTCGCATACTTTGGTAATTTGAAGCGGTCAAGAACTTTTGACGCAACTCCGCAACTGGTTGGGTGAGTCCGGCCAGGGATGTGACCGCCTCGAAGTCGGGACTGCCCACCCAGCCCAACACCTCCAGCCGTGCGGCTGGCGTGCCTTGCAGATCGCGCCAAGCTGTCACGATGACCGCGCACCAAAGCGCCCTACATGCTGCATCCATCTCGAATCCCCCTGGCAGACGCGCCGCCCCCTGGTATTACCCCTGCCAGGGGTGAATTCTACACCAAAAAAATCGACTCGCCAAAAAAAATGCGCAAATTAATTTTTATTTTCAATCGATTATTGGCGAGTCGATTGTTTTGGTTTCGAGTCTTCACGTCAAGGTAGGCGGGGGCGGATTCCACCCTGGCCAGATGTTCCCCGGCCATGGGAAGAATCCAGCCTGGCAGGCACCTTCACGCCACCATGACCACCTCAACCCCATTGGCCGGAAACATGCCTATACTGCCCATGAGCGCGCCCAAGGACGCGACGCGGGCTTTGGCAAGGCGGGAACCCTTCCCGGTACGGCAACCCGGCCCGGATGGCCCCCTGGCGCGCCACGGGGGCAGCCAGGAGAATGGTTGCCGTCCAGGAGAGGAACCCCCGGTCTACTCCCCCTGTCCCAAAGGCGCGGTCAAAGCCGCCAGATCGACCGGCTTGCCCCAAAGGCAATGCGTCTTGACCGGCTTGCCGGACGCCTTGTGCAGGGCGCAACGGCGGTTGAGATAATTTGCGAGAATGCCGCCTTCCGGATCCCACGGGCTGGTGACCAGAAACGGCGCACCGCAATCGGAACAGTGGCTCCGCAAAACAATCAGGCTGGCTTGCGTGCCGTCCTTGCGAACGTACGAACGTTGCTCAACTTCCGCATACAATTGACCGCGAACATTGAAGATTTTTGCATTCATGGCATGTGTACTCCTCAAAATATGTTAACCCCAGCACGTCACCCCGACGTGTTGCACAAAACTAACTTAATTCGGCATGCGCCGCGCACCGCCATCGCCCGCCGCCCGGCCTTGATGTGGTCTGCCAGGGAATGGTGAATTAACAGACGTTCGCGTGCGAATGCAGAAAAGCGCGTGCGTATGTCCAACCCACATGCGCGCAGAGCAGCCCGTCCAGGGCGCGTGCGAATGCGCCGGGGGTATAAGGGGGATACGCGCGCACGCACCCTGGCAGGGAATGCGCGCGCACTTTTTACCCATCACCGGCCTCCCGGCCAACCGACATGCGCGCACCCTCCGGCGGCAGGGTGGTGAACACCTCAACCATCTTCCGGTCGGGTTTACGAACCGATTTCCGAAAAATGCGGCCTTCGGTCTCAAGTTCGCGCATCAGTCGTGCGAATCCGTTCGAATCTAGGTCAGCCGGGAACCATTGATGCGAGAGCATCGTCTTGTAGGCCGTCGATGAACCAGTCACCGCCACGGGGATTCTCTCGCCGCGCCGGTCAAAATCAGCGACGACAACGCAGAGCGCCACCTTGATTTCTTCCGCATCGCCTCCCTGGTTGGCCGAAGTTTCGGGAGGGATGACAACCGGGCAGCCATCAACCCACCGCAGACGAATCGGCTTCGCAATCGCACCATAATTTGATTTTTGTTGTTCGAGAATCAAACCGTCTTGCCCGTCTGGCCGAAGTGACAGACGGCTTCGAACAGAGTTGTGCCATGCCGTCGAACCGGAAAAATCCTGGCCGCCCGCAGCGCGGGGATTGACCGCCGCCGACTTGGAGACATGCGCCAGCAACAACACCGCCCGGTCTGGTCGTGCCAACTTGGTGCGCATGTCGCGCAAGAAAGCCCGGACATGCGCGCGGCGGATCTCATCGCCGTCAAAGGCGTCGCTGGCTCCGTCGATGATGATCAGCCCAACGCCCAACCGCTCGACCAGTTTTTGCAATTCGTCCAGGAGTGGGGTGCCCATGCTTTGTTGTCGGTCGGCTCGGTGCAATGCCGGATCAAGACCAGATGCATCAAGCAGATGCAGTCGGCCCGCGAGTTCGGCAGGATCGACTCCCAGGTTGCTGAAAATCCGCCGCGCCCGTTTGCGCAACACCTTCGACGGGTCTTCGCTTGAGAAGAACAACACCCGTGCCGGAGGGGCCACCCGAAGCCCGCCGAAGTCCCGCCCCAGCGCGACATGGATGGCCAACAACAGAGAGACATACGATTTGCCCGCACCGCCATGCCCAGAGAGTAGACAGACCTCGCCGCGCGGCAGGACGCCCTCGACAACGAAACTGAGTTCGTTGTCCTCATTTGCAGCAGCCAAGTCAACGAGCAGATCGGCCAGTGCCGGGACTGAAGCTTCGTGCCCCCCGGTCTCCGCGAAAGGCGCAGTGTTTTCAAGCGCGTCAAGAAACGGGTCGCTCATGCCGCCCTCCGCATTGCTTGGAAAACGTCAAGCCAGTCGAGACCCTTCCCCTCTGGGATCGGCCCCGGCGGCAGGCAGATTGATGCCTTGCGGCCCTCGGCGGTCAACTTCTTGGCCAGGGTCATGGCGGCTTGCTGGCCGACTCCGTTGGCGTCCTTATCCGCCCAGATGAAAACCTCGCGGATCGTCGGGGGCAATGCCAAGCCCGCCATGCCCGACGCGGAGATGGTCGCCCAAACTGGCTGTCCGGTTGCCGCCCGAACGGCCAGCGCGGTTTCCAGCCCCTCGGCCACACCCAGAAAATCCCCAGCAGGGTAAAGCTGGATCGCCGCGCCATGGGTGGCCCCCCGGCAGATGGGTGACATCAACTTCTTGGGTGCAGGCACGGGTGCCTTGCGCCCGTCGGCGGTCAAGTAGACGCGATGGATCGTGACGGCCCGGCCCGTCACGTCCCGGACGACCGCCACCAGCGCCGGGAATCGTCCGATCTCGCGCCCCGCTTCAAAATAGGGCAACGCGGGATGACACCGCACCACCCCCGGCCCCGGCAAATCGACCACGATCGCACCCAAGCCACGCGCTTCCAGGTAGCGGCGGGCTGGTTCCGCGCCAGGGTGGTCGAGTGGGATCGACGCCCGCCAGGTAGCAATCAATCGCGCCCTTGCTTGGTGGTCTTCGGCTTGCCGGGGGGGCGGCCTGGTCGCTACCGGACGCGCCGCGCCCCGGCTTCTGGTGTCGCTGTCAAGGTCGATTTCGCGCGGGTTGCGAATGCCCGCTTCCAGCCCGGATCGGACGGTTGCTCGCGCCTCGGCCTGGTCAAGGCCAAGCTCGGTCCCGGCCTGGAGCAAGCGCGCCTCGATGGCGGCACGATCCTTCAGCCCAGCACCGACAAGCGTTCCGGATTGGAAGGCCGCTTTGTTGAGCGCAGCGTTGCGACCGCCGCCCGAATTGACCAACTCGGAAAAAATTCCGGCGAGCGCCGCCTCGGCGTACCGCTCCCCTTGCGCCCGTCCGCCAGATGAAGTACAATTTCCTTGTGTCCATTTTCCGCCGTGGGGGTCGCCCGCCCCCCGGCCATTTCGTTCGTTCATAAGTTTACTCCTTGTTGCCTCCCGGCAATTAATTTTAAGTTTTACTGCAATCGATGATGGTCATCATCACCGCCCGGCGGGTTGCCGCAACGGACGGCTCGAAATCCACTCCGAAATGTCGGTTGTCCGCCAAGCAACGGTTCGTAAGGACAACCGAACGGGTTGGGGGAAAGTGCCGCCGCGCATCATGTCGTAGATTGATGACCGTGAAAGACCGGTCATTTTTTCAACGGTTGGACGGCGGATAAGGGCAGGTTGGTTTTGTTCGGCCATCTGAAGAACTCCTCGAAAAAAATGGAAGATGGCGTCTGATTATGTGCAGATTTGGTCTCTTCGCAACAACCCGAAATTACCCGACTGCAATGAATTTCGGGGGGTGTTTTCGGGGGGTGTTTTCGGGGGATTATTGGGGGTTGGCATTGCGCAACTCTTTGAACAAGGCGCGCAAGGCGTTTTCAATGGTTTTGGGTGTAGGCGTCTGCTGGCCGGGCATTTCCTGTTTGATCCAATCGGCCAGATGTTTGGCTTCACGGGAAAGCACTGGCAGCATTTCTCTGGCCTCTGCCCGCCGCTTCATTTCCTGTATAACAGCCGGCATTACAGATGGCCTGCCAGAGAATGAAGCGGCTTCCGGGGGTGATGGCGCGGCGGCTTTCGGGGGTGACGACACCGCCCAACCCATTTGCCCAAAATATGCTTGTTCGGTGCTTGTAAACTCTAGCTCATCATCAGAGAACCAAAAACGCGGAAGGTCAAACCGTCCTACGCACCATTTGCGAAACAGGTATTTTTCTATCGTCAGTTTGCGCAAACAAGGTAAATGTTGCTCAACCTCAAGTTCGTCATGCGTCTGCCGCAATTCAACAAGGCATCCTGCCTTCCCTGGCGGCCCGACGATCAAGGGGTTTCCACCATCAGCCGGTTGTCCGCCATGCGCCAACCGCAACACGATGCGACTCATGGATTCGCGGGATCGATCCGGCCCATAAAGTTCTCTTGACCAAAAATCGGCCACGGTAAGAAATGATAGTATTTTGTCTTGGTGATGATCCATGCGCGCGCCTCCTTCATCGGCGTTGCCTTCCAGGGGTGGCCCGGCCAGGGGGTGAAGGTTTCCCCTTTTCCCGCCGTCGCGGTAGGCCGGGCATCTCTTGGCGGTCAGACCGCCGTTGCCATCATCTGGACGACGTTGCGGCCCGCCAACTGGTCAAGGTAGTCGGCCCAGGCTTGCATCATCTTGCGGCGTTCGGGCAGGTAGGCCGCTCGATTGTAGGCGTTGCGAACCGCGTTTCTCTCCGCATGGGCAAGCTGGCGCTCAATGACATCGCCATCCCACCCCATTTCATTCAATCGGGTGGATGCGGTTGTTCTGAACCCATGGCCGGTTGCCTCTCCAACGCCATACCCCATCCGCCGCAGTGCCGCCGTGATGGTATTTTCGCTCATTGGCCGCTCTGGGGTCCGCATGCTGGGGAAGAGATATCGCCCGGATCCGGTCAAGGGTCGCAACGCTTCCAGGATGACCACAGCTTGCGTTGACAGCGGGACAATATGCGCCTCCCGCATCTTCATTTTGTGCGCCGGGATGGTCCATGTGGACGTGGCGAAATCGATCTCGCTCCATTCCGCATGCCGAAGTTCCCCCGGTCGCACGAACACCAAGGGAGCCAGCCGCAAGGCAAGGCGCGTGACGGCATCGCCCGAATAGGCGTCGATGGCCCGTAGCAGTCCGGAAATTTCGGCGGGATCGGTGACGGCGGCATGATGCCTCTCCTTCACCGGGGTCAATGTCCTGGTCAATGCCGAAGTCGGGTCGGTGTCGGCCAGACCGGCGGCAACGGCGAACCTGAAGACGGTGCCGATGATTTGCTTGACGCGATGCACCGAAGAAATCACGCCCCTTGTGGCCATGCGATCCAAAACCGCCCGGACATCTTGCGCTTTGATGGTACCGATTTGCATGGTACCAAGCGCGGGAAATACATCCCTCTCCAAGCGGTTGGTGGTCAAGGCCAGATGCCCGGCGCTCCATGAAGGAGCCATCTTTTTCAGCCAGTCGCGGGCAATCTGTTCGAAGGTGTCGTCACCCGATAGGGCGATCTTCTCAACCCGGCGTTGTACCATCGGGTCGGTACCATCAGCCATCAATTTGCGGGCTTCATCGCGCCGTTCGCGGGCTTGCTTGAGACTCACTTCCGGATAGACGCCAAGGGCCATCAGCTTTTGCTTGCCGCCAAAGCGGTAGGCAAGCCGCCAGTACCGGGAACCGTTCGGGTTGATTTGCAGAAAAAGCCCGTTGCCGTCCGAAATTTTCACAACCTTGTCGGTTGGCTTGGTGGTACGGATTGCGGTGTCGGTCAATGGCATGGTGATCTCCCGGAAGCGTTGTTGGCATTAAGCTTGGAAGGGTTGTTGGTATCGCCGGATACCAACGGATCAATACCAACCCATATACCAACAAATTTTCCGGCAGTCCAGGGTATTCTTTAGAACTCCCTGGAACTCAGAATCGGCTTTTTTCTTTGTTTTTGAAGGCTTTTTGGAACTTTTCGGCAGTCTTCGGAAGGTGTTATGGCGTCCCGTACGGGAATCGAACCCGTGTTGCCGGCGTGAAAGGCCGGTGTCCTAGGCCACTAGACGAACAGGACGAACGATTGCGTGAACCGCTCAATTCCATCAGCATAGAGCAAGTGGAGATGCTTGGCAATCCTTTTTTGCTTGGTACTCTTTTTTTTTCGCTTTTCGCCAGACCATCACTCCATCTTGCGCGCCAGGACGTATATCTGGGGGGAGATGTCGGGGAGGTGGTCCAGCAGGCGGAAGCCGGTGCGGCGCATCATTTCGAACCAGGACCAAGGCCGGGGATAGCAAACCACGCTCCCGGAGGCCACGACCCGGAATCCCCAGGTCGCCAGATGGGTGGCGAGCGCGGCACGGGTGTAATAGAAGACATGCTCCCACGGGTCCACGGAAAAGGGACGGCCCAGGATCCGGTAAACCCCTTTTTTCCAAGGCAACGCCCCGCCGTTGGGCACCGAGATGAAAAGCAGACCTTCCGGGTGCAACAGGTCACGCAATCCGGTCAGCAGCGAGCCGGGCTGCCGGATGTGTTCGAGCACGTCCCAAAGGGTGATCATGTGCATGAGGGGCAACGGCGCATTCAACGCGCCTCGATACTCCGCGACGCAGGTGGCCTGACGCGCGTTGGGGCAGAAGCGCCGGGCGAATTCCACCTGGGCCAGGGAGGCGTCGAATCCGTAACTCTCCCAGCCCAGTTGGGCGGCATGACGCAAAAATCCTCCTGTACCACAACCCACGTCGAGAAGCGGACCGGGAGGCAGAAGCCCATGCCGGTCAACGTTGCCCTCCCACTGGGCGAAGGCAGGCAGCTTGTGCTGATACTGACACCACACCCTGGCCTCGTCCACCTCCTCCGGGGGCAGGGATCGGTAGTCGGGCGAAAGGGCGGCATGCTGCTCCCAGGTCTGGATCACCCCGCATGCCTGGCAGCGAATGACCCGATAAGGCAGGTCGTCCCGGGTCTCCCGGATAAAGAGCCGCACTTCCTGCGCCTGGCAGAGATGGCATTGCATGAGCCTCGACCCCCTGTTCCCTTGACAAAACACCCATATACATGTTTCCAAGGATAGCAGCTCGCCACTCTGTTCGCCACCGTCAACATCGGGAACACACCGGATGTCTCCACTTGCCATGCTGCGTCGGTTGTCCCGCTACCCCGTCATGCTGGCGGTCCTCGGCCTGACGCTGTGGGCTGGCCGCTGGGGATTGGCCGGATTGTACGCCGTGCCCGCCGACCGCATCCTGGAGGCATGGCAGGCGGACGAAAAACCGCTCCCCCCAGGGGACCGCAGCCTGGAAACCGCGCTGGAATATCTGCTGCGGGCCATCTCCCTGGATCCCGGCAACGCCGCTCACCATTACCGGATGGCGCGCCTGTATCACCTGCGGGCCGCCGATGCCCCGCCAGGCAGCGAGGAGATCGAAAAATGGCGGACCATGGCAGAGGAGAGCTACCACCGGGTGGTCTATCTGCGCCCCTCCTGGGGCCATGGCTGGATCAATCTGGCGCAGGTCCAGGTGCAGGGCGGTCGCATCTCCCCGGAGACCGTACAGGCGCTGTTGCGGGGATGGCGGCTTGCCCCAGGGTCGCTGTATGTGCGCAAGAGCTTCATCCGCCTGGGGTTCGCCCTTTGGCAAAACCTGAACGGACTCGAACGGGAAGAGGTGCTCCAGGAGGTGGAGCGGCTGCTGGCCGATCACGGGGAGTTCGTCCTGAAACAGGCCGATCTGTACGGACGCCTGCGGGAGATCCGCGCCCTGTCGATGCCCTATCCGGACTTGCGGAAGGAACTGGATAAACTCATGCTGCAAAGGGTCGTGCAAGATGGCGATGCCGGTTAGGACGGACGACGATCCCGAAGCTGCGGAGTGCTGTCCGCTGCTGTTCAAGCTGTTCTTGGCGCTGGTGTTTTTGGCGCCATTGCCGCTGGGAAGCAATCGCCCCTGGGCCTGGGGCGCCCTGGAGATCGGGGTGTTTTTGCTCTTTGGGCTGGGATATTGGCTGGCAGCGCAGAGGGAGCGCGACGATGAGGCATTCGCGACCCATTATCGCATGCCGGCGTTGTTGTGGCTGCTGTGGAGCCTCTATCCCCTCGCGCAGGTACTGCCGTTGCCGGAATTCCTGTTGGGCCTGCTTTCCCGCTCCACTCTGGAGTTGCGGGTCCTGACCGGATGGGAGGATCCCGCCGGTCCCATTTCCCTGGATCGCCATGCAACCTCGCAGGCCTGGCTGAAAGGGATGGCCTATTGCGGGGCGTTCTGGCTGACCCTGGCCTGGACCACCAGCTATCAACGCCTGAAATGGCTGATGCTGGTGGTGGTGGGCAGCGGGGTGTTCCAGGCGTTGTACGGCCTGATGATGGTGCGCAACGACCCCAACTGGACGGTGAGCGGCACCTACGTCAACCGCAATCATCTGGCCGGTCTGCTGGAAATGACCATCCCCATGGGCATCGGACTGATGATCGGCTGGATGAAATCGCGGCGCGGCACGGACGAAGAGAAACCCCTGCTGGATTGGATCGCCGAGTGGCTGCGCACGGCGAGCGGACGGCGCGGGATCCTTTCCGTGGTACTGGTGGTGATGCTGCTGGCTCTGTTCTTGACCCAGTCCCGCGCCGGCAACGCCTGTCTGCTCCTCGCCCTGGTGGTGGTGACATTCCTGAGCAGGTTGCGGGAAGGGGAATTTTCCCTCTCCCGCGAGAAACGGCTGATGGCACCCTTGCTGGCCATCTCCGTGGTGATCGGGGCCTGGTACGGACTGGGGCACCTGACCGGACGGCTGTTGCAGACCACTCTCCACGGCGAGGGGCGTCTCATGATCTCGCTGCGTTCCATGGAGATCGTCAGGGATTTCTACTGGTTCGGCAGCGGGGCAGGGACCTTCGGCTGGATCTATCCCAAGTACGCTGGCGAGGAGAGCGCCGTGACGTTTCTCGATCACGCCCACAACGACCATGTGGAGATCCTGGTGGAGCAGGGGGTGGTGGGTTACGGCCTGCTGGCGGGTCTCCTGATCTACTGCTGGATTTTCATTCTTCAGGGGTACATGCGGCGGCGTGACCCGTTCATGCGCGGGGTGACCTTCGGCAGTCTGGTGGCCACCCTGGCGTTGAGCCTGCATGCCCTGTTCGACTTCAATTTCCAGATTCCGGCCAATGCCCTCTATTTCGTGGTGGTGTTGGCCATGGGGATGCGCGCGGCGGTGTTGCCGGCGCGGCGTTCCAGTTTGTCGGCATATTACGCCAGCACCGTCTCGCGCTCTGCGCGTCAGGGAGGAACGGAAGGATGAACGCCAACGAGGGGGAAACGGAGCGCTATTACGACGCTTCCAACCAGCGCATCGTCTGCCTGAGGAACGGTCGGGACGCCGCATTCTGGACCGCGCATTGGCAGGAGACCCTGCGGGAGGCGCCCCGGCTGTTCGCCAATCCGCCCGGCTTTCATCTCTTTGTGTATCGAACCAGAAAGTATCTCACCAGGGGGGCACGGGTGATCGATGCCGGGTGTGGCCTGGCCTGCACGGTGCATGCCCTGCAGCGGGCCGGCTACCAGGCCTATGGCGTGGATTTCAGCCAGACGACCATCGACACCGTGCGGGCGCATTGGCCCCATTTGCACATCTCCTGTCACGACATCCGGGCGTTGCCCTTCGAGGACCATTTTTTCGACGGCTACTGGTCGCTGGGGGTGATCGAGCATTTTTATCAAGGGTATGACGAGGTGCTCGCCGAGATGCGGCGGACCATTCGTCCCGGGGGGTATCTGTTTCTCACCTTTCCCTCCATGACCTGGTTGCGCCGCCAGCGTGCCCGCGCGGGCCGTCTGCCCCCCTGGCGGGAGGACGCGGCAGGGCTGGAGCGGTTTTATCAGTTCCTCCTGCCCCCGGACCAGGTGCGCGCCAGGGTGGAGGCGGCGGGATTCCGGCTGGTGGAGGAGCAGGGACAGGATTGCGCGCGGGGGCTGAAAGAGGAGTGGCCGGCCTGCGAGCCGTTGGTGGACCGGCTATGGGGGTTGCCGTGGGGGATCGGCAAGGGGATCGCCCTGAGCGCGGATTGGCTGGCGGGCCGATGGTTCGGTCACATCTCCCACATGGTGTTCGTTCACGAATGAGGGACCTGGAACGCGGTCAGCAACCCCCGCAGGGTGACCAGCGAGGCCGGATCGGTCGTGGTGAAATCGATGAGGACGCCGGTTTGCTCTTCCAGGAGTTGGATCAGTTCCAGAAAGCCGAGGCTGGTCAACTGGTGGCGTTCCAGCAGGTTATGGTCGAGTTCCGGGGGCGGTTGATGGCGGGATGGATTCTGACCGGCCAAAAATTCCAGGATGGTTGCGTGAACGGGATGGAGGTTCATGGTTCGGGTTTCCGGTGCGGGCGGTCCAGATGGTTGACGAGGGCGGCCCGGTCGATCTTGCCGTTGGGGTTCATCGGCAGGGCGGAGAGCAACTCCACACGGGAGGGCCACATGTAGGGGGGCAGCAGGGCCTGGCAGGTGGTCAGGATCCGTTCCGGCAGAGCGGGGTCCGTGCCGGCGACACAGGCGACGATGCCCAGAATGCCCTCTTCCCCGCGTGGCCAGGGGACGGCCACGGCCAGGTCATGGCCGCAGGCGCGGCGGATGGCGCCGTCCACTTCCTGAAGCTCGATGCGGTGGCCATGCACCTTGATCTGATTGTCCACCCGTCCGATGAAGAACAGACAGCCATCCTCCCGGCGTTGTGCGCGGTCGCCGGTGCGATACCAGAGGGTGGCGCCGGTTGCCGGCGTGGTAAAATAGTGATGGGCGGTCTTTTCCGGGTGGTTCAGGTAGCCTTGGGTCACCTGCGAGCCGGCCAAGCACAATTCGCCCATGCCGTCCCGATGCCGCAGGTGGCCGTCGTCGTCGAGGAGCGCGGCCTGTTGGCTCGGGAAGATCCAGCCGATGGGCACGATGCCGTCCCTGGCTTCCGCCGCCGACTCGGGGCCGCGCCATTCGTATCCGGAGATGGCGACCGTGGCCTCCGTGGGGCCGTAGAGGTTGATCAACCGGCCATTGGAGGTGGCCCTGCTCCAGGCTTCCGCCGTGCGAACCGGCAGGGGTTCGCCGCAAAAGAGGCTCAGGCGGATCGAGGGAAACACCCCCTCGCGCAGGACGCGGAGCTTTTCCAGGCAGACGGCGACCGAGGGGACCGAGACCCATACCGTCAGTCGGGTATCGAGGATGAATCGGGCCGGGGCCATGCGACTGACGCCGGGAATGGGGCAGAGGGTCGCCCCGCTGGCCCAGGAGACGAAGATGGGGTGGATGCACAGGTCGAAGGTGAGGTCCGCCGGTTGGGCCACCCGATCACCCGCACCGATCGGGTGGTGGTTTCGCCAGTAATCCACATAGGCGGTCAGGTTGCCGAAGGTGACCGGGACTCCCTTGGGGCGGCCCGTGCTGCCGGAGGTGAACATCAGGTAGGCCAGGGCATCTTCTGCAGGGGCGCGGAGCGGCGGGGCGGGTGGCGCGCGTTCCAGGTCGGCGCGGTCGAGGAAACGGTGGTGGGGAAAGGCGGTTGGCATTGTTCCCCAACCTGTCGCGTCGGGGCGCACCCAGGTGATGGGGGTATCCAGCAGGGGCAGAAGTTGTGTCAGCGTCTGGACGCCCTCTTCCGGGACTGTCACCACTCGGGCGCCGGCCTGGGTCAGCATGTCGGCCAGCCGTTGGGGTGGGGTGACGGGGTTCATCGGCAGGTAGCCGACGCCTGCGCGATGGGCGGCGAGGATGGCGGCGTAGGCGTGGGGTTGGTGGTTGCCCAGGATGGCGACCACGTTCAGGGGGCCGCCATCCTCCGACCCGAAGAGGCGTGCGAGGAGTTCCCCTTCGGCAAGGAGTTGGCGATAACTCCACTGGTGTTCCCCGATCCACAGGGCCGGGGCATGCGGGTCCGACGGTGTCAACCAGCGTGGGATGGTCATGGACGCACTCCCGGGGCGAGGCGGCGAAAGAGAGGCTGGAGGCTCGATTGGATCAGTCAGTATCATTCGCAGTGTCCGCTTGTCAATGTTTGTCTCTGCGAGAAACATCACGGGGTATTATAACTTTTTTTATTAATGAAAATATCGCTTGCAACCGGCCTGGAAATATTCTAAATTATTCGTAATACTGCTCCAAAGCCGCGAGGTGACGCCATGCGTGCATTACGGACTCTCACATGCTGTTCGCTCGGCATCGTTCTGATGCTTTCCGCCACTTCGTTGCGGGCGGATCTCGCCAAGGATATCGATGCCGGTCTGCCGATCCAGACCATCATGGCCAATGCCATGCAGGAAGGCTCCCGCTCCAACGCGGCCATCATGGCGCTTCTCATCAAGAAAGGCTTCAATCCCACCCAAGTCACCTCTGCCGCCCTGAAGGCCGGAGTGCCCATGGAGGAAGTCGTGCAGGCCGCCCTGGCGACTGGTATTGAAATGACTGTCGTTATGGCTGCCGCCACGGAAGCCAATATCAACGTCGCCAAAATGATGGAGATCGCCGTAGCGCAGGGGGCGCCCATCAAGGAGGTGGTGGCTGCCACCATCGCCTCCGGCTATACCCCGACCGCCGTGGTGAGCGCTGCCGTGAAAACCGGCGCCCCGATCCAGACCATCATTGCCGGGGCCATGACCAGCGGTGCCAAGGTGGAAACCATCATCGCCGCTTCGATCCGCTCCGGGGCTTCCCCTGCCGCCGTGGTCTCTGCCGCCATCACTGCGATCCAGGAGTTCCGGCAAAGCTCGCCCTCTGCCGCCGGATCCCAGGAAAAGATCGCCCAGAGCATCAGCCAGGTGGTTGCCGCCGCCATCACTGCCGGCGGCAATCCTGCCGCCGTCATCACCTCTGCCGTCGCTGCGGTCCCGGAGGCGAAGGCCGTGATCGTGAACTCGGCGTCCACGGCGGGCGTGGAAAAGAGCGTGGTGCAGAATGCCGTTGCCGTCGGGATGGAGCAAAAACAAAAACCCACCGTGGAGGGAACGGCGCTCAGTCCTTCCTGATGCCTCCCCGATCCGACCGTGCCTGCCTCTGCCTGGGGATTGCGTTTACAGGTGGTGCAGATACAACACGAGTTTCCAGATCTCCTCGTGCCGCAGAATTTCCTTGAAGGCCGGCATGACGCTCCCCAAGGGTTCGCCGCCGTCATGGATGGTCCAGAACAGATAGACATCTTTTTGCAGCACCCCCTGACCGGCAAATTCCAGTCGCGCGGGTGGGGGATTGAGGTGATTCACCTTCGCCCCCATCCCCTGGCCTCGCAACCCGTGACAGTTCTGGCAATGCTGTTGAAACAGCACCTGACCTGCCACCAGGTTGTCCCATGTGGCGTGCATCGGATTTCTGTAAGTCATATTATTTTGACAATTATCTTCAAGAACGGATTTGCATATAAATTTAAACTTCTGTTGTGAGGTAAAGTATTCTCTGCGATTCACCTGCGAGGGACTCATGGCCTCCTTGCTCATAAGAAAAATCTTCTGGTTGGTAATCACCTCCTCCGGTCCATTCATCAACCGTTGCACGAAGAAATTGGCGATCACCGGCATCTGTTGAATCAGCACCAGGCAGACGGCGATGAACAGCAAACTCTTCCAATGCCTGCGCCAGAAGGAAGGCCGCTGCCAGCCGGTTTGCCACTCGGATTGCGGGGGCTGCCAGGAATGGGAGACCCCCATACCGCCCGGCATCGCCGGAACCAGCGTCGGCCCAAGCCTGACACCGGACGAGGCATCGGACACGCCCCTTGCTTCGCGGGCGATGGACTGGGAGACGCGAATGACATGGGACATGCGTTCGTCGGTATCCAAATCGTCTTCCTTGGGCAGGCGCATACTGGCCAGGACGGGATAGAGCGCGTAGGCCGGATTGGTCGTGATGACCCCTTCCTGGAGCAGCAAAAGGTAGAAATCGATCAGGGAGACGGCGTATTGCCTGGCCACCAGTCGGGAGTGGGTTTTCTTCTGGATCCAGGCCACGAAATTGCGCAGATCCTCGGCCTGTGCCTCCCCGCACCCCTTGCCCTGTTTGACCAGATAGTCGGCCCATTCACGCAGGCGCGGCAAATGATCGCCGCACCACGCCTCATCCTTGTGCGTCTGGATGAGCCGCTCGAATTTGGCCAAGGTATCGGAGGATGCAGCATGCATGATTATTTACTTGCATAATATAGACAATGACACCAACCATACCGAATTAATGTTAACAACAGCAACGCGCGATGTCCATGGAAAGTACAAACAGCGGCAAAAAACTGTGGCCGAGCCAAAAAAAGAGCCAGCTGCGTTTTTTTTCCTTTCCTCCATGACAGACGCATGCGAAACAAAGAGGCATCATTGCGGATGCATGGCGCGCCATTATTTCTCCAACCGAACCGGAACGCTACACCATGACGCTCTCGCCCGAACTGCTCTTTCAGCCCGTACAACTCGGCAATTTGAGCCTTCCCAACCGGGTGGTCATGGCCCCCATGACCCGCAGCCACTCTCCCGGCGGGGTTCCCACGGCGGAGGTGGCGGCCTATTACGCCCGTCGCGCGGCCAACGGGGTGGGATTGATCATCACCGAGGGGGTGCTCGTGGAGGACGAGGCCGCCGCCGGATATCCCGACTGCCCGCATCTTTACGGAGAGGCGGCGCTGGCCGGATGGGGTCGGGTGATCGACGCGGTCCATGCTGCCGGGGGCAGGATCATGCCGCAAATCTGGCATGTCGGGGAGACCCATCGTCTGGGTGCGGCACCCAACCCGCACATTGCCGGCCTGGGTCCCTCAGAGGTGGTGGAGGATGGCAAGGTCGTGGTGCGTGCCATGACGGAAGCGGACGTGGCGCGTCTCGTCGCGGCCTATGCCACTGCCGCGCGCAATGCCCGGAAGATCGGATTCGACGGGGTGGAGATTCATGGTGCCCACGGCTATCTGGTCGATCAATTTCTCTGGGAGCGCACCAACCGTCGCACCGATGCGTATGGAGGCAGTTTCGCCAATCGCTTGCGTTTTGCCGTGGAGATCGTGCGGGCGACCCGCGCGGAGGTGGGCGAGGGATTTCCCATCGTGTTTCGTTTTTCCCAGTGGAAACCGCAGGATTACCAGACGCGTCTGGTGGAAACCCCGGAACAACTGGAAAAACTGCTTCTGCCTCTGAAGGAGGCGGGGGTGGACATCTTTCATGCCAGCAACCGGCGCTATCAGGATCCCGAATTCCCCGGCTCGGAACTCAATCTGGCCGGATGGAGCAAACGGATCACCGGTTGCCCCGCCATCACCGTGGGGAGCGTCGGGCTGGACGATCTCTCCTGGTCCAAGGCCAATCCGACGGGGATCGATCCTTTGCTGGAGCGTCTGGCGCGCGGCGAGTTCGATCTGGTGGCCGTGGGCCGCGCCCTGCTTGCCGATTATGCCTGGGCGCGCAAGATCCGCGAGGGTCGTCTCGCCGAGGTGATCCCTTATGCCAAGGCGGCCCTGCAGAGTCTGGATTGACGGGCACTCACCAATAGCGCCCGGCCCCGACCACGGCGAAGAGGAGCAGCCCCAGCACCAGATTGACCTGCATGATGCGTCGCAGCCGTTCGATGTACAGGCCCGCCTCCGGAATCAGGAGTTCGCGCACCATGCGGCGCATCGGCAGGAAATCACGCAGGAAGGCCAGCAGAAACAAACCGATCATCAGCCAGCCTGCGACCTGCATGACATGCATGTGCATGCCCAGGGCGGCGAACCCGCCGAACCCATGGAAAATCATCCAGTAGCCGGTCGCGGGCAGGGTGATGACCGCAACCCAGACCAGGGGAATGAAGCGGTTCAAGACCCGCGACCACAAGCCGACGCGCGTGGGCATGTCCAGCGTCCCGGCAGCGGGACGCAGGATCAACAGGGCGAATGTCATGCCCCCCACCCAGGCCATGGCGGCCACCAGATGCAATGCGAACGCGATCGGCATGGACCCCCCCTCGACGATGCTTTCAGATGCGGCCCGACGACGACTCCAGGGAGGGAGACAGGATGACGCCGGCCCCCACGAACCTCATGCCGGGTGGCTCCGCGAAGATGGAAGGCTCCCGATCATGGAATTCGATGCCATCCTCTTCAGCATAAAAGGTCGGCTCCTGGGCCTGAGGCTTGATGGCAGGGCGCGCGGGGGAACGTTCCTTGCGCTTGTAACGGTTGGGCAGGAGTTTGTCGAGCCGGGCCAGAAACGACCCATGATCGTCGCAGCGCTTCATCATGACACCTCGTCGCGAGCAGCAGCGGCGAACGCTGCCCGTTTCTGTTTTCTCATGTCGATCATCTCTTGCAACATCCTGACGGCCTCGCCTTTGTCCTTGTCATGGTGGGACATGGCACCCGCCTCCTTTTTCCGTCGTTCGATCCGTTCCAAATCGCTCATGAGCGTCTCCTCGTATTAGGGGTCGTATTGCGGACGAGTTTGCCTGCACGCAATATGCACGCCATGTAGGGGGAATTATTTTCGCCCGGCGTGCGCAAGAGTGCGCGAAATTTGCATTCCCGTGCGCTCATCAATGGCTTGCAATGCTCCCCCAGGATCCGAGGCGACACCCACCATGCAAAATCCCACCGCACATCCCCCCTGGCAGGCCGACACCCTTGCCCCACTCTGGCCGGAAAAGGTGGTGGCCATCTGTTTCTACGGGCGCAGTGGCAGCTATTTTCTGCAAAGCCTGCTGGACAGTCATCCGCGTTTGCTGACCGTTTTCGGCAACCTGTACACCTATTTTCACGAATTCTGGGAGGCTTACCGCCATCTCGAACGGGACAAATTGATTCTGGCCTTCTGTCAGTATTACGCCTTCATCTTCGACGGGGCCAATCGCTGCCCGGCGGACACCCGGGGCGAACTCGACAACATGGGCAAAAACGAGGATCAGAAGGTCGGTGTCGATCCTGTGCAGTTTCTGCATGCCTTGCATGGCATTTTGGATACCGTCGAGAATTTGACGCGCCGTCGGCTGTTCCAGGCGGTGCATATGGCCTTTCATATCGCCCTGGGCCGCACCCCGCATCCCGATCCCATCATCGTCTATCAGTTGCACAATCCCAGAGACGAACGGACGACGGCGCTGCTGGAGGATTTTCCCGACACCATCTTTTTGCACATGATCCGCGAGCCTTCGCAGAGCCTCAATTCCCATATGCGGATCTATATCGACCGTGACGACGTCGATTTCGATGCGGTCAGTTATTGCTGGGTCCTGAACGGCATCGTGTCGGGGGGCAAACCCATCGTCAAGGCCTACAAGGAGCGCTCCCGCGCCGTGCGTCTGGAGGATTTGAAGGAAGATCCCCGTGGCATCATGGAGCGGGTCCGCCGCTGGATCGGCATCGAATGGCACGACTGCCTGCTGGAAAGCACGGTGTATGGCAGGCAATTCTGGTTCACCAGCGGCGAGGGCAAACGGTTGGGAGGGTTCGAAAAAGAGCATTTGAAAAAAAAGAGGAGCAAATATTTCCACTGGTTCGATCATTTCCGCCTGGATCTGCTGCTGGCGGCCAAACGGCAGTTCTGGGGCTATCCCGCTCCTGTCTGGTCCAAATGGGAGTGGCTGGTCCGGGTGATGTTCTGGTCCGTCTTCGTACCGATGCGCATGGAACGGACGTTCTCGCCAGGCTCGCAGTTGGGGGTGCAGGGCGACTGGTGGCTGGTGCGCCAGACGCTGTGGCGGGGCTGGCGCGAACGGCTCTACGCCCAACGCGGCGAAATCCCGCTGCTGGAAGAGCAGCCTCAGCCGGGTTATCTCGCCTCCTGGAAAATGGTGGCCGACAAGGTGATCCGCGCCATCCCCCTGGGCGAGGACGAGCCTGCCCGCCAGGAGGCGGAACGGCAATTGCGCATGGCCCTGCGGCACTTTCCGCGCGAGCCGGGCCTGTATGGCAGATTGAGCCTGATCCTGATGGCCGGCAAACGGGATCAGGAGGCGTTGGAGTTGCTGGACAAAGGGGTCCGCCTCGCGGGGGAGACCCCGGAGATGTTGATGGAGCGGGGTTTCTGGCGTTTGCGGTGCAATGATCTGGATGGCGCGGAAGCGGATCTGCGGCGCTCCCTGACCAAGGGCGAGCGTCCCCTGGTCGCCAGTTTGGTCAATCTGGGTGGCGATGTTTGTCTGCGTCGCGGGCAGGTGGCGGAAGGGAAGGGCCATTTGCACACGGCGGTCACCATGGATGTGGGACATGCCCAGGCGTGGGCCTTTCTTTTGCTGGCGGCCCACCACACCCGCGACCGGATCACCATCGTCACGGCCAGACGCCAGTTGAAGATGCTGGATGCGAACCATCCGGTGCTGCTCTGGTCGAACGGCCAGGAGTTGGCATGACAAACCACCCGACACCCGAGGCTGGATTGCGGTTTTCCACCAAGGCCGGTACGTTGGCTGCGCTGCGCGGGGTGGTGCGCGGGGCCGGGATCCTGCCCCTGGCGCGCTTCACGGTGACGCAATGGCGGACGGATCCGGTCGCCTGGATGGCCCGCATCGTCCAGGAGGCGGGACCGCCACCCTGGATCGTGCGTTCGAGTTGCGGGCGCGAGGATTCGGCGCGCGCCTCCCACGCCGGTGCTTTTCTCTCCCTGCTGCATGTCCCTCTGGAAGGAGTCGGAGAGGCCGTCGAACGGGTCATCGCCGCCTATGGCGCCAGCACACCGGACGACGAGGTGTTGATTCAACCCATGTTGCAAGGGGTGGTCCGCTCCGGTGTGGCCTTCAGTCACGACCCCAACACCTGCGCCCCCTACCGTGTGGTGAACTGGGCGGAAGGAGAGGATACCGCGACGGTCACCGGCGGGATGGGAGGGAGAACCTGGCAGCAGGCCGCCCTCTCCCCCCATGGCCCGCCCGCCTCCCTGGCCGGGGTCCTGGCCTTGATCGAGGAGTTGCTGGCGTTGTTCGACGGTGTGCCGCTGGACTGCGAGTTCGCCGTGACGGACGCCGGGGCCGGGGAGCGGCTGTGGCTTCTGCAGGCGCGTCCCCTGATCCTGGCCCGTGCCCCGGAATCCGAAGGCGGCCAGGCCGCCCGTCTGCGGCGCGTCGAGGAGAAGGTCAGTCGCGGCATGGGTTCCCATCCGTTCCTGATCGGACGGCGTACCGTCTACGGGGTGATGCCGGACTGGAATCCCGCCGAGATCATCGGCGTGCGGCCCAAGCCCCTGGCCCTCTCCCTCTACCGGGAACTGATCACGGACGCGGTCTGGGCCTACCAGCGGCACAATTACGGCTATCGCAATCTGCGCAGCTTTCCGTTGATGCCGAATTTTTTCGGGTTGCCCTATATCGACGTGCGGCTGTCGTTCAACTCCTTCATCCCGGCGGATCTGGACGAGGGGCTGGCCGGACGGCTGGTGGACTACTACATCGACCGTTTGCTGGCCGAACCCTCGCTGCATGACAAGGTGGAGTTCGAGATCGTCTTTTCCTGCTACACCCTGGACCTGCCGGAGCGCCTGGAGCGTCTGACCGGCGCCGGGTTCAGCGGCCAGGACCGGGAGCGGATCGCCGTCAGCCTGCGCAAGCTGACCAACCGCATCATCCATCCCACCGAAGGGTTGTGGCGCCAGGATGCCGCCAAGCTTGCGACCCTGCAGGCCAGACGCGAGGAGCTGTATCTGGCCACCGCCAACCCGCTGGAACGGATCTATTGGCTTTTGGAGGATGCCAAGCGCTACGGGACCCTGCCGTTCGCGGGTCTGGCCCGGGCGGGATTCATCGCGGTGCAGATGCTCAAGTCCCTGGTGGCGGTGGGGATCTTCGGTGGCGAGGAGTACGATGCCTTCCTGGGTGGGGTTTCCACGGTCAGCGGGCAGTTGGCCAGGGACCGGGCGTTGCTGGACCGGACTTCGTTTCTGGCCAGGTACGGCCATTTGCGACCCGGCACCTACGACATCCTGTCGCCCCGTTACGACGAGGCGCCGGATCTCTATTTCGACTGGAGCCGGCGTCCTCCGGCACCGGAACCGGTCAAGCCCTTTTCGGTCACCCTGCCGCAGATGCGGGAACTGGTGAAACGGCTGGAAGGCCATGGCCTGCTGGCCGATCCGGTGGGATTGTTCGATTTTCTGCAGGCGGGCATCGAGTTGCGGGAGTTGGCCAAGTTTCATTTCAGTCGCAATCTTTCGGACACCCTTGCGCTGGTGGCCGAGTGCGGGGCAGGGTGGGGGTTCTCCCGGGAGGAGATGGCCTTTTGCGACATCGGGGTGTTTCGCGAGTTGTACGTGGCCACTGCGGATCCGGAAATGCTGCTGGCCCGTTCCATCGAACAGGGCCGCGCCCGTTATCGGGATGCCCTGGCGCTGTCGTTGCCGCCGGTGATCGCAGGACCGGAGGATGTCTGGGGATTCGAATGGCCGGAGTCCGCGCCCAATTTCATCACCCACAAGCAGGTCATCGCCCCGACCACCGGGTGTGAAGCGCGGGAGAGACTGGCCGGGGCCGTGGTGTGCATTCCCAACGCGGATCCCGGTTTCGACTGGCTGTTCGCCCATCCCATCGCCGGTTTGATCACGGCCTGGGGAGGGGTCAACTCCCACATGGCGATCCGCGCCGGGGAACTGGGGCTGCCTGCCGTGATCGGGGCCGGAGAGGTGAAGTATCGGCGCTGGTCCGGGGCGCGGCGGATCCTGCTGGATTGCGCCTCCAGACGGGTGGAAGTTCTGTCGTGAGGCTCACTTGAAACGGAAGTGCTTGGCCCCGTCCCAGTTTGCGGGGGGCGGGGATTGCATGAAGTGCTGGCAGCGCAGTCGATACAGATTCCCCAGCCCGGATTGGGGAGAGTGGGCGAGCAGAATCCGGCAGGCATCCAGTGCCTTGCGCCATTGCCTGGCCTGATACAGCTCGAAGACCGGGGTCCATAGCGGCAGTTCCGCGAGTTGGTGCTCGGAGACCAGCAGGTGTTGCGGCCCTTCCCGCAGGCCGAGCAGTTCGAACAGGGCCACCGGATGGGTGGCGCCCTTGGGCACGGCGATGTCCACCTGACGGGTGACGAAGACCGGTTCGAGGCGTTTGACCACGGCATCGGTGATCAGAATCTGGGTGCCATAGACCTTGTTCAGCCCCTCGACCCGGGAGGCGAGGTTGACGGCGGCGCCCATGGCGGTGTAATCCATGCGATCCGGGGAGCCGATGTTGCCGATGATCACGTCGCCGGTATGCAGGCCGAAGCGGGTGAGCATGACGGGTTGCTTCCGGGCTTGCCAGACCCGGTTCAAGGCGTTGCTGGCGTGGGCGCAGGCCAGGGTGGCGATGCACGCCTGGACCGGGTGTTGATCGATGCGCTGGGGGGCGTTCCAGAAGGCCATGATGGCATCGCCGATGTATTTGTCGATGGTGCCCCCGTGGTCGAGGATGGCCTTGGTCATTTCCCGCAGATACTCGGAGACCAGGTCGGTGAGCTGTTCCGGGGGGAGGGTTTCGGCCATGTTGGTGAAGTTGCCGACATCTGTGAAAAGCAAAGTAATTTCACGCCGTTCGCTGTATCGACCGATGTTCTCGCCGGTGGCGATGAGTTGCCGCACCAGGGCCTTGGGGACGTATTGGCCGAAGATGTTGAGGGCGTTTTTCATGGCGCCGATGGATTGGGTCAGGGCGCGGATTTCCGTGATGTGGGAGTGGACCGACACCGGGCCTTCGAGGTGGAACTGGCGGATGCGGCTGGTCTCCTGGGCCAGTTGGCGCAGTTTGCTGGTGAAACGGCGGGAGACGACCCAGGTGATGGGCAGGGTCAGCCCGAGGGCGCACAGGGAGAAGAGCAGGCCGCGAATGCCGGTAGAGGCGATGGGGCCGAGGAATTCGCTCAAGGGGACGGTGACGGCGATCATGGTTTCCCTGGCGTAGCGTTCCGGGAGTTGGGTGATCAGGCCGATGTGTTCCTGGCCATGGACGGTGAAAATCGTGCCGTTGACCCATGATCCGTTGAGGTGGCGGGTCACCAGTTCCTCGATGACGGGATTGTGCAGATCGGCGACCCTGGCGATCTTGAGGGTGGTGCTGCCGGTGCTTTCATCGACGAAGACCTGCATGGTTTTGCTTTCGTCCGGGTGGACGATCACCTCTCCCTTGCGGTTGAAGAAGAGGATCTGGCTGGAGGGGCTGAACTGCTGATGTTGCAGGAATTCGGAGAGGTGGCTCAAGGTGATGTCGATGCCGAAGACGCCGCCGCTCTCCTTGCCCTGGAGGCGATGGGAGAAGGTGATGCCCGGTTTGCGGATGCTGTGATAGAGGTAGGGATCCGAGACCTTGACGTTGTGGTCGTCCTGGTTGGCGATGAACCAGGGCCTTTGGCGGGGATCGAAGGAGGTGGTATCCGGGGGGTGCAAGCCTGCGAAGTTGCCGGCCTCGTCCAGGAAGCTCCACTGTTTGAACGAAGGTTGGCCGGGCCGGGCCACGACGGTCAGCAGGCCGAAGTGGGAGCGTTCCGGGGGTTGCAGGGATTGCTTGAAGCGCGGCTGCGAGTCCAGGTTGACCAGTTGCAGGAAGTCGCCGTTGTCGTAGCCCACATACAGGGAGAAGATTTGCGGATACTGGAGGATGGTCTGGAAGAGATCGTCCAGGCCGGGGAAGGGGTTGGTCTCGGAGGGGTGTTGCCGCAGGCGTGACTCCGCGCTGAGGATGGTGGTCAGGCTGTGGATGGGGTCGTGGGTGCGCTTGTAGCGTTCGACGATCTTGTGGTTGACCTCCTGGAGCAGAAGTCGTGCGGAGGCGGTGGCGGTTGCGGCGTTTTCGGTGTAGTTGTACCAGGTGACGATGCCGACCAGGGTGCAGATGAGCGTCAGAAAGATGCTCGTCAGGCTGGCATGGAAGGAGATGGATCGGTCTTTCCGGAACATGTCACGGGTCATCCGATTGGGATGCGACATGGGCGTGACGCAGGGCCTCCCGGTTGAGGAGGAGCCATTGCATGGCCAGCACGGCGATGGCGGAGTCGAGGGTATGATCGTCCAGCCACTGGATGGCGGTGGCGAAGGGGACCAGGAGGGGTTGGATGTCTTCGTCTTCCAGGGCCAGGCCGCCGCCGCCCACCGGGGGGCGTGAGGAATCGAACAGGCCGCAGAAGAGGTGGATGCGTTCGCTGCTGCCGCTGGGGCTTAAAAAAAAGGTGCGGATGTGGTGCAGGTCGGTGAGGTGCCAACCGGTTTCCTCCAGGACCTCGCGGCGTGCGACTGCTGCGGGGTTGGTTTCCTGGCCGCAGGAGCCGGCCACGATTTCGACGATCCAGCCCGACTCCTGGCGCATCAGTGGGCCAAGGCGGAACTGGCGGATCAGGCCCACCTGATCGTGTGCCGGGTCGTAGAGGATCACGGCGGCGGCGTCGCCCCGCTCCAGGATTTCCAGGTCCACCTCGCGGCTCATGCGACCGTCGAACCGTTGATAGCGCAGGCGGGTTTTCAGCAGGCGAAAGAATCCCCGATAGATCTCATCCGTGCGCAGCAGTTCGATATTCATGATGCGTGCAACCGATGCTAAAAGAGGGAACGTCGTTCCAGCCAAATTTTATCGTAGAAGTAGTCCAGCACGCCATGCACGAGGCGTTTCTGGGTCTCGTCCATGGGATCGGATTGGGGCAGTCCGTCCAGTTCCAGGCGGGCGAGGAATTCATCATACACCATTGGCTCGGTTTGCAGCATGTTTATTTTGTTTTTGAGCGTATCGGTTCCGGCGCCCATATTGGTGACTCCCTGGTTGGGGTAAAAAACGGACGTTAATGAAAATTCAATTCTTATGCCAATTATGAAAAGCGAATCAAATAAAGATGTTATTTTGGCCGCATGCGTGTGAGCGGGTGGCGATGCGGCAGTTCTTGCCTGTTTGATCCGGCATGGAAAATGCGTGATTCATCATGTCGGACGTTTGAGCCGATAAGGATATTGACGGGTTGAAGCATGGTCTTGCATGATTCCGGGGCTGGACAGCGTATCGAGACGGGTTTCCCTTCTCGGCGCGCCAGCCCGTCGGGATCCCGGGGGTGCGGGCATTAAGGCGTCTTTTTTGACGCATTTCCCGGAATTGCTTGAAAAAATTTTACAAAACAGCATGGCACAAGGAATGCTTTTCCCTTTTCGCGGCGTAAGGACCAACCGGCAACGCGAGGAGAGGAAAAGATGGCCAGATTGCGGATTGTTGTCAGTCAACGGGATTACAAGATCGTGGATGAGGATGACCGTCGTTTGATCTGTGAGGGGATATCCAGTTACCGGCGGGCGTTGATGTTATACGAGCGTCTGATCCGATTGCAGGAAGGCGAGCTTGCCTGGCCTTCGGCAGATTCAGCAGCATGATCCGGAGCAACTGATGCGTGAGATCGAGGGATTGGATATCAACGACTTGAGGTCGATTTGCAACGGCATCGATTTTTTTGCCTGTTTTTCGCCTGAGGAGTTGGATGCGCTGATCGGCAAGCATTTGCATGTCGTGGCCTATGAGGTGGGGGAGTATCTGATCAAGGAGGGGAGTGCCGACGAGCGGAGTCTGTTTTTTCTGTTGTCGGGTGGCGCGAGCGTGGTCAAGCGTGGGGCGCGCATTCCTTTGGTGACCTTGCGTCCGGGGGATTTTTTCGGGGAGGTTTCTTTTCTCACGGATCGGGTGCGCACCACCAACGTGATTGTGCATCCTCCCGACATGGGAGGCGAGGGGCGGCGCGATGACGTGCCTTGGCGTGGGGTTGACCAGGCGTCCACGGTGGTGATGCGCTTTGCCCCGGCGTTGCTGACCGATCTGGAGATCGGGTTGCGGATCAAATTCAAGGATTTGATTATACAATATTTGTCTGCTCGTGTGGATGCCACCCACGAGCAGGTGGTGCGTTTCACCGGGCAGGATCCCATGTTGACGGTAGACCCGGAGTTGGAGCAGGAGTTGCGGGAGTGGAATCGTTCCCTGGAGGAGCGGGAGCGGACCAAGGATCGTCTGATTGCCCAGTTGGCCGAATTTCTGGATGAGTTGAACCGTTGTTTGGTTATGGAGTAATTGTTAGTATTTTGTGGGGATTTTTGTCTAATCTGGCTTACGTTAATTGAATTATCGTAAGCTGGAAATGATCAATTTTCTAAAAAGCGATAGGTTTTTGCATTGGTCGCCAGTCGTTCGATCTGCTCCATGGCCTGATTGGCGGAGAGATGGAATTCACGGGTCAAGGTCTCGTAGACATGGGCGTATTCGTTGCGCAGGTTGGTGGCGAAGATGCCGGGGTCGTCGGTGGCCAGACAAACCGCCGGCAGATGATCCCGCTCCAGCCCTTCCTTGATCCCCAGCCAGCGCCAGAGGTGGTGCTCCTTGTGGGAGTGGTAGAAACTGATGCGGACGTTGCTGGTGGGCATGGACTCGATGACGATTTCGCGTTCGTGCAGGATCTTGAGCAGGTTGGTTTGCATGGATTGCAGGATCTCTTTGTGGAAACGCCGGTCATGCAGCAGGTCTGCGGTGGTCCATTCCGCCCCGCGCGCGACGATGTCGGCGCGGTGATAGCGCACGAACAGATCGAAGGCGCGTGATTGGTGCTTTTTCGCCAGTTCGATCCCATCCCACTCCTCCCGGGCCAGGAAGTCCAGACTCTCCATGGTGTCGCGTTCTGGAAAGCAGGCGATCAGGGGATCCAGGCGACGCAACTTCCAGGCCTCCCACAGAATATAGGGGGGCAACAGCTCGCCATAAATCTCCATGGCCAGTTTCTCGATTTCATCGCGAATCGAGGCCGGGGCCTCCTGGCCTGCGTTGTTCTCCTGTCCCAGGATGAAACGGGTGAAGAGCAGATTGTCCAGCCACTCCTGTTTGGTGATCGGGATGGAGGGTTGCATGGTGGAAAACCACAATTCCGGGTCGATCCCCACTGCCGTGGCATGGCCGATGCGGTTGCCCCGTTTCAGATCCAGGAACATCACGGCCTCGTAAATGGCACGCAGGCCGGAAATGAGGTGGACGAAATCCTCGCCGACGTGATAGGTGAAATTCACGAAACCCGCGCGGCGGAAGCGTCGGTAGAGGGGCGCGAACACCTCCGGTGCGGCGTAGAGTTCGTTGTTGGCCGCGTCGATGCCGGTCCAGTACCGTTGCACCAGCGGGAAATTGCGGCGGACCTCGAGCAGCGCCCCCGCCTCGCGCTCCAGACGGGTGCGCAAATTCTGATTCCGCACCCCGAGTTCCGTAGGGCTTTCCTCTCGTTTGATGAAATGGGCAGTCAGGCGCAGTTGCATTTTTTTGGGATGCGGCAGTTCCCGGTTCCAGGACAGGTCGAAAGTGCGATATCCTTGAAATTCCGTATATCCAGAAAAGATGTTTTGCAATAGCGCCACATTCCCCTCATAGCTGTCTTTGGGGGAAAAACGGCCTTCCAGATAAGAGAGATCCCGACCGCTTTTGCCGCTCAACTGGAAAAAACGGTCCCTGTATTCCTGTTCCGGGCCGGAGCGCAGATTGTTGTTGGGAAATTGTTCGAATTGACGGAACCCGAACTGCTCCGGCTGCTGCACAAAGAAGCCGTTGAAATAGCCCCACAGCAGCATGTAGAGGTGGTAGGCACGCACCATCACTGCTTCGCAGGGTCTTGAAAAACAGTTCAACATGTGGACATGGAACATCCCTTCCAGAATGGCCGAGGATAGAGAGTCGAAAGCCGGATCGATTCTGGAGAGGGGGTGATACCAAGGAATGAGCAGTTGCGGGTCCGGCATGTCGTTCAGGTTGCGCAATTGATCGAACTTTGTACCTGTCAACTCCTCTCTGCCATAAAGATGACGGATCATGGCCTCCCGCAGGCAGGCGGCAAGACGCAGGCGCTTGCAAAGCTCCTGCTCGGTAATCCCCGGTTCCTTCTGATCGAACTGCTGGCGGACAATGGGGTTGCCCAGGGCATTGCGGAACGCGTCACAGAAGGCATTGCCATTTTCCAGGGCGAACAGCCAGACCCGATCCGGGTCCGTGGTCCCGTTGAGGTGCATGTGGAGTTCCATCAGGCCGTGTTGCCGGATGAGTCGTTCCAGTTGCGGGATGTTGGGGGATGGCAAGGTGGTCGGGGAGAGATTCGGCTGCAAATAATCCTTCATATAAGAGAGCATATCCGTCCAGGCGGCACGTGGCGCGCCGAAGCGTTTGAAGAGGACGAACACATTCAGGGGCAGGGCGGGGATGCGCGGCAGGATGCCCTGCCAGGTGTCCATCATGCGCGGTTTGACATTGACGCGCGATCCGTTGATTTCCAGGTATTCGTTTGTGACCCGCCGCAAGGTTTCATACAGAATGCCCTGCAAATCGGAGGTTTGGTTCAGGGCCTGGTCGAGGAGATTGGTGAAAAAATGGTCCGGGCGCTTGAAATCGATGTTGCGTTCGGCCAGGAGCAGCCGCTCGCGGATTTTTTCCGGGGTTGGCTGGAGACCGCGCAGATAGTCGAGCAGGCTTTCCGTGTCCGCTAAGAGCTGGCGCAGGATCAGGGAGGAGTCGTCCACGCCTTACCCTTTGGGGTAGATGAGGTTGATGATGTACTCCCTGGCCACCTGCATCACCGGGCTGCTCTTTGGCACCAAACGATAATGCCGCACCCGTCGCAGGAATTCCGACGCGATCTCCCCGGCGATCTTGTCCACTTCTTCGTACTGGAGACGTTCCGATTTCAGCCGCCGGAACAATCTGTTTTCCGTCATGAGATCCAGGAACTCCCGGTCCCTGGCCGACAGGGCGAGGCTGGCGTTTCTTTTGCCGGTGCGCTCGGTTGCGGGTTCGGTCTCCATGGTGGGTGCCTCTTCTGCCGATCCATCGGGGAAGGCCAGGAAGGCACGATAGTGCATGATGCGCTCGCCGAAGGCGAGCAGCACGGAGTTGAGCGGCGAGAAGAGATTGTCGAAAAATTTTCCGCCATGATAGGTCGGCTTCAGTTCCTCCGGTTGCATGTTGTTGACGCGGAGGATGAAGGACCACAAGGATTCCGGCTGGAGATCGGGTGCGATATACAACCCCCACATCGGACAAGAGGCGATCCAATGGAAGAAGGGGGTCATGTGCCGCAGGGTGTCATAGGGGTTGCCTTCAGGGGGTGTTTGCGTGAGCAGGCGGATGTTGTCGTAAAAAGGTTTATCGGACAGGGTGGCGTTGCGAAAGATTTCCCCCCGCTCCACGCTCCAACTCTCCTCGATGAGGAGGGCATTCAGGAAAGCGATGATCTGACGGTGCAACAGATGGCCAAGATAGTAATGTTCAATCTTGAAAAGATTGTCCTGGCTCTCCAGGGTCTGCATGAAGCGGCTCCATGCCCGGGCCAATACGACGACGGAGATCCCTTGTGCGGGGGCGGTGTCGATCCACTCCTGGATGGTCTTGAAAAAGGCGGTATCGCCGGACTCTTCATCGACGGTTTCCGGTTGCTCTGGATTATCGAATTCAATAACCTCCTGATTATTTTCAGCAGTTTTGCTTTGATCCTCGTAGGTGAAAGGAGGGGTGTCAATGATGTCGGCGATCCATTTGACGGTGGTCAGCAGGGTGAATTGTTCGTTGTTGGCGCCCTGGGCGTAATAGAGCAGTTCGCCAAGGGCGGCAATGACAGGATAGATGGAATAGATTGGTATACGGTAGCCAGCTGCATTCTTGGTCAAGGTCAAGGGAAAATAAACGAAATGACGATGCCATGAGGAGATTCCGTTGTAGAGATCGTCAATGCGGTTGAAATAACCCGCTTTTTTGCCTTGCAACGGGTGATCGTCGGGAATGGCGGCATGGAACTGCATGGCGAAGGTGTCCACCCCGTGCTGACGTATCCAGTCTTTCAACCAGGTTTCATTGCGGTTTTGCGCATCGATTTGGCTTGGCGTGCCGTAAAGGGTGGCGATCAGTTGCACATCCTCCGGCGTTTTCCAGTTCAGTTTTGCTCCTTTGGTCCCCCGGTTGAGCCCTCTCAAGGTAACGAGGCCTTTTTGCAGGACCTGACGAAAGAGGCCGCTTCTCTCCTTGGCATCCAGCAAGACATGCATGCACGCCGATGCTTTTCGGGCGATACTGATTGAATAATTATTGTATCGTATGCCGATATATGAAATATAATCATTAATTTTTAAAGAAGAATTTGCTTGCTGAATAACCTCTAAAATCGTTTGTGTCAAGGCGATCTTGATGAAATACTTAAAATATAAATCATTGTTGTCGCGAGCGAGATGAGTCACCAGGGCGCCCATGACAATCATCTGGCCGTCGATCTGGTTGTCGTTGAAGTCGGGACGCAAGCGGAAACCGCGTTCCAACAGGTTGTTTTGGACCAGCCTCAACAGCAGGTTATCCAGGAGGTTGGCCGGATTGGGATGTTTCAGTTCGATGGGCCGGAATCCTCCCTGATCCAGGGGCACGAAGAACATGTCCACCAGATGACTGTAAAAGGTGGGGAAGTAACCGGTTTTTTCGCTCCAGTTCTGTCTGGCGGCACGCAGGAAATTTTGATTGAAGCGAATGGACTCTCGGAAAAAATAGCGCTGCAAGGCACGTTTGTCGTTGGAATTGTGGATGCAGAATGCCTGTTGAAAAATCTCGCTGACAAAGGTTTCGATGCTGTGCTTTCCATCGTACAGCAGATTGTATTTTTGCAATGTTTCGTCGAGTGTGATTAATTCAATGCGTCGTTCTGTTTTTAATACTTTCAGAAGATATTCTTTTTCAAGATTATTCAACACTTCTTTATATTTATTGTCGTTATTATCGAATCCGATCAATTTTGGGTCAAAATTCCGAAATTGATTCTGCCGTACCATGATCGAATAGAGATTGATGTCCCCGGAAAGCACGGCAATGATCTGCGGGGTGGTCAGGTATTTGCGGATCACCTCGAGCAAAGGCCAACCGGAGACGCAGTGGGTGTCGATGTCGTCGAACATCACCAGAAAGGCCTTTTTGCCAATCAGTTTCAGGCTCGCATCGACGAAAAGGTGAAAGAGCAAGGCCAGGTCGATGCCGGCCTGCACATGGCTCAATTCGGTTTCCATCACCCGAAGCGGCTCGAACCAGTTCTGGGCCTTGAGTTTGTCCAGTCCGCTGCCATCGAGGACGGTCAACCCCTTGGCCAGTTTGTTGAGGGAGTTCAACCAGTCTTGATAGGCACCATCCCGGGCACCCCAGGAGTCGTGGGCGTTGGGCATGCGACCGGTCAGGTCGCGGTGACGCAGTTCGGGCGCCTTGTGATGTTCCCACACCCGTTGCTTGATCAACGTGATGATGTGAATGAAGGCGTGTCCTTCGCTCTGCTGCATGGTCGGGTCGATGATCCTCAATGGCTCGATCTCGGGATTTCGCTTGATCAGATTCAACATGCTGAGCAGAAACGATGTCTTGCCACTCCCGCGCGGCCCGGAGACCAGAATCGTGTCGTGATGATGGGTCGGACCCATCGGACCTGGTTTGCCGAGTTGCTGCAAAAAGGGTTCGATCTTGCCAAGGCTCTCCTCCACGTGACGAAAAAAGGATTCCATGGCATCCCGCTGGATGATCTCCCGCTCGTCGAACGCCTGGGCATCCCCGGAATGGGTCAGATTAATGATAATTTCAGGTTTTGCGCTCATGCCGCACGGCTCCTGGAAACGCTGGAGAATGTCATGGTTATTAAAATACTCCGCATGATATCGTTTCTTGGTTTGTCAGTCAAGAGTTATTGGCAAAAAAGAGGTCCGTATGCCAACGCCAGAAGCCGACTCGGTTTCGGTAATATTTTTTGATTCCATGTTGATTATTTATATAATTAAAAGCCGTGCCACATTTGATCACCGGCTTGCCGGCCAATCCGGTGATGCAGAGCCGAAGATCCGTTGCGTCAATGCTGGCAGCGCATCTGCCGCAGCAGAAAAAATGGTTGTGTGACGTTCTGTTACAACATGATTGGCACCATCCCGCCATGTGGTGTCTGGCAAAAAAAAATGCCACATAAAAAAAATTTGTTTGCTAAAAGTCCGTTCAATTGGCTATGATCTTCCGCAAGAGGGGATAAGTGGAAGGACAGTGATTGTTTTTTCTATTATCCTATAGTTATAAAAATGTTCAAGTCAGTCAGGAGTCGAAAACAATGTCGCAATCGGTACGTGGTACGGTAAAATGGTTCAACAATTCGAAAGGGTTCGGCTTTCTGGCCCCGGAAGACGGCAGCGAAGATGTCTTCGTACACTTCTCCGCCATCAAGGCCGAAGGTTTCAAATCCCTGGAGGAGGGACAAAAGGTGAAATTCGACGTGGTGCGCGGCCAAAAGGGACTGCAAGCCGCCAACGTCGAACCGGCCTGATCGCCCGCCTGGAATTCGCAACCAGCCACGCCGCCCGAAGCCCCCGGCTTCGGGCGGTATCGTTTTTACAGAACCGCACGTAATGGTCACCGAATTTTCCGAAAAATCATTTTTTCTCAAGGCGTTTCACGGCTTGACCCTCGCCCTGGTCCTCTCCCGGGAGAGCGATCCGCAACCGGAAACCATGCATGCCCTGGCCGGGGTGCTGCAAGACCTCTTCGCCCATCGGGTGAAGGCGCTGTTTCTCGTCCAGGAGACCAGCCAGATCCGCGATTTTTTGCATGCCCTGGACGAACGTCTGCATCACGCCTGTCACCACCTGGCCACCTTCCAGCCCGGCGAGATCCCGGTGGCCCTCTGGCGTCGCCCCGCCATGTGGACCTCCCTGGGATTCGCCATCCCGGAGATCCCGCAATTCCTGGAACAGGTGGCCCGCCTGGGCAGCGTCCTGCGCCTGCCCCGCGTGCTGCTCATCGATCACGCCGGCGGCCAGGCGTGGCGCGACGACAAGAACGTCCGGCCCGGTTTCGTGAACGCCCATCGCCTGCGCAACTTCCCGGAAACGCCGGAAAACCGCCTCTATTTGCCCGCAATCCGCACGTTGCTTTCAGGCGGCGTCGGGGCCGTGACCCTCTGCCGTCTCCAGGACCTGGAGACCGAACTCTTTTCCTACGAAGGCGCGGGCATCTTTTTCGCCCGCCGTCACTATTGTCAGGTGCGCCGCCTGACCCTGGACGACTACACCCAGGCCGCCGCCATGATCCGGCGCGGCGAAAGGGAAGGCTTTCTTTTGCCCCGCTCCGACGAGGAGGTCACCGCCCTCCTGACGCAAGGCTTCGGGGCTTTCATCTCCGAACACCACCTCGCCGGGGTCTGCGGCCTGGTCACCGCTCCCTACCGGGAGGAAAATTGCGGCGAAATCACCGCCCTCTACGCCCTGACCCGCTTTCATGGCGAGGGGGTCGGGGCGCGCATGGTCATCCGTATCGTCCAGGAGGCCAGGCGCAGCGGACTGCGTGCCCTGTTCGCCTGCGTGGGAGACCGGCGCGCGGTGGAATTTTTTGGCCACCACGGCTTCCGGACGGTTGCCCATTCCGCCCTTCCCGATGCAAAATGGCGCCATTACGATCCGGCGCGCAAGTCCCGCATCACCTGTCTGCTCAAGGACCTGCCGCCAATTGCCGGGAGTTAGAGCGCTTTGGAGGAGATCGTCATCATCGGCGCCGGGGTGATGGGTTGCGGCTGCGCGCATCGTCTGGGCGAAGCGGGCCACAAGGTCACGCTGTTGGAAAAATCCCTGCCCGGAGCGGAATCCTCCGCAGCGGCTGCCGGAATTCTGGGCGCACAGTCCGAGGTCTCCGGCCCCGGGCCGTTCCTCGAACTTTGCCTGGCCAGCCGGATGCGGTTTCGCGACTATGCCCGCGAACTGACCGAACTGACCGGCGTGGCGACCGGATACGAGGATTCCGGAGTCCTGGAAGTGGCCCTGGATCCCGCCGAAGGCCGCATCCTGGCGGCACGCGCCGGCTGGATGGAAGAACGCGGCCTGCGCATCGAACTGCTGGACCGGGAAGAGGCGCGTCGCCTGGAGCCGGCCCTGACCGAAACCATGGTCGGGGCCAGCTGGTTTCCCGACGATCACCAGGTGGATCCGGTGGCCCTTTCCGCCGCCCTGGCCGCTGCTGCGGCCCGTGTGGGCGCGGTATTCCGTTCCGGGGAGCGGGTGCGCGAAGTGCTGAGCCGCAACGGCCATGTCACCGGCGTGCGCATCGGCGACGGGGTGGTCCCGGCGGATCGGGTGGTGGTGGCGGGAGGGGCCTGGAGCGGCGAGATCCGGGGGCTGCCCCCCTTGCGGGCCTCGGTCAAGCCGGTGGCGGGCCAGATCGTGCGCATGGAGTGCCGTCCACCCTTTTTTCGCCATGTGGTTTACGGCTGCAAGGGATACGTGGTCCCACGCCGGGATGGGCGGGTGGTGATGGGGTCCACCCTGGAGGACCGGGGCTTCGACAAGGCCGTGACCGTGGCGGGCCTGCACCGCATCACCGGCATGGGCATGGAGATGGTCCCCGCGCTGCGCGATGCCCGCTTCACCGGAGCCTGGTCCGGCCTGCGGCCCGGCACCAGCGACGGCCTGCCCCTGCTGGGCGAGTCTGCCACGATGCAGGGACTCTATTTCGCAGCGGGACATTATCGCAATGGCATCCTTCTGACCCCCATCACGGCGGAAGTGATCCGGGATCTGATCCACGGGGTATCTCCCTCGGTCGATATCGCCCCGTTCGCCCCATGAGCGGTCACGGGCAACTGGCTGCCGTGGCCATGTCCGGCGGCGTGGATTCCGCCACGGCAGCGGCGCTCCTTGTGGAGCAGGGGTACGAGGTCATCGGCCTGACCATGCGGTTGTGGGACAGGGGGGATGCCGACAAGCCCGCTCCGGGCCGCGCCTGTTGCGCCACCGAGGACCTCCACGACGCCAGACGGGTGGCGCAGACGTTGGGCATTCCTTTTTATGTCGTCGATTTGACCGCCCAGTTCCAGGAGGCGGTGGTGGAGGATTTCCTCGCGGCGCTCGCCGCCGGTCGCACGCCGAATCCCTGCGCCCGTTGCAACGAGGTGTTGAAATTCCACCATCTCCTCAACCGCGCCCGCCAGTTGGGGGCCGCCTTTCTGGCCACCGGCCACTACGCCCGCATCGAGGAGGTGGAGGGCGAGCCGTGGCTGATGCGGGGTCTGGATCCGGGCAAGGATCAATCCTATTTCCTCTTCGCCACCCGCCGGGAGGATTTGGCCAATATCCGCTTCCCCTTGGGGGCGATGCACAAGGAGGAAACCCGCGCCCGCGCCGTGGCCCTGGGGCTGCACCTGGCCCGCAAGCGGGAGAGCCAGGACCTCTGTTTCCTCCCGGACGGCGACCCCCATGCCCTGTTCGTCCACTCCGGGATGGCCGCATTGACGCTGCCCGGCCCCATCGTCGATGAAGCGGGCCGCCTGCTGGGCGAACATCGGGGGCTGGGCCATTATACCATCGGCCAACGCCAGGGCCTGGGCATCGGCGGCGCGCCCCATCCGCTCCATGTGATCGCCATCCAGCCGCAGGAAAATCGCCTGGTGGTGGGTCCGGCCTCCGCGTTGCTGCGGGAGAGCCTGGAGCTTGCGGCGCTCAACTGGCTGCCCCGGCGTCCCCTGACCGGGCCGGTCACCGTCCTGGCGCAAATCCGTTACGCCTCGCCCCCCCAGTCGGCCCTCCTCACCCCATTGGACGGTGGCCGGGCGCGCATCGATTTTCGTTTCCCCCAGCGGGCCATCGCCGCAGGGCAGGCCTGCGTCCTGTATGACAGGGACCGGCTGCTGGGGGGGGGATGGATCACCTGACGACCTTACGGGAGACAATACCATGGAACTGAAACCGCTGTTGGACAAGATTCCCTTTTTCGCCCAGTTCACCGACGGGGAAAAGGAACGCATCTTGCGCATGAACTGTTATTTCGCCAAATACAAGGCCGGGGATTTCATTATCCGGGAAGGGTCCCTGGACAACAATTCCATGTACATCATCCTCAAGGGTGGGGCGCATGTGACCCAGAACCCCTTTCCCGACACCCCCATCGCCACCCTGGAGGCCGGCACCGTGGTCGGGGAGATCTCGTTTCTCACCCTGCAGCCCAGAATCAGCAACGTCGTCGCCCGTGAACCCACCGTCTGTTTCACCATCAACGGCGCCACCATGGAGGATCTTCCCTCCCCGCTGCAACACAAAATCAAGGACCGGCTGATCGAAATCCTGGTGAAACGCCTGGAAACCATGAACCAGACCCTGGTGGATCTCATGCGGCGTTAAGCACTCCTTTACATTCGTTGCGGGATTGGTTACCATTTTGACAGCTGCCATCCACCATCCCCTTTTTGCGGAATAACGCGATGATTGCCAGACAATTGCTGGATAGTATTCCATTCTTCTGGAACTTCTCGGACGAGGAAAAGGATCACCTCCTGAGCCTGGACAACTATTTCGAGAGTTTCAAACCCGGAGAGTTCCTCATCCACGAAGGCGCCGAGGACAATGCCCTCTACATCATTCTCAAGGGCAGGGCAGATGTCACCAAGAATTCCATGCCCAAAAAGGTCATCGCCACCCTGGAGCCGGGCACGGTCGTGGGGGAAATCTCCTTTCTCACCAATCGTCCTCGCACAACCAATGTTATTGCTGCGGAAAAGATGATCTGTTTCACCATCAATGGCCAGACCATGGCCGAGTTGAACACCCACATGCAGCACAAGATCAAGGATCAACTGATCGAGATCCTGGTGCAACGCCTGGATAACATGAATCAAACCTTGCTGGAATTGGCGCGTTGAGTCAGAATCCATTCAACCAGGCTTTGCGATTTGTCGATAGAATTGATAAGGAAGAAGTGGCTTGTGAGTTAACGTAAGTTTGGAGTGGGCGAGCGGGGAGTTTCATGTTCAACGCCATACCAGCGGTCAATCTCTTGGGGGTGAGCAATCCCTTGCTGGAGCAATCCAATCTGGCACGGGCTTCCCAGGATATTCGCACCCACAATGCCGAACGCCTCTCCTCGCGCAACGTGGAGGATGTCAAGCACAACGCCAAGAGCCGCGCGGTGAGACGCGACCACTCCACGGACGAGGACGAGGCCGAGGAGGAGGGCGAGGGGGCCTACCCGCAACCGTTTCACAAGCCTTCCATTCAGGAGCGCCAGAACCTCGCCCGGCAAGGGAAAGTGAGTCTCAATCAACGTGCCGTGACCGCAATGTTCCTCAACCAGGCGAAAAGCGGAGGTGGCAGGGGGAATCCCTTGGACAGGGGGGGCGGCAGCGGTGAACCTTCCATCGATGTGGTCGCCTGACCTGCGGGGGGCATGATGTCCCGCCCGTCAACCGACGCGCCGTCTTCTGGCGTCGATTGTCTCAAATGCCGTCATTTTCAGGTCACCTGGGAGCCGGATTTTCCGCGCGGTTGCCGGGCCATGGGGTTCAAGACCGCCTTGTGGCCCTGGCAGGAGGTGTTGCGGAGTTCCGGCGAACCCTGTCTCAGGTTCGAGCCAAAGCCCGTCAATCATCGCCAGGAGCCATCCCGTCCGGCCAGGGAGGGGTCGTTGCCGCCGGTTTCCGGGGGTTTTTCCCGCAAGGTTTGAGACAAACCGGCGATGGCTTGTGTGTAACAAGAATAAATGGCATTAATTTTGCTTGAATTCAACGGACATCACCACTGCCCAGTCGGAGACCCGGAGGGAACAAGAAAATGCAAGCCATTGAAATTCAGGCTGATATCACGCAGGAAGGGCAGATTTTTCTGCCACCCCCCTATCGCGATCTCTATGGACGACAGGCGCGCATGATCCTGTTGTTCGATGAAATGACGACTGGCCCCGCAGAGGAAACGGAGCGAGGCAAGCCGCGCCCCTCCCACCCGAGGCCTGCCCATCCGGTCGATCCCTCCCGGGTGGCCGGGTCCGCCCAGGGGGTGCAGGAGATGCTGACGCAAAAACTGCGCGACGCCCTGCCCGGTCTGTTGGCGGTCTATCTGGCAAGGCGCCCAGCGCAGGGAGCGGAGGACGAAACCATGGAACTGGCCGTGTTGCTGGAAGGGTTTGCCGACCCCGTGGTGCTGTGGTCCCTGGCCGACGACCTGAGCGCCCTGGCAGGCGGCACGGTGATCCCGCTGGATCTGCGCAACGTCCCCACCATCCGGCAACATCATGTCATCACCACCGGCGAACGGCTGTGGGGCGTCGAACCGCAGGCCGGAATGTTCGAGTGTTTCGTGTTGAGCGAAGACAATACCTTCGGAGAAATGTCGACCGCCTGCTGACCGGTCTGGCAACGGGCGGGATCAAGCCAGTTTTTCGCGGATCGCCTGACAAATGTCGTAATACGAAGTCATTCCTTCCATCTCGGCCACCGTCAGGACGATGCCGAACTCCTGCTCCAGCGCCAGACAGAGGTTGAGGTGATTGAAGGAGTCCCAGGAGGCCACGGACTCCATGGCTGTGGCGTCGTCGATCGTTTCCGGATCCAGATCCAGGATGTCAGCCATCAGTCGCTTGATTTGCTCTTCCATGCTCTTCTCCGGTCAGGGTAAACCACGGGGGCATCTCCACCACCCCGGTCGCGAACTCCAACACCCACACGCTCTCCGTCAGGGTGTCGGAACGCAGGGCAAAGCCATGCTTTTCGTACATCAAACGGGCCGGCAGGTTCTTGGGGGTCGGAATCACACGACCAAGCACCCCTGCAAGTCCCAGGTCACGCGCCTTCCGGCATAAGGTGGCGAGCATCGCGGTTTCCACAGTGCGACCGATGACCCGGCAACTGAGCAGAAAGGTCTCCACCTCCAGAAGTGGCTCATGGCGCGCTCCCTTTGCCATCATCACCCCCACGATGCCATTATCGCCGAAACGGTCCTCCACGCGCACGGTAAAAAGTGACCAGGCAGGATCCTCCATGCGTTGCGCCAACTCTTCTTCGCGAAAGCGCAGGGTTGTCAGATTGAATTGATTGGTCTTTTGGGTCAACTGGGCGGCGCGGGGCAGGGTGGCTGGGGTCAGGGGGGCAATGGTCAGGCGCATTTCCAAAGAGTGATAGAACCCCTCCAGCGAGCCGCTGGCCGCCTGGAGCGCATCGATCTGCGCCTTTTGCCAATAGAGATCGCCACGCTTGCGATCCTCGGCAGAGAGTTGCAGCGTGTCGAACCAGCCGTCGTCGAGCAGGCGATCCACCGCCTCCTCGGGTTGGGCGGGGAAAGGGATCACGGTCACCATGGGCAGCGCGGCCCGCACCTGGGCGCACTCCATGGGACTGTCATCCAGGAAGACCATGTGCTCCAGGCCGATGTTCAGGCGTCTGGCGATGGCCAAAAGCGATGCGGGTTTCGGCTGCCAGTGGACCTCCATGGCGACGAAGTGCTCCTTGCGCACCACCATGGCCGGATGCGCACGGAACAGCTCCTCCACCTCCTCGGGATTGTTCTTGCTGGCGATGGCCAGCAGGATGCCCCGTGCCCGCAGCCGCAACAGGGTGCGTTGCAGGGCGACGTAGGCGTTGCCCGGATAGTCGGACCCCAGCCGGATGCCGTGGGGACCGTCTTCGCCCAGAATGCCTCCCCACAGGGTGTTGTCCAGATCCACCACCAGACATTTTCGGCTCAGACCCACCGAGGCGCGCAGAAATTTCAGGTACTCCGCCGCCAGAAGGGGGAGCATGCGCTGGGCAATCGGCGCCCTGGCCATGCAGGCCATGCGCAGGTCATGCCAGTGCTGCGCGCCGTGGCGGGTCACCAGACCGGCGTAATCCACCACGTGACATCCCCGGAAACGCCTGGCAAGCTCCAGCAGGGCGGAATTGACCGCATGCACCACCTCCCGTTCGCCGCAGGGGGGGAGGTGGCCGTCCAGGATGCCCAGCAGGGGGTGACGGGGCGGTTCGAGGTTGTGCAGCAGCAACAAGGCGTTCGACTGTTTGCGCAGGGCGAAGATCAGGGGTTCCACCGCGCCCAAAGCCTGTTCCACCAGGGCGCTCATGTCGCTGCCTTCCAGGGAGTGGTTCTCCCCGTAGAGGGCGGGCAGCAACCGTTCCCCCTCGATGGCCAGGATCACCACGTCGGGCCGGAAGGCGTACAGGCCGCTGTTCGGGTCGATCAGTTCCTGGTGGTACTGGGCGAAGCCGGAACGGTACGGCAGGATGCGCAGGCCATTGGCCATGCCCAGGGCCAGCAGGGGATCCAGGATGAATTCGATGGAAAAGGAGGCGAGCAAGGCGACCCGCAGGGGGATCAGGCCCAGTTCCTCGTCCGCCAGCGACTCCATCTGGCGGCGCACCATGCGCCAGCGTCCCCCGTCGCGGCTTTCGTTCAGGTAGGCCAGGGCGGCGTTCCGGGTGGCATGACTTTCCCGGCGTTGCAGACATGACAGGAAATGTTCGCGCAGGTCAGCGGTCATAGCAGTACTCCCCTGCCGCCGCCATGTCCGTCAGGGCATTCAGCACGTCACGGGCGTTGAGCAGCAGCAGTTCCCCGGTGCCCAGCCGGATTTGCCGCCAGCCCTCCCGGCGGGATCGCAGCCTGGGCACGACACGGGCGATCCTGCGGCGTCGGGAGAGTTCCGGATCGAAGAGGCGGGTGGTGGTGGTCACGGTCTCCCCCGAGGCGTTGCGAAAGACCAGGCTGAAGGTTTCCCGGGTAAAGGGCGAGACCGGCAGGCGTGGTTCCAGTAGCTCTTCCACGGTATGAAAAAAGGTCATGGAAGCGATCCCCGCACCCAGAAACAGAATCTTGCCATCGGCTTCCAGAAGTTTGGCATAGGGGGAGCCGCGACCGCAAGGGGTGGTGCAGGTGGCGTGGTCGCGGGCGAACTCTGCGGCCCGACCGCCCCAGATGGCCGTGGCATGGGTGGGGTGGGGGCTGCGGATCACCCCTGGTGAACGGCGGAACAGTTCGGTGAGCAGGCCGGAGCGGGAGGGGGTGCGGTTGAGGTCGAAGGTGACTCCGGAGCGCACCCACTCCAGGGCGCTGCCGGGAAAGGGGAGGGTGGGCATGAGCAGGACCCCCTCCTCGCCGACGCTCTCACGCAAGACGGTCAGGATGTCGGTCTGTTTGCCGGTGAAGCACTCCAGCCGATCCAGTGCGGAGTGGACCAGCAGGGCATCGCCTGGTCGGATCCCCAGGTCGTGCAGCGCACGGCGCAGCGTCTCGGGACCGAAGCCGTGGCGGCGGCGCAGCCAGGCCAAACGCAGCCGTTTCCAGGTTCCCTTGAGGCGGTTTTTCCAGGCGGGCATCATGGCGTTTTTGTCGCCAATCGGCTTTGGAGCAGCAGAGCGTCCAGAAGGTACTTGGTGGCCCAGTTGGGAAAACCGGCGGTCATGTATTCGCCGAGGAGCATGGGGAACGATCCGGCCAGGGCGCCTTGCATGGGGGTGCAGGGGTAGTCGGTGACCTGCACGGCCTTGAGGAAATCGGTCAGGCGGTTGGCGGCATCCAGAAACCGGCGTTCTCCGAGGGCCTGGTAGAGCCGGAAACAGACTGCGGCGAGTTGCGCGTTGCCGGTCAGGCAGGAACTGAAAGAGGCGGGGGTCCAGTCGGCGTGGAAGCGGCCCGGCAGAAAGCCTTGCCGGGTGATGGCAGCGAGCATCGGCGTCATGCCGCGCGCCGCACTGGCGACCAGATCCTCCCGCCCGGCGGCCAGCCCGGTCTCCAGCAACCCTTGCAGGGTATAGCCGATGGTGTGGGTGAGGGGGGCTTCCGGACGGGTGAGGCAGTTGTGGGGGAACCAGCCGTTGGCGGTTTGCAGATCCATGGAGGCCTGGGCGGCGCGCAGGGCGGCCTGGCAATAGGCAGGTTCATTGGTCAATTGGCCGAAGCGGTAGAGGCTCCAGGCACACAGGCAATTGTAGGTCTTGATGGGGGCGTGGGTCACGAAATGGCCGTGGGTGCGGAAATGGCCGTCGTCGCCCTGATCGCGCAGCAGAAAATCGGCGGCCTTGCGGGCCGCGGTCAGGATGAGCGGATCGGGGGTGGTTTCCAGCAGGGTGCAAAAACCGTCCAGGACCATGCCGGTATTGAAGACCGCCGGGGTTTGCCGATCCGGTGGGACAATCGGTCCCCCTTGCACCGCGCCGTCCGGCATTTGCACGGCGGCCTCCCAGCGGGCCATGGCGAGGGCCGCATCCCGGAAAGCGCCATCATTGGCATGATCGGCATAATGCACCAATGACGAAATGATATACCCGGTCGTTTCCGGGTAGGAGGGTCGCCAGGGGTCGGCCTCGCAGGGAAAGCAGCCCAGGGAGACCCCGTCGTCCGGGGTGGCGCGCCAGGCGGTGATCAGCCAGGTGGCGGCCAGGTCGGCATGATGGTCGTTGGCCCCGGAGACCAGGTGGACGGTATGGGTGAAAAAACGCCAGTGATCGCGCCAGGCCAGATCGGCGAATTCGGGCTGGAGGCCGATATTGTGCAAGCGGGTCAGGTGCTGGCGCAGGACCCAGTAATGGCGCTTCGGGGGTGCGGAGCGCCAGCGGCTGGCCAGGATGCCGGGCAGGTGGGAGTAGGAGATCATTGGCGAGAAAATCAGTTCATGGTCTGACCGCCGGTGACGGGGAGGTCGATACCGGTGAGAAAGCGGGCCTCCTCGCCGAGCAGAAAGCGGATGGCTCGGGCGATCTCGTCGGGTTCGGCCAAGCGGCGCAACGGGGTGCGTGCGGCCTCGCCCTTGAAGATCCTTTCGCTGAGGTGTTCGGTGGCGGCGGTGCGCAGCAGGCCCGGAGAGACGGTGTTGACCCGGATGGCATCTTCGGCCCACTCCACGGCCAGGGCTTTGGAAAATCCCTTGAGGGCATGCTTGGCGGCGACGTAATCGGCCATGCGTGGGGGCGGGGCGTCCCAGACCACCTGGGAGAGGAGATTGACCACAGCACCTCCGGTCTGGCGCAAGTGGGGATGCGCGGCCCGGCAGAGGTGAAACACGGCCTTGAGTTGCAGGTCCAGGTGCTGCATGAAATGGGACCAGGTCAACTCATGGATGGCGCGGTGCGCGAGTTCGCCGAGGGGGGCATTGACCAGGCCGTCCAGGCGTCCCAGGCGGTCGAGGGTGGTGCGGATGAGGTGGTCCGCTGCCTCCGGGTCGCGCAAATCCGCGCCGATGGCGCATGCCGTGCCCCCCTGGTCGAGGATGGCGCGGGTGATGCGTTCGGCGGCAGGCGCGTTCTGGTGGTAGTGAACCGCCACGGCCATGCCGCTTTCCGCCAGGAGGCGGGCGGTGGCGGAGCCGACCCCTCCGGAGGCCCCCACCACCAGCACGGCCTTGCGGTTCGCGGCATGGGGCAGGGGAGTGGGGGGGATGGCGTCGGGGAGGGGTTCCTCGTCGCGCACCTTGACGCGGGCCAGGCCGCTCACCACGACCTGATCCTCGGCGTTGCGGATTTCCGTGGCCAGCAGCAGGGTGCGGGTAGGCGGATTGAGGCCGGTCACCCTGGCGATGGCCACGATGGGTTCCCCGGCCAGCACCGGACGGCGGAAGGCCAACTCCTGGGAGAGATAGAGGGCGTGTTTGCCCGGCAGGCGCATGCCCACCAGATTGGAAAAGAGCGCGGCCAGCAGCATGCCGTGGACCACCCGTCCGCCGAAACCGGAGTGCCGGGCATAGGTTTCATCCATATGCAACGTGCTGAAATCGCCGCTCAAGTCGGCGAAGCGGTCGAGGTCCTCCCGGGTGAAGGTGCGCTCCACCCGAAAGGCGTCGCCCATCCGGATACTGGCAAAAGTCGATTCTGCGGGTTGGTGCATGTTTTGTCTCAGGCGTGGCCGATTCTGGGGATGGTTGCCGCCATTTTATGCCACACGCCCGGCTTTGCCAACTCTATTTTGACGCAGGCTTCCGGTATGTTTATTGCAACCTGGCCGGGCATTGTCTCTTTCCCTGCCGCAGGAGGCCCAGGCCATGTTCGAAATTCCCGATCTCACCCGCATCAAGCTGGATCTGCTCCGGGAGATTCCCCGCGTTTACAGCACTCTGCTGACCCGTCTCAACCGGGAGGGGGTGACGGAAAGCGACCTGCTCAACCATGTCAAGAGCGCCCAGTGGGACGGGATTCTGGAGGATTATTACGATCGTTTCATCCTGCATGCGGGATGAGTCCCGCGCCCCGCTCTTGCCACATCCTCTCGTAAAGCCGCTCCAGATCCCGCGCGAATCCTGCCGAATCGAACAAGGGATGGGTGGCGCGATTGACCGTCAGACGCTCCCGGATCACCCGCAACCGCTCCGGGTCGCGCGCCAGGTCCAGGGCCAGGGAGAAATACCCCTCCCAGTCGCCGGTGATCAACTCCGGCAGGCCCACGGCATGCAACAGGCTCGCCCCCACCCGGCTGGCGAAGGTCTCGCCGAGGCGCGTGACCAGCGGCACGCCACACCACAAGGCATCGCTGCCCGTGGTGTGCGAGGTGTAGGGAAAGGTGTCCAGGGCCAGATCCGCCAACGCCAGACGGGCCAGATGCTCCGGCAACGGCAGCCTGGGCGCGAAGATCAGCCGCTCTGGATCCACCCCCCGCGCGGCTGCCTCGCAACGCAAATTGGCCGTGGCCGCAGGGTTCGGTTGCAACAGCCACAGCAGGCTGTCGGGCACGGCCAACAGCAACCGGCACCAGACATCGAACGTCGCGGCATTGTACTTGAAACTCTGATTGAAACTGCAAAAAACGAAGCCGGATTCGGGCAGACCCGCCTGGGCGCGTGACGGCCTGGCGGCCACCTGGCGCTGGCGGGCGTTGGGCTGATAGCAGTGGGGGAGCAAGGCCAGACTCTCGGCGAAGTGCGCCGCATGCTCCGGCGGGGTCACCCAGGGATCCCCGATCAGGTAATCGGCCAGTCGGGCGTCGCCCAGAGTCCCCGGATAGCCCAGCCAGTTCGCCTGCACCGGGGCCGGGCGACAGGCGAGAATCCCAAGGCGCGCGCCACCGGTGAAACCCTGCAGGTCCACCAGGATGTGAATCCCATCCGCCGCAATGCGCCGCGCCGCCTCCTGATCGGTCAGGCCGTTCAACTCCACGAACCGGTCGCACCCGGCTTGGATACGCTGGCGCACCGGATGACCGTCATCCCGGCCATGGGAATAGACATGAATGGCAAACCGGTTCCGGTCATGCAACTCGATCAATTCCGCGATCAGGTGGGCCACCGGATGTTCCTTGATGTCGGCGGAAAGGTAACCGATTGCGAGTCGTTCCGGCTGGCGCTCCGGTAATGCGGCGACGGCAGCCGCCCGGTATCGGGAGACGAGCTTGCCTGCGAAACGTTCGGCCAGGGCGCGCTGCTCCATGGCCGATACCGGCAGCGCCAGCGCCATGAACGGCACCATCTCCCCGGCTCCGGCGCGCGCCAGGGTCAGCAGACGATCGCTGGCCTCCGGCATCTCCTCCCAGCCACACGTGATGGAAAGCAGATGCACCAGAGAGGCATGGGCCTCCAGAAAATCGGGGCGGCAGGCGATGGCGCGTCGATGGCAGGCCATGGCATCGAGGCTCTGGCCGCGCTCATGGAGGATCAAACCCAAATTCTGGTATGGCTCGGCGCGTTCCGGATCAAGGCGGATCGCCTCCCGGTAGGCCGCCTCGGCTTCGTCACGACGTTGCAGCGCATCCAGCAGAATGGCCAGGTTGTTGTAGGCCTCCGCATGTCCAGGGTGGAGGCGGATCGCCTCGCGGAAGGCCTGTTCCGCCTCCCCATGGCACTCCAGAAGGAACAACCGGGTGCCCAACTCGAAACGCAGCGTGGCATCCTCCGGTTGCAGACGGGCGATTTCCCGCAAGGCCGCCACGGCATCGGGAAGGCGATCCTGGGCTTGCAACAGTTGATACAGATTGGCGTGGATCTCCGGATCGTCCGGGTTGAGCCGCATGGCCTGGCGGAAAGCGGCCTCCGCCTCGCTCGGACGGTTCGCCCCCTGCAATGCAAGCCCCAGATTGTTCCAGCCATCCGGCTGGTCCGGCATCAGGCCAAGCGACCTCCGATAGCACGCCTCTGCCTCGTCGTGGCGATGGTGCGCCAGATGCAGATTGCCGAGCCGAAAACAGGCCTGCCCCAGGTTGCCAAGGGTCTCCGCGTCCTCCGGCATTCGTTGCGCGGCCTCTTCGAGCGCGGCGATGGCCTCGCCGTGACGACCGGTTTGCAGCAGGATCGTCCCCAGGGCCTTCCAGCCGAAGCCCTCCCCAGGCAGGGCGGTGATCCATCGCCTGGCCAGCAGTTCCGCTTCCGGATAGCGCCCCTGCTGGAACAAAGCCACCAGTTCGTCTGCGGCATGGGTCATCTCAAAATCCCCCTTCCCGATGAAAAATATCCAACAGGGTGTTCCACAGCCGGAGCAGGGGGCGTTCCGGGTTGGAAGGAAACGTCATCACCCCTCGTATCACCTGCCCTGCGGCGACCTGGGAGTCGGGCGTCAGATCCACCCGGTGGAACGATCCTTCGACCGGTCGTTTTTCCATGCGCTCGCCACGTACCGGCACCCCGCCTCCATGCCGGGAGTCCAGTTCGGGATCGGGCAGGGTGCGCATCGGGGCCGGATCCTTGCGCAGCACCCGGCCATGCAGGGGTGCGGCTGCGGGGTCGTCCGGGTGGAAGATGGCCGTCATGCCGGGAATGATGGCGGGCAGGTCACGTCCGGCCACATACCCCTTGATCAAGGGGGTCCGGGGGTCGATGAGGGTCAACAACGCTTCCCCGGAGGCCACCCGGTCGCCTGCCTCGATCCCCTCGCCGCGTTCCGCCACCGTGCCGGCGAAGGGGGCGAGTACGCGCAATTTTTCCAGTTCTCCGGCAATGAAACGCTGTTCCGCCAGGGCGGAAGTCAGTTCCTGTTCCACCACCGCCGGGGCGCGTTCCCGGTTTTTGCCGGGTTCCGGCGCCTCCACCCCCAGCGCCTCCAGTTCCCAGCGCAGCAGGGTGATGGTCCGGGTCACGCTTTCCATCCGGTAGCGCAGTTCGGGGTCGTCGAATTCGATCAGGGGTTCTCCCTGGGTTACCTGCTGGCCGATGCGGACCGGAAAACGGGTCACCAGGGCGGCGGTCGGGGCATGGATGACCGTGTGCGCTCCGGCCTGCAGAATGGCCGGTGCCGCAACCCCCGGAAAGCGCACCGGGGTCAGGGACCAGACCAGCAGCGCCATGCCAGCCGACAGGGTGATGACCAGGTTGCGGTTGCAACGCAACCCTTTGCGCAATCGATGCCAGGCCATGATCTCCCTTCCCACGGGCCGCAGGATGAACCAGCCGATCTCCACCAGAAACAAAAACAGCCCCAACAGCTTGAAGAAAAAATGGTAGACCAGCAGGGCGATCCCGGCAAACAGAAAAAACCGGTAGCACCACACCGCCCAGGCAAAGCCGATCAGAAACGCGGCCCGGCCCGGCGGGTGCGGTTCCGGTGGGGGGTGATCCCAGCCGAACAGCCATTCGCGCAGTTTCCAGCGTCCCATGGCAAAGGCCCTTTCCTGCAAATTGGGCAGATCCAGGGCGTCCGCGAGGAGAAAATAGCCGTCGAAGCGCATCAGGGGGTTGAGATTGACGGTCAGGGTGACGATCCAGGTGGAACTGGCCAGCAGAAAGGCGGCACTGCGCATGGGTCCGTCTTCCAGAAAGCCCCACAGGCAGGCCGCCAATCCCGCCAGGATCAGTTCCGCCGCCATTCCCGCGCCGCCCACGGCCAGGCGTTCCCGGCGGCTGGCCAGTTTCCACGCCTCGCTGGTTTCGGTATAAAAAACCGGCCACAGGACCAGCAACGCCACGCCCATGGAGGGGACCCGGCAGCCGAAATGCCGGGCGGTGAGGGCGTGTCCCAGTTCGTGCAGCCCTTTTCCCGTCAACAGCGCCCCGCCCCAGGCCACCATCCCCACCGGATCGAAAAAATGGAGAAAGGTCGCCTGAAAGGCCTCCCATTGCCGGATCACCAGCCCCAGACCCAGCACGGTCAGCGTCAGCACCACCCAGGCGAAGCCGTGGGTGAACAGCCATGGCATCCTGGGCAGCAGCCGTTGCAAAAACCGATCGGGATGCCACAAGGGGATGCGCAGGAAGAGATAATTGTGCAGCATCCATTTTGCCAGTTGCGGTCTGGCCCGTTTTTGCAGATCCAGGAATCGTTGGCGGTCTGATTCGTTCTGGGGGCGCAGGAGGTGATTGCGCTGCAAGTGATCGCGCAGGGCAGCGACATCATCGGGGGTGACCCGCAGGGTGGTCTCCCGGTCGATGGCGTCGGCGATGGCCTGCGCCGACTCCAGTTCCCAGCGCGCCAGGATTTCGAATTCCGGCCATCCCAGCCGAAAAAAGCGCCCTGCCGCCGGATCGTGCAGCGTCCAGGTGGGAAAACCGCCGTCGCCACGGGGGCCGGGGTGGAGGGTCAACTCCTCGCGCAGGGGGGGGAGGGTGGGCATGGTTTTGCAAAACCGGTCATTGTTCACATCCCCGCCATCCGCCGGGCCATGGCCAGCGGGCGCCTCAGGAGATAATACCAGAGGGATACCTCCTCTCCAAGGATGCGGGCCGAGCCGCGCACGCCCAGGGCGGGCAGGGTCTCTCCAGGGGAAAAATCGGCCTTGAGACGATACGCCAGGATCCCATCCGGGAGAAGTTCGGCACGATAACTCGAATAACGTAACACAGCACGGAAGCGATGGCCGGGTTCGGCGGCCCCGAACAGCTCGATGGGAGCGCCCGGCGGAAAACGTAGCGCGTCGGCAATGGGCAGATCAATCTCCAACTCCACCTTGGCCGGGTCGGCCAGCATCAGGATTTTTTCGCCAATGGCCACCGGACGGCCCAGCCAGTCGTTGGCATCGCTGAAAACCGCCACCCCGTCACGGCTGGCGGTCACCCGCACCCGCTCCAGTTGCTGACGCAAGAATTCCAGATCCGCGCCTTTTTGCTCCATGCGCCCCTTCAACAAGGCCTGCCGGGTGGCGTCGCGGGGATGGTGCAGGGCGGTCTGCACCGCCTGCCGGTATTCGGCCCGTGCCACCTCCAGTTCGGTCCGGGTGACGGCCAGCCGGTTCGCGAGCTTGCGGGCATCGAGACTGAAGAGCGCCTGGCCGGCGCTCACCGCCTGGTTGGGAGTGACGTGGAATTCGTCCACCACCCCTTCCAACGGGGCGCGCACCAGCACCGGATCACGGGGGATCACCTCGGCAGGGGCCACCACCGACTGCCGAACCGGCAACCATGAGAACAGCAACACCAATGCCACCAGCAATACACGCCTTCTGCCGGGCGCGCCTTCCCGCAAGCGTCGCCAAACAGTGCGTCTGGCCCGCAACCCCCACCAGACCGGGGCCGAAGTGAGCAGCAATTGGGAAAGCAGCACCGTCTCCCCCTCGCTCCAGGGTTCCTCCCGTGCGAGCAACAACCCCCCCAGCGGACGACCGGTTTCCCCCGGCAAGGCGATCGGCAGCCACAGGGCGTGGCGCGGCAACCATTCGCTCCAGGCCTCGCGGAGCGCATCCGGCAGATCCTCCTGACGCACGGAAACGGGATTTGCAACAGTTTGAAATGGGGCGCATACCTGCCCGACCCAGCGCACGAACGGCGTCTCCCGGTCGGGCAGCGGAACCCCGGAGAGCGCCTCCACCCGCCCACTGGGATCGGCGCGCCAGAGAATGGCCTGCCGGAATGGCACCAGATAGACCGTCTCGTTGACAAGCGAGTAATGGAATTCCTCCAGGGTGGCGGAACTGGCGATGCGCTGCTGAAGATTGAGCAGGGCGCCCAGGATCGAATCGAGAGGTTGCCCGGCAGCGCTCATGGCGTGGCGGGAAGCCGCCCACCCCCCAGCGTGACCCGCCCGCTCATGCCAGGGGTGAGTTCCGGAAAGGTGCCGACGATCTCGCCGGCAATCTTGACCTGCTGACCCACCGCGTCGATCCTGGCGCCAATCGCGCGGATCGCGGCTGGATAGCTCTTGCCGGTCTCGTCGATGCGCACCAGGAACCGTTCCCGATTAGAGATGCGTTGCAGCCAACGGGAGGGAATGTTGAACAGCAGTTCCAGCGCACGGGGATCGTGAATTTCCAGCAACGCTTCCCCGGGCTTGACGTATTGATGCTCCCTCGCCTGCAGGGTCACCACCCGGCCCGCGAAGGGAGCGAGGATCTGGCAGCCGCCGATCTCGGCGCGAATGATGGCCACCTCCGCTTGCGCCTTCTCCTCCTCGGCCTTGGCCACGGCCATCTCCATGCGGCTGGTGACGTTGAGGTTGTCCAGCCTTTCTTGCACCTTGGCCTTCGCGGTTTCCGCCTGCAGCGCCGCCTTGGCGCGGTTCAGCCGTGCCTGCTGGATCTCGCAGTTCAGGGAGACCAGCAGATCCCCCTTGGCGAACGACTCCCCCTCGCGAAACGGAATCCGCAGAATGCGCGCCGCCATCTCTGAAGAGAGCGTGGTGAAGTGACGCGCCACCAACTCCGCGCGCACCTCCATCTCCTCGACCGGCGCAGCGCCGGACGACTCCTCGCCCCAGGCCAAACCAGGCAACAGGGCCAGCAGAATTGCCATGCATGATTTTCTCATGGGGCCAGCATAGCATTATGGCTTGAATATTGAAAGAGTTTGGGGTTGAATCATGCCGTCGCTCTTCCCGTCCGCTCCTGATCCGGTTGCGCCATGTCACTTGCCACCCATCGTCATCGCCCGCTGCTGCTCTGGGGAAGCCTCGGATTGCTTTTGGCGGGCAGTTTGATCGTCGAACAACGCGGCGACAACGAAATCCGGCCAACGGCCAGGGGGGCAGGGGAACTGCCGCCGGGATTCTCCAGTGGCACCGCAGAGATTCGTCCCGGTGACGACCCGTCACGCCATGCGTGTCGGTCCCGTGACGGCTCCCATGGCGTCAATGGCTTGCCACGCTTGTGGGACGCCTTCGGCAATTGTCCGGTCGATGGAGGCAGCGGCGATGTCGAGCGCTAGATTCCTGCTGGCAACCCTGACCGTGCTCCTGGCGACGTTCCTGTTGCTGTACGCCTGGCTCTTCGCCCCGGAAAGGAAAGAGGTGCTGGCCATCGGTCTGGGCGCCCCCCTGAGCGGCCCCTTCCGGGAGATCGGACACTCCATGCGCCGGGGCGCCGAACTGGCCGTCCAGCACATCAACCAGCGCGGCGAGTTGAAAAATTTCACCCTGGAACTGGTCACCGCCGACGACAAGAGCGGTACGAACGTCAATGTCCAGGCCGAAAAAGCGGCCAGGGAACTCATGACCCGCTCCAACATCGTCGGCGTGGTGGGACACTACTTCAGCGTGCCCACCATCGACGCAGGCGATATCTATCGCATGCATTCCATACCCTTCATCACCCCTTCCGCCACCCTGCCGACCCTGACCGCCAACAACGACTGGGCCTTCGGCATCATGCCCGACGACTACTATCAGGCCCTGTTCCTGGCCAACTACGTGATCCACGGCCTCAACCGCAAAAAGATCGCCGTGATCCACGCCCGGGACCCCTATGGCAACTCCCTGAGCGAGTTCTTTGCCAGGGAGTTGCAGGTCAACAATCTCAAGCCGACCGTGTTCGTCGGCCTCGACAAGGAGAATTTCCAGCCGGCCCTGCTCAAGGATCATATCGATGCCTTGAACCAGTCCGACATCGTCTTCCTGGCCATGAACTACGTCAACGCGGCCAAGGCGATCCAGTTTCTGCGCAAGAACAGCATGAATACCGATTTCATCGGCGCGGAAAGCCTGGGGGGCGCCCATTTCCTCCAGGAGGCGGGAATCTACGCCGAGGATGTCTACGCCGTCACCCCTTACCTCCCCAGCCTCTTCGGCGAGGAGTCGAAACATTACCAGCACGACTACATCAAGGAGTTCCAGCGCGAGCCGGACTGGGTTTCCACCTACTCCTACGAGGCGGTCAAGCTGCTGGCGCATGCCATCGGTCAGGTGGGCAGGGATGGCACGCGCATGCGCAATTTCATGCGCAAGATGATCTCCCGTCAGGAGGCCCTGCTTGGCATCGCCGGAGACCTCCATTTCAACGAAACCGGTTCCAGCCGGCGTCCTCTGTCGGTCGGCCAGGTCAAGCAGGGGCGTTTCATCCCGGCCCGCTTCCAGTTGACCCATGTCAAATACCAGGAACTGGCCAAGGCCAAGAGCGACGAGGAGGGGGCCGACATCTTCACCATGGAGGGGCGCTTCATGAAGCGGGCCACCGTGGTCCATACCGGCATTCACGTGGATGAGATCAAGGCCTTCAACCCGGTGGAAGGCTCTTTTGTCGCGGATTTCAATCTCTGGTTTCGCTGGGACCCGAACAGAAACAAGAACCTTGATTTCGAGATGACCTACGGCAAGGTGTTGAGCGCCAGCGTGCGGGAAAAATACTTCGACGAAAAGACCAACAGCAATTTCATCTCGTATGCCGTCTCCTCCCGCATGGTGGACGAGTTCCCCCTGCACGAGTACCCCTTCGATCAGCAGGTCCTGAAAATCCGCATCAAGCCGAAACTCAAGACCAGCGAGGAGCTGATTCTGGTGACCGACATCGATGACGATACCCTTTTGCACCGGAAACTGGATTTCGGCTCCTGGAAGGATATCCGGCATTTTCACTTCACCAACTCCCGGGAGTTTTTGTGGAGCTATCGCAATCCCAAGTACGACCGCAAACTCTTCACCCTCGATCACGCCCAGTACAACTACCACGTCATCCTGGAACGGAAAGTGGCGGCCTATGTGATCACTCTGTTGCCGCTGATGATCCTGGTGGCGTCCGCCTACGTGATCTTCACCATCGACTTCGAGTGGATCTCCTCCCGCTATACCGTGGGCATCACCACCATGTTGAGCGCCATGGCCTATCACAACGTCAACAAACTGGGCGTGGGCTATCTGGTGCGGGGGGATCTCTTTTTTCTCTTTTCCTATATTCTGTTCTTCTTCACCATCCTGGAGACCTCGGTGGTGGGATATTTTCGCAAGATCAAACGGGTGGAGATCGCGCAGCGGCTGGACCTCATCTCCTTGATCCTCTACCCGATTCTGGTCGGCGTTGCATTGGTCTTTCTGCTGAGGTGATCGCCATGTTCAAGAACATGAAACTCGCAACCCATCTGACACTGTTCCTCATGGTCGTCGAGGCCGGGGCACTGCTGGGCGGGGGCAGCGCCTTGCGCGTGGTCCAGCGTCTGGAAAACAGAATCACCACCCTGGATGCTCGGGATTTTCCCTTGAATCTGGCGGTTGCGGACGCCGCCCGCCAGCAGATGGATCAGGTGCTGCGCTTGAGTGAGGTGCTTTTGTATGCCCAGGTGGACGACCGGCAGAACTTCGAGATCGCCAACGACGGCTTCATTCATGCCGGCAAGCGGCTCGCCAATGTCCTGATCGAGGCACGCCACATCACCCAGAAGGCACTGGATACCCCCGGCTCGGACGAAGAACGCAACCACCTGGAACGCATCAAGGGGGTGATGGGAGAGTTGGAGAAAATCCATGGCGGCTATGAGCACCTTGCCGGCATCATCATTCGCGGACAGTTCAAATACCGTTTTCTGACCAAGGCCGGGCTGATCACCGGAACCGCCACCCAGAGCCAGGGCGAAGCGGAACGGGAGTATCGCGAGGAGTTGAACAAGACCATCTCCAACCTGGATGACGAAACCAAGCGTATGGAGAATAAACTCAAGGAGGCCTATCATCTCACCAAGGAGTTGCTGCGCAACCTGACCGAACAGGCCGGCCAGGAAAAAAAGATGGCATGGATCCTCTTTCTGCTCTGTGGGGGGGGGGGCTTTGGTGGCCGGAGTGGCCTTGCTCCTGGTCGTGAACCGCATCCATGGCATCCGATTCCGGGAGTTGCAAAACGCCATTCGTCAGCGGGCGCTGCCCTTCGGAGAGAAGGCGGAATCCCTGCGCAAGACCGCGCAACGCCTGGATCACTCCTTGAGCCATCAGGCGGAATCCAGTCAGCAACTGGCCGAAACCATGCAACATGCGCACAACGGTCTGACCACCATGGAGGAACTGGCCGCCACAACGGTCAGGAGTGCCGCAGAGATCCGAACGGCGATGGAGGGGAACGCTCAAGGGTTGACGGACGCGGATCGTGTGCTGCGGGAGTTCGGCGAGGCCGCGCGCCGTTCCATGGCGGATGGAGAACGCATCGACAAGAGTGTGGCGCAACTGGGCGGGTACGTCATGCGGCTGAACCTGCTGGCCACCAGCGCCAGCGTGGAGGCCACCCGCACCGAGGGCAAGCGCGGGTTTGCCATCTTCACCGACGAGATCAAGGAGATCGCCCAAAAGGCGCAGGGATTGGTCGATGAGATCGGAGAACGCTCCTCTGGTTTGCTCAAGGATCTGCTGGCGAGCCGGACCGCCATGGAGCAGGCCGGGGGGACCCTGCGGGACATCGCCGCCGTTGCGACCCGTTTGCAAGGGGTCGCCGGGGAAAAGCGGGATGCCTCGCGGCAACTGGGTGTTCTGGTGGAGTCGGTGCGTTCCGACGCGAGCGGATTGCACGAACTGTTTGCCGCCTACTCCCGACTGCTGCTCGACAACGCGGGAGCCTGTCGTCAATTCCGGGAACAAACCGAGGCCATCGAGACGCTCCTCCAGGAAATCGGCGCCCTGATGGAGGATCGCCGGACGCAGCAGGAGCGCAGGAGCAGACCCGTGGAACCCTCTCTGCCCGCACCCCGCGCCCCATTCACCGGAGGGGACCTCAAGGTGGAGGGTGGCGTCCTGAAACTGGAAAGGAAAGGATGATGGAGCACAAGCCGGTCACGGTGGTTGCGTGCATCAAGGAGCGCGTTGCAGGGTCTTCCTGTGCCGAACGGGGAGGGGTGGCCCTGGCGGATGCCGTGGAGCAGGAACTGGCGCGCCAGGGCCTGCCGATCGGCGTCAAGCGGATCCTCTGTCTGGGGCAGTGCGAACAGGGTCCGAACCTGCGCATTGCGCCCGGAGGGGCCTTTTTCCATCGGATGACCATGGATCGGCTCGGCGAGGTGGTGGAAGCGGCGCGAGCGGCGTATGAAACCGCCCGGGATCAGGCGCCCTGAAGAGCGGACAGCAGCCCGTTCCAGCGATCGGTCTCGAAGCGTGTCGGTTCCGGGGCCGGGTCGATGTGCAGGCGGGTGCGGAACGGCTCGTCCCCGTCAGCCTCCCAGTCGATGGTGTAGCCGTTGCCTTCGATCAGTCGAAACAGTTCCAACAGGGCGACCAGCATGGCCCGTTTCATGGTTGGGGCCTCCCGGTCATAGATCGTCCGCAGCCACTCGTCGGCCTCGCCGTCGGCCAGCTTTTGCCACAGCCAGGTGACCGGGGCGTCGTAGATGGTCCCCTCCCATTGGTTTTCGTAGGCGGTGGGGTCCTGGCACTCTTCCTCGGGTTTGCCGATGATCAGCAGAATTTCCGCCTCCTCTTCCCCGGTCAGCAGATGGACCTCGCCAAAGGCAAAGGGATTTTCATTTTTGTGGGTCTGAAACCACTTGCCGATTGCGCGGCACAAAGCTTCGGTTTGCATTTGGCACGACCTCGTTTCATCGGAGCAGATGATAATAGCGCTGCATGAAGATGCGAGCGCCGTCGGCGTAATTCCAGGGATTGGTCATCAAGTCGGCCAGCAGATCCTGTCGGTTGACGAGGCGGTGATCCCTGGCCTCCTGGTCCACGAATCGCATGGGGCCATCGTAGACCCCGGCATAGACGGCAACATTGTGACGTTTCAACCAGGGTTCTCCGCCGCGCACCCGGCTGATGGCCCCCTGCCAGGGGTCGTAGTCGATCATGCGTATCACCGCCGCAGTGCTCGTATCGAGGGGGTTTGATTGCAGCAGGCGGTGGTAATGGAGATCGTCGTTGGCGATGACCACCTGTTCCACACCGATCTCTTCGGCCATTTCCTTGCGGGCATTGGCATCGAAATCCTCGCGGGTGAGATGGGGGTTTTCCGCCACCACATGGCCACCCACTGCCTTGTCCCACATGAAGGGATTTTCCGGTTTGTCGCCCCGTTGCACCAGGTGGATTTTTCCGGTACTGGTCAGGAGGATGATGTGGACCACCGGCACGGCCAGGGGGGCATCGCCGTGCCGCAAGGAGTGGTCGCGGATCTCCCGGAGCAGGGCAACCCGTTCGCCGGTCTTGACGTAATGGCCGTGGCTGTCGGTAGCGTGCAGCAATTCGCTCATGGGATTCGTTCGGTGGGCAAGGGGGTCAGATGTTACAGGTTACAGCTAACCGGATTGAGATGCAATGCTTTTTCGCATCCATTCAAACTTTCTTTGGCGTGGAACAAGGCACTTGTGGACCCGCCATTTCGACTCCCTCTTGGGTAGCAATGGGCTTCTCGTCACACTTTTCCCACGTAAGCGTTGAAATGGAGAATCCGATCCGGAAAATGCCAAGGTGTCGTTCGGTCCGATCCGGGCGATTCACTCATATCGCAAAGACCTCATCAACCGAATTGGCAAAGACGAAGTTGTCGCTCCATGTCTCGATCAGTGCCAGGTCCGCTGATTTCACCTTCTCGGTCACCCAATCTGGGGTCTGGCCAAATTTGCGGCGCATCTGTTTGAGCAGCATGGAAGCGGCTTCTTCCTGGCGGCCTTCCTGGCGGCCTTCCTGGCGGCCCTCCTGAAACCACTCCCGTTTTTTTTCTTTTTTCCAAGTTTCAATCCTGGTCTGCAACATTGTCGGCACCTCATCCAGTTTGGAAAGTGAAGTTTGTGCGGCTTGAGTGTCCACGCCAAGCGCTGAGAGCGTCATCCAAAGCAGATCCGTGATCGTCTGCTGAAGTTCCTTGAATTCTGGGTGCTTTGTCATCCAGGCGATCAGTTTTTCCGCCAATTCAGGCAATTCTTCCGGTGTCAGGCAGTGTCCGGTCCGAATCAACAAGGCCGTCATGGCATCCATTTGTTCCAGTTCCTCTAACGAAAACCGGCCTTCATCCAGCAGGAAAAATCGTCCATTCGGTTGGAATTTCCACAGGGGTGAATCATCGGGCAATCCGATCAGTTCATGGAGATGCACAGGAGCAAGCCAGGGAGGATCGCCGCTGTAAATGACCACTGGAAAGACAGGCGGCAATTTCTCGCGTCGGGAAATGCGTTTTTCATGGAGCAACTGCAACCACAGCAGGCAGATGTACACCACGATCCGGATCACCATCCAACGTTCCGACCGGGACTGGAACTCCAGCATGGTGATGAGGTAGATCGGGGCTTTGGAGCGGGTCGGGATCCGCCAGATCAGGTCTCCCTCCCGTCTGCGCAGTCCCCGGACATGGAATTTGGCGTTGAACCGCTTCATATGGGCGAAATCGAGATCCGCCACCCAGGGTTCCTTCACGAAATGCCGCATCATATCCGCCACCAGCCTGGGGTGGGAATAGAGTCGGTGGTACAGATCGTCGTGCTTGCTCATGCCATGGGCACATCCTATCGCAAGTCGGCCTTGTCCAGTCGCTCGATCAGGCAGGGTTTGCAGGCGTGTTCCTTGCGGGGGGCAGCAAGGCGGGTCAAAAGGCAGGATTGCATTGGATCAGTCTGAGGCCCGGTCATGCTGCAACCTTTTGTGTTGGCGTCAGGAGGAACCATTCCCCCCGGCGATTCCATGACATGGTAACCAATCCTGGAAGCGTATTCCAGATGCATCTTCGGGATTGCCATTCCACCCTTCGGGCGGGTTTTTGGGCTATGTGGGTACCAACACAAGAACGGCCACCTGGAAAGTGGCCGCATCGATTTGATTTTATTGGTGGGTCGTGTAGGATTCGAACCTACGGCCCGCTGATTAAGAGTCAGCTGCTCTACCAACTGAGCTAACGACCCGAAGAGGCAAGATCGATGAAACCACGCGATACTATCAAGCTTCCAACCGGCAGTCAAGAAAAGATCGCACCAGGACCCAACAAATTGTCCAGGCCGGATTTCTCGCCGCTTCGTTCTTCACACCGACCGGCCATGTTGGCGTGAATAAATATTTACATGCGCCAACAATCCCATCGCAATCATGACCGTCACCATGGAACTGCCCCCGTAACTGATCAGCGGCAACGGTATCCCCACCACGGGCAACAGACCCACCACCATCCCGATGTTGACCAGAACCTGAATCGAAAACAACATCGTCACCCCCACCACGATCAACAGGCCGAACCGGTCGTTCGCCATCTCCGTGATCATCATGGCCCTCACCATGATCAAGGCATACAGCGTCAACAGGGTCACCCCGCCAATGAATCCCCACTCCTCGGCCAACACCGAAAAGATGAAATCCGTATGACGCTCCGGCAAAAAATTCAACTGGCTTTGACTCCCGGCCATGAACCCCTTGCCGGTCCAGCCCCCGGAGCCTACCGCGATCTTCGATTGGATGATGTGATACCCGGCACCCAATGGATCCTGATCGGGCGCAAACAAGGTGATGATCCGTTTTTTCTGATAGCCATGCATGCTGTTCCAGATCACCGGCAAGGAGGCCCCTACCATCCCCATGAGTACAAACAAGATCCTCCACGACAATCCCGCCACCACGATCATCGAGATGCCCACCCCCCCGATCAGCACCGCCGTGCCCAGATCCGGCTGCTTCACGATCAATCCCATGGGCGTCAGGGTCATCACGAACGGCAGCAGAAAATCCCGCCATGTCAGCACATGTCCCACGGAACGATCATGAAAATACCTGGCCAGTGCCAGAATCAAGGCCACCTTCATCAACTCCGAGGTCTGCAACCGCAAGAATCCCATTTCCAGCCAACGCCGCGCCCCCATCCCGACACTGCCCATGATCATGGTGGCAATCAACAATAATAAACTAAATATATAGAATAAATAGGCAAAACGTCGATAAAATTTCTCATCAGCCACCAGGGCGACCGTGCCCAGAATCCCCATCCCGAAAATGAATTGCGCCACTTGTCGCCAAAACAACCACATATTCTCCCGTCCCCCCACGGCGGAAAACAGGATGACGAACCCCACCATCGAGGTCACGGACAACAGGACGATCAGGCTCCAGGGAAAACGCCGCATGCGTTCCGACCAGCTCAAGGCCGTTCTGCCCAATGCCAACAAGGTCTGCCCCGTTTCGATCATTCCGGCACCCCGTACTTGGCGAAATAACGATCCAGTACCCGCTTGGCCACCGGAGCGGCTGCGGAACCGCCATGCCCGCCATGCTCCACGATCACGGCCATGGCGATCTTCGGTCGATCCGCCGGGGCATAACAGACGAACAATGCATGATCCTGCAACTTCTCGCCGGTCTGCTTGATGAGTTGACCGCTCTTTTCCCGCTTGTGCTTCACCACCTGTGAGGTTCCGGTCTTGCCGGCGGCATGGATGCCACCCTCCGGACGCGCCTTGGCCCCGGTTCCGGTGCGATCATGCACCACGGCCTCCAGACTTTGGCGCAGAATCTCCATGTGAGAGGACGATACCGCCAGCCGCGACAGGATCTCCGGTTGCTGCCCAGGGTGCAAACGCAGCAGGGAGGGACGATACACCACCCCGCCGTTGGCCACCGAGGCCACCATGTTGGCCAACTGCAGCGGCGTGGTCAGCACATACCCCTGTCCAATTCCCGTGATCAGGGTCTCGCCTGGATACCATGCGGCCTTGAATCGTTTGCGTTTCCAGGTGCGTGACGGAATCAGACCTGCACGTTCCCCATCCAGTTCCACGCGGGTGAGATCCCCAAGGCCCATCTTGTGCGCCTGTCGTTCGATGGCATCGACCCCCAACCGTTCCGCCAGTTTGTAAAAATAGACATCGCACGACTGCGTGATGGCCTGCATCAACCCCACGCTCCCGTGACCGCCACGACGCCAGCAGTAGAATTTCTGTTCCTCCTTGACCAACACCCCGCCGCAGAAAACATGTTCCCGCGGGTCGATCTTGCCCATGCTCAGGCCTGCCAGCGCCACCACGATCTTGAAGGTGGAACCCGGCGGATACTGCCCCTGAATCGCCTTGTTGATCATCGGACGGCTGGGATCGTTGATCAGGGAACGCCATTGGGCATGATTGAACCCGCGAATGAACTGGTTGGGATCGTAAACGGGGTAGCTCACCATGGCCAGCACCTCGCCATTGTTGGGATCCAACGCCACCACGGAACCGGCGGCATTGCCGAGCGCAGCTTGCGCCTCCAACTGAAGATCCACATCCAGCGACAAATGCAAATCGGCGCCTTGTTGCGGCGAGGTGCGGTGCAACTCCCGGACGTGTCGTCCCACCGCGTTGACCTCCATTTCCACCACCCCTTCGCGGCCACGCAATTGTTCCTCGAAATGCTGTTCCACGCCGCTTTTGCCTACCAGATCGCCTGGACGAAACGTCACACTGGCAAATCGTTGGCGATCCCGGTCACTCGGCTCGCCCAGATATCCCAATATGTGACATGCCAAGGAATTCAAAGGATAATATCGGATCGACTGGTTTTGCAGGTCCACCCCGGGAAATTCGTGGATGCGCACCGAGATGTTGCTGACCTCCTCCCAGGTCAGGTGGGATTTCAATCGCAGCGGCAGGAAGGATCTTTGCCGACGGGCTTGCTGCAGAATGAACTTCACCTCTTCGTCGGAAAACTCGATGAAGCGACGCAGTCGCCGCAAAAGAAAACGCAAGGTCCCGCCCGCCAGTTCCGGAATCACCACCATTTCGAAATCGGGATTGTTTTCCACCAGAATGCGGCGATCCCGGTCGAAGATGCGTCCCCGGGGCGCGGCCATCGGTTTCAGGCTGATGCGGTTGTCTTCGGCCAGGGTGCGGTATTCCCCGCCGCGCAACACCTGCAAATGGAACAGGCGTCCGCCCAGGGTCGCCATGGCCGCACCGAGAAAACCACCCACCAGAAGAATCCGGCGGCGCGCATCGCCGCGAAACTGCTCACGGTCATCATCGAGCATGGGGTTCCTCCAACCAGGTCCGGTGGACCATGACCAACAGATGAATGACCAGTGGGGCAAGCAACATGGTGGCCACGGGTCGTCCGGCCAACAGCATCCATCGCGCCGCCCCCCCCATCCACGGCAAGGTCACCAGCAACTGAATTCCCTCGACGAAGCAGGTCAGGAAGAGCAGCACGAACAGCACATAATAGAAATCCATCGAGCGCAGCACGCGGGCATACAGCCCGACGACCAGTACCAGCACGATATGAGAGATGGCATGAACCCCCAGGCGCGTCCCCGAAAGCATATCCACCAGAATTCCGGCCAGGAAGGCCAGTTTCGCGCCGCAAAGGTCGCCCCGGTACAGTCGCCAGTAGAACAGGGTGATCAATACCAGATCCGGTCGGAATACCGCCCATGCGGGCACTGGAATCGCCAATTCCTGGATTATCGCCGCCATGCACAGGGTCAAGGCTGGCAACCACGGAATCAGCCAGGAGACGATCATGGCATGGGAAAACGTCTCATTTCGCTGCCTGCCCGGCGGGGAGCGCCTGGGGCAGCAACAGATGCGCCTCTTCGATCCGGTCGAAATCCACCATGGGCTGGGCCACGGCCCGCTTGAACAGGCCATCCTCGCCCGCCTCCAGGGAGACCACCCGTCCCACCAGCAATCCCTTGGGGAAGATGCCGCCGGTTCCGGAGGTGATCACCGCGTCTCCGATTTCGATATCCGCGTCCTTGGGCAGATATTCCAGGTTCAGCAGGGGGGAGTTTTGACCGGCGGAGATGGCCCGCACCCGGGAGCGTTGAATCAGCACCGGTATGCGGGAGTTGAGATCCAGCATGGACAACACCAGCGCGGCAGAGCCGGAGGCGCGCACCACCCGGCCCACCAGTCCGTTGGGCACGGTCATTGGGGCATTGACGATCACCCCGTCCTGGCGACCGGCATTCACGATGAACGAACGGGCGAACGCCGACGAGGAGTCCCCGACCACCCGCACGGCCAAGGCGCGGTAGCCGGGTTCCGGCTGCATTTTCAGGAGTGACTTGAGGCGTTGATTTTCTCGTTCCAGTTCCTCCAGGCGGGTGCCCAGGGGACGCAGTTGTTCGAGTTCCGCCTTGTACATGCGGTTTTCCCGATCCAGTCGCATCAGTTCCTGAAATCGCAGTTGCAGCCGATCGACGACCGCGACGGGTCGCAGCAGCAGGGATTGTGCTTCGGCAGTGACCTGCAGGAGGTTCTCCTGGACCAGATTGCGGTCCTGGTTGAAGTGGCCACCCGCCATCACCAGCAGAAACAAAGCAGCCATCAGGGTCAGAAAGACCGAGATGGCATTGCGATATTCGCGCAACAAGACCAGAAGAGCGGTCATGCCTTGAACCGTTCAAAGTTGGGCTACCGATCCGTCAGGATATCGGACATGCTGTCCAGTTCCTCAAGTGCCCTGCCGGACCCCATTACCACGCACGAGAGTGGATCATCGGCGATGAAGACCGGCAAGCCGGTCTCTTCCGAGAGGAGACGATCCAATCCCCGAAGCAGTGCCCCGCCGCCGGTCAGGACGATCCCGCGGTCCACGATATCCCCCGCCAGTTCCGGCGGGGTGCGTTCCAGGGCCACCCGCACCCCTTCGACGATGGCGTTGATGGGTTCGGAGAGGGCTTCCAGGATTTCGGGATCGGAAATGACCTGGTGCTTGGGCACACCATGAATCAAATCCCTCCCTTTTACCTCAACCTCCAGCCGGTTTTCCAGGGGAAAAGCGGAGCCGACCTGTATTTTGATAATTTCGGCAGTCCCTTCTCCGATCAGAAGGGAGTATTTGCGCCGCACATGGGCGATGATGGCCTCGTCCATTTTGTCGCCGCCCACGCGGATGGAGCGGGAGTAGACGATCCCGCCCAGGGAGATGATCGCCACTTCCGTGGTCCCGCCGCCCACGTCGATGACCATCGAGCCGTGGGCCTCGGTCACCGGCAGTCCGGCGCCGATGGCAGCCGCCATGGGTTCGTTGATCAGATAGACCTCCCGCGCACCGGCGCTTTCCGCCGACTCGCGGATGGCACGCCGTTCCACCGGGGTGGCCCCCACCGGCACGCAGACGATGATGCGCGGCGAGTAGAACAAACGCCGTTTGTTGACCTTGCGGATGAAATGCTTCAACATTGCCTCGGTCACGGTGAAGTCGGCGATCACACCGTCGCGCATCGGGCGGGTGGCCACGATGCTGTCCGGGGTGCGTCCCAGCATGCGTTTGGCCTCGTTGCCCACCGCGAGCACCTTGCGCACGCCACGGGCGCTTTCGTGGATCGCCACCACCGAGGGTTCGGACAGCACCACACCCCGGCCACGCATGTAGACCAGCGTGTTGGCCGTGCCCAGGTCGATGGCCATGTCGGTGGAAAAGAGTCCTCTCAACTTTTTGAACATAACGATCTACCCATCCATTTGTTCACGATATGCGAAAAACCAGGCACACTCGCCACCCTGATCCTTTGACCAACCAACCGAACTCACAGGCAGATGCTGAAAACATGACACCGAAATTCTGCAAGGAGGAGATCCTCGACCTGACGGCGTTGGATCGCGAAATCCGCGCCATTCATGACGGCTCGGCCCCTTTGACCGACGACCAGCGCGCCAGCCTGCTCCCGGTGTTGCGGGACGCCATGCAGACCGGTCGCAAAAGGCTGCACGGCTTTCACCTCGCCGGGGCCAGTGGACAGTTCATCGTCCAGGGGCACACCCATCTGGCCGACGCCATCCTGCAACGCATCCACGCCCTCATCGTCACAAACCTGACGCCCTCCGAGAGCTTCTGCCTGGCGGCCACCGGTGGTTACGGTCGCAGGGATCTCGCTCCCTATTCGGACATCGACCTGCTCTTCATCCTGCCCGATGGTGCCACCCATTTGTTGCCTCTGGTGGAACGCATGCTCTACGTGCTGTGGGATATCGGACTGGATGTGGGGCACGCGGTACGTACTGTGGATGACTGTCTGCAACAGGCGCGCCAAGAATTGCACATCCTGACCTCCATGTTGGAATCCCGGTTTCTGGCCGGCAATCACGATCTTTTCAAGACCTACAAGGAGACTCTCGACGGCAATCCGCTTCTCAAGGATCCCCTGGGATTCCTGCGCGCCAAACTGCTGGAGCAGAACAAGCGTCATGAGCGGTTCGGCGCCTCTCTCTATTACCTGGAACCGAACATCAAGGAAAATCCGGGCGGTTTGCGGGATCTGCAGACCTTTGGCTGGATCTCCAAATACCGCTACCGGGTGGAGCGGATTTCGGACCTGATTGCCATGGGGATCATCACCGAGGAGGAGTTCACCAATTTCAAGACCTGCCGAGCCTTTCTGCGCCGGGTGCGCAATGCCCTGCACTACCGCGCGGGGCGCAAGGACGACCGCCTGACCTTCGGCCATCAGGTGGCCATCGCCGAGGAGTTGGGTTACCAGGATCGCCCCGGTCTGCTGGCGGTGGAGGTCTTCATGCGCCGGTACTACCGGGTCGCCCGCCGGGTGGGGCATCTCTCCTGGATCTTTTTGCGCAAGTATCAGGACGAACACAAGGATCTGCCGGTCTCCGTGCATGCCCTGGATGACGTTTTTCAGCAGATTGGCAACAAGATTGCCGTGGTGGAACCGGAGGATCTGGTCCGCAAGCCGATCCGGATCATGCGCCTGTTCGAGGTGGCGCAGCGCAACCTGTTGTCGATCCATCCCGACACCATGCGTCTGCTCAACAGCAATCTGCATTTGATCAATGCGGATTTCCGTTCCGATCCGCATGTCAACCAGATTTTTTTGCAGATGCTCAACGGCAAGCGGGCCGTGGCCTGGGTCCTGCGTCGCATGAACGACGCCGGGGTGCTGGGTCGTTTCATCCCGGAGTTCGGTCGCATCATCGGCCAGACGCAACATGACATGTATCATGTCTTCACCGTGGACGAGCACACCATCCTGGCCGTGGAGGCCCTGCGGCACATCAGTGCCGGCAAGTTCTCCCAGGAGTTGCCCATCGCCACGCAACTGATGCAAAAACTCAACAATCCCGCCGTGTTGTACCTGGCGGTCCTGTTCCACGACATCGCCAAGGGGTTGGGGGGCGACCATCACATCAAAGGTGCGGCCATCGCCAAAACGGTCTGCGAGCGGATGCATCTGCCAAAGCACGACGTGGAAATGGTCACCTGGCTGGTGGAAAACCATCTGCTTTTTTCACGCACCGCCATTCATCGCGACATCAACGACCCGGAGACCGTGGCCTCGTTCACCCGGCAGATTGGTACGGTCAAGCGGTTGAATCTTCTGGTGCTGCTCACCGTGGCCGACATTCGCGCCGTGGGGCCGGGGGTCTGGAACCGGTGGAAAGGCAATCTGTTGCGTCAACTTTACGACCGCAGCCTGGACACCTTGAGCAAAGGGATCGTCTTTTCCGCCGAGGAGATCGCCCAGCGTGCCACGGCCCAAAAGGAGGCCCTGTTCCGCAAGTTCGCCCAGGACCACGCCCCGGAACGGATTCGCCGGCATCTGGACCGTTTCTATCCCGACTATTTCATCCACTACGACGAGGAGATCGTCCTGGAGCACGTCCACATCCTGATCGAGCGGTCCCAGGAGTCCCTGATCATCGACTTCAAGCAGGTGCCCAAGATCAACGCCACCCGGCTGCTGGTCTACACCCCGGATCACCCCGGACTGATGGCGCGCATTTCCGGGAGCCTGGCCGCAGCGGGGGCCAACATCCTTTCCGCCGACATCACCACCACCAAGGACGGCATGGCCCTCGACAGCTTCATCATCCAGACCCAGAACGGCGAACCGATCGAACGGCCCGACCGTCTGGAGAGGATTCGCTCCACCCTGACCCAGGTGCTGGACGGGACCTTGCGTCCCTCCATTCTGTTGGCCAATTTCAAGCCGGATGCCTGGAAGAAACGGCCCTTCGAGATCTCCTTTTCCCTGGAGGTGGACGAGAGTCTGGATACCTTCACCGTCATCGAGATCACGTCGTTGGACCGTCCCGGCCTTTTGTACGCGATCACCCGCGTGTTGCAGACCCACGGGGTGCAGATTCGGGCCGCCAAGATCGCCACCTACGGAGAGCGGGTTGTGGATGTGTTTTATCTGCGGGACATGTATGGCCTGAAACTGGATCCGCGCAAACTGGAAATGGTCTCCAAAAATCTGCGGGAGGCGGTGGACAAGCTGGAATAAGGGCGGAGAGTGCGGTATACTCTCTTTGTTGATGTTCGTTTCAAGCCACATGATGATATTGCATCGAGAAGGAAACCTCCCCGTGTCCGACGTTTGGCATCCCCTTTCATGGAAGAATTTTCCCGCGCTTCAACAACCCGACTGGCCCGATCCGCAAGCCCTGGACGAGACCCGCCGCAATCTCTCCGGCTATCCCCCGCTGGTTTTCGCCGGCGAGGTCCGTTCCCTGAAGGCCCATCTGGCCAGGGTGGCCAAGGGCGAGGCCTTTTTGCTGCAGGGGGGCGACTGCGCCGAATCCTTCAACGATTTCCGGGCCAACGCCATCCGCGACAAACTCAAGGTCTTGTTGCAGATGGCCGTCATCCTCACGCACGGGATTTCCAAGCCGGTCATCAAGGTGGGTCGCATTGCCGGTCAATTCGCCAAGCCCCGTTCCAGTCCGATGGAGACCCGCAACGGGGTTTCCCTGCCCAGTTTTCGCGGCGAGTCGATCAACGATCCCGACTTCACCCTGGAGGCCCGGCAACCCGATCCCGGTCGTCTGGAGCGGGCCTATTTCCAGTCCGCCAGCACCCTCAACCTGTTGCGTGCCTTCACCCATGGCGGGTATGCGGACCTGACGCGTCTGCACACCTGGAATCAGGATTTCGTGGCCAACAGCCCCCAGGGTCAGCGTTACGCCCTTTTGGCCGATCAGCTCACCAGCTCCCTGAAGTTCATGGATGCCATCGGCGTCAACGCGAAAAACACGCCGCAATTGCGCGACATCGAGTATTTTACCAGTCACGAGGCCCTGATTCTGGAATACGAAAGCGCCCTCACGCGGCAGGACTCCATCACCGGAGACTGGTACGACTGTTCGGCGCATATGATCTGGATCGGGGAGCGGACCCGGCAGACGGACGGGGCGCATGTGGAATTTCTGCGCGGGGTCAAGAATCCCCTGGGGGTGAAGATCGGTCACACCGCCACTTCGGACGAAATTTTGCGGCTATGCGACCTGCTCAATCCGGAGAACGAGCCGGGTCGTCTGACCTTGATCGGTCGTTTTGGTCACAATCAGATTCTCCGGGTACTGCCGGATCTGCTGCGTTCGGTGCGCCAGGAGGGGCGCCAGGTGGTCTGGAGCTGTGATCCCATGCACGGCAACACCTACAGTGCCCCTTCCGGACACAAGACCCGTCATCTGGACGAAATCATGACCGAATTGCGGCATTTTTTCGCCATCCTCCAAGCCGAGGGGGTATGGCCTGGAGGGGTGCATTTCGAATTGACCGGGGACGATGTCACCGAATGTGTGGGGGGGTCCCACGACATTCGGGAGGAGCATCTGGCAGAACGTTACGAGACCACCTGCGATCCACGTCTCAACGCGGCGCAGAGTCTGGATATCGCTTTTCTGGTGGCCGAAGCGATGCGGGCTTCGCAAAGCCGCTGACGGATGTGGCCTGGTGGAACCAGGCAGAGGGACGCAGGCATTTGCCTCCCTTGGGAAAGAGCGGATCGCTGGCCGGGGTGGATTGGAACATCATTGCGCGCCTCCTTCCTGGTTCACGAAGCGGCTCCAGGTGGTCCCTTCGGCCTTGACGCCGGAGAGACCGCGTCCCAGGCCATACGACCAGCCACGGATGGAGGATTCGCTCAGGGCGGAGGCGCCCACCGGCTGCCGGACATAGCCGCGGGCGATGAGACCGTTGCCGTGGCGGTTGCGTTCGATATGGTGCATTTCAATGGTCGTCATGTCATTTCACTCCTTTTTTGTCATCAGAATCCGGCCCACAGTTCCAGGGCCAGTAACGTGGAAAGAATCAGGCTCGACGCGGAAAATCCCCAGAACACCATGACCGGGAGGTCCCATCCCTCCTGCCGTTCTCCGGTCTGGAGGGCCAGAAGATCCGATTCGGACAAATCGGCCAGCAGTTTTGCGTACAGCTCTTTGTCACCTGTTTGCTCCAAAGAATTCATCCTTATGTTCCCTTGTCCCCGCGCCAAATGGTTGCAAAACCGACGCATGATATCTAGCAAATTTTTTGCCAATATTGCAATAATCGATAATATGTTATTTTAGTAACAAAAACAGAACATTGACATCTTTTTCCGCAGATGCCAAAATGGCAAAAAAGTGACACGTCAAGGAGGCCAACCCCTTGCGGCCTCCCAGGAAACGGGAACATGCACATGGAAATACAACGCGGTCAGCGTCAAGAATTGATCCATCTGGTGGATCCGCAACGCCCGTTCGTGGCCGGCGTCCATTTGGGCATGCCGGCAGGGGTGACCGTGGATTGCGCCTGTTTCGGACTGGATGGCAAAGGCCGGGCGACGGATGACCGGTATGTCACCTTTTTCAATCAGCCTGCCACCCCGTGTGGTGGTGTCGCCCTGGCGGTCACCCCGGAAGGGGAGGAGGGCTTCGAATTCCGTCTGCACGCGCTGCCGCCGGAGATCAGCCGGCTGGTCCTGGTGGCCTCTCTCGACGGGGAGGGTTTGTTTTCCGCCATGGGGGAGGGGAGGGTCCGGCTGCTGCAAGGGGGCGGGGAAACCGGACGCTTCACGATGCAAGGCGGGATGTTTGCCGACGAAAAGGGGCTGATGCTGCTGGAGTTCTACCGCAAGGAAGAGAGTTGGCGCGTCTGCGCGGTCGGCCAGGGATTCGCGGGGGGATTGGAGGCGCTTTGCAATCATTTCGGGGTGGCGGCGGGGGAGGAGGACGGGAGCGTCACCATACCGATGCCTCCGCTCTCCCTGTTGCCCCTGGACGACGCCCCCACGCCCGAGGCAGATGCCGCGCGGCATGAGGCACAGATCGAGGCCATCGAGCGAACCCTGGGAGAGTTCAAGGTCAAGGGCAAGATCGTGGGGAGCGAACCTGGTCCGGTGGTGACCACCTACGCCCTGGACCCGGCTCCAGGCGTCAAGCTGTCACGGGTGATCGGACTGGAGCCGGATTTGGCCCTGGCGATGTCGAGTCCCGGATTGCGCATCGATCCCATTTTCGATCATGGGGTGATCGGCATCGAAATCCCCAACCCGACTCGTGACACGGTGCCGTTGCGGCGCATTCTGGAGGCGGTACAGGCGCAGCGCAATCGGTTGCTGTTGCCTTTGGGAGTGGATGCGCGGGGTGGGCCGGTGGTCGCTGACCTGGAGCAGCTGCCCCATCTGCTGGTGGCCGGGACCACCCGTTCGGGCAAGTCGGTGGCGTTGCACGGGATCATGTGCGGATTGATGCTGCGCAATCCGGTGGCAGCGGTGCGTCTTGTGCTGGTGGATCCGAAGCGCAGCGAGTTTTCCCTGTACGACAACGCGCCGCACCTGCTGGCCCCGGTGGTTACCGAGGCGCGTCAAGCCGTGGAGGCGCTCCATTGGCTGACCGGGGAGATGGAGAGCCGTTATCAGCGCATGCGGGAGCTGGGGGTGCGCAATCTGGACGGCTGGCGCGGGTTGCGTGGGGGCACGTCGCCGGTCCCGCCGTTGCTGGTCGTGGTGGTGGACGAGTTGGCGGACTTGATGCTGCAAAGCGGCAAGGGGATCGAGGAGCCTTTGGCGCGTCTGGCACAGATGGGGCGGGCGGCGGGCCTGCATCTGATTCTGGCCACCCAGCGTCCTTCCAGGGATGTGTTGACGGGACTGATCAAATCCAACATTCCGGCGCGACTGGCCTTCAAGGTGACCTCGAAGACCGACGCGCGGATCATCCTGGACGAGGGGGGCGCCGAGAACCTGCTGGGCGCAGGCGACGGTCTGTTCATCGCCCCCGGTCAGGCCTTGCGGCGGATTCAGGCCCCCATGGTGAGCGATGCCAATGTCATCGCCATTTTGCGCTACCTGCGCGCCACCGCGCCCTATGCCCCGGATGCGGGGTTGATGGCCGGGTTGTCCAGTACCGCTTGAGGCGCGGCGTTTTGCCGGGTCATCTGTGCTCCCAGTAGAAATTGGAGGGCCGGTTGCTCTTGCCGCTCTTGACGATGACATATCCCGGACAACGGCCATGCGTCCTGCCGGTGGTTGGGCAAGGATTGTATTTGCGAAACCAATACAACGCCTCCCCATGGCTGTATGTCTTTTTGCGATGGTGATGCTTCCGATAGCGTCTGTCGGAATAACCATCATATCCTCCCCACCCGTCACGCGCGCTGGCCGGTTCCGGGACGCCCGACACCAACAGGGCAAGCATCAATATTGCAATCGTTTTGATCATGCCAGCTCCACCCCATGGACAAACAAACAATCCGTCACTCGGCCCCCACCTCGCGGATGGCATCCAGGAGCATGGTCTTGCCCCGCGCCTGGCAGCGTTCCAGCAGACGCTCCGTGATCACTTCGAGTTTTTTCCAATTCAGGACCGTGTCGCCGGTCACGCCGCTCAGATAACCATCCAGCCACAGCAAAACCGCGCCGATGTCCTCCTTGTCGGACTCCTTGACATCATCGAGAAACTCCCGGCAGCTCATGTTGCCGAAGTCGATATTGGGCACCCGGGGTTTCTTTTTGGCCTCGACCGGGGATGCCATAGCCATGGTCAGCGCCACAGCGACGGCGAGGAAAAGGTTCGTGCGCATGTCGGGTTCCTTGCTTCGTTAAATGGGAATTATGATTCGCATTCCGCCGCCACGATTTCACACCGCTTGCTGCCGCACATATCCAGGGCGTCATCGATGGCCTTTTGCTTGTGCCTGCCGTAGCCGTAGCCACGGTATTTCCTGGAGATGGCTACCGCGCCGCAGGTTTCGAACCAGACGATGATGCGGCAGTTGGTGCCGCCGTATTCGCGGCAATAGCGCAGCGCGGATGCCTTGGCACTGGCCTTGGAATCCTCATTGATGGAAAAGCCGTAGGCAGGATCCTCGTCACCCGGCTGATCGTCGAGGGCAATGGCGCCATAGGCAAAGGCATCCGTCGGCAGGAGCAGCCACGACAGAAAGATGAATAAAACGGTTTTTTGCATGGAGACAGGTTCCCCGTAAGATGTTGCATGGAAATTGCCTGGCGGTCGCCAAGTCGGGCATGATGATTGTTTCTCAAAATGTGCCTTCCAGTCAACCGGAATTTCGCCAAGGCGTCATTGCTTGGCTTGCCAAGCCGATGAAGAGGTATTATACTGGTATAAGATAATTTTTGTTTATGGACCATTAATGCCCATTATGCCTGTTGCCGGAATTCGTGACGATGCGCACCATCAAAATGCCCGTTCTGCTCCCTCTGGCGATCTTCATCGCCATTCTGACCCTGGCGGCCTCCCTGGGGGTTTACTGGTACGCGCACACGGTCAACCGTGCCGCACTGCAAACCACCACCGAGGACATTCAACAGAGCTGGACGCTGGGAATGAGCAACGACACCGCCATGATGAGCGCTGCGCTCTCCGCTGTCGTGCGCAACTCCGCGATCCGGGAGGCCTTTGTGGCAAGGGATCGGGAGCGGCTGTTGCGCCTGACCAGGGAACTGTTCGGGGAATGGCGCGACCGGCACGGCATCACCCACTTCTATTTCACCCAGCCGGACAGGATCAATTTCCTGCGCATTCATCAGCCGGATCGGCATGGCGATCTCATCACACGCCATACCACCCGGGTCGCCCAAGAAAAAGGCGCCACCACCTCGGGTTTGGAAATGGGGCAGATGGGCACCTACACCCTGCGCACGGTCACGCCCTGGTTCGAGGGGGGGCAGCTGATCGGCCTGGTGGAGTTGGGCATGGAGGTGGACCATCGCATCACGGAGATCCACAAACGGCAACATGTGGACCTGTTTCTCCTGGCGCCCAAGCGGCATCTTCAGCGTGGGGCGTGGGAAGCCGGCATGGCCATGCTGAAACGCACCCCCCAATGGGACGCCTTTGCCGATATCGTGCTCATCGATCAAACCGCAACCCCTCCTGCCGGCCTGCTCGATCGTTTCGATGGGGCGTATGCCGACAACGAGGTGCGACGGGAATGGATGCATCTTTCCCTGGGAGAAAGTCATGTCAACGTCGCCCGTCTTCCCCTTGCGGATGTGCAGGGGCGGGAGCAGGCCTTTCTGGTGTTCGTGCAGGATGTGACGACCCGCTACCACGATTCGCAACGGCTGATTTTTCTGGTGATTGGCATCAGTGTGGTTGGTGGCGGAGGCTTGATTCTGCTTTTTGCCATGCACCTGGAACGGATCGAAGCCAAAATGCGGGAACACGAGGCCGCCCTCATGGAAAGCGAGGCCCGTTTCCGGGGGATTGCCACTTCGGCCCAGGACGCCATCATCATGATCGACGACCAGGATCGGGTGCAGTACTGGAATCCCGCCGCGCAACGGATTTTCGGTTATGCCGCCGGGGAGATGGAGGGCAGGGAGTTGCATCGTCTGCTGGCCCCGGAACGGTTTCGTCCGGCGGCAACCCGTGGCATGCGCAAACTGCGCGAGACAGGGGAGGGGAGTATTCTCGATCGTACCGTGGAACTGATCGGGGTGCGCAAGAGCGGCGAGGAGTTTCCCTTCGACCTGTCCACCTCCGTCATCCGGTGCCGGGACCGCTGGTGCGCCATCGGCATCCTGCGCGACATCTCCGCGCGCAAGGAGATCGAACAGCGGCTGAAACTGGGCTTCACGATCATCGAACAGGCCCTGGAAGGGATCATCATCACCGACGCGGAGGCGGTCATTCAGTTGGTCAATCCGGCGTTCACCCAACTGACGGGCTACGCTCCAGGCGAGGTCATCGGCAGGAACCCGCGTCTGCTGCAATCCGGGCGGCATGATGCCTCTTTCTTCCAGGAGCTTTGGCAAACCTTGAACGCCACCGGCTCCTGGCGCGGGGAGTTGTGGAACCGACGCAAGAGCGGGGAGATCTTTCCGGAGTGGCTGAGCATCAGCGCCATCCGGGACGAAAAGGATGAGGTGACCCATTACATGGGCATTTTTTCCGACATCACGGAGCGCAAGGCCTTTGAGGAGCAGCTCGAAAATCTGGCCTTCTACGATGCCCTGACGGCGATTCCCAATCGGATGTTGTTCCATCAGCGGCTGGAGCAGGCGCTCAAGGAGGCGGCGCGTCACCGGCAGCGGCTGGCGGTGCTCTATCTGGATCTGGATCTGTTCAAGGCGGTCAACGATACTCATGGCCACAAGACGGGGGATTTGCTGTTGCAGTCCGTGGCCACCCGGTTGCAGGATCTGTTGCGTCAAGAGGACACCGTGGCGCGTCTGGGGGGGGACGAGTTCGCCGTTCTGCTGCGCAACGTCCAGAACCTCGAGGATACGCGCCTGGTGGCCGAAAAGGTCATCGCAACGCTGACCCGCCCCTTCACTCTGCAGGGCATCGAATGCCGGATCGGCACCAGCATCGGCATCACCCTGTTCCCCGACCAGGGGAAGGATCCGGAAACCCTGCTGAAACAGGCCGACACTGCCATGTACTACGCCAAACGGGGCGGCAGAAACCGTTATCGGGTTTATGGGGGCGAGGAAGCGTTGCGGGGAGCGGGTGATTGACGGATGAACGCAGGGCGATGGCAACGTCAGACGGTGCGCGTCCAACCTCCGGACGGGATCGAGCTGTTGCTCAATATTTCTCAAAACTCTTGCAACCTCGATGTCGTCTTGTTGAATCTCGGCGCGGGCGGCTGCAGTGTTGTGTTGCCGCATGACGAAGCGTTGCCGGAGATCGGCGTTCCCGCAGCATTGACGCTGCATTGGTGTATCGACCAGCGCATTTTTGTGCAAGGCGTCCTGTTGCGCATCCACCACCACCCGGACACTCTGGTGACGGGGCATCTGCGCTTTGCCACGGACGATCCCCAGGCGCTCCAGGCGATCACCGCCCTGGTTTTCCGGCTGGAACGGGTCCATTTGCGCGCCAAAAGCAACTGGGCGCACCCGGAACAGGAGTTTATGAATCCAAAACCTCCCGCAAGAGGATATGTGCGTCAGTCAATCTGCCGAAGATGTTGACAATCCCGCCTTGCTCACACCCCCATAAGCACACCGAAAAGCTTGACGGATCCAAAAAAATATGCATACAATTTAATCCATGAAGATCACCTTCGATCCGAAAAAGAATATGAAAAACATCCAGGAGCGAGGAATTTCGTTCGAGGATGCGGCACGGTTCGATTTCAGCAGGGCATCATTCGCCATGGATATTCGCCGTGACTATGGGGAAACCCGGTACGTGGCGATTGGTTATGTCGGGCAGCGATTGCATGTGTTGTGTTTTGTGGAAACCGTTGATGGTATACGGGTCATCAGCTTCCGCAAGGCCAATGCACGGGAGGTCAAAAGACATGAAAACGCAAAAGCCGTTGACCAATGAAAAAGGCGATGTGCGTGAGTTGACGCCGGAAGACCTGCGCAATTTCCGACCGGTCGATGCATTGCCATCGTCACTGACACGCAAACTCGGCGTGCGAGGCGTGCAAAAGGCCCCCACCAAGGAACGCATCACCATCAGGCTTTCCCGCGAGGTCCTGGATGCGTTCCGGGCAACGGGACGCGGGTGGCAATCCCGCGTGGATGATGCCCTCAAGCAGTTCGTCTCATCCAAAGGATGAAACGGCGCTTTCGCCCAACGTTACAGGTCATGCTCAATTCCCCACTTGACCATCTCCTCGAAGCTGGGTCCGTCCTTTTCCCGCTCCTCTGGGCTGCGTTCCAGTGGGGCAAGTTTATCCAGTTGCTCCAAGAACCAGTTTTCAGTTTTTTGATCATTATAGGCGAAACAGCTTTTTATCTCTGCTAATTTAACGTTGCGTCTTGTTAATGCGAAGGTAATTATATCTAACAATGGCTGAATTATTTTATATTTAAATGAATGAGAAAAAAATCCTAAATGAATTTTTTGTGGTTGGCGTACAAGAGAGGTATGTATAGAATTCTGAATTAAATATTCAAAGTCGCGCGATAATATTATCCATGGCTGAATAATAGTTCCAAGAAATATAATTTGCCGTATCCTCGTTCTACTGCGGGATGACGCTGAGGGGCGAAGATCATGGACCAATCCGGCGCCTTTTCGGTAAACTCCCCGACCCTCCGGGAGAGTGTTTCCAACATCGGCGTGGTGTGCAACGAGGCGTTTCCAGATGGCACGACCTGACCGTGTTCACTCAGTTTTTCCAGAGATTTCCGTGCCTGGGTCAGAGCCGACTGAAGGTACACCTGGGCACCGAACCCATCCAGTCGTTCCGCCTTGAGTTTGTCGAAGTAGGCATCCAGATAATCCTGCCCGAAGACCTTCAAAAGCAATCCCGCCGCGCCTCCCACCCCATCCAGCATTGCCGGACCGCCATCTTCGAGTCGTTTTTTTCCCGCCTCGATCAAACCCTTGAACACTTCCGGGAGGGCGGTCATCCGCCTGCGCGCCGTTTCTTTGTCGCCCCATAGCGTCAGTGGCATGATTCACCTCGCGAAGAACACGAACAGGATAATAAAAGACGCTATTTTTTGAATCACAAGGGATTATAAAAAAAATTATACCATATTGGCTGGCAGGACACAAGGTCAAACGAATTGGCAATCCGACAGGCTGCTTGCCTGCGTATCCTCTGGAGGTGGCGTTCGGTTCACTCCCCGCTGCGTCCCAGCCGGACCCGCACCGCCTCCTCCTGTTCCATCTCCTCCAGCCGGATGTCCATCTCGTGAATGGCCCCGTCCAGTTCCGGCAGGATCACATCTTCCAGGGCGCGGGCGCGGCGTTCGGTGCGCTGGTATTCGGCCAGCAGACGATGCAGATTGCCGGACAGGGCGGCCAGTTCCGTGACCAGGGGCAACAACCGGGAAAAGGCCTCCTGACAGGCCCGTCGCTCCGGGGAGGGCAGCAGCGCCGCAAACGCTGGCGGGTGCGGTTCCCCCGGCAGAAGGCGCGGCAGGTCCACCAAAGGCACCCCGAAGAAAATCCGGTCGAAACGCTCGATGCCCGCCGCATACAGTTCTTGAGCCGGGGTCACCTGCATGCCGTGCAGGCCATGGCGGGTGACGGCGGCACCCATGGCTGCCGACGCTTCCCGGTGAGCGCGCAGATACTCCTCCTGCAACTCCTGAAAACGACCGGCCAGCTTGATGATCTCCGAGGCCAGCAGCAGCCGTTTTTCGTCCAGGAAACGATACCCCTCGCCCATCACCTGGCGTTCGTCCCGGATCTCCAGCAACGCGCTGCGGGTGGGGGTGATCTCCATGGCAATCAGCCGTCCGCCGCCGGTTTGCGCAGATAACGCTTGATCTGCTCGTCGGACAGACGCGCCAGTTCGGTCTCCGGCAGCCCCCGCAGCAACTCCCAGCCCACCGCCATGCTCTCCTCCAGGGTGCGCGACCCCTCGGGCTGGGCAACGAAACGGCTCTCGAACTGCTTGCCGAACTCCAGAAACAGCCGGTCGGTCGGGGTCAGCCCTTCGGCCCCCACCACGCCGGCCAGCAGTCGCACCCCCATGGTCCGGGCATAGGCCGCATAGAGCTGATTGGCCAACGCCGGGTGATCGGGATGGGTGAAACCTTCGCCGATGCCGTCCTTCATCAGACGCGACAAACTCGGCAACACCCCGATGGGGGGATACACCCCGGCACGGTCCAATTTGCGGTCCAGGGTGATCTGCCCCTCGGTGATGTAGCCGGTCAGATCCGGAATCGGATGGGTGATGTCGTCCGCCGGCATGGTGAGAATGGGAATCTGCGTGACCGAACCCGGACGCCCCAGAATGCGCCCCGCCCGCTCGTACAGGGTGGCGAGATCGGAATACATGTAGCCCGGATACCCCTTGCGGCTCGGAATTTCGCCGTGACTGGCCGAAACCTCGCGCAGGGCCTCGCAGTAGTTGGTCATGTCCGTAATGATCACCAGAACATGCCGCCCCTCGACATACGCCAGATACTCGGCGGCGGTCAGGGCGAAGCGCGGCGTCAGCAGTCGCTGCGCGCTGGAATCCGAGGCCAGATTCAAAAAAAGCGCCGTATGCCCCAGCGCGCCACCTGTCTCCAGACTCTTGCGGAAGGCCTCGGCCTGATCATACGGCACCCCGATCCCGGCAAAGACGATGGCGAACGGTTCGCTCTCGCCGGAGCGCAGCCGGGCATGCAACGCGATATCCACGGCCAGGCGATTGTGGGGCAAGCCGCCGCCGGAAAAAATCGGCAGCTTCTGCCCCCGCACCAGACTGTCCAGGGTGTCAATGGCGGAAATGCCGGTTTCGATGAAATCCTCCGGCTTGGCGCGTCGCATCGGGTTGATGATCGCCCCGTCGATGGAGACCCGCATCTTCGCTGCCACCGGTGGTCCCCCATCCAGGACCCGGCCCACCCCGTCGAACACCCGGCCCAGAATCCCAGGCCCCAGGGCAAAGGTCACCGGTTCCCCGACGAAGCGGATCCGGGTGCCGGCCAGGGTCAGACCGGAGGTGGACTCCAGGGTTTCGATGGTCATGTACGTCTCGTCCACCGCCGCCACCCTTCCCAGCCGGACGCGACCGTCGGTCCCGATCACCTCCACCGCCTCGTTGAGGCCCACCTCCACCCGCCGCTGCGCGAACACCAGCGGCCCCTCGATGCGGGTCACCGCATCCGCGCAAAAAAGATCCGCCTGCACGGTCATGATGGTTTCTCCTCTCCCGATGGGCCGGACAAGGCGCCAAAATCGGCCTCCAGCATCTGTTCCAGGGCGTCGAAGCGATCATACTCCTCTTCCGCGATATCCTCGCCCATGCGCTGCAGGCGTCGCAAAACCGGCAGGGCGGCGATCCGTTCCACGGCGATGCCGGCGTTCACCGCCGCCTCGGCCCGATCCATGAACCGGGTCAGCAGCCCCATCATGCGGGTCTGCTTGCGCGGAGATGCATAGCGGTCCTTGACGGAAAAGGCCGATTGGCGCAAAAAGCCGTCGTTCACCAGTTCGGCGCACAGCAGGGTCAGCTGCTGGCCGGGGGGCAGGGCATCCTTGCCGAGAATGCGCGCCATGCGCTCCAGGCGGATCTGCTCTTCCAGCAGGGTGAGAAAACGTCTGCGCTGCTCGGTCCAGGCCGGGGCGCCCTGTTTGCTCCACCACAACGCCAGCACGTCGGCATCCTCCGAGTAGGAGGCGATCGGGTCGATGGCAGGATAGAACCTGGCCTGCGCCCGCTTGCGGTCCAAGGCCCAGAAGTTGCGCACATAGCGCTTGGTGTGAATCGTCACCGGCTCGGAAAAGTCGCTGGAGGGCGGACTCACCGCACCCATCACCGTCAGGGAGCCGTTTTTGCCCGCAAGCGTGGTCACCCGCGCGGCCCGTTCGTAAAATTCCGCCAGTCGGGTGCTCAGGTAGGCCGGATATCCCCCTTCGCCCGGCAGTTCCCCCAACCGACCGGAGACCTCCCGCAACGCCTCGGCCCAGCGGCTGGTGGAGTCGGCCATCAGGGCCACCCGCAACCCCTGATCCCGGAAATATTCCGCCACCGTGATCCCGGTGTAGACACTCGCCTCCCGCGCGGCCACCGGCATGTTGGAGGTATTGGCGATCACCACCATCCGCTCCATCAGGGGGCGTCCGGTTTTGGGATCTTCCAGGCGGGGAAATTCGTCCAGCACGCCGGCCATTTCGTTGCCCCGCTCCCCGCAGCCGAGATAGACGATCACCTCGGCATCGCACCACTTGGCGATGGTCTCCAGGAGCACGGTCTTGCCGGTGCCGAAGCCGCCGGGCACCATTGCCTTGCCCCCCCGCGCCACCGGAAAGAGGCAGTCCAGAATCCGCTGTCCGGTCAGCAGGGGAGGATCCGCCGGCAAGCGGCGGGCCACCGGACGCGGGGTGCGCACCGGCCAGGCGTGGCTCATGGCCACCTCGACGCTCCGGCCCTGGCCGTCGCGCAGGGTCAATACCGTCTCGTCGTCCGCGTATTCTCCCCGGCTGGCCATCGTCACCACCTCGCCCGCCCGGTCGGGGGGCACCAGGCAGAGTTGGAAGGTATGGGCGTCGGGATGATGGCGTGCCTCGGCGAAGGGATCGCCGCCCTTGAGAATCCGGCCCGGCGCCACCAGCGGCGTGAGATGAAAACGGCCCGCAGGCAGGACGAATCGTCCGGGCAGGAGAAAATCCCGCCCCTCGCCACCGAGGGAACGCAGCAATCCGTCGAAGATGTTCCCCAACAGCCCCGGACCCAGTCGCACCGACAAGGGCGCTGCCTGTCCATGCACCGGGTCGCCGGGTTTCAGGCCGGTCCCGTCCTCGAAGAGCTGCACGGTGATCTCCTCGCCGTTCAGGCGGATCACCTCTCCCAGCACCCCTTTCGGGCCAACCTGCACCGCCTCGTGGATCCGAAAGGGATCCCTGGTGACCGCCCGCAACACCGGGCCACTGATCCAGCGAATCGCTGCCTCGTTCATTTCGACGCTCCCTCCGGTTGCAACAGCGCCAACAGCATGGCGTCGATGGCCATGCGGTCGGCCATCAGACCCGTTGCGCTCCCATCCACCCAGGCCCCCTGGCAGGCGATGCGCAGGCCCGCCACCATGCCGGCCTCTTCGTGCGGTGTCGGGTCGGGTTTGCCGACCTCCCGCAGTTTTTCCCGCAGCGGGTCGAGCGCCTCGGTCGGCAGCCCAGGCGGGTGCCACACCTCCCATTGCCCCTCCGGCAGACAGGCGAGGGCACGCGCGGTGAGACCCAGAATCCACGCCTGGCGGCTGGCCGGGTTTTGCCAGCGTTCCAGCAGGGTGTTTTCCAGAAGTTGGCGTCCTTCCCGCAGTTGACGGTTGGCCAGGTTCATGGCATGGCCGCGCAGTTCGGTCTCCTGCCGGGTATGGGCTTCCTGCAGGGCCTGGCGCGCCATGCGCCGTTCCCCGACGATGGCCTCGTGCATGCGCGTTCTTGCCTGACGGTGGGCGACGGCGATCAGGGCGACGGCCTCCGCGCGGGCCTGGGCGAGGATGTGCTCCTGCTGTTGGCGTTTTTTCTCTTCCACCAGGGCGAGCATGGCCGCCAGAGTCGGTGAGATGTTCATGCGGAAATCCCCATCCGGGCGCGCACCCGGTGCATCAGGTCGAAGGCGGGGGCCGGGTCCGTCACTTCCGGGACCACCAGGGTCAGGGGCCGAAGCGAAACAAGCACGCGTTCCAGCAGGGTCTGGGGCAGGCGACGCGCGCACGAGGTGGAAAGCAGCAGAAGTTCCGTGCCCCCGGACAGGTACGCAAGGACCGTTGTCGCTTCCTCCCCAGGGGTGGGGGTCACGACCCGCGCTCCGGCCAAACGCCAACCCGTGGCGCTCGCCTCGTCGCCGATGAAGACCGGGGATGGCATCAGCCCAGGCGATTCAGGATCAGGATGGAGATGATCAGGCCGTAGATGGCGATCCCTTCGGCCAGGCCGACCAGGATCAACATGCGGCCCAAAAGCTCCGGTTTTTCGGTGATGGCGCCGATGGCGGCGCTCCCCACGTGGCCCACGGCAACACCGGCGGCCAGGGAAGAGAGGCCGGTCGCCAGGGCGGCGGCCAGATAGCCCATGCCTGGATCGAAGGCCGGCGCGCTGCCGGCGGCGGCGCCTCCACCCGCGAACGCAGGGGTCGAGAAAAGCAGAATCGTGCCCCCCGCCGCCATGAGGGTGGTCATCAGGGTCAGGGCAATGGCGAATGTGGCGCGTGGCGTCATGGCCGTTCCTTTTTCAACGATTGAAGGGTTATTCCGGCGGGGGTGGCAACGGACGAAAGGGCCGCCCCTCCCCACGCAGGAAACGAACGAAAAATTCGAACAGGATCAGACGGGTGGTCTGTACCGAGACCACCAATCCCTCCAATGATAGAATCAAAAGGTTGCCCGCCACCAGGATAATCGTGCCGGCCAGGCCGCCGCCAGTCAGATCGGCCAGGGTGATCACCGCCTGGGAGAGACCGGCATGGGCCAGGGCGAAGGCGCCGACGCGGGCAAAAGAGAGGGTGTTGACCCCGAGTTGCATGAGGGTTTCCAGCAGATGGGCCAGACGCGCGGGCAGGGAGAGCGGCGCCTCCAGACCGTTGCCGACCGCGAACCAGGCCAGGCCGATGGCGGCCAGATACCAGCCCGCTGGCGAAAAAAAGGCGAGCAACAGCCCCAGATAGAGGATCGGCACCCCCCCTTCGTGGCGCAGCCAGTGATGGCCTTCCCGGTTCCAGAAGGCGCCCTGTGCCCGGAATCCCATGCCGGTGAGCACCAGCAGCACCCCCAGGATCAGCGGGATTCCCAGCACGGTCAGGGGATGGGAGGTGGGATGGAGCCACAAGGCGGGCAGGATCGCTTCCGAGCAGAAGAAGCTGCCGAAGAGCAGGCCGAAGCAGGCCGCAGAGATCCCGCCGGTCATGAGCAGCCAGGATGCGGCCAGCTTGCGGCGCAGGGCGTAACCGGCAGCGGCGATCACCAGACCTTGCCCCAGATCGCCGAACATGAAGCCGAAGAGCAGTGGGGCGACGAAGGCCAGCAGGCGGCTGGGATCCACCTCGTTGGCGCCCGGCGTGCCCAGCAGGGTCGGAAAGAGTTCGAAGGGTTTGGCCCACCAGGGATTCACCAGGAGCATGGGAGGCGGGGAGGGGGCGTCAGCGGAGACCGTGGCCAGGGCGCGCACTCCGGAGCGTTCCAGCATGCGGTTGAGGGCGCCGGCCTCGACATCGGCACCCACCCAGCCGCCCAGATGGGAAAATGCCTCGCCCGTCGCGACCGTGCGGATCGCACCAAAGAACCACTGGATGCGCGCCACTTCTCTCAGATGCCATGTCACTTTGTGGTGTTGCCCCAGACGCGCCAGTTCCTGTTCGATGTGCAGAATCTCGTCACGACCGGCGTGCAGTTGCTGGCGCAGGAGCGGCAGGAACGCGTTGCCGCAACCGGTCCACTCCTCCGGAACGGCCAGGGCGCGTCCGTTGACGGCGGTCACCGCGTCTTGCACTGCGGCCATGGCGGCACTGGGGGCGACCACCAGCAGGAAACGATTTTTCGTCCCGGTTGCCTCTCTGGCCAGGAGGTCGCTTCCCAGGCGTGGCGACGGGGCCTCCAGGGGAAGGACGAAGACCCGACCGGTCAATGCGAGGGCATGCTGATGGTCTGCGGGGATGCGTGCCGGGTCCGGATGGCCTTTCCCCAGGGCCTGGGCGAGGTCGGCCAGGACCAGCCGATCGGCCTCCAGGGCGCGCAGCGCCAGGTGACGGTCGATGAGGGGTTGGGCGTCGTTGCGCCAGGCTTCCAGGCTTTGCAGGGCGAACTCCAGCACGGCCAGCGGGGGGGTCGCGCCGGCTGGGGCAGGGGGCGGATTGTCCCTGGCCAAGGTCTGGTCGCCGGGCCACCAGGTGCGAAAGGTTTGTGTCAGGCTGGCGAACCTGGCGAGGCGTTGGGCGATCTCCGGGGTGAGCACGGGGTGATCCTCGCCGGGGCGGGATTCCGGTTCCACCGGGCATTGTCTGGCCAGGGCCACCAGGGCGGCGGGCAGGTCGTCGTTGACCGCCAGCAGGTTCATCCAGCGTGCGGGGAGAGGGCGGGGGATCATGGGGCGTCATCGCGCGCGAAGAGCCAGCGCCGGGAGAGTTCTCCGCGCAGGCGGTTGAGATCCATGGCCGTCAGGAGCAGATGGGAAAAGAGCACCGTGGGGTGCATGGCGTGACGGCGAAAGCGGAGGGTCACCCCCTCGTTGAGTTCCTGCCAGGTGACGTTGTTGCGCGTCAGGGCAGTCTGCAGGTAGCGGATCAATTCCAGCAGTTGGGCATGTGCTCCGGGGTCCTTGGGCCAGAGTAGCCGCCATTGTTCCAGCCACCAGGCGAAAGGATCAGTGCCCGGCGGCGGGAGCGGGTGGGTCTGGTCATCGAGCCATTGCAGCCACGGGTGGGTCATGCCCCAGGCGCGCCGGTGCAGCATGGCTTCCAGGTCGGGGAGGGTGGTCAACCAGCTCCCGGCGGCACGCCATGCCGGGGGCGCCCAGGAGACCACCTCGACCACGTGCCGGCGGAAGGCGTCGCGCAGGGACCATTCCAGGTGATGGATCTCCCCGATCGGGTCGATCCCTTCCAGCCAGGGGCCGAGTGAGGTTTCGCGGGCCTGGGAGAGAAAGCGGTTGAAGGAGTGGGCCGAGGAAAGCATGCGCCACTGGTTTTCATCCAGGCGCTGGCCGTGGCGTGCCTGGATGCGTGCGAGCAGGTATCCGGCCTGGGCGGTCATGGCGCGTGTGGATCCGACGGGGCGCCGGTGAGGCGGGCGGCGAGGATGCGGACCGCCTCGGCGAGGGGGATGGCGTTTTCGGCGCTCTGGGCCAGGAAGGTGGCCTGGCGTTGTTGTTGGAGCCGGATGGAATCCAGGCGTTTTTTCATGGCTTTGGCGTGCTGCTTGCGGATGGCGGCGATGCGGGATTCGGTGCGGGCGGCGATTTCCGCTGCCTTGTGGCGTGCCGCGAGCACGATCGTTTCGGCCTGACGGCGGGTTTGCGATACGGCTTCGATGGCCTGTTGTTCCGCCTGGATGGCCTGCTGCATGGCGGCCTCTATGGACGCATCACGGGCCTGTTCGGAGTTCCTGTCGGACATGGGGTCTCCTCGATTCGGGATTGATCTCGCGATTCGGCAACCAGCAGAGATGATAGCGCAGACGGGGGACGGATCTCAAGATCTGGTGCGAAAGGCGGGAGTCGAACCCGCACGCCTTGCGGCACTGGAACCTAAATCCAGGGCGTCTACCAGTTTCGCCACTTTCGCGCCGCAGGAAAAAACAGAGGAAGGATAT
>JADGAR010000130.1 GCA_015231915.1 Magnetococcales bacterium
TGGCGTCGCGCCTTGTCTGAAGACACACTGCCATCACATGTCAACACGCCCTAGTAGCTCTGGTGTAACCCCGAAACCAAAACAGCCACCTGCAAGGGTGGCTGTTTTGGTTTCGAATTCAATGGCGCGCTCGGAAGGATTCGAACCTCCGGCCTATTGGTTCGTAGCCAATTGCTCTATCCGGGCTGAGCTACGAGCGCATGCGAAACAGTCCTGGTTTATAATCCGTGACGCGGCAGAGGTCAAGCGTCAAAATAGATTTTTTCACAAGTTGAGCAAAAAAATGGCCATCCCCTGCCAGATGGAGGGCTTAGGGCCTGTTGACATATGGCGTCAGCGGCCTTGATACAGCGTTGCGACGCCCCTTCGCTGCTCACATACTGACGTGTATGCTGCGCTGCTCGTGGCGTCGCGCCTTGTCTGAAGACACACTGCCACCACATGTCAACACGCCCTAGCATTGGAAGAAGCAGACGCATGAAAGCCATTTGGATCATTGCCGTACAAGGGCTGCGCGGGGCGCGCGGGGATTTCTGGATTTTTGCCTTGGCGATTCTGCTGAGCGTGGCCATGGCGACCGGTGTCGCCACGCTGACCTCCGGGTTACGGGCCGGAGTGGATCGGGAAACCCGGCAGCTGCTGGCTGCGGATCTGCGTCTGGAATCGAGTGCCCCCTTGCCCGAACCGTTGCGCGCACGCCTGACGCGACCGGATTGGCGGGTGGCCGAGAATTTGGAGTTCAACGCCATGCTGCGCAATCCGGCCACGGGTGCGAGCGTGCTCGTGGAGGTGCTGGCCACCTCACCGGAGCATCCGTTGCGCGGCGCGGTGGAACTGGCCTCCGGGATCCCCCTCGCCGAGGCGTTGCGGGGGGATGGCGCGGTGGCCGAGGGGGGGCTGCTGACGCGTCTGAGCGTGCACCCCGGAGACCGGTTGCAACTGGGAGCGGCAACGCTGCGCCTGACCGACCGGCTGGCGCGTGAACCGGATCGGGTGATCCGCTTTTTTCGTTGGGGACCGCGCCTGATCATCCCCCTGGAGCAGGTTGGGAGCACCGGACTGCTCGGATTCGGCAGCCGGGTCACCCATGTCACCTTGATCCGCCTGCCCGAAGGGGTCGATCCGGCCTCGGTAGCCAAACAGCTCGCCGAGGAGACTCACGGCACCGGCATCCGGGTGATGACGCCAACGGATGGTCAGATGTCGGCGCGACGTTTTATCGACCGTTTCACCCTCTTCATGCGCATCCTGACCCTTCTGACCCTCCTCTCCACTGGCAATGCCATGGCCGGGGCCATGGCCGCCCACGCCCGCGAGAGTCGTCGCCAGGTGGCGATTCTCCAATCCCTCGGCGTGGGACACGGCACGATCCTGGGCATCTTCATGACGCGAATTCTGCTCGTCGCCCTGCCGAGTTCCCTGGCGGGCGCCCTTCTGGGGTGCGGATGGCCGCTGTTGTTCGACTCCGCGCCCGTGGACGAGGCTTTTGCAGGGGGATTCCCCAGCGGGATCCCCCTGTTGGGGGTTGCCGGCGGTCTGCTCGGCAGTCTGCTCTTCTCCTTCGGTGCCCTCTGGAGCCTGCGCTCGGTCTCGCCGCTGGGGCTGTTCCGGGCCGTGGCCTGGAGCGGGGGCGCCGAGTTCCTCCAGGCGCGCTGGCGCTGGGGCGTGCCGCTTGGCCTGGTGCTGCTCGCCGCGCTGGCCGTCGGTGTCCAGGATGGCTGGAAGGCTGGTCTGCTGCTGGTCGCGGGTTTGAGCGGTGGTCTTCTCCTCCTGACCCTGCTGGCCCGCGCCATGCTGATCGTCCTGGGTTGGCCGCAGCCGACCTCCCTCGTCTGGCGCCTCGCCCTGCGCGGCTTGACCGCCCAAGGCAACGGCACCCTCGGCTCCCTGGTCTCCTTGGGACTCGGCATGGCCACCCTCGGCACCATGCTGCTCCTGGAACGCAACATCGACCGGCAATTGACCGAACGGTTGCCCGAACGGGTCGCCAGTTTCTTTCTGCTGGATCTGCAGCCGGATCAGGAGGCCCCTTTGCGCGCGCTGGCCAGCCGTCATCTCCGCCAGGTCGACGATCTGCGCGTCACCCCGGTGGTGCGTGGTCGCCTGCGCGCCTTGAACGGCGCCGAGGTGACTGCGGAGTTCGCCGCCCGACATCCCCAGGCCTGGCGCTTCCAACGGGATTACGTCCTCACCTGGTCCAAGGAGGCCCCGGTCGGCAATCGGATCATCCAGGGGCGCTGGTGGTCGGATCCGCAGGCCATGGAGGTCAGTCTGGAACGGGAGATGGCCCGGGATCTGCGGCTCACCCTGGGGGATGCGATCACCTTTTCGATCCTGGGGGTCGATGTGACCGCCACGGTCACCAGCATCCGGGAGGTGCCCTGGTCGGACATGAGCCTGAACTTCTTCGTGATCTTCTCCCCGTCCGTGGTCGAAGGGGTGCCCTTCTCCCATCTGGCCAGCATCCGGCTCGATCCGGACCAGGAGGAGCCGTTCCGCGCCGAGGTGACCGAACGGATGAACAATATCTCCCTGATTGCGGCCCGTGAGGTGATGGAACGGGCCAAGGAGATGTTGGAACGGCTCATCGGTTCGCTGCGCCTGGCCGGCAGCATGGCGGTTCTGGCCGGCGTGATCGCCCTGCTGGTAGCCATCCTGCTGTTGGAGCGCCGGCGCGCGCGGGAGTCGGCCATCGCCCGACTTCTCGGGGCTGGCAAGGGGGATCTGCGTCAGGTGGCTTGGCGGGAGTTCCTGCTGCTCGGGATGTGCGCCAGCGGCGCGGGGCTGATCGTGGCGCAGGGGATCACCTGGGCGGTGATCCGGTTCATGCTGCAAGATCGCTGGGAGTGGTTGCCGGGCATCACCCTGGTCACGCTGACGGGTGGCGCGCTGCTGGTGGCGGGAACGGGATTCCTGGCCGCGCGGCGCGATCTGGAACGTCCGATTCCGGTGGCGCTGCGCACCCACGATTGAGTCTGGCCAGGGTTTAACATGCTATATAAAATCAATTTAAATATCAATATTGTACGATGTAAATATTTGGCGAGTGGCACTGCAAATTCAAGATTCTTTGATCCTAGATCCGGCAGTTGCGGGTGATTGCATGAGCTAATATATTGGTTCATATGGT
>JADGAR010000131.1 GCA_015231915.1 Magnetococcales bacterium
CCGGATTGCGGTTGCGACGCCAGTTCTTGAGCACCATCAATCCCGGTTGATCCGGCAGACCCAGATCGAGGACGACCGCATGGTAGGGGACCAGACTGGCCATGCTTTCTGCCTCCAGGCCGGAATGGGTCATATCCACCGAGAAACCGGCGGCCTCGCATTTGCGTTTCAGATGTTGGGCCAGAAGTGTGTCGTCTTCAACGATCAGGATACGCACGTTGCCTCACCCTCCCCCTTGGCGTCAATGGGCTGTATGGGGTCCTTGATCCTCCTCCATGGGCGTCTCACTGGACAAAAGCTGGATTTCCACCTCACGGATGGAGTGACGAGCCGCCTTGGTGATCCTGAAGGTGGCGCCGTCGTGGGTCATGGTATCGCCCGGCTTGGGGATTTCGCGGAAATGGTTGAGCAGAAAGCCCCCCAGGGTTTCGTAGTGACCATCGGGCAGGGTGATCCCCAGTTCGTCCCGCAGGGCCATCAGCCGCATGCGCGGGTTGACTCGCCATTTTCCCGGTTCAAGAAGCTCCCACCAGGTCGTGTTTGCCTCGCCCACGTCGTATTCGTCACGCATGTCGCCGACCACCCGTTCCAGAATGTCCTCCAGGGTGACCATTCCCTCGCAACCGCCGAACTCGTCGACCACTATCGCCAACCGTTCGCCTTCCTTCTGGAACGTGGCCAGGAGATCCTCGATGCTTTGTGCCCCTGGGATGTAGCGGACCGGACGGATGAAGGGTTTGATCGCTTCCTGAACCGATACCCCCAGCAGATTCATGATGTTGACGAATCCGATCACATTGTCCACCCGCCCGGCATGGACCGGCAGCACCAGGTGGGAATGTTCTTCCGAAAGTCGCAGGGCAAGGCCGCAGGTGGCGTTGCGGTCCAGGGTGTGCAGTTCGATCAGGGGAACCATGATGTCTCGCGCCTGGGTTTCGCCGAAATTGAACAGTCGGCGGATCATGTTTTTTTCCATGGGGAGGATGTCGGTTTCGTGGGCCTTCATCTGCAACACCATATCGATTTCATCCCGCAACCCGAGGGGATTTTTCCCCGTGTTGCCGCCGAAGAAGAAGGTGAGCACCTTGAAAATGAGACCAAAGATCACGATCAGCGGATAGAAGAGATACGACGAGATCTTCAGCACAAAGATGATGCGCGGGGCCAGGGTATCCGCTTTTTGCTGGAAGATGCTCTTGGGCACGATTTCGCCGAATACCCAGATCAATGGCGCTGAGATCACGATGCCGATCCAGGCTTTCTCCTGTCCCAACATCTCGATGGCAAACAATGCGGACAGGGAGGAGTTGGTGACGATGGCGATATTGATGCCGACCAGGGTAGTGGTCAACAGGTGCTCTGGATGCCGCAGCATCTCCATGGCCAGTTGCGCGCCTCTGGAGCCTTTGGCGGCCAGATGGCGCAGTTTCAGACGATCCGCGCTGACCACCGCAATCTCCGAACCGGCATAAAAGGCCTCGACGAAAAGGCACAACACGATCATGGGGGGAATCAGCCAGATATCCATGCTTCAATGCTCCTCGGTAATGGCAATCGATTCTGCATCCTGGTGGTGTTTGCAGGCCACCAGTGTGGCGATGCGGTTGTTTTCCACCCCATGCACGATGAACTCCCACTCGCCCACGATCACCCTCTGACCGGGTTCCGGGAGTTCGCCCAGCGCCTCCAGCACCACGCCACCCACGGTTTCCGCCCTCTCCTCCCACAGTGTGCCACATCCGGTCATGCGGGTGAACTCCTCCACTGGCATCACCCCGTCCAACTGGTAACATCCATTGACCAGAGGCTTGGGATCTTCCAAGGCGCTGTCCTTCATGTTTCCATGGAGCTGCCCGAAAATGGTCTCCAGCAGGTCGTGCATGGTCACCATGCCGACCAGTCCGCCGAACTCATCCACCACCATGGCCAGGGATTGATTTTTTTCCTTGAAGGATTGAAACAGCGAGGAGACCAGGCGATTGGCGGTGACGAAATAGGGTTTTCTTAATAATTCCATTGGATTGACGGGCGACTGACCACTGTCCGCCAAGTGCTTGATCAGGTCGCGCACATGCAGAATACCGACCACGTCGTCCCGATGGCCATCGTAGATCGGGATGCGGGTATAACCGGTCTCCCTGCAGGCCTGCACCGTCTCGTTGAGGTCGGAGGATCGGGGTAGAAAGAAGATTCGGGCGCGGGGGATCATCACGTCCTTCACCCGCAGGTTGCCAAAGTTGAAGATGTTGTCAATGTAGGTACGTTCCACGTCGTCGATGGCCCCGTCCTGGCTGGCCTGTTCGGCCAGGCTGCGCACCATCTCCTCGGTAATGGTGGCCTGCTTCTCCTTCTGCTCGCCGATCATCAGGGTGACCAGGAGATTGGAAATCCATCCTACCACCTTGCGCAACGGCGTGATCATGTGTCGGAACAAGGTCAGGGGGCGACTCACCAGACCGGCCACGGCGATGCTGTTGCGCACCGCGATGGTCTTGGGGGTGATCTCGCCGAACAGCAGCAGGATGGGCAGCATGACGAAAATATTGACCCACCACTTCTCCTCGCCTCCCAGAAATCGGATCAGCAGCGTGGCC
>JADGAR010000132.1 GCA_015231915.1 Magnetococcales bacterium
CTTTGAGAAAAGCGCGCTAAAATCAAATTCAAAATCAAAACCCTGGGAGAAGAATCTCCCAGACTCTCTCTTTTTTTTCAATGGTTAAATCGACATCTCCCAAGCTGTCAAATCAGCTCTGTCGGCCCACTAGGATGAAGACGCTTTTGAATTCGAACTGGAATCACGCAAGTCGTTTTCGGGGGTTGGGAACGACGCTCGCATCTTGCGCAACGGCCTGGCGAAAAAAAGACACCTCCCCAAACAGGCCCGGTTCAGCTTCGGAATGAATCCCCGGACGGCTGGCCCGCCACCCGCTCCCAGGCGCGCACCCCGCCGGATACCAGAGTGAACAACGGATGGGGGGCGGGCATGGTCACCGTCTGCAATTCCGCATGGTGGGCGGGAGTGCGCAGGGCGCTCTTGGCCAGAAAGTGCCGCCACTCGTGGAGAAGCTGTCCGGTGGTCTCCTCGATCACACCGCTCCAGCTCGTCGGCGCGATGCGGCTGGCATCGAATCGGTAACCACGCCGGGTCGCCTCCCGTCGCACCTCCCCCAGATAGGCCGCCACGGCCCCCACCGGGTCATCCTGCTCCCGAAAACGCCACAGTTGTGGATGACGGGTATACCCACGGGTCATCCCCTGGAGCACCTTCTGGGCCAGCAACCCCTCCCGCCACAGGGCCACCAACCCCTGGGCATCCAAATACCGGGGATGCAAGGTCCAAAGTCGCATGGCGGAATCACATCCGATACTGCTGCAACCAATGGGCATAGGGAGCGGGCAACACCCAGGCCGGACGCTCGACGTTTAACGCCTGGGCCAGTCGGTAGGGATAATGGGGATCAGCCAGGATGGCGCGCCCGATCATCACCAGATCCATCTGCTCCGAGGCGATGACCCGTTCCGCATCCTCCGGGACATGGATGCCCCAGGAGGCCGCCACCGGCATGCCGGTCGCCTGACGCACCTGCTGGGCATACGGAGCCAAAAACGCCGGACCCCAGGGAATCTTGGCCTCAAGAGTGGAGAAACCGACGCTGATATTGAGCAGATCCAGTCCACGCTCCCGGAAGGCACGGCTCAAGGCGATGGACTCCGCCAGAGTCTCCTCGTCCCGTCCATCGAATTCGATCACTCCGAAACGGGCGGTCAAGGGGAGGTTCTCCGGCCACACGCCGCGCACCGCCTCCAGGGTCTCCAGCAGAAAACGTCCGCGTCCCGCGAAATTGCCGCCATAGTCATCGGTGCGCTGGTTGGCATGCACCGAAAAGAAACTTTGACCCAGATAGCCGTGGGCAAAATGCAGCTCCAGCCATTCGAAGCCCGCGGCACGCGCCCGTTTGGCCGCAGCCACGAAATCGGAACGGACACGGGCGATCTCTTCCAGGGTCATGGCACGCGGAACCCGCGACAGATGAGCACCAAAGGCCAGAGCCGAAGGCGAAATCGTCTGCCAGCCGCGCGGGTCCCCTTCTGGAATGTGGTCATCCCCCTCCCACGGACGGTTGGCGCTGGCCTTGCGTCCGGCATGACCGATCTGGATGCCGGGCACCGCGCCTCCTGCCTTGATGGCGCCAGCAATGGCCGCCAATCCTTCGATGTGCCGATCATCCCACAGCCCCAAACAGGCGGGTGTGATGCGCCCCTCGGGCGAAACCGCCGTGGCCTCGACAATCACCAATCCGGCCCCGCCGCGCGCCATGCCAGCATAATGGGCCCAATGCCATTCATGACTCAGGCCATCGGTGGCGCTGTACTGACACATGGGCGGCACCGCAATACGGTTGCGCAACGTGACATCCTTGAGACGAAACGGGGTGAACAAGACGGACATGGGGATTCCCTTCATGAAATGTGTGACGCCATGCGGGACCAACGAAACGTCCCGACCCAACCAGGATAGGCCCTGCCCCGCCTGGAATCAATCCTTTCCCGCCGGGCACGGCTGGGAAGAGCCTGGAGGCCCGTTTGACCGGAACGCGGCACGAATAACGGCCTAAACTGACATCGGCATCCCCGCAGTGCCGGATTGTCCGCGCGGATCGACCCGAAACATGGTAAGATTCTCTCATGCGGGGTATTTTATGGACGTATCGCCGCTTTTCCTGGTTGTCTGGGCCATTCACGATCCAAGGGCTTGGGAGCAACGGATGAACCCAGATCCGGCAGTTGCGGGCCATCACCTGACGCAACCTTTTGATCCATCTGGCAAACCGGAAAAAAGCCTTATTGCCAACAAGGCAACTGCGGTTTCTTACAATTCACCATACGAACC
>JADGAR010000133.1 GCA_015231915.1 Magnetococcales bacterium
TAGAGCTGGCTGGACTGGCGGGCCAGGCGGCTGGGCAGGTCGGTATAGCCGATGATGGTGACATCGTGGCGGACCGCCACTTCGCCGGGGACGGTCAATTCGCAGTTGCCACCCATTTCGGCGGCCAAATCCACGATGACGCTGCCGGGTTTCATGGATTTGACCATGTCGGCGGTGATCAGCTTGGGGGCCGGGCGACCGGGGATGAGGGCGGTGGTGATGATGATGTCCACCTCCTGGCACTGTTTGGCGGTCATTTCGGCCTGGGCCTTCTGGTAGCCTTCGCTCATGACCTTGGCGTAGCCGCCGACGCCGGAGCCTTCCTCCTCGTACTCCACGGCGACGTATTCGGCGCCCATGCTCTTGACCTGATCGGCCACTTCCGGACGGGTGTCGAAGGCGCGCACCACCGCGCCCAGGCCGTTGGCCGCGCCGATGGCCGCCAGGCCCGCCACGCCGGCGCCGATGATGAAGACCTTGGCCGGCGGGACCTTGCCGGCGGCGGTGATCTGGCCGGTGAAGAAGCGTCCGAAGTGATGGGCGGCCTCGATCACGGCGCGGTAGCCGGCGATGTTGGCCATGGAGCTTAGGGCATCCAGTTTCTGGGCGCGGGAGATGCGCGGCACGGAGTCCATGGCCATGACGGTCACCTTGCGGGCGGCCAGTTTGTCCATGAGTTCCTTGTTCTGGGCGGGCCAGATGAAGCTGATCAGGGTCATTCCCTCGCGCAGCAGGTCGGCCTCGTGGCTCTTGGTGGCCGGGTTGACCATGGGGGCGCGCACCTTGAGGAGGATATCGGCTGTGGCGCAGAGGGTTTTGGCATCAGCGACGATTTCCGCTCCGGCTTCCTTGTAGACCTCGTCGGAGAAATTGGCCTCCTGCCCCGCGTTGCTCTCCACAGCCACGGTGAAGCCGAGCTTGATGAATTGTTTGACCGAATCCGGGCTGGCAGCGACCCGTCGTTCTCCCTGGTAGATCTCTCTGGGAATGCCGATTTGCATAGAGCGCCTCCTGCAGTGGTGAATGAGGTTGAGATAGCATCGGGTTGTATCATGTCTTGATCGTGAAGGAAAGGCGCCATACTGGGAGTTGGCGGTCCATCAGGATCGAGGCTGGAGATTGGCCCACAGATACAGTTCGTCCAGTTTGGCAAACAGTCGACCACGAATGTCGTTCAGGGTGGCAAAGTGCCGGCAGGCCTGGTCGGTCAGACCCTGGCGGGCCAGTTGCATTGCCTCCAGACCCGCGCGATGGATCTCCTCGTGGACCACGCCCACCTCCTTGAAAAGCGGTTGCGTGCCGAAGCGTTGGGTGCCCTCGCCGAAATACCACTTGCCGAAGGCGCACTCGTGGTGGTCGCTGACGGTGGTTTCATTCATGCGTTTGGCGCCACGCATCTCCTGATTGAGGTCGCCCAACCAGTGCAGATGCAACTCCTTGACCTTGCGCACGTCGAACGGCGTCTCGCCGATGGTCAGGCCCTGGGTCGCGCCTGCCATGGCCTGACTGGTGTGCCGGGTCACATCGGTCAGCATGCCGGACTGCTCGATCCAGCCATTCAGCATGCGTACCCGCTCCATGGACAGCACCCCTTTTTTCTGAATCTCCGCCGAGGCGAAGAGAATTCCCTGTCCGGCTTGCAAGACCTTGGAGATCCTCTCCTGTGCCTCCAGGCCGTCGTTGCTCAAGGAGACGGCAGCCCCGGCGGCATCGCTCGCCAACCGGGCAATTTGTCCCGTACTCTGGGCCGCCTCCAGGGCGGAACGGGAGACATCCTGGGCCGCCGCCTCGATCTCGCGGGCATTGCGGGTCACTTCCCCGGCGGCATCCCGCAATCCGTTCATGGAGTCGGCGATCCGGCTGACCATCTCGCCCTGTTCGTTGACGGCGTCGGCGATCTCCTGATTGGAGTCGTTGATGCGCTCGAATCCTCCGGAGACGCCACGCACCGCCTCCATGGCGTTCCTGGAGTGCAGTTGAATCTCCTCCACCATGTTCGATATGCCGGAGGTGGCCTCTGCCGTCTGTCTGGCCAACTCCTTGACTTCTCC
>JADGAR010000013.1 GCA_015231915.1 Magnetococcales bacterium
CCAGGAGGCGAAGGAGGTCGAGCGCTGGTTCGAGCGGGAGAAAGGGGGGCTGGAGAGGGGGTTCGTGATGGATCTGGTCCATGCGGCGGTGGCAGGCAAACGTTGGACCCTGGCCGAGAAGGGGGCGCGCCATCTCTTTGCGGACGGGAAGGGGAAGGAGGGGCAGGGGGAGGAAAGGGTATTGCTGGCCGAGGTGCTGCTCGCCTCCGGGCAGTGGCGTCCGGCGCTTCCCTTGACCGCCCTGTGGGAGCGGAGCGCGGTGGCGCGTCAGCGGGAACTCTACGCCCAGACGCGCCGTCTCGCCTGGGAGCGGGAGGGGGCGGAAGGGGAGGCGATGCGTCGGATGGTGCGCGTCGCTCTGGAGCAGCCCGATTATTATGGTTTTTCAGACGATCCGGCGGGATTGGCCCATCTGGCCTTGAGCCTCAAGGAAAGGGAAACGGCAGAGCGGGGCTTTTTGCTGGCGGCGCGCGGAAAGGGGGCCGAGAGCGCCGAGGTCGGACAATTGCTCTATCTTTGGGGGCCGCGTCCCCCGGAGTCGGGACGGAATTGGCTGCTCGAACGGGCCGAAGCGGCCAAAGGGGAGGAGCGGGTGCGCTGGCTCGTACATCTGCTTCATGCGGGGATGAGCGCGGAGGTTGTCCGTCTGGCCGGGGTGAAACCGGAAAACGACGCGGTGGCCGATGTGATGTTGCGGGCCTTGTTGACCAGGGAGGAGCGGGAGGATGTGCAGCGTTGGGTTGCAGCGCGGATCGCTTCGTTGCGGGAGGCGCCCGACCGCTTGCGCCATCTGGCGCGGTTGGTGGCCTCCCTCGATCTGCCGGGGGAGGCGGACATGGCGTGGCAGGCGGTGTTGGAACGCCTGCCTGGGGATGACGAGGCGTTGATGCAGGTGGCCGAAACGGCGTTTGCCGCCGGGGAGTGGAGGAAGGTCACGGAACTGCTCTATCCCCGGCTGGATCGGGGGGTGATCAATCTACGGAGTTGTCAACTGATGGGGGAGAGTTTGATCCATTTGGGAGAGGAGTCACGGGGAAGGCTTTATCTGGAAGAGGCGGCGCGTCACCGGGCGGGTGTGGAGGGGGGTAGAAATGAATAGATGTTTTTTTTACGTGCCGGTTGAGTCGTCTCTCCCTGCACCTGAAAAAGAAAATTTCTTGACATGCTCCGGCATCCATTGATAAAATTTTTTGAAAGTTTGTTCAGGTGCTCCGGTCGTCACGACTCCATCACTGGAATGCCAATCCGCGCCATGCCCCCTGCCGTTCACCGCGCACGGATCACGATTCCTCCTTTTTTTCTGCTCATCCTGCTGCTCGTCGGCTCGCCCCTGCGCGCCGGAACAGATGCGGTCAGGGTCTCCTGGACGGCTGTGCCCATCGATGAAGCCCAGCTGGAATTGACCTTGCACGTGATCGGCTTGCGCCATTTTTTTCTGGAGAGCCGGGAACGGACGCTGGTGATCCGGTTGGAGCGCCCCCTTGACCCCGCAGGGCTGGCAGAATTGATCGATGCCCATGGCGCATGGATCTCGGACTTGCGCTACGGTTACGATTCGCTCGCGCTCCAATGGAAAGGCGATACGCGCGCCTGGATCGAATCCGGCCCCGAACGGCTGCGGATGCGTCTGGAAAGAGATGCGTCCCGGATCCCTCCGGTTGCCGATCGGTCGCCGTCCGCCCTGGAAACCGGTGAGACGATCCGCGACCGGAAGGAACGATTGCGCAATGCTGCCACCGTGTGGGAGAACGGGCTGCGGACCCTCCGTCACCCCATGACCGGCGAAACCCGTCACCTGGGGTATCTCGATTTCGCCCAACCCCTGAACGGCCCCTACCGCTTCCACCTGCGCATGGAAGGAGAACGGATCACGGTGGCCGATGCCATGGCTCCCGGACCGGAACGGCCCACGCAACGGGCCGTGGCCTGGCAGGCGTCCCTGGCACGGGAAGAGGAGCGGTTTGGGATGGCGCGGATCGAGCTTCATGGCCGCGACCGGCCTGGGATCGGCGTGGCGGGCGCCTTGCCGAACGGCTCCGTCACCTGGAGCGGCAACCTCCAGTGGCGCGTGCCGAATCCAGACGAGAGCGTCGCCCTGCTGCACGGCGGCACGCGGGATCAACTCGCCCTCCATGGACGTCGCGCCTGGCGGGAAGATCTGGACACGAGCTTGGGGGTGATCTTGCGCCAGTACCACCTGGAAGAGGTGCCTGCCGCCGCGCGCGGCCTGGGAGCGGTGGCACGGCTTGGCCAGGGGGGCGAGGCGTGGCTGGCGGGCCGTCTGGAACTGGGCGTGGAGCTGGAACGGGCCATCCATCAGGGGGAATGGGAGGACGGGAGGGGCAACCGGATCCATCCCTATCCCAAACCGTCGCGCCGGAATCTGACGGCGGATTGGAGCCGCCAGTGGGAAGTGAGCGACTACCTCACCGGTATGTCGCGCGTTTCCCACCGTTTCGAGCAGGCGGTGCACAAGAACACCTCCGCCCTCGGTCTGGGGTTGGAACTCCTCGCCGCCGACGACTGGCGGTTCGGTCTGGAGGCGGAAGGGGGATTGGCTCATGGTCCGGGGGCGGATGATCCCTACTTTCGGGTTATGTTTTGGCAGCGCGTGTTGACGCTGAAGGGATGGTTCAAATGAAGAGCATGCATGGAATACGTCGCGCATGGGGTCCGATCGGCCTCTGCCTGACCTGGATCCTCGCTGGCTGCGCGGGGCGCGCAACCCCTTTCTCCGACTACCGGGATCCCGAGTGGCAACCCCAACGGGAGATGCGGGTGGCGGTCCTGCCCCTGGAGAATCTGACCACAGCCCCCAACGCCGGAGTGGTGGTGGCCCAGCTCCTCGGAACGGAACTCTACGCGCGTGGACTCTTTCGACAGAGTGGGGAAGAGGATGCGCGGGTGCTCCTCTCCGGCAATCCGGTGGAAAAGGATCGTCGAACCAAGGGGGCGGAATCGACGCGCGAACTGGCCGAGAAACTGGGGGTCGAGGCGCTCCTCTCCGGCAGCGTGTCGGAATTCGCCTACCAGCACGGCCTGCGCGAGGAGCCGGTGGTGGGTATGCGCCTGACCCTGACACGGGCGAAGGATGGTAGGGTATTGTGGCAGGCCGGTCATGCCTTGCGAGGCGGAGGGGTGTTGCAGCGCTCCACCCTGATCTCCACCGCCCAACAGGCGATCCGCGACCTGGTCGGTTCCCTGGACGCAGCGACGCGACCCGCCCCCTGAAACGGCCATGCTGATCGAGAGCGACGCGATTGAACTGGGGACCGCCGTTCCGGAGCTGGAGATCATCCCGCCACCGCCCCGCCTCTTCATGGGGATCCGGCTGGTTGCCCTGCTGGAGCTGCTCCTGCTGTTGGGAATCGCGGGGGCGATCGACTTCGCCATGCTCGAGGGGCGGCGCTTCGAGGGGTGGAATCCCAATCCCCTGTGGCTCGCGGTGGTGCTGATCACGGTCCAGTACGGAACCTGGGAAGGGCTGATCGCCGCCCTGGCCGCCACTGCCTACCTGCGGCTGGGGAACTTTCCAGAACCGCGCTTTGGCCAGGATCTCTTCGATCACCTCTTCGACCTGATGCGCCTCCCTCTGCTCTGGTTCACCGGAGCGGTCCTGTTCGGCGAACTCCGGGTACGGCAGATCCGCGAACGGGATACCCTGCGCCGCTACCTGATCGAATCGCGCCTGCGCGAGGAAGAGATCACCAAGGCCTATGTCCGCATGCACCGCGCCAAGGATCGCCTCGAGACCCAGGTGGCGGGACAGACCAGCACCGTGGTATCCTATTTCAAGGCCGCCCAGACCATGGAGTGGCAGGACCCCGCCTCGGTGATGATCAACAGCGCGGAGCTGGTGCGGGTGATCCTGGGCGCCGACTCCTTTTCCCTCTTCACGCTCGAGGAGAATCACCTCGAGGTCCTTTTCCGGGAAGGGTGGCCGCAACCCGATGCCTTTGCCCAACGCCTGGATGCCAATACACCGCTCTTTCGGGCGGTGATCGGCAATCAGCACTTCCTGGCCATCGCCCAGGCCGCTGATCGCCCCATCCTCGGCAGCGATGGGGTGTTGGCCGGGCCGCTCATCAATCGCGAAAACGGCAACATCGTCGGCATGCTGAAGATCGAACGGATGGAATTCGTGGAGTTGAACATCAGCTCCCTGGAACATTTCAAGGCCCTCTGCGAGTGGATCGGGGCCTCCTACGACAAGGCGACGCAGTTCAGCCGGGCACGCTCCGAGAGCGTGATAAACTTTGAGCATCAGCTCTATTCCAAAAGCTTTTTGTTCCGTCAGGTGCAGCTCCTCACCAATCTGGCGCGCCGCCAGAAGTTCGACCTCTGCATGATCGTCATCCAGGTGGACAGCGTGACCGGGATGAACCTGGAGGAGATGCGTCGCATCCCACTGGTGCTGGGAACCGAGATCGGCAAGATCATGCGCAAGACCGACATGGTCTTCGACTACGAACGGTCCGGTCACGAATTCGCCCTTCTGTTGCCCGCCACCCCTGCGGACCATCTCGCCATCGTCGAACGAAAGGTGCATGCCGCCCTGCAAGAGCAGGTGCAGCCCCAGCTTCCGCAGGTCCGGTTCATCCTCACGAGTCAGATCTTGCACAGCCAGGAGGCCGCGAAGTGAACGATACCCCGTCCGAGGCCGGCACCGAGCAGCTGCTGGATCCGATCTTCAACAACACCTCGCCCTGCATCGCCACGTTTCTGTTGGTATGGTGCTTCACCATGGGGCTGCACAGTTGGGTTCTTTGGGAGATGATCTTGGCCGATCTCGATTTTTACTCCTCCGGTGCCCTCACCTCGGCTCAGATCATCCTGAACCACATGGTGATCGTGTTCCTGGTGGGACTGGCGGGGTGGGTCTCCCGCTGGAGCGGATGCGGACAGGCCCTCTTCCTGCTTTTGGCCGGGGCCACGGCTGTGCTGGGATTCATCGGGATCCTGGGCACTCTGCTCGCCTTCGTGCTCTTTTTGGACTATCAGCGCTCTGCCAAACCGCTCGACGACTGGCACGAACAGCTCTTTCCCAAGGAGAACCGTCAGCAATCCGAGGAGCTGGTCGAACGATTGCAGGTCGCCACCGCAGATACTAGCGGTAATCTCTCGCCCTTTCTCGATATCCTCGCCTTTGGCAGCCAAGCGCAAAAGCTGACCATGATCTCCATGATCACCCGTCATTTTCGACCGGCCTTCTCCCGCATCCTCCTGGAGGCGGTCAATGCCCCGGACAATGCGATCCGGGTGCAGGCCGCCACCGCCGTATCCTACCTGGAAAATCGTTTCGTGCAGGAGTCGATGGCCTTGGAACAACGATTGCTTGACTCCGGGAACGACCCCAAACGGGCGCTGGATGTGGCACTCCACTATGACGAATATGCCTTTTCCGGCCTGCTCGATCCCTTGCGGGCCAAGGATACCCGAGACAAGGCCCTGCACTACTACCGGCTGTTTCTGGCGAAATTTCCAGATCATGCCGATGCGGTACACCCGGTGGCCCGGCTTCTGATCAAGAACGGATGCCACGCGGAGGCGGCGGAGTTCCTCCACGGCCTGCTCGCTCACGGCGCGGCGAACGAGACGCTTCTGGTCTGGTACATGGAGACCCTCTACCGGTTGGGGCGTTTTGACGAACTCAATCAGGTCGCGCATGCGCACTGGAAACGGTTCCGTAACAATGCCAGCTTCCCGATCCGCATTGTAGAGACCATCGCCCTCTGGGCCGGGAGGGATCGATGAAGGGCCTCCGTGCGCCCCCTGCGATGGCCGACATCTGCATGGTGGTGGAGGGGACCTATCCCTACGTGGCCGGCGGGGTCTCCAGTTGGGCCCACGACATCATCCGTTCCCTGCCGGAATTGAGCTTTTCGCTGGTCGCCATCCTGGCCCCCAACACCGACCTCACCCCGCGCTATCAGCTTCCCCCTAACGTGATCGGGGTTCACCACATTTTCCTGTCGCCCTTCAAGGCGAAAAGACGTTGGACCTTTCGTCGTCCTGGGGCACCCTTCTTCCAGGCACTGGAAGCCGCTCTGTGGGAGTTCACGGAACATCCCGGTATCGTCACCCTGCACCAACTGATCAGACTGCTGAAGGAACAACGGGAGACCTTGGGGTGGGATCTCCTGATGAACTCCCGACTCTCCTGGAACATGCTGCTCAAACTGTATGCCCGGATGCTCCCGGATGGCCCGTTTCTCGACTTCTTCTGGACCTGGCGCTATCTGATGGGCAACCTCTTCGTGATCCTGATGGCCGACCTCCCACCGGCGCGCGCCTATCATGCGGTTTCGACCGGCTTTGCCGGGCTTTTCCTGGCCCGCGCCCACCTGGAGAGCGGACGTCCGGTCTTCGTCACCGAACACGGGATCTACACGAACGAACGCCGCATCGAGATCAACATGGCCGACTGGCTCTACGAGAAGCCGCGCAGCTCGTTGCAGGTCGATCACGCGGAACGGGACCTGAAAGGGTTGTGGATCCATTCGTTCCAGGCCTACTCCCTGGTCTGCTACCAGGCGTCGGCCTGGATCATCACCCTTTATTCCGGAAATCAGGTCTTCCAGCGGGCCGATGGCGCCGATCCGGTCAAGATGCGCATCATCCCCAACGGCATCCATTGGGAGGCCTTCGACAAGATCTGTCCGGAACCGGATCGCCCCCCCACGGTGGCCCTGATCGGGCGGGTGGTGCCGATCAAGGATATCAAGAGCTACATTCGTGCCTGCGCCATCCTGCGCGACGCCATTCCCACGGCGCGCGCCTACGTACTGGGACCAACCGAGGAGGATATGGGCTATTTCGATGAGTGTATGCAACTGATCGTACATCTAGGTCTGGGGGGCATGTTCGAGTTCACCGGACGGGTGAAACTGACCGAATGGATGGGCCGGATCGACATCAATGTCCTGACGAGCATCAGCGAGGGGCAGCCCCTGGTGATCCTGGAGGCCGGCGCTGCGGGGATCCCGACCGTCTCCACCGATGTGGGGGGGTGTCGGGAGATGATCGAGGGCCACCAGGACGAGGATCCCCCCTTGGGTCACGCGGGGATCATCACCCGTGTCTCCAGTCCCGCAGAGACGGCCCAGGCCCTGATCCGTCTGCTCAGCGACCGGGAGACTTATGATCGTTTCAGCGCGGCGATCCGGGCCAGGGTGAAAAAATATTACGCCCTGGGGGATCTGAAGCAGACTTATTCCGGCATTTACGCCGAGCTTTGCGCCCGCCCGGACGAGGAACGGCTGTGAACGCACCCTGGAACCCCGGAGGCTGACGCCATGGCTGGGATCGGGTTCGTATTGCGGCGACTGACCTATCAGGACAATCTCCTGGGGCTTTTGGCCGGTTTCGGGTACTCCTCGTTGGTGGCCACCGGGCCGTGGATCTTCACGATCCTGGTGTTGAGCGGTTCCGGGGCGGTGATGGCGCTTTTCACCAATCCCGATGAACAGCTTGTCTTTCAGTCGATCGTGATCTATAATTTTTCTTTTTCCTTGGTCCTTACCGGCCCATTGAATCTGGTGATCACCCGCTATGTGGCGGACATGATCTATCGCAAGGATATCCGTGAGGTGCCGGGGACCCTGATGGGGGGTGGGATCCTCCTCAACCTGATCAATTTCCCCCTGGCGCTTTATTATTACCTGGCCTGGGTGGAGGCTCCCCTCACCCTGCGCATCTTCGGGGTGATCAACTACACGATCATCTCCAACATCTGGTTGGCCACGGTTTTCGTGACCGCGCTGAAGGCCTACGAACTGGTGATCCGCATTTTTGTGCTGGGGATGGGACTGGGGTTTGTGGCCAATATCCTTTTGTCGTTGCAGTTCGGGATTCATGGGATGCTCTTCGGGTTCAATATTGGCCTGTCGGTGATCCTCTTCGCCCTGTACGGGCGGATCTTCGCGGAGTATCCCCACGACGTGCGCAATCTGTTCGGGTTCATTGCCTATTTCCGCACCTATTGGGATTTGGCGTTGAGCGGCTTTCTGATCAATGCGGCGGCTTGGATGGACAAATGGATCATGTGGTTGTCACCCGACAAGGTGGTGATTGCCAAGGGGTTCATCTCGTGTCCGATGTATGACAGTGCCATGTTCACGGCCTATCTCACGATTGTCCCCTCCATGGCCACCTTCCTGATGAACATGGAGACCGAGTTCTACGAGCGGTATCTGAACTTCTATCGCAACGTAAGCCGCCACGTCACGCTTGATGTCTTGCGCAAGGCCCATCGCCGTATGGTTGAATGTCTCCATACCAGTGGACGCAATTATATGATATTTCAAGGTTCTATCTCCATTACTGCCATCCTGCTGGCCCCCAAGCTCTTCGAGCTTCTGTCCCTCGATTTTCAGACCATCGGGATCTTCCGGTTGGGGGTTCTCGGGGCTTTTTTCCATATTCTGGTCCAGTTTCTGATCATCGTCCTCTCCTATTTCGACCTGCGCCGGATGATCCTGTTGGTGAGCGCCTTCTTCCTGCTCACCAATGGGTGGTTCAATTGGCATTATATGCAATTCGGATTCGCTTATTATGGTTATGGTTATTTCCTGGCTAGCTTGGTGAGCTTTGTCCTGGCCTATCTGATCACCTTCCGTAAGGTCGAGGATCTGATCTATCAGACCTTCGTCGTCTCGAACGCCTCCGTCAACCGGGAGTGAGGAGGGTGAAGCTGTTGGTGGCGGTGAGGATAGCCAATGCGTTGGCTTCTTTTTTAGCTGTTTGCCCCAGGTTGGGGATGAAGCAGTGTAACCGCCAATTTCTCCCCAGGGTTCCCGGCGTTGACTGAATGATGTACCATCGTCCTCCACTGCAATTTTTTTCCAGGCGGGCGACGAGATGGAAGAGAGAACGAGAAGGAGCCGTCACGGGCAGGCATTTTGGTTGAGTCACATTGTGGCGTGCAAGCAGGCTGGCGGTGGGGTTTCGGCGTACCTGCGAGAGCACGGGCTTTGCGAGCAAAGCTTTTACCGCTGGCGGAAAAAGTTGTTGTTGAGCGGGGATCTGCCGGTACAGCCTGCAGCGCCGATGTTTCAGCGTCTGGAGGTGTTGCCGTCTCCTGCGGTTCTGGAGGAGAAATCGTCGTCGGGTTGCATGGCCATATTGGCTGACGAGAGTATCCCATTCCTGGCTTTCCAGAGAATATTGCTTGCCGGTGGATGAGGTAAGCGGAGTTCAGTCAACGTGGAGGTCGATTGTCCAGTGGAGGCAGCCACCACAGGCTGGGTCAGTTTTCGCCAGGGCAGGGGAGGCAACATCGCCGTTCCTCGTGTGTCGGAGAGTCAGCAACTAAAGAATGCTAGTAAAAACGAAATGGCGGAGGAGCAGGGATTCGAACCCTGGGTGGGCAAGGCCCACAACGATTTTCGAGACCGTCCCATTCGACCGCTCTGGAACTCCTCCGTAAGCAAAAGATGATACCCGGTCGCCGCGCATTTGACAACCGGCACATAAGGATCGACGCAAAAAAAATCATGCCCCGCCATGCGTGCCCTGGCGCCGCATGGCGCGATAACAGATCACAAGAAACAGGATCCCGCCAATCACGGCAATGCCGCCGCCGATTCCGGTCAGGCCCATGGCCAGTTTCTTGGGCAGGGTCTCCAACCCCTGGGCCGCTCCGGCAGTCTTGCGCTGCACGCCCAGCATCCCGGACCAGGCCAAGCCGAACACATGCAGCAACGATCCCCCGCCATACGCCCACAACTGAACAGCAGCCCAGCGGCCATCCGGCACCCGAAAACCCAAACGCGGCAACAACAGATAGGTCAAACCCATGTAGGCCACGGTCACCGCCACGATCTCTCCATGATAGTGCGAAGGAATCGTGACATTCAGCCCCTGAATCAAAAACCCGATCCCCCCTCCCACCCCAAACAATACCAACGACAACCGCAACGCCAGCCGCAACGGTTGCCCCCCGGTGTCGGACGCCCCGCGCGCCCCCCACCAGGCCGCCAACCCGACCGGCAAGGCGGCTACACCGCCACCATATTTCATCAAATCGGCAAAACCACTCTGAAAGCCTGGATCGCCAGGACGATACAGCCAATGCAATACCGGACCTGCCAACACCGGCAGCGCGCCCAACGACAACAACAATACCGCGACACGGGGGGTCAACGGCTCCCGTCCGCCCCCGGCACTCGCCAGCCACAGCCACGCCACCATCACCAACTGGGTATGGGTGAACTGCAACAAATGGCCACCCCCCCAGAACAACACTTCATAATAGGCCAGTCTTTCCCCGATGGCAGGCATGGTCAAATAACCCCAGACCCACGATACCAGAGAAAGCAACACGATCCACAGTCCGCTCGCCACCCCGAACCGCAATGCCCATCCCCCAGGCGTCCACCCCCCCTCGGGAGGCCGCATGCGCAATCCATAACCGGCCATCACCCCGCTGCCAAGCAGAAACAACACCAATCCCACAAAAAAGGCCCCGTTCTCCAATACCGGGATATAGTTGTTCATGTATGGGGCATCCGCCCCCAAAAACGGCGCAAAGGTGATGAGCAACGCCCCCGCGAACGACACCCCCAAGGCCACGAAACCAATCCCACCCCCGCCACCCCCGCCCAAACAGGCCAGAAATCCGGCATAGGAAAGAAACCACACCAGCACCGAAAGATCGACATGAATCACCAGCGCAGTCTTGAACGATCCGGTCCAGGGCAACCAGTCATGCACCACCGGCGTGCGCGCCACCAGAATCAAGATCACTACCAGACCCGCACCCACCAACGAATAGAGCGCCAGCTTCAACCATCCTGCCGCCAGACGCCGCGCCGCCCCCTCCGGGACCGGCAAAAAGAAACCCTGATCCGTCATCATCGCCTCCTGTGCTTCCGACAAAACCATCCATCCCCCATCATAACCCATCACGCCCATCCTGTCCTCCCCCTATATTGCGTTTTTGAAAGGCACATTTCTTGCTTTTTAACATTTCAACCGCCCGCAAGGGAGAGGAAATTTTGACATTTCTCAAGCATTAGCAAACGATTTCAAGGAGTTACCAATGCCGCAGACCCATACCGCATCCAAACCCACCGAATACCAGGGCATCGCCGGTGACGTTCTCATCCAATACTTCGAACGGATCGAGCGCCTCGAGGAAGAGAAGGTCGCCATTGCCGATGACATCAAGGCCGTCTTCCTGGACGCCAAAGGCAACGGCTTCGATGTCAAAACCATGCGGGAAATCCTCAAGATCCGCAAAATGGAACGGGCCGCTCTCGAAGAGCAGGAGGCCATGATCCACCTCTATCGCGAAGCCATCGGCATGCATTGACTCGCCTGGCCGCATCCGGCCAAGCCCGGATGCGGCCAATCCCCCCCCCGCGCATCCCAATCCATTTCCGTATAAAATCATACTGATAATTCTGGCGCCTTTTGTCAGAGATTCCGCTTGACTTTGCAACGACGATTTGCGATAATCTGTTCAAAAGATCCAAATCGGTCGCACCAAGGCCTTCCCAATCCAAATTTCATCCTAAATCTGGAGAACGCAATGAAAACAATCTCGAAATCCGTTATCATGTTTTCCGCCTTGGTCGCGGGCGCTGTGATCATGGGATCCTCCGCTCAGGCTGCCGGCACCCAGAGCCAGCCGGGTGGCGCGGTGCAGATCCAGGGCAATACCGAGCTGAACACCAATGTCCAGGGCGGCGTGAAGCAAAACGTCAAGGGCAGCAACAACAAGGCCACCACCAACGTCGGCGGCATCCAGGGCACCGTGCAGATCCAGGGCAACACCAAGGTCAATACCAACGTCAAGGGCGGTGTGGTCAATTCCGTCGAGGGCAGCAACAACGAATCCCAACTGAACGTGGGTGGCATCCAAGGCAAGTAAGTCTTTGTATTTTTCCAAAACCAACAACCTGATATCCAAGGAAAGAAACACCATGAAAATCAAACAGTCCCTGCAAATCGTCGCCGCCGCCGCCCTGATCGCCGGATTCGGCGTCTCCTCGGTCTGGGCCGCCGCTTCCCAAACCCCGACCGGACAAAGCCAGACCGGCGGGGCCGTCCAGATCCAGGGCAACACCAACCTGGACACCAACGTCCAGGGCGGCGTGAAACAGGAAGTCAAGGGCAGCAACAACAAGGCCACCACCAATGTCGGCGGCGTCCAGGGCACCGTGCAGGTCAAGGGCAACACCAAGTCCAGCACCAACGTCAAGGGTGGCGTCACCAACCAGGTGAGCGGCTCCAACAACGACTCCCAACTCAGCGTGGGTGGCATTCAGGGCAAGTAATCCTCTCCCTCGGTAACCATGTGGAGGCATCGGAATGTCCAACAACCATCGCACACCGCCCTTCCTGACGGGCCTGATGTTGCTGGCCACCCTGACGAGCGCCTCCGCATGGTCCGGGGTGATCCCCGACGAACCCGCACTCGACGACCCTCAGGCCGTGGAGTTCCAACTCGCCCCCAGAATCAGCACCCAGAAGCATGCCGGAGGCAAAGCCCCGGATAAATCCAAAAAATCTTTTCAGGAGATCCCCGATCCGGGCGCCTCGTCTGCGGAAATGCCCGCCATGCAGATCCGCGGCAACCAGGTCCCCAATCCCAAGTTCAAGCCCATGACCTCTCCGGGATCGGTCCAGATACGCTCCAACAATCCGGGAGTCCAACTGCAGGGCCATACCCAAATGGATACCGGAATGCAAGGTGGAGTTCAGCACAAGTCACAAGGACGCGACAATAATAATGACATGAATATTGGCGGCATGCAGAATAAATGATTTTTATGATCAGACGGATGGGAACATTAAGGAGAAAAATTATGAAAACGATCAATGTAGGGATAGTGGCGCTCCTGCTCGCCTTCACCGCTTCCAGCACGGTTTTGGGAGACGACCTGAACAAGCGCAGGGACATGGACAACAACTCCTCGGCCAAGATGCTGCGCGCCGAGGCCGAGGCCATGCGGCAAGGATCGGCCCAGGACATGCGCTCCGGCAAGTCCCTGACCAAACCGGCCAAATGCAACACCAGCGTCGGCAATGTCACCATTCAAAAAGGGGCCATGGCGCCTCGCGAAGTCAATACCTTTGTCAAGGGGGATGTGATCAGTGTCTGCAAATAAGAGCCGTTTCTCTCTCCATGCCCGCCGTACCCTGCTGGCCCTGACCGCGATTCTGGCCGCCTCCTGCGGCGGATCCTTGCCCGATCCGGAAAAGGCCAGCGTCTCCATGGCGCCCAAGGGCATGCCCACCCGCAACCTGACCGGATTCACCGATGCCCTGCGTTGCATGGACAACCTCTTCCTGGAACACCGGAAAAAGGGCTACAAACTCACCAGCACCGCGATGAACGACTCCACCGGCAAGCTGGCTCTCGGGGTGCGTGACATGCTGATGACCACCGTGTCGGCCATGAGCGCCTCCAGCGGTGCGGTCACCTACATCGACATGGACCAGACCGGCGGCAGCGACTCGGTGAACGTCCTCACCGAAAAACTGCTCGGCATGAACGCCATGCGCATCGACATGCCCCAGGCTTACATCCGCGGTTCCATCAGCCAGGTGGACGACTCCGTGATGTCGGGCAAGAAGGGCGGTGCCATCACCACCGGGATCATCGACATCGGTGCCTCCCAGGACCGCAGCGTCTCCTCCATCACCATGGACATGCTCCTCATGGACATGGCCTCGCGCACCAACCTCCCTGGTCTTCACGCCAGCAACATGATGGCCGTCACCCGTTCCGGCCAGGGGATGGACGCCGGCATCTCCGGCGGCAAGATCATCAAGGCCGGCATTCAGTTCAACGTCAGCCAGGACAGCGCGGAAAGCAGTGGTCAAGCCGTGCGTACCCTGGTGCAGTTGGGCCTGATCGAACTGATCGGCAAATGGACCAAGGTCCCCTACTGGACCTGTCTGGAGATCGAGGGCAACAATCCCCAGGTCCGCACCCAACTGCGCGAATGGTATGATCGCATGACCCCGCAAGACCGGGTCAAGTTCATCCAGGCCGGCCTGAAGGGGAGCGGTCACTACCAGGGCAACGTGGACAGCCGCGAAAGCGACGTGCTGCGTTCCGCCATCGCCAGATACCAGACCGACCGCAACCTGGTCCCCAACGGCAACGTCTCCTTCGAGGTCTACGAGGCCCTGATGCAGGGCAAGGTCAATCTGTCGGCCATGCCCACCGAAACGCCCAAGCAGCAGGAGGTGATCACCTCGGCCAATCCGATCAACATCCGCCTCTCCACCGAGGGCGACCGGACGGATTACCGGGTGGGCGAGAAACTGGTGGTCAATCTCGCTCTCTCCCGTGGCGGTTATCCCTACTGCTACTATCGGGATGGCGACGGGACCATCGCCCAGATCTATCCCAACCGCTTCCAGCCGGACAAGCAGGTGCAGGGCGGCCAGCCCATCTCCATTCCGCCGGGCAGTGGCTTCTCACTGGCCTTCAGCAAGGCCGGGGTCGAGGAAGAGGTGATGTGCATGGCCAGCGATGCCGATATCGGCTCCCTGCTGCCCAAGGAGTGGCTGGTGAAGGAACTGACCCCCATGAAGGTGCGCAGCCTGGACGAAATCGCCAAGACCATGACCGAACGCAGCACCAAGATGACCTCCATGAAGCCGAGCGTGCAGAAGTTGAAGGTCAGGGTCAGATGAGATGAACAAACAGGCCCCCGGCATGCCGGGGGCCTGACTCCTTTTTCGAGTGTATGTGTCAACGGAGGCGGATCATGAAGGCTTTGCGGAGTTTACGGTTGTTGGTCTTGATGCTGGGGTTGACCGTCGCGGTCTCTGCCGTGGAGGCCGGCGAAGGCGCCAGGAAGGGGGGAACCACGATGTTTCAGGACCCGCCCAATCCCGCCGAAATCCTGGAGGCTCTGGGAGAAAAGCCCAAAATCAAATACCGCGGCCCCAAGACTCGCGCCATCGTGATCGAGGGGGAGTCCGCCGCCGTCTCGGCTCCGGCGGCGATGCCTCCGGATGTCTCCGATTACAATTCTGCCCCAGCGGCCCCGGAACCGATGGCCGTCAGCGCCCCTCCGCCGCGACAGGAGATGGCCGCCCCGGAACCCATGGAAGAGTCCCGGCCCGCCCCGGCCAAAAAGAGCGCCAAAAAGAGCGCTGCCTATGCCAAACAACCCAAGGTCGCCTTCCCTTTGACCTTCGAGGTCAATTCCGCAGTCCTGTCACCCCAGGCCATGAGCTACGTGGACAGCATGGCCGCCGCCTTGCAGCAAAAGCCGGACATGACCTTGTACATCAGCGGTCATACCGACTCCTCGGGCAGCGACGACATCAACATGCCGCTCTCCTTGCAGCGTGCCGAGGCGGTCAGGCAGTATTTGCAAGACAGGCATAACATCGCTCCCACCCGCATGAGCGTGGCCGGCATGGGTTCTTCCGAATTGTTGATCCCGGCAAGACCCAGGGCCGAGGAGAACCGGCGGGTGGAATTCGTCAAGAGCAACAATTGAATTGGCGCCAGATCGGGAGACGATGATGCCGCGACTTTTCTTGGCAGCAGTTTTGATGGCCTTCTCACTTGCGCCGGTTTCTTCCGCCTTGGCGGAGGTTACCAGCGATGAGGGCAATCTGTTCACCCGTCCCGGTCACTTCTCCCTGACCTGCTGGCAGCAGGGGGTGAAGATCGTGGAGCGCAGCAATCTCGCCACCCTCAAGGAGAATCCCATGCTGGGTCAGTCGCCGCTCCACTTTGTCACCCGTGGCAAGGAGCGGTTGCCGGTACAGATCTTCCACATGGGCGAAACCTTCTGCATCGTGCAGGGCGAGCCGTGAACGGATGGCGTGCGGGTGTGGCGGTGGGATGGCTGGCCCTGTTGCCCGGTCTGGGCCTGGCTGCCGAAGACACCAGCTTCGCTGCTCGCGCCATCGAGTTGGAGGGGATTCACGGTGAGGTCTCCATCATGCCGGGGGCGAGCGGTGACCAGGTGCACTGGCGGCATGCCAAGAGCGCTGCTGCGGCCTTCAACGGGCAATTGGTGAATGGTGTGGTCCGTTTCTCCCCCAAGGCCGCTGCAGGCGGCGGGTCGGTGGCGGTGCGCACCGAGGGCGGGGTCACGGTGGTGGAGTCCGGGGTGGGGAATCGGGTTTCCGTCAATGTGGGCAACTCCGGCACGTCGGTGGAGGTCCATTCGAAGCCCCCGCCGCGTCTCGAACTGGTGGTCCCGAAAGGGATGACGATCCGGGCGCGCCAATCCTCCGGGAAGTGGCGCATCGGTGATGTGGAGGGACCGGTTGACTTTTCGCTGCTTTCCGGCGAGGCCGAGATCGGACGTGTGGGCGCAACGATCGTGCTGCTGGATGGCGCCGGGGAGATCCGGGTCTCCCATGTCACCGGCAACCTCAAGGCGGTCGTGGACGGCAGCGGTTCCCTGCGCGTGAAGGACGGGCGGATGGAGATGTTGCGGGTCACTCTGAACGGAACCGGCGACGTGCATGTGGGAGGGGTCTCCCGCCAGGCCGAGGTGGCGCTCAACGGCACGGGCAACATCGATATCGCCAGAGTCTCGGAAAGACCGGTCGTGATGCGGGAGGGGGTCGGCGACGTGCGCATTGGGGGATGGGAATGAGAAACACCAATCGAATGCATCGCTTGCGTCTGGCCATCGGTCTGTTCGGGACGCTCTGGGTCGCCCAGGCGGTGGCAGAACCTTTCGAAGAGGGGTTGCAATCCTACAATCAGGGGGATTATGCCAAGGCCATGAAACTTTGGCTGCCCCTGGCACGCGAGGGGAGCAGTGGGGCGCAGAACAACATCGGCGTCTTGTACGACAACGGCCTTGGGGTGGAAAAAAACGCCCAGGAGGCCATCAAGTGGTTTCAGATGGCTGCCGGCAGTGGGGACACGGCGGCTCAGTTCAACATGGCGGTCAAGGGCATCGAGGTCGCCGCAAGTCCGGCGGATCAGTCGGTGGCCTTCCAATATTTTCGCCAGGCTGCAACCCATGGCCATCCCGATACCATGAACAATCTCGGTGGCATGTTCGATCAGGGGATCGGCACCACCCAGGATCGCATCGAGGCCATCAAGTGGTATCGCAAGGCCGCCAACCAGGGGTCGCACCTGGCCAGCTACAATCTCGGGGCCAAGTATTTCCTGGGTCAGGGGGTGAACTCCGACATCAAGGAAGCGGTCAAGTGGTACCGCAAGGCTGCGGAAATGGGCAACAATCGCGCCCGCTATCGCCTCTCGTCCTTGTACGAGGAGGGCAACTCCGGCGTGGAGAAGGATCTTGTGCAGGCCTATTACTGGTATACCCTGGCCGGGGACAACAACCCCGAGGCGATCCGGCGTCGTGACCGCATGGCGGTCAACATGACCCAGGCCCAGTTGGTGGATGCCAAGATGCTGGTCAGGAAGTGGAATGCCAAGAAAGGACAAAAGTAACGCCCAACACCCCGCCGGGGCTGTCAAGGGGACGCGCGATCTCCTGGACCAGGTGATCCGGGCCAGGCAGGCTCTCGACTATTTTGCCAATGACGCCCTGAACGAACGGGGCGAACTGCGCGACGGAACCGCCGTCCGTTCCCACCTCAACGCCGCCAAGGCCCATGTGATCCGGGCCATGGAGATGGCGCAAAACCTGTAATCGTTCTCACGGCAGACCCATGACAGACCCGAACGCACCCTCTCGCCTGCGCCTGAACCTTGGCTGGGGATCTGATCGTCTGTCAGGTTGGAGCAATTGCCATGGCCATGGCTGGACAACAGCGTCGGTGCAGAACGTTTTTTTGTATGCGTTTCCCATCGGATCTGGTAAGATAGCTCATCTGCTCAAAGGCGCCAAACACGAAAAGAGTCCAGCCATGAACAATAAACGGTCATTCATCCGTTTTTTTGCCGCGCTTGCCGTAATGGCTCCGATGGCCTGGACATGGCCAACCCCCTTGGTGGCCGACGAGTACGAAGGGAGCCAATCCCTCGACGAAACCCTGCGTGCGGCCAACAAGGGCACTGCCGATGCCCAGAACAGCCTCGGCATCGTCTACCGCGACGGTCTTGGCGTCCCCCGTGACTATAAAAAATCACTCAAGTGGTTCCGACAGGCCGCCGAACAGGGGCTGCCCGAGGCCCAATACAACCTGGCCCTCATGCATCAGGACGGCAAGGGGGTGGCCAGGGATGACGCAGAGGCGCGCAAATGGCTGCGACAGGCCGCCGACAAGGGGTTCGCGGAAGCGCGCTACCACCTGGGTGTCCTTTGCCTCAAGGGCCAATCGGACCTCCCGGCGAACGAGACGGAGGCGCGCCAATGGTTCCGGAGCGCCGCCGAACAAGGCTTGGCCAGCGCCCAGTACAAACTGGGCATGATGTGCCTCGACGGCAGGGGAGGGGCGCCGGACGAACAGGAGGCTGCCCGCTGGCTCCGCCTGGCCGCCGATCAGGAGTTCGCCCGTGCCCAGACCAGCCTCGGCATGCTGCATGCCGAGGGTAGGGGCGTGGAGAAGGATCCGGTGCTGGCCGTCATGTGGTTCGGGCTTGCCGCGCAGCAGGGGGATCCCAATGCCTCCAAACAGCGCGAGGCGCTCCTCAAGACCATGACCCCGGAGCAGATCGCCGAGGCGCAAAAGCGGATCATCTCGTGGACCCCGCCCGCCCTGGAAAAGGGCCGCGCTTCCAGCCAGGCCGGGGCCAAGCCAGCGGCCCCCGCCGGATCGGTCGTCGCCCCGCAACCCGTGGGCGATGGGCGTCAGACGCCATCCTCCAGTCAGGCGGTCTCGTTTTGATCGTTCATTTGCATGTTCATTCCGCCTACTCGCTGCTGAATTCCACCATCAGCCTGGACGCCCTGGTTGCCCGCGCCAGGCAGTTCGGCATGCCGGCCCTGGCCCTCACGGATCAAGGCAATCTCTTTTTGGCGGTGCAGTTCCAACTCGCCTGCCTGAAGGCAGGCATCAAACCCATCCTGGGCGCGCAGCTCCTGATGGTCCCCAACCGCCACGACAAGAGCGTCCGGCCCGATCAGGAGGTGCGGGACCAGATCATTTTGCTGTGCCGCAACGCCACCGGATGGCGCAACCTGATGCGCCTGGTCTCCGTGGGTTTTCTGGAAGGGAGCCACGACAAACCCCGCATCGACCCGGAACTGCTGCAACGCCACAAGGATGGCCTGCTGGCCCTTTCCGCTGGCGCCAAGGGGGCGGTGGGACGCCACCTTGGCGCCGGTCGCACGGACCTGGCCAACGCCGCGGCCCGTTGGCTGGGGGAACTCTTCCAGGACCCGGAGACCGGCGCCCCCGGCTTCTATCTGGAACTCCAGCGCCACGGAGACCCCGGCGAGGAGGAGTTGATCCAGGCGACCGTGACCCTCGCCCACACCTTGGGCCTGCCGATCGTGGCCAGCAACGATGTCCATTTCCTGGACAAGAAGGATCATCGCGCCCACGACGCCCTGGTCTGCATCGGGACCGGTCACACCATCCCGGAGGAAAACCGCCCCCGCATCAACGACCAGCGCCACTTCGCCTCCCCGGAGGAGATGGAGGAACGGTTCGCCGATCTCCCCGAAGGCCTGGCCAATACCCTGCACATTGCCAAACGATGCAACTTCCGCATGGAACTGGGCAAGACCGTCCTGCCCGATTTCGCCATCCCCGAGGGCGAAGACCTCGGCACCTGGTTGCGCAGCGAGGCGGAACGCGGCCTGGCCCGACGCATCGCCGGCATCATCGCCCCCCGCACCGATCCCGCGCAACTTCCCGCCGTGGCCCGGCACTACCGGGAACGGCTGGAGTACGAACTGGATGTCATCGTGCAGATGGGGTTTCCGGGTTATTTCCTCATCGTTTCCGACTTCATCCGCTGGGCCAAGGGCCAGAAGATCCCCGTGGGACCTGGCCGCGGCTCCGGGGCCGGTTCCGTGGTGGCCTGGGCCATGGACATCACCGACCTCGACCCGTTGCGCTACCAACTGCTGTTCGAGCGGTTCCTCAATCCGGAGCGGGTCTCCATGCCGGACTTCGACGTGGACTTCTGCATGGATCGCCGCGACAAGGTGATCCAGTATGTCCAGCACAAATACGGCAAGGACCGGGTGGCCCAGATCATCACCTTTGGCACCCTTCAGGCGCGCATGGCCCTCCGGGATGTGGGCCGGGTGCTCCAGTTCCCTTATCCCCAGGTGGACCGCATCGCCAAGCTGGTGCCCAACATCCTGGGCATCACCCTGCAGGAGGCCATCAACCAGGAGGAACGGCTGCAACAACTGATCCGGGAGGAGCCGGAAATCGGGGAACTCATCGAACTCGCCCTCGCCCTGGAAGGATTGCCCCGTTCTGCCGGGACCCATGCCGCCGGTGTGGTGATGGCCAACGGCCCCCTCACCGAGATGGTTCCCCTCTATCTGGATCCGCGCTCCGACATGCCGGTGACCCAGTTCAACATGGTCGATGTGGAAAAGGTGGGGCTGGTCAAGTTCGACTTCCTTGGCCTCAAGACCCTCACGGTGATCGACGACGTGCTGGGCATGGTCAACGCGGGTCGCCGGGAGCGGGGCGAAGCGGAAATCGACATCAACCTCATCGACATGGAGGACCAAGCCACCTACCGTCTGCTGCAGAGCGGCCAGACCAGGGGGGTGTTCCAACTGGAATCCTCCGGGATGCGGGAGATCCTCAAAAAACTGGCCCCGGACGCCTTCGAGGAGATCATCGCCCTGGTGGCCCTCTACCGGCCCGGCCCGCTGGGTTCGGGGATGGTGGACGACTTCATCGACCGCAAGCACGGTCGGGCCGACCTGGCCTATCCTTTGCCGCAACTGGAACCGATCCTCAAGGAGACCTATGGGGTGATCCTTTACCAGGAGCAGGTGATGAAGATTGCCCAGGTCCTGGCCGGCTACACCCTGGGGGGGGCCGATCTGCTGCGCCGTGCCATGGGCAAGAAGAAGCTTTCGGAGATGCTCTCCCAGCGGGAGATCTTCGTGCGCGGCGCCCTGGCCAACGGCGTCCACAAGGAACGGGCGGAGTTCATCTTCGACCTGATGGAGAAATTCGCCGGTTACGGGTTCAACAAGTCCCATTCGGCGGCCTATGCCCTGATCTCCTACCAGACCGCCTGGCTGAAGGCCCACTACCCGGTGGAGTTCATGGCCGCCACATTGACCTGCGACATCATCAACACCGACAAGCTGGCCCTCTTCATCCGGGAGTGCCGCAACATGAAGGTTCGGGTCCTGCCGCCGGACATCAACCGCTCGCAAACCGTATTTTCGGTGGAGGAGCAAGCCGTCCGCTACGGGCTGGCCGCCATCAAGAACGTGGGGGAGGGGCTCATGGAGGCGCTGGTCAAGGCGCGCAACGATGGCCCGTTTTCCACCCTGTACGATCTGTGTCGGCGTATTGCCGTTGCCGGCCTCAACCGCCGGGTGCTGGAAAACCTGATCAAATCCGGCGCCTGCGACGGACTGGGCAGCAGTCGCGCCGCCATGCTGGCCGGACTTGCGGACACCATGACCCAGGCGTCAAGGCGCCAAGCCGACCAGGGCAAGGGATTCCTGACCCTCTTCGACGAGGCGGAAGAAGGTCCCGCCCTGCCGGAAGTCCCGGAGTGGTCCTTCGATGAGAAGATTTTGTTCGAGAAGGAGGCCATCGGTTTTTTCATCACCGGCCATCCGGCCCAGCAATATGCCGCCGAACTGGCATCCTACGGCATCGATTCCATCGCCCGGACCCGGCACCGCATCCGCTCCAGGGCGGACAACAACGTCAAGAGCCGTGTGGCCGGAGTCGTGGCGGAAAAGAAGCTGCACCGCACCCGCAAGGGCGACCGGATGGCATTTCTCACCCTGGAGGATCACGAGGAACAGATCGAGGCGGTGCTTTTTTCCGATGTCTATCAGGCCAGCCAGGAACTTCTGGAGGGCGAGGGACTGATCGTTTTGGAGGGGAGCCTGGAGCCGGGCGAGGAGGAACCCAAAGTGATGGTGGAAAGGGTCCTCGACCTGGAGAGGGTCCGCCGGGAGTGGTGCCGCAAACTCCTCCTGCGGGCCGATGCGCTCGCCTGCAACGAGACCGCCCTGGAGAAGCTGCGTGCCATCCTCGCGCGTCATCCCGGTTTGGCGTGTCAGGTGCACCTGGAACTGCACCTGACCGGCAAGGTGGCGCGTTTCGTCCTGGGGGACGGGCTGCGGGTCACCCCGAACGGACTTCTGCTGGAGGAGTTGCGCCGGTTGCTGGGTCCGGAGGGGGCGCTTTTTTGCGGTTGATCACTCCTGTTCGTCTGTTCCCTTTTTCAGGAAGCAGTACTGTGTGATTGACTGCATGCAGCCCGGATTGAGAATCCGGCCCCGCTTGCCACGGATGGTCAGCATTTCCAGTTCGCGGAAATGTTTCAGTGTGCGGCTGACCGTTTCCATGGCCAGTCCCAGATGATTGGCGATGTCGTTTTGCATCATGGGCACGCGGAACTCGTGCATGGGAAAGCCGTGACGCGCGTACCGTTCCGCGAGATTGAGGAAGAACGCCCCCAGCCGCTCCTCGGCGGTGCGCATGCCCAGGATCAGTCCCTGGCGTTGGCATTGCCTGAGGTGTTCCAGGAGGATCTTGACCATCTGTTCCCGGGACGATGGCAGAGGTTCTCTCTGGAGGCCGCCCTGCTTAAGTGGCATGAAACAGACCTTGCTCTCCTCGAGGGCAATGATGGTGAAGCTGTAGGTTGCCGATTGCAGGTCCTCCACTCCCATCAATTCCCCCGGCAGGTGGAACGAGGCGACCTGTTCGCCATACGGTTCCTGCATGACGATACTCTTGAGGCCGCCACTCTTCACCGCGTAGATCCCTTCGAACGGCTGGCCGGCCCGATACACCACCTCCCCCTTGGCCAACGGCATATGGGTGGTCAGGAAATGGGTGAGCATCTCCGGCGTCAGGCTGGCGAAGAGTTGCAGGAACCCGAACAGATTGCAATCGATGCAGGCCACCTCGCCTTGATCCGCGCAACTCTGCCTGCCGCTCCGTCTTTTTTTTGTCGGTTCATCCATGGCGTTCATGTTCAATAATCCCGCATCAACCCGAAACGATATCCTTCCCGCTTGCCGAGACGAATCAAACGGCTCAGTTGTTCGATGGCAGGGCCGGTATCGAAATGGAAATCATGCATCAACACCACCACCTTGCCCGGTTTGACCGATTGTTCGGAGACGAAGCGGCTCCTGATCCGGGCAAACAGGGTGTCCACCCCTTCCAGGGCGTTGCGCCGTCCCGACTTTTGCCACTCCACGTCCCAACCATATAAGACAAATCCGTTGGCGAAAAGTTTGGCGATCCCCTCCGGGATCTCGTCGTTGCGACCCGTGGGATAGGTGTGCTCGGAGACGTACCGGTCATCGAAACGCCAGTCGATGCGGGAGGGAAGGCGTGTGGGATATGGGGGATTCCGGAAACCAAGTACATCATTGTTTTTGGCAAAATCCGCCAGCATCCCCTCCGGGTCGGCATAGAACTCACGATAGCGTTCGTGGGCATGCGTCATGGAGTGGTTGCCAATCTGCACCAAAGGACTTGCCTGCAGCATTCGCCAGGTTTCCTTCCGGTGCGCATTAATGAAATGCTCGCCCACGAGGAAAAATGTACCTGGAACCTGCTCGCGCGTCAACACTTCCAGAATGGCGCGTGTCCCTTCCCGGGGACCATCGTCGAAGGTCAGAAACAGCTTGTGCCCCGCATCGGCCCACAGGGGCCGCGTCGTCACCAGCAGCAACAACAACCCCATCAGCAGCAGTCTGTTGATCTTGTCACCTGTCGATCTGAAACAATGAATAAATCGCATTCTCGCATATACCAAAAAAATTCGCAACGATTGACCTCGTCCAGCAAATCCGGGATGATGATTGGGTCGTTTGATCCCTCAACCTCACGGTAGAGCCGCCCCATGACCATCCCACAGGAATCCAACATCGCCCACTGGTTCCACCGCAGCGTCCTGAATCATGCCACGCGCCCTGCATTGCACGTCGAGGGGAACACCTTTCGATACGAGGCGTTGCACCAGCGGGTCATCCGTCTCGCCTCGGCCATCGAACGGCTCGCGCCCAACGAGGCGCCCGCCATCGGCCTGTTCGCCTACCGCTCCCTGACGGCCTATGCCGGGGTATTGGGGATCCTTTATGCGGGCAAGGGGTATTTGCCGTTGAATCCGAATTTTCCCGTCTCCCGCAACCTCCACATCGCCGATCTGGCCGAAATCGAACTTTTGATCGTGGACCGCCATTGCGAGCCTATGGCCCCGGAACTGCTGAGCGCGGTGCGCAAGAATCTGACGGTGCTGCTGCCCGATCATGCCACCCTTCCGGACTGGACCGGGACGTTGCCCCGTCATCGTTTCGCCGTCCAACGGGAGATCCTCGACCCTCCTCCCCATCTGGATACCCCCAGGGAACCGTCCGGAGAACTGGCCTATCTGCTCTTCACCTCTGGCAGCACCGGCACCCCCAAGGGGGTGATGGTCTCCCCTGGCAACGTCAACGCCTTTGTCGCCACCATGCTGGAGCGCTACCGGCCCACCCCGGAGGACCGTTTTTCCCAGCACAGCGATCTGACCTTCGATGCCTCGGTATACGACCAGCTGGTCTGCTGGGCGGCAGGGGCCTGTCTCTATCCGGTCCCGCAGAAGGTGCGCATGGCCCCGGCCCAGTTCATTCGCGACCACGGTCTCACCTTCTGGGAATCGGTTCCCGCCGTGGTGCAGTTCATGAAGCGGATGTATCTGCTCAAGCCCGGCGCCTTTCCCTCCCTGCGCTGGAGCGTCTTCGGCGGGGAGAAGTTGACGCTGGAAACCGCCCGCATCTGGCAGGCCGCTGCTCCCAATGCATGCATCGACAACTCCTACGGACCCACCGAGGGGACCATCTGCATCACCGGCTATATCTGGCAGCCGGGCCGTTCCGAGGAGGAGTGCCACAACGGCAATGTCCCCATCGGTCTTCCCTATCCCGGCCAACGCACTGCCATCCTGGACGGCGACCGTCTTCTGGAGGAGAGCGATGGCGCCAGGGGAGAACTGCTCCTGTGCGGTTCCCAGGTCACTCCGGGCTACTGGAAAAACCCGGACGAAACCGCCCGCGCCTATGTGGAAATCGCCGACAGCCAGGGCCGGATGCAGCGTTGGTACAAAACCGGCGATCTGGTGACCTGGCAACGCGGGGTTGGTTTGCATTATCTGGATCGGGTGGACCGGCAATTGAAGATCCGGGGCTATCGGGTGGAGTTGTCCGAGATCGAGCATGTGCTGGGTCAGGTGGCCCGTACCGATCAGGTTGCCGTGGTCGGCTGGCCCATGGAGGGAGAAAACGTGACGCACGTGTTGGGATTCGTCTGCGGATCGTCGGTCGCGGACGAGGAGATCCTGGAAGGGTGTGCCAAACGTCTGCCCAATTACATGGTTCCCCGGCGAATCCGGCGTCTCGCTCAATTGCCGGTCAATGCCAACGGCAAAACCGACCTGAGGCAATTGAGCGAGATGATCGCGCCCGATGATTGAAGAGTGCGTCTCTACCCCTGGCGATGCCCCTGCGTCCGCCAGGCACGCCGCAGTCCATCGGCGAAACAGTGGCACAATTGCGGATGGTGGCGCGCCAGATGGCGGAATTGATGGGAGTTCAGGCTCAGCAGATTGGTCTCGCCCACGGCCATGGCGGAGTGATCGTGGGGCATCCCGCTCAGACACCCCTCCACCCCCAGGCAATCCCCTTCCCCCAGCAGCAACCGATCCTTCCAGCGATCCGTCGGTTTTTCCTCCTCCAGGTTCACGGCGCCGAAGGGACCCCAGTCCAGCCACTGTCCCGGCGCGGTTCGATGCCCGATCGCCACATTTCCCTCCCGAATGACATACAATTGATTGCTCCGCTCCCCCTCTCCGAAGAGGAGATCCCCGTCCTGGACCTGGATATGCTGCACCATTTCCAGAAGTTCGCGGCATTCCCGTGTTGCAAATGCCTTCAAATAGCCATGGTTTAACATCCAATGATAATCGTTATCACTGCCCCCGAACTGCATCGTTTGTTCCATGATTTTTCTCCCCTGTCGTTTCCGTCGGTCTTGTTGTCTTGAGTTGCAATAATAGCAAAACGAGACCCGCATGTCAAGCGGGAAAGGAATCGGTCAGCGCAGGGCGTGTTTTTTCATGCGATACAGAAGGGTATCCCTGGTCAGGTCCAGCAGGCGTGCGGCATGGGTGCGGTTGCCATTGGTGCGTTCCAGGGCGGCGAGGATCAGATCGCGTTCCAGGTGATCGAGGTTGATGCCGCCGTTGGGCAGGGTGATGGCGACGGCGCGGGGCGAGGAGATGGCGGCGGCCAGTTGGGCATGGAGGAATTCGACGCCGATCTCCTGGCCGGGATGAAAGATCACGGCGCGCTCGCACAGGTTGCGCAGTTCACGGATGTTGCCTGGCCAGGGGTGGTCGAGCATGACCGACAAGGCGGCATTGGAGAAAAACGGACACAAGGCGGCATGGTGCGCGGCGAACCGTTGCAGGAAGGCGTTGGCCAGCAATGCCACATCCCGACCCCGATCCCGCAGGGGCGGCAGGACAAGGGGGACGACCTGCAAGCGGTAGTAGAGGTCCTGGCGGAAGCGGCCTGTGTTCACCAGGGAGGCGAGGTCGCGGTTGGTGGCGGCGATCACCCGGACATCGACCCGTTTCGGCAATTCGCAGCCGAGGGGCTGGCATTCGCCATTTTCCAGGAAGCGCAGCAGTTTTGCCTGGATGGAGAGGGGCATGTCGCCGATTTCGTCCAGGAAGAGGGTGCCGCCGTGGGCGGTGGCGATGCGTCCGGCCCGTTCCTGGGCAGCGCCGGTGAAGGCGCCCCTGGCGTGTCCGAAGAGTTCGCTTTCCACCAGGGATTCGGTCAGGGCAGCGCAGTTGACGGCCACGAAGGGGCCTTTGGCGCGTGGGGAATCGGTATGAATGGCGTGGGCGAGGAGTTCCTTGCCGACGCCGGACTCGCCCTGGATGAGGACCGTGGCCCCGGTGACCGCCACGAGGCGCGCGGCGCGCATCACCGAGGTGAATGCCGGCGAGTCGCCCATGATTTCGATGTGTTGTGGTGGTTTCATGGCGGAATGAGACAATTGACCCGGTTGTCGGTTGGATGCCAGTGAGGATTATGCACGTTCCAGCCCAGAAAGATCAAGTTCAAAATACCGATTCCCAACAATAGCCAGGCGCCGATGCGGCGGAAGCGGCCCAGATAGCCGGTGAGCCAACCGGCGGAGACCATCACCGGCAGGGTGCCGAGGCCGAAGAGCAGCATCACCGCAGCCCCGGACAGGGCGGAACAGGCGGTGCTGCTCCACAGGAGCGCGCCGTAGACCAAGGAGCAGGGAAACCACCCCCACACCACGCCGAAGAGCAGCGCCTGTCCCATGGTTCCGGGGGTCATGAAGCGGCGGGCCACGGGTTCCAGCCAGGCCCACAGCCGGCTGCCCACGGCTTCCATGTGGCGCAAGCCCGGCAGGCGTCCCAGGAGAAACAGACCGTTGCCGACCAGGATCACCCCGGCGAAACCGCGCAACAGGGTATGCCCGTATTCCGGTGAAAGCGTGGTGAACAGGGTCTGGCCGAAGAGGACGACCAGCCCGCCCGCCAGGGCATAACTGGCGACGCGCCCTGCATTGGCCGCCAGCAGGAAGCCCCAGGGCCGCCCGGAGGAAGCCAGATGCCAGGACATGGCCCCGACGATGCCGCCGCACATCCCCAGGCAGTGCAGCACGCTGGAGAAGGCCAGCAGCAGGGGCACCAGAAGAGAGACGTTTTCCACCGTTTATTCGTCTTGCCTGGGATCTTTCGGAGCGCGGCAGCGCCACAGCCACCAGATCGCCAGACCGGTCAAGGCGACGTTGAAGACGATGCCAACGATCCAGAAGGTACTCATGAGAAGCCGTTATCCATTCCACCTGACATCATTGATCCCTGCAACCGAAGCGCACGCATGATACCGCACACCCGTGGCACAATAAACGAGGAAAATTGCGGGGCAGCGCCTGTCCGCGCAATAAAGCTAGGCATGATTGCAAAGCCTCAATTCCAGAGGATGGGGCTGGAGGTACCATTGTTCGGCGAGGTAGGGCAGATCGAATTGGCGCACATGGTGGTTGAGCAGGGTGATGGGGACCAGCCGTGGCAGATCTCCTTTCTTGTAGGCCGTCAACAACTCCAGCATTTCGGCTTTTTCATCGTTTGTCAGGTGTTTCTTGAGAAAGCCCATCATGTGCAATATCGCATCCACATGCTTTCCGGGGGTGGCCAGCCGGCCCATGGCCTCCATCAGCAAGGCGCCGTATGCCTCCCATGGGGGGAGGTTGTCTTTTGTCATGTTGCCGATCAACTGGCCCATGCGACGCATATGCACCGGGCTGTGGGCCATGAGCAGAAATTTGTGACGGGAATGGAATGCCACCAGTTCCCTGGCAGAGGGTTCCTGGAGCAGGGTTTGCCAGCGATGATGGACGAAAATCCTTGTGATGAAATTTTCTCGCAACGCGGCATCGCCGAGTCGTCCTTCTTCGGTCACGGGCAACAGGGGCATGGCGGTGCGCAAACGACGGGCAAACAGGCCGATGCCCTTGCCGTCGGGCAGACCCGCATCACGTTGCACCCGGACTTTTTCCATGCCGCAGGAGGGGGAATTCCCTTTCAGGACGAAGCCATGGAGATCGGCCCCGGCCAGACGTGCGACAATGCTTTCGCAGGTCTCGACGAGGGGCCTGGTCAGATCGCGGCGGGTGCGATGGCTGATCAACCGGGGCGTTGCCGGATCGCCTTCCAGCCGCATCGACTCCCTGGGGATCCCGAAGCCGGCCTCCACCTCCGGGCAAACCGGCACCAGGCAAAAGACGGTTCCCAGCATGCCGGTGATGTAGCCATCCCGCTTGTGGCCGCCATCGAAGCGCACCTCGTCGCCCAGCAGACACTGGCTGACACCGATGTGGATCCGGGGAGTCTCCATGTCGATAACCCGTTCGTTCAAATGCAATGGCCCTTTGATTCCATGCCTGCCTGGGCATGCAGCGACGACCTGGCCAGGGGATGGCTTTCCACCCGGGCAAAACCCATCGCCAGCGCCCGTGCGCGCAAGCTGGTGAAAAAATCCGGCGGCCAGTAGCGGACCACCGGGAGATGGGCGCGGCTGGGGGCCAGGTACTGGCCGATGGTGAGCGCCGTCACCCCGTTTGCCCGCAGATCGGCCATAACGGCCAAAATCTCCTCCTCTTCTTCGCCAAGCCCCAGCATGATCCCGGATTTGACCATCGGCAGGCCATGTGCGGCAGCGCGGGCCAGCAGGGTCAGCGATCCTTTGTAGTCGGCCCCGGCGCGCACCGCCGGGTAGAGTCGCGGCACCGTCTCCACGTTGTGATTGAACACCTCGGGAGCCGCCGCGAACACCCGTTCCGCAGCCTCCGGACACCTCCGGAAGTCCGGGGTGAGCAGTTCGATGGTGATGGTCGCGTTGCGGGCGCGCAGCGCGGTCACGCAGGCGGCGAACTGAGCGGCCCCGCCATCCGGCAGGTCGTCGCGGGTCACGGAGGTGATCACCACATGCCGCAAGCCGAGCCGGATCACCGCCTCGGCCAGACGCTCCGGTTCTCCGGGATCCGCCGGAGCGGGGCGTCCGGCGGTCACGTTGCAGAAGCCGCAGCCCCGGGTGCATACCGTGCCCAGGATCATGAAGGCCGCAGCCCCGTCTTCCCAGCAGCCGCCGATGTTGGGACAGTTGGCCGCCTGGCAGACCGTGCCCAGCGCATGCTCCCGCACCAGCCGATCCATGCGCCGATACCCCTCGGAGCCGGGCAGGGGAACCCGCAGCCAGCGGGGCTTGGCGAGGGGCAACTACTTTTCCTCCATGCCGATCTTTTTGAAGAATTTCCGGCGGATCTTGGCGTCGAAGGCGTTCCATTTGAGTTGGGAGAGTTCTTCGTTGTCGTTGCCGGACAGAAAGCCCAACGGAATCTCGAAGCCTCCGGCTCCGGCCTTGCCGCCTCCGTAGAAGATCCCATGTTCGGTGCGACCGAGGACATCCTTGAGAAAGGCGTCCGGCCCCAGGCTGTTCTTGCTGGTCCGCAAGGAGCCGTGAATGCACTCCCCGCCGTCGGGCAGCGTGACGACGCCGTAGACCACTGCGGTATGCACCGTGTCTTCGGTCAGGAGGAAATCCGCTGCCTGCGGGATGGCGTCGCGATCCTCTCCGCGCAGGTAGCCCACCCCCGACAGGCACAGCCCGGCGCGGATCATCCGGTTGGCCAGGGCCAGCCGGATCACCTCCATCACCTTGTGGTTGCGGCGCTGATGGAGGATGTCCATCAGCAGGTCGATGTCGTAGAACGGTTGCAGAAAGGCCGCCGCCGTGAAATCGAACGGCTGCGCCCGGATCATGGAACCGGTTTCGCTGATGATGCCATGCATCAGCGCGGTGGCCAGACGGCGATGTTCCGGCCTGGAGGGGCGCATGGTCATCAGCCCCTCGGCCAGATAGTGGGCGAAGATCGACGCACAGGCCCCCACATCCCGGATGTCCGTGAACAGCGGCGCCTCCAGGCGGTTTTGCAGGTCATGGTGATCCACCACCGCCAGCACCGGCACCTTGGCCGCGTCGAGCCGCTCCACCAGGGTGCTGGTGGTGCCCTGGTTGTCCACGAAGACGCTGCCGTGATAACGGTGCTTGGCGAACTCTTCCTCGTTCCACTCCCGCACCGGAATGTCCAGCAGGTTGATCAGGGCGATGTTCTCCTGATGGCTGATGCGTCCGGCGTAGAGCAGATCCGCGTGAATGCCGTGCTCCTCGGCCAGGAGTTGATAGGCCAGTCCACAGGAAATGGCATCCGGATCGGGAAAGTCTTGCAGAATCACCGCGTGTCTTTCCCCTTCGCGACCGGAGAGCATGGCCTTGAGTTGCGCAGCCTTGCTTTTTGCATCCAGTTCTTCCATTTTTCTTATGCCTCGCTCGTTGTCCGGAGTGGGGTGACCCTGTGTCGTGCTCGGGTCGTCGTATCCCAATCTACCAAAGGAGAGTCGCATGGGGAAAGTCACAGCGCGCGTCAAGCTCGTCGAAGGGATTCAAATGGTCGGAGAATCGGGTTCCGGCCATGCCGTGGTCATGGACGGCAGCCCCGAGGTGGGGGGACGCAACTTGGGGGTGCGCCCCATGGAATTGTTCCTGATCGGCCTGGGCGGGTGCGCCAGCATCGATGTGCTGACCATCCTGCGCAAGGGGCGTCATAACGTCAGCGATTGCGAAGCCAGAATTCAGGGCACCCGCGCGGAGTCCGATCCCAAGGTTTTTCTGGAGATTCAGATGCATTTCATCGTCACCGGCAAGGACGTTCCTGCCAAGGCGGTGGAGCGGGCCATTCAACTCTCCGAGGAAAAATACTGTTCGGCGGCGGCCATGCTGGCCAAGACCGCCACCATTCACACCAGCTTCGAAATCGTGGAGTGATCCTTGTCATGTGTTCCAGGCGCCTTTTTCTCGCATGGCTGACTTTGCCTCTGCTGTCGGCTGTCTCGGCACGGGCCGAGCCGTTCCTGCCCAAGGCAGGCGTTCATTACGAGACCATCACGCCTCCGGTCCCCCCCGCCGCGCCCGGGCCGGAGGTGGTGGAGGTCTTCAATTTCAAGTGTCCGCACTGTTACGAGTTCCATCCCCACATGACCGCCTGGTCGCTCAAGATGAAGGACCGGTATGCGATCAAGAGCCTGCCCATCGCCTTTTCCAGCCAGTCCGATCTGCCGGTGCGCGCCTATCACGCGGCAGCGTTCCTGGGACGCGGCGAGGAGATGAAGCATGCCATCTTCACGGCGCACTTCGATGAGGGGGTCAATATCGACTCCCCTGCGGAGTTGATCACCCTGGCTGCGGGACTGAAGCTGGATGCCACCCGGTTCAAGGAAAACCTGAACGGTTTCGCCGTGAACGGCAAGGTCTCCCAGGGCCGCGCGCAGGCCGGCGCCTATGGAATCGCGAGTACGCCTACCCTGGTGATCAATGGACGTTATCGCGTCTCCCCAGGCAAGCATGACGGGCATGACACCGGGCGGCTTTTCGCCATCGTGGAGTCTCTGGCCGCGCAATGATCGTGCTGGTCGCGGTCAAGCAGGTCCCGGATCCCAACGCCCCGGTTCGGGTGACCCCGGATGGCCGGGACGTGAACACCCTGGGCGCCCGACCGGTACTCAATCCTTTCGACGAAATCGCCCTGGAGGCGGCCCTGCGTCTGCGGGAGACCGGCGTGGCGCAAGAGGTGGTCGTTGCCGGCATTGGACCGGAGAGCTGGGAAGGAGGCCTGCGCACCGCCCTGGCCATGGGTGCGGATCGGGCAGTGCGAGTGGCAGCGCCCGATTCCGTCGCCCCCCTCCTGGTGGCCCGTCTCCTGGCCGCCTTGATCCGGCGGGAAGGGGCGCGCCTGCTGCTCGCGGGCAGACAGGGTGTGGATCTGGACCACGGCCAGACCGGTCCCCTGACCGCCGGGATCCTGGGCTGGGGAGAGGCGACCTGCGTCGTCGAATGGCGGGTGGAGGAGGATCGACTGCAGGCCCGTTGCGTGGTGGATGGCGGGCACGAATGGCTCGTCCTGCCCCTTCCTGCCGTGGTCACCGTGGATCTGGGGTTGAATACCCCCCGTTACGCCTCCCTGCCCAACATCATGCGGGCGCGCAACAAACCCGTGGAGCTGATTCCATCCTCGACCCTGGGCATCTCCCTCGAGGAGTCCCCGCTGGAGACCCTGGCCGTGCTGCCGCCGCCGGTACGGCCTCCCGGCGTGCGGGTGGGGAGCGTTGCGGAACTGGCGGAACGGCTGTTGACATGGGGGCGTTGAAGATTTCACAATGATACAATTGTGAGTTTTTGCCAATTTTATTACAGGGGAAAAATCCATGTTGCTGGCGACTTGTCACTATCGGCCTGGGCATGGCTGGGATGTGCCACCGGATCCGGCCTGGGACTCGGAACGAACGTTGTTGATTCTTTTCGGCGCGCCGGACACGGGTCCCTTGACGGATGGCGTGGACGATCTGCGGCGTGCCTTTCGGGCGGCGGCCTGGATCGGCTGTTCCACCGCCGGGGAGATGCACGGCGCCGCGCTGCTGGACGGCTCGCTGGTGGTGGCGGTCATTCGGTTTGAGCATACGGCGGTGCGGGTGGTGCGCGAGGCGATCCGGGAGGGCGAGGCGTCCGACGCGGTTGGTGCCCGTCTGGCCACAGGATTGAACGCGCCGGATCTGATGGGGGTTTTTGTCCTCTCCGACGGTCTGGTGGTGAACGGTTCGGCCCTGGTGCAGGGCCTGACCGCCGGCTTGCCCACCGGCATGGCGATCACCGGGGGGTTGGCCGGGGATGGCGACCGGTTTCAAAAGACGTGGGTGATGGACAAGGACGGATTCCTGGAAAACCACGTGGTCGCGGTGGGCTTTTACGGGGGACGGATCCGCATCGCCCACGGCTCCAGGGGTGGATGGGACATTCTGGGACCGGAGCGCCGAGTCACCTCCTCGCGGGGGAACGTGCTGTACACCCTGGATGACCAGCCGGCCCTGGTCTTGTACAAGAAATACCTCGGCGACCGGGCCTCCGGGTTGCCGGCGACCGGGTTGCTGTTCCCCCTGGCCATCCGCAACCCGAGCGACGAAGCCAATCCCACGGTGCGTACCATCCTGGCGGTGGACGAGGCGCAAAATTCCATCACCTTTGCCGGGGATGTGCCGCAAGGCTGCACGGTTCGTCTGATGCGCGCCAACATGGAACGGCTCATCGACGGCGCGGCGGATGCCGCGCGTTTGGGCATCGATTCGGCGGGAACGCGGGTCTCCGGACACCCCTTGCTGTGCGTGGCCATCAGTTGCGTGGGGCGCCGCCTGGTGCTCGGACAGCGCACCGAGGAGGAGATCGAAGCCGTGCTGCAGGGCTTGCCTGCAGAAAGCGAACTGATCGGGTACTACTCGTATGGCGAGCTTTCCCCCCTGGCCAACGGTCTTTGCGACCTGCACAACCAGACCATGACCCTGACGTTGTTGTGGGAAACGTGAACGAAATCTGGCACAGGCTGCTGGTCCGGCAACTGCGCAAGCTGGGCCTCACCCCCGATCATCCCCCGGATGAGGTGCGCTGGCGGGAGTTGCTGCGTGTCATCGCCCGGACCTATCATGACGCCGACCGGGACCGTTATACCCTGGAGCGCTCCCTGACCATCTCCTCGGAGGAGATGCAGTCCCTCTATCGGCAGAAGGAATCGGATGCGGCGCGGATGTGGGAGATCACCGCCAATCTGGCCGAGGGGCTGTACGTGGTGGATCGGGATGGCCGGATCACCTTCATCAACCGTTTTGCCCTGAACAGTCTGGGATGGCGCGAGGACGAGGCGTTGGGACGCAATGCCCATGCCCTGTTCCGTTACATCAGGGGGGACGGCGCGTCGTGTCCGATCGAGCGCGTGCTCGGTGCTGCCCAGGCGGTCGTCACCGAGGAGGGGACCCTGCAGGATCGCCAGGGCAATGTGATCCCGGTGGCCATGAACGTTTCGCCCATCCTGCGAGACCATGCGGTGACCGGTGCGGTGGTGTCGTTTCGTGACATCACGAAGCGCAAACAGGTGGAGGAGGATCTGCAGCAGGCCAGGGCGCGGGCCGAGGAGGCGGCGCGGGTCAAGGGAGAGTTCCTGGCCGCCATGAGCCACGAGATCCGCACCCCCATGAACGTGGTGCTGGGCATGTCGGAACTGCTGCTGGAATCCGCTCTCGATCCGGAACAGCGCCATTATGCCGAAACCATGCATCAGTCCGGCAAGGTGCTGCTGGGCGTGATCAACGATGTGCTGGATTTTTCGCGTCTGGAATCCGGTCGCATCACCGTGGTCGCGACGCCTTTTTCTCCTCGCAAGGTGGTGGAGGAGGTGACCCACCTGATGCAGATGAGCGCCGAGGAGCAGGGGGTGATTCTGCTTTCCGGGGTGGGGGCGGCGGTGCCGGAGGCGGTGCTCGGCGACGATGGACGGGTGCGTCAGGTCCTCATCAACCTGATCGGCAACGCCATCAAGTTCACCCCTGAAGGCCAGGTGACGGTGAGTCTGACCATGGACCACCAGGAGGAGAACACCTTGCTGTTCAAGGTGACCGACACCGGTATCGGCATCCCGGGGGAACTTCTCGAAGTCATTTTCGATCAATTCATTCAAGCGGATGCCGGGGTCAACCGCCGTTACGGCGGTTCCGGACTGGGTTTGGCCATCAGTCGCCGCCTGGTGGAGTTGATGGGGGGACGGATCTGGGTGAAGAGCCGGCAGGGGGCGGGGAGCATCTTTTGTTTCACGTTGCCCGCGCGTCCGGTGGCGGCGCTCCCCCAGGGGGAGACCATGCCGGAGGAGGGGGGCGTTGCCCCCGTCTGGACGGGGCGGCCCCTGACCATCCTGCTGGCCGAGGATGTCAAGATGAACCAGGCCCTGTTTCTGGCTTATCTGGTGCAGACACCCCATGCCGTGGTGGTGGCCGAGGACGGTCGCGAGGCCCTGAACCGCGTCAAGGAGGGGAGATTCGACGTGGTGATCATGGATGTCCAGATGCCGGAGATGGACGGCCTCACCGCCACCCGTCTCATCCGTGCCTGGGAGCGGGAGGCCGGTCGTCCTCCCATGCCGATCATCGCCTTGACGGCCCATGCTTTGGAAGGGGAACGGCTGCGTTGTCTGGAGGCGGGCTGTGACCGCTATTTCACCAAACCGATCCGCAAGAAGGTTCTGCTGGAGGTCCTGGAGGGCGTGGCTGCCCAGAGGTGAGGGGAAAGGGGGGGAAGATGATGCAACGGAAGCGCACATGGATCGGGTTGGCGATGCTGGGGCTGCTGGTGCTCGGCGCTGGCGCTGGCCGGGCGGAGGACGGGGAGGGGGTGCCTGTCACCCTCAAGGGGCCGGCCTTCTCCGATCCGGACCAGTTGGCCGACAAGCCGGAGGCGTGGCGCCAGTTGCCCATACGCCACAAACCACCCGACGAGGGCGCAGAACTGGCCATCCTTCTGGACCAGAACAACTATCCCGCCCTGTTGCCCCTGATCCGGGAGTATGCCGCCGTCAACCGGATCGACATCTCCCTGCGGGAAGGGACCTGTGGCCCGGCGATGGAGGGGATCAACCGCAAGCAGGTGGATATCGGCGCCTCCTGTTGTCCGGTGGCCCAGGCGGATCGTTTGCCGGGGTTGCGGTGGCATACCATCGGCATTGCCCCTCTGGCCATCCTGGCCAACGGGGAGGACCCGGTCGAAGGGTTGACCACGGACGAGGTGCGCCGGATCTTTCGCGGCAAGGTGACCCGCTGGTCCCAGATTCCCTCCGTGGCCGGGAAGTTCCCGGAGGATGCGCCGGTCTTTCCGGTCATCCGCTTTCACTGCAAGACCCGTCCGGGACACTGGCGTCTGATTCTGGACAACGAGGAACTCTTCGGCCCGCGCGCCGAGCAGGTGGGGAGCATGCTCGACATGGTGACCAACGTGGCCAAGCGGCGCGGTGCTTTGGGGTACGAGGAGAACTGGCATACCATCAATCAGCCGGAGTTCCGGGAGCGCCTGCGGACCCTCCGCATCGACGGTCACTCCCCTCTGGACCGGGAGGCGGTGCGCACCGGGCGCTATCCCTTCTATTTCGTCTACACTCTTTCCACCTGGACCGAGCCGCATACCGCCAATCCCAAGGCGGATGCGCTGGTGCGCTTTTTGATCGGGCAGGCCGGACGCATCGATCCGGCCTATCACGTGATCCCCGCTGCCGAGTTGCGCGGCGCTGGCTGGAAATTCCGCGACGACGAACTGATCGGAGAACCCTGAATCATGACGGATGCTGGCGTCATGCCGCAGACGGGGTGGCGACGGCTTTGGCGGCGCACCACCCTGACCGTCAAGGCCGCGTTCCTCACGCTGCTCCTGGGAGGGGTCTCCCTGGTCGGCGTCGATTACTGGCAGACCTCCCAGGTCAGGGATCTGGTCCGGCAGCGCCTGCTGGACGAACTGGAGGGACAGGCGCAACGGGACCGGTTGCAGTTCGATCAGCACATCCGTTCCCAGGAGCAATCCATCCGTCTGTTCGCCCGTCAGGACCGGCTCGTCCGCTATGTGGAGTCCATGTCGCCGGCATGGAATGCGGCAACCACTCCCGCGTATCGCTGGCATCCCGACGCGCCGCCGCCCTGGATGCCGCCGCGCTCGGTGTTGCGGGGGCTGGTGGCCGCTCCCAACCTCTACCTCCTGGATGGCCACAGGCAGGTGCGCGAGATCGCCGCCCGCGACGAATCGCCCACCACGGCGTCGGATGACCGGAATGTCCAGGCGTTTCTGGAGCGGCTCGAGGCCTCTTCAGAGCAGCAACACATCCTGGCCGATGCCGAAGGGTGGGTGCGTCTGTTCACCATCGCGCCGGTCGTGCCGGAGTCGGCTTCGCTGCGGGAACCGGCGGGCTTCATCCTCTGGGTCGCCCCCATGGACAACGATTTCCTCTCCTTTTTCCGTGGCCTCACCGAGGCCGATACCAGCGTGGCCCTGCTGAACGCGGAGAGCGACCGGGTGGTGGCCAGTTCCAGACCCGACCGGGTTGCGGTGGGCATCTCCCAGGAGCGGTTGGCCGACGGCAATATCCTGTTCGGCAAGCTCCTCGATTACGGGTCCAAGGTCAACTTCCCCTTGCGTTTCGTCAGCGTGGCGCCCGTCTCCGGCATCGACGGGATCACGACGCGCATCATCGCCTCCCTGCGTCGGCAGTTCGTGATCGGATACGGCGTGCTGGCGGCCTGTTCCCTGATCCTTGTGATCCTGATCATCCGGCGGGTGCAAGGCTTCACCGAGGGGATGCTGGAGACGGCGACCGCCAGGCTCGGGCTGAACAAACGGATCATTCCCCCCGGCGATCCGTTGCTGATGATCCGGGAGCAGATCGCATGGATGACCGGGGAGATCCTTGCCGCTCGTGACCTGGAACAAAGCCGCCAGACCGAATTGCAGACGACCAACGACTCCCTGAGACACTCGCTGGAGATGATCCGCACGGCCCAGGAACAGTTGGTCGAGGCGGAAAAGATGGCCTCCCTGGGCGCCCTGATCGCCGGAGTGGCCCACGAGATCAATACCCCGGTGGGCACCGGGGTCACGGCTGCCTCCTACCTGGAAGACCGCAGCCGTGTGATCGCCGAACGCCATGCCGGGGGCAATCTCGACGCCGGGGAGTTGGCGATTTTCCTGGATGATGCGCGTGAATCGTCGCAGATGATCCTGCGCAACCTGTTGCGCGCCTCCGAACTGGTGCGCGGCTTCAAGCAGGTGGCGGTGGATCATTCCCGCGAGGATCGGCGGCTCTTTTCCTTGCCGGAGTATCTCCATGATGTCCTGGGCACGCTGCAGCCCATGTTGGCCAAGACCCGACACGTCATCGATGTGGAGACTCCCCCGGAGTTGCACATCGACAGCTATCCGGGCGCGTTCGCCCAGATCGTCACGCACCTTGTGGTCAATGCCCTCATGCATGCCTATCCGGATGGCGAGGCGGGCCGGATGCGGCTGCGGGTGAGCCGGCAGGGGCACGAATTGCATTTGCATTTCTCGGATGACGGACAGGGGATGGCGGAGCAGGATCGGCAGAGGATCTTCGAGCCGTTCTTCACCACCGCTCGCCATCGGGGTGGAATGGGGCTGGGGATGCATATCGTTTTCAATCTTGTCACCCGGACCTTGCAAGGGACGATTCAATGTGCGAGCATTCCCGGTCGGGGGACGTCCTACGAGGTCGTGATTCCCTTGAATGAGCTTTCTTTATAGGGTGATTGAAGTTATTATGGGCAATCACAAGAGCGATGAAAAAAAAGATCCGAAATTCGCGGTCGTTCTGTCCGATACGGACAATGACCTCGCATCGGTGCAATACGCCCTGCGGATCGTTGGGGTATGCAATCGCAAGGGGGAGTGGCGCAAGCGGATCCGGGGGATCCGGGTGATCCATACCGGAGACTGGCTCAACAAATGGAACCCCTCGATCGAGATGTTGGATTTTTTTCAGAAATTGACGCGCACCGCCCCTGCCGGATGCGACCTGGTGATCCTGAACGGCAACCATGAACTGGAGATCCTGCGGCGTGCCCAACTGGGGGAGTTTCCTCATCTCGGCCAGGGGCGGTTGCGCTTTCTGCGCACTCGCGACCTGTTGCACGTTTTTGGCAAAAGCCTGTTTCTGCACGGTTATCCTACTTATCATCTCCTGAAATTCCTGCAACAGATTCAGCGCGAGCAGGACGGCCTGAACCGGTTCAACGAACGGGTGCGCAAGGCGTTCTACGAGGGGGAGCACGCCCTGTTCAAACAGGAAGAGGGCAAGATCCTGATGGGCAATATCAAGCGGGCGCGGCAATACTATCGCGAGGCGTGTCACGATGGCGAGACCCGGGGGGTGAAGGTCAGCCGGCTGCTCAAGAGCATGGGGATTCATACCGTGGTGCATGGCCACAGTCCCAACATCCTGGTGCAGAAGGACAACGAGTTCCGGCTGGAAACGCCGGGGATCCGGCTGGTCAACAACGACAATCAGCCCCGCAAGAGCCTGTTGGGTGCCGCCATCGTGGATCCGGAAGGGGGGGTGGTCTTCGTGAATACCCGGGAGATGTACTGGCAGGGGGGAGAGCAGACCTTCAAGAAGCGGATCCGGACGATTCTGGGGCTGCACCGCTGAGGTCGCCCCCGCGTCAAGCCGTGGCCCTGCGGCGGCGCGGCAGCAGGGCCTTGAGGATCTCCCACAGGAAGCGCAGCGTGAAACGGGGGTGGGCGGCTTCCAGGAGGATCCTGCGATAGGTGGCGCTGCCGGTGAAGGAGTTCCACAAAAAGATGCTCATGGGGCGGCGTGGTCCGGCCAGGGCCTGTTCGCGCCGGGTCATGGAGAGGATCCCAAGGCGCAGGAAGGCGAGTTTTTTCGGCAGGGCGATCATGTCGAACACCATGTGTCCGAGTTGATTGTCCCGTTTGAGACGGTTGCAGATGGGCAGATAGTGTTTTTGGAAATCGTCGGCGCCGATGCCGAAGAAGACCGCAGTGGCGGCACAGGCCCGGGCGGTGAGATAGGCGGCGCCGATGCCGTCCTTGTAGAGCCGGGAGACCCCGCAGTCGCCCACCAGGGCCACGCGGTCGGTGAAGAACCGTTGCGGCTCGCCGATGTTGCATTTGGGCAGGCAGTGGCACATGCCGCGCGGCGGTTCCCATTCCGGCGGGAAACAGCGCCGTACCGCCGGGTCGTCCAGGAAGGCGTTGACCAATTCGTCCGTGATCTCGCCCTGGATGCACAGGGTGACATAGGGGCCTTTCGGGATGATGGCCGCGAACTTCAGGCCGGGGATGTCCAGCAGGAAGACGTTCATGGCCGATCCCACGTAGCGTTGCACGATGTCGCGACCGAGGTGGAATTCGCTCACGTAGGCCTTGACGGTCTCCGGCGGGGCGTAGCCGAAGTCCCAATCCTCGAACAGTTTCATGCCCCCCCCGTTGACCCCCACCGCGCCGATCAGCAGGTCATAGGCCCTGGAGGTGCCGTTTTTGGTTTCCACCCGCGGGCGATCCGCCTCCCAGGAGAGCTTCATCACCCGCTCCGGGACGTGTTTGGCTCCCTTGGCGGTGGCCAGATCGAGCAGGTAACTGTCGAAACTGAGCTTGGGCAGTTCCTGGTGTGCTTCCTTGCCATCCGGTTTCGGACCCCCGCCCCGGTAGACGGTGGCGATGCGCATCTGTACCAGGGGCAGATGGATGTGTACCTGCCCGTCCCGGGTGTGCAGGCGGTAGCTGTCCACGGAGTTCATGATGACATCCGAAGGAATGAGGATCCCCTCCATGGAGAGATTCTGCAGCATCGATTCGGAGATCAGCCCGCCGCAGTGGTTGCACCCCTTGGCCCCGGTGCAGTCGAACGCCTTGGGTTCGAAAATGTCCACCTCGATCCCCTCCAGCCCGATGCGTCTGGCGAAATCGAGCAGGAAATAGGCGGCGAACGAGCCGGCAGGTCCTCCGCCGACCACGGCGATTTTCGAGTCGTTGGTCAATTCCATGGCATCTCCCCCGAGGGTCCATCCTGGCAAGGCTGGATTGGACGTTTGGAAAATTATATAATGCAATTGTCATGGATCATAGTGAAAAATGGTGCAGTGGGCATGGAGCGATAGAGGTGCTGTGATGTTGTTCAAAATCAGAGAGCCGAAATTAGGCAAGATGTATCCCGCCGGGGAGATCATCGCCAGCGAGGGGGATGTGGCCACCCATCTGCATATCGTGCAATCCGGTCTGGCCGAGGTCTATCGCACCGGCTTCGACGGCAGGCGCATCCGGTTGACCCTGCTCAAGGCCGGGGACATGTTCGGCAGCATGGCGCTGTTCGACAAGAAACCCTTTCATTCCAGCATTCAGGCCCTGGATGATACCTGGGTCCTGCTCATCGACAAGAAGGCGATCCTGCGGCGCATCTACGAGGATCCCTCCCTGGTCCTGCGCATCATGGAGAACCTTTCGGGACGAATCCGGCGCCAGGATGACGAAATCCTTGATCTGAACAACGGGTATCAGGCCGCCATCGGGGGACTGGTCACCCTGGCCGAGGCGGCGCGCGCAGGGGGAGGGGACAATCCCGTCGTCCATCTGGTCGGTCGGCTCGGAGAACAACTGATCGCCATGGGGTGCTTCCCGGAGATCCTGGACAAGGGCTACCTGGAAAATTTGAAAATCGCCTGTTTGTTCTACGATATCGGCAATTCCGGTCTCCCGGAGGAGTTGCGCACCCGCCAGGGGGGGTTGCAGGAAAAGGAACGGGAGTTGCTCAAGACCCACATCCACATCGGCTCGAAGGTGTTGACCAGGGCCGCCGAGGCGGTGCGGGGCGGCGGCGCCCATTTCCAACTCGCCGCAGAACTGGCCCAGTTCCATCACGAAAAATTCGACGGCAGCGGATACCTGGGTTTGAAGGGGATGTACATCCCGGTCAGCGCCCGCATCGTGGCCGTGGTGGATGTCTATTCTGCGCTGCTTTCCGACCGCAGTTACCGCAAACCCTTGACACCGGCACAGGCAATGGCGTTCATCAAGGAGAGAGCGGGAACCCATTTCGATCCCCAAGTGACGGATGCATTCGTGGCGATGGGTTCCTCGATGGATTGACGTGCAAGGGATTTTTGCAAGGGAACAGCAGGGAGTTTGGCGGCAATGAGAATGATTTTTGTTTGTTTTTTGTGGGTGGTACTCCTGCTGCCCGCAGCGGACGCCATGGCGCGGAGTTTCGGGGATTTCAACGTGGAAGTGGCACCTGGGGAGGTCTTTCCCGGCGCGGAACGGTTCGACGCCATGACCGGAACTCCTCCGGCGGCCAAGGCCTACAAGAACGGTCAGGCGGTGGGGTGGGTGTTTCTCACCAGCGACATCGGTTATTCCGGAAAACCCATAGATGTCCTGGTGGGAATGCGCAACGACGGGGAGATCACCGGCGCCAAGGTGGTCCGGCATGCCGAACCGATCCTGCTGGTGGGGATCCCGGAGCAGAAGCTGTTCGATTTCGTGGCGCGTTATGCCGGTCGCAATCTGGTGGAGGAATACCGGAAAGGCGGCAAGACGGAAGTGGACGCCATCAGCGGCGCCACCGTGACGGCGATCGTCATCAACGACGGCATGCGCCGCGCCGCCTTGCGGGTGGCCGGGGGCGGCAAGGAGGAGGCGCCCAAGGCAAAGGTCACCCTGCTCGATCCCCCTTACGCCCCTGCGGACTGGGGCGATCTGCTCAAGGAGGGGGCGGTGCGCCGCCTGACCTTATTGCAGCGCGAGATCGACGATGCCTTCCGCAAGATCGGTGCCGGCAGCGGCGAACCCTACGAAAAACCGGCACCGCCGGATCGCCTCTTCATCGATTTGCACGTGGCGCTGGTCAGCCCGGAAGCGATCGGGCGCAACCTGCTGGGGGAGGCCGAATTCGCCAACATGCGTCAATGGCTCGCGCCGGGTCAGCAGGCGGTGCTGATCATGGGCAACGGCTCCTATTCGTTTCGCGGGTCGGGGTTCGTGCGCGGCGGCATCTTCGACCGCTTCAAGATCAACCAGGATGGCAACGGCACCCTGTTGCGCGATCACCAGTACCGCCGCATGCGCAACCTCGCCCCCGGGTTCCCGGAGTTCGAAGAGATCGGTCTGTTCAAGCTCCCCACCGACGGCGCCCTCGACCCGGCCCGTCCCTGGAGCCTGGAACTGCTCACCCATCGCCCCACCGGCCCCATCGAAAAGGTCTTCACCAGTTTTCAATTGCCTTACGCTCTGCCGGATCGCTTCGTCCGGCAGGAGGAGACGGCAGCCCAGGCAATCCCGGCCCCACCCGTCGAAACCCCGTTGTGGGAGCGCATCTGGCGGGACCGGATCGGGGATGTGGTTGTGCTGGGGGTGTCGCTGGCGGTGCTGACCGTGATTTTCTTCTTCCAGGAGTGGTTCACCACCCGACCGTTGCTGGTCACATGGCTGCGGCGGGGCTTTCTGCTCTTTTCCGTGGTCTGGATCGGCGGGTATGCCCAGGCCCAGTTGTCGGTGGTGAACGTCTTCACCTTCCTGCACTCCCTGATGGAGGGTTTTCGCTGGGACTTCTTCCTGCTCGAGCCGTTGATCTTCGTTTTGTGGTGCGCCACGGCGCTTTCCCTGCTGTTTTGGGGCCGCGGGGCGTTTTGTGGCTGGTACTGCCCGTTCGGGGCGCTGCATGAACTGCTCAACTGGGTGGCGCGTCACTTCAAGGTGCCGCAATACCGCCTGCCCTTCGCCTGGCATGAGCGGCTGTGGGCCATCAAGTACATCCTGTTTCTGGGATTATTGGGCATCTCCCTCTCCTCGATGGCCATGGCGGAACGGTTGGCCGAGGTGGAACCGTTCAAGACCGTCATCCTGCTGCGGTTTCAACGGGAGTGGCCCTATGTGGCGTGGGCTGTGGCGATCCTGGTCGCGGGGCTGTTCGTGGAACGGGTTTTTTGCCGTTATCTCTGTCCGCTGGGGGCGGCCCTCGCCATTCCCGGTCGCATGCGGATCTTCGCCTGGCTCAAGCGCCGCCGGCAGTGCGGAGAACTCTGCTCCAACTGCGGCGACGAGTGTCTGGTGCAGGCGATCCAACCCAACGGCGAGATCCACCCCAACGAATGCCTGTATTGTTTGCGTTGCCAGTTGAACTATCACAACGAAACGGTTTGTCCCACGCTGATCATGCGCCGCAATCGTCGGGAACGGCGTGATTCGGCAGCGGCGAGGGATTTGGAAAATTCCGTTAAAATTGATCAAGGTCAAATTTGATGCGGGTTTTGCATTGCCCTCGCAACGGGTGATGTGGCACAGTCGGCGTGTGAAATCACACACCCCTTCGGGGGAATCATCATCCTTTTCATGTTATTTTGGGAGAGAAACATGTCCGAAGAGTGCAAATTGGGTTTGACGCGTCGTGACTTGCTGGGCACCGGAATCAAGGTGGCTGCGGTTGGCGGTCTGGCCGGGATGACCGGTCGGGCGGCGGTGGTTGGCGGTGGCGCTCTGGCCGGCGCGGCGGGATTCTCCCAGTCCGCAGAGGCCGCCGGTTCCGCCGACGTGCCTCCGGGACAGTTGGACGAGTACTACGGATTCTGGAGCGGCGGTCACTCCGGCGAGGTGCGTGTGCTGGGTCTTCCCTCCATGCGCGAACTGACGCGCATCCCGGTCTTCAACCGCGAAAGCGCCACCGGCTGGGGCCTGACCAACGAAAGCAAAAAGATCCTCTCCGAAGGGCTTACCCCGGAGACCAAGGCATTCCTGAAAAAGCAGGGCATGGTCACCTATGATCACGGCGACTCCCACCATCCGCGCATGTCCTATACCGACGGCGCCTACGACGGACGCTATCTCTACATCAACGACAAGTCCAACACCCGCATCGCCCGCATCCGCATCGACATCATGAAGACCGACAAGGTGCTGGAGATCCCCAACGCCCATGCCATCCACGGCCTGCGCCTGCAGCGCTATCCCAAGACCGGCTACGTCTTCTGCAACAGCGAGATGCGCATCCCGCTCCCCAACGACGGTCGGGACATGAGAGACCCCAAGAAATACGTCGGCATCTTCTCCGCCGTGGACGGCGAAACCATGAAGATGGCCTGGCAGGTCAAGATCAGCGGCAACCTGGACAACTGTGACGCGGACTATCAGGGCAAATACGCCATCTCCACCTGCTACAATTCGGAAGAGGGGGTCACCACCGCCGAGATGACCGCCGCCCCGGCGGACCATGTGGTGATCTTCAACATCAAGGCCATCGAGGAAGCGGTCAAGGCGGGCAAGGTCGAAATGATCGCCGGCGTCCCGGTGGTGGATGGCCGCAAGGATGCCAAATCCCAGTTCACCCGCTACATCCCCATCGCCAGCAACCCCCACGACGCCAATGCCGCCCCGGACGGCAAGCACGTGATCGTCAGCGGCAAGCTCTCCCCGACGGTCTATGTCATCGCCTGGGAGAAGGTGGACGAACTCTTCGCCGGCAAGATCACCGAAAAAGAGGTGATCATCGCCAATCCGGAAATCGGCCTCGGGCCTTTGCACACCACCTTCGACGGTCGTGGCAATGCCTATACCTCCGTCTTCCTGGACAGCCAGATCGTCAAATGGAACATCGAGGACGCCATCAAGCAGGCCAAGGGCGAAAAGGTCAATCCCGTCCGCCAGAAGCTGGATGTCCACTACCAGGTCGGCCACACCAACGCCTCCATGGCCGAAACCAAGGAAGCGGACGGCAAATGGCTGGTGGCCCTGTGCAAGTTCTCCAAGGACCGCTTCCTCAATGTGGGTCCCCTGAAGCCGGAAAATGACCAGTTGATCGACATCTCCGGCGACGAGATGAAACTGGTCCACGATGGCCCCACCTTCCCGGAACCCCACGACGCCATCATCGTCCACAAGTCCAAGGTCAATCCCATCGAAATCTACAAGGCGGACGACCCCCTCTTTGCCGACCTGCACGCCCTGGCCAAGAAGGATGGTGTCGTCCTGGGCAAGGACAGCAAGGTGATCCGCGACGAAAAGACCAAACAGGTGCGGGTCTATCTGGTCACCCATGCCCCCACCTTCAGCCTGACCGATTACACCGTCAAGCTGGGTGACGAGGTCACCGTCATCGTCACCAACGCGGACGAGGTGGTGGACCTCACCCACGGCTTCACCATGGTGGGTCACAACGTCTGCTTCGAGGTCGGTCCCCAGGCGAGCGCCTCGGCCACCTTCAAGGCGGATCGTCCTGGCGTGTGGTATTACTATTGCCAGTGGTTCTGCCATGCCCTGCACATGGAAATGCAGGGTCGCATGTTCGTTGAAGCGTAACCCCTTGTTGTTGCGTTTGCCTTTTCCAACGGCCAGGGCGATCCTGGCCGTTGGTTTTCTTGCGCCCGCGTCGGGGCTGGCCGAGACCCTGGTTCCGCCCGGAACGGAGAGTCTGCGGCAGGCCATCGCCGCTGCCCGGCCCGGCGAGACCTTGCGACTGGCAAGCGGGATCCATGGCCCGGCGGTGGTGGATAAAGCGATCATTCTGGTGGCAGACCCCGGCGCCGTGGTGGATGCCGGCGGCAAGGGGAGCGTCCTGACCATCACCGCGCCCGACGTGGTGGTGCGCGGCCTGACCCTGATCGGTTCCGGCAGCGAGGAAACCGAACTGGACAGCGGCATCCTGTTGCACAAACCCGCTGCCAGGGCCATCATCGAGGAGAATCGCCTCACAGGCAATCTTTACGGCATTGCCGTGCAGGGACCCCCGGAGGTGGTGGTGCGGCGCAATGAGATCGTCAGCCGCAACGATCTGCCGCTCAACCAGCGGGGCAATGGCATCAACATCTGGGACACCACCCGTTCGCTCTTCGAGGGAAATCGTGTCCAGGGCGGACGGGACGGGCTGTACATCCATACGGCGCATGGCAACACCATTCGCGACAATCGCTTTTTCGACCTGCGTTTTGCCGTGCATTACATGTATGCCAACGACAGCGAGGTGACCGGCAATCTTTCGGTGGGCAACGAGGTGGGCCTGGCCCTGATGTATTCCAATCGCCTCAAGGTGTTGCGCAATGTCTCCCTGCGGGATCGGGATCATGGTCTGATGTTTCACTCTTCACACTATTCGGAACTGGGTGGGAATCTGGTGCGGGGCACCAGCGCCAAATGCACCTTCATCTATACCTCCACCCGTACCTCCATTCATCACAATCGTTTCGAGGGGTGCGACATCGGCATTCATTTCACTGGCGGGGCAGAGAAGAATGAAATTTATGAAAACGCCTTTATCGGCAATCAGACCCAGGTGAAATATTCGGGGATGGTGCATTACGAGTGGTCCAAGGGGAAGCGGGGCAACTTCTGGAGCGACAATCCGGCCATCGATCTGGACGGCGACGGGATCGCGGACGTGGCCTATCGTCCCAATACGTTGATGGACCGGGTGGTGTGGAGTTATCCTCTTGCCAAATTGTTGCTCTCCAGTCCGGTGATGGAGACCCTGCGGGTGGCGCAGGGCCGTTTTCCCGCGCTTGCTCCTGGGGGCGTGGTGGACAGTTGGCCACTGATGACCCCGCCGCCTTTGCCGGACGGGCTGCCGATGGAGCAGGAAGCGCACAAGGAATGAGCAACTCCGTCATTGCCGTCGAGGCACTGGTCAAACAGTTTCCCCGTCATCGCGCCCTGGATGGGATCTCTTTCGCCATCCCGCCTGGGGTGTGCGTGGCCTTGCTGGGTCACAACGGTGCGGGCAAGAGCACCTTGATGAAACTGCTGCTGGGCTTGACCCTGCCCACCTCGGGCAGCGTGCGGGTGCTGGGGGAGGATCCGGCACGCGCGGCGTTGACCTTTCGCCGCCAGTTGGGGTTTTTGCCGGAGAACGTGATTTTTCACGACATGTTGACCGGCACGGACACGCTGGCCTTTTATGCGCGGCTCAAGGGGGAGGGGAGCGAGCGGTGCTTGGGGCTGTTGGAGCGGGTGGGTCTGGCCCATGCCGCCGGGCGGCGGGTAAAGACCTACTCCAAGGGGATGCGGCAGCGTCTGGGTCTGGCGCAGGCGTTGTTGGGCCGTCCCAGGCTGTTGTTGCTCGACGAACCGACCACCGGTCTGGATCCCATGTTGCGTCAGGAGTTTTATCGCATCATTCAGGAACTGCGCGGCGAGGGGGTGACGGTCCTGTTGTCATCGCATCTGCTGACCGAACTGGAGGCGCGCACCGATCTGGCCATCATTCTGCGTCAGGGGAGCTTGCGGGCTTACGGTTCGCTGGAAGAACTGCGCGCCAGGGCCGCGCTCCCCGCCCGTCTGCGGGTGGTGACGCAGGAGCCGGAGCGGCTGGCGCGCATGCTGGAGGGGATCCCGCTCGCCTTGCGGGAACCGGGATGGGTGGAACTGGAGTGTCCGGTGGAGGAGAAGATGGCCCTGTTGCGCCGGGTTGCCCAACTCGGCGCGGATCTCGTCCGGGATGTGGAGGTCCAATTGCCGAGTCTGGATGATGTTTATGTGCATTTTGGGCATTGAGCGTTGGTCGAAGGGGAAGGTTGATGAGTCCGTTATGGGTGATCGCTGGCAAGGAGATGCGTGACGCCACGCGCAACCGTTGGGTGGTGAGCGCCACGCTGCTTTTGGCCGGGTTGGGGTTTGCGCTCGCCTTTCTGGGGAGCGCCCCTACCGGGACCCTGGGGGCCAAACCATTGGCCGTGACCGTGGTGAGTCTCTCCAGTCTGACCATCTTTCTGGTGCCGTTGATCTCCCTGATGCTGGCCTACGACGCCCTGGTGGGCGAGGCGGAACGGGGGACGCTGCTGCTGCTGCTCGCCTATCCGGTGAGCAAAGGGCAGGTGTTGTTGGGAAAATTCATCGGCCATGTCGGGGTGCTCGCCCTGGCCACCATCGTGGGCTACGGTTCCGCCGGGCTGGCGGTGGGGCTGGGCAGCGGCGGGGCCGACCTGAAAAGCTGGCAGGCCTTCGGTTCGTTGCTGGGGAGTTCCGTGCTGCTGGGCGCGGTCTTCATCGCCCTGGCCTATCTGGTGAGCGCCCTGGCCAGGGAGCGCGGTTCGGCGGCGGGGGTGGCCATCGGGGTGTGGCTGTGGTTCGTGGTCCTGTACGACATGGGCCTGCTGGGGGTGCTGGTGGCATCCAAGGGGCAGATTCACGAAAAGATCTTTCCCTGGCTGCTGCTTGGGGATCCCGCCGATGTGTTCCGCCTGTTCAACCTGACCGCTTTCGACAACGTGCGCGCCTTTTCCGGCCTGGCGGGATTGAGCGGACAGGTGGATTTCTCCCCGCGTTTTCTGCTGGCGGTTCTGCTGGCCTGGGTATTGGTCCCCTTGACCGGGGCGATGATCGTGTTTCGCAAGCGGGAGTGGTGATGAAACGGTTTTTTTGGATGTTGACATTGCTGGCCTTGACCGTCTGCGGCAAGGTCGAGGAGAAGATCCCCGCTCCCCTGGAGCCGACCGCCGCCGCCAAGGGGTTCTATTGCGGCATGGCCCTGACGGAACATGCAGGTCCCAAAGGGCAGATCCATGTGGCCGGCGAGAAGGAGGTGTTGTGGTTCTCCTCGGTGCGGGACGCCTTCGCCTATCTGAAGAACGAAGGGGCCACCCGGCGCATCGTGGCCTTCCATGTCAACGACATGGGACGGGCGAACTGGGAACATCCCCAGCCCGGGACCTGGATCCCGGGCCGGGAGGCGCACTATCTGATGGAGTCGAACAAAAACGGCGGCATGGGGGTGCCGGAGATCATTCCCTTCGCCAATCCGGCCACCGCGCAGGAGTGGCAGGGCAGGCACGGTGGCCGGGTGGTCTCCTTCGACGAAGTCATGAAGTCGCCCCAGTGATCCGGCTCAAATCCCGCACGGCCCCCTTGGCGGCAGAAGAGGCGAGGGCGGCATAGGCGCGCAGCGCGGCGGAAACCGGACGGTCGCGCTCGATGGGGGCGAATCGGGTGATGGCTCGACGCCGCGCATCGAGGGTGGCCGGGTCCACGTCCAGGTGAATCGTCCGGTTGGGAATGTCGATGACGATACGGTCCCCTTCCTCCACCAAGGCGATCACGCCCCCTTCCGCCGCCTCCGGGGAGACGTGGCCGATGGACAATCCCGAGGTCCCGCCGGAAAAACGACCGTCCGTGATCAGGGCGCACGCCTTGCCCAGCCCCTTGGACTTGAGAAAACTGGTGGGATAGAGCATCTCCTGCATGCCGGGTCCTCCCTTCGGGCCTTCGTAGCGGATCAAGACCACGTCGCCCGCCTGAATCCTGTCGCCAAGGATCGCCTCGCAGGCGGTCTCCTGGCTTTCGAAAATGCGTGCCGGGCCAGAAAAATGCCAGATGGCGGCATCCACGCCGGCGGTCTTGACGATGCAGCCGTCCTCGGCCAGATTGCCGAACAGCACCGCCAGTCCCCCGTCCTGGGAGTAGGCGTGCGCCGCCGAGCGGATGCACCCCTCGCGCCGGTCCAGATCCAGCGCGGGCCAGCGGCAGGACTGGCTGAACGGTTCGGTGGTGACCCGGCCACCGGGGGCGGCCAGATGACGGGTTTTGGTCGTCTCCGTTGCGGTTGGGGAGACGATGTCCTCTCGGGCGAGGGCCTCCCGCAGGGTGGGGGCGTGGATGGTCTTGCAGTCAGCGTGCAGCAGGCCGGCGCGGTCCAGTTCTCCCAGAATGGCGAAGATCCCACCCGCGCGGTGGACATCTTCCATGTGATAGCGGTCGGTGGAGGGGGCCACCTTGCACAGGCAGGGGACGCGGCGCGACAGGCGGTCGATGTCGGCCATGGTGAAGGCCACCCCGCCTTCGCTGGCGGCGGCCAGCAGGTGCAAGACGGTGTTGGTCGAGCCTCCCATGGCGATGTCGAGGGACATGGCGTTTTCGAAGGCGGCGAAACTGGCGATGGAGCGGGGCAGGACCGAGGTGTCGTCCTGTTCGTAATGGCGCTTGCACAAGGCGACGATCAGGCTGCCGGCCTCCTCGAAGAGCGCCCGGCGGTCGGCATGGGTGGCCAGCAGGGTGCCGTTGCCCGGCAGGGCCAGGCCCAGGGATTCCATCAGGCAGTTCATGGAGTTGGCGGTGAAAAGACCGGCGCAGGAGCCGCAGGTGGGACAGGCGGAACGCTCGATGGTTTCCAGGTCCCCTGCGGAAACCCGGTTGTCGCCCGCCGCGATCATCGAGTCGATGAGATCCAGTTTGCGGGCCGTGCCGTCGTTCAAGGTGGCCTTGCCCGCCTCCATGGGGCCGCCGGAGACGAAGACTGCCGGGATGTTCAGTCGCATGGCGGCCATGAACATGCCGGGGGTGATCTTGTCGCAGTTGGAAATGCACACCATGGCGTCAGCGGCGTGGGCATTGACCATGTATTCGACGCTGTCGGCGATGATCTCCCGCGAGGGAAGGGAGTAGAGCATCCCGCCATGGCCCATGGCGATGCCGTCGTCGATGGCGATGGTGTTGAACTCTTTGGCGATCCCGCCGGCGGCATGGATGCGCGCGGCCACGATCTCCCCCAGGTGTTTCAGATGGACATGTCCGGGGACGAACTGGGTATAGGAGTTGGCAATGGCGATGATGGGACGGCCAAACTCCTCCTCGCGGATGCCGGTGGCGCGCCACAATGCGCGGGCGCCGGCCATGTTGCGGCCATGGGTGGAAACGCGGGAGCGGAACTGGGGCATTGGTGACTCCTTCCTCGGGCGGGGATTGTCATTGGGGCGATTGTGGTGGATAATGGGCCAAGCACGGTTCTTTGGCATCGTTTATTTTTTTCGCACGGGCATCCATTCCAATGGCACATCTTATCAGCATTCATCCCAAGAATCCACAGCAGCGTCTCATTCTCCAGGCGGCGGAGATCGTGCGGCAGGGGGGGATCATCGTCTATCCCACCGATACCACCTACGGCTTGGGGTGTGCCGTCTCCAACCGCAAGGGGGTGGAGAGGATCATGTGGATCAAGCAGTTGGCCTCTTCCCATCAGCTTTCGGTGCTGGTTTCCGACCTTTCGGACATCGCCCGCCTGGCGCGGGTGGACAACGGCACCTATCGGCTGTTGCGCAAGTTGCTGCCCGGTCCTTATACCTTCATTCTGGATGCGACCCGCGAGGTGCCCAAGTCGCTGCTGCCCAAGCGCAAGACCATCGGCCTGCGCATCCCGGATCACCCGATCTGTCTGGCCTTGTTGCAGGCGTGCGGCGAACCGTTGCTTTCCACTTCCATGCGTTTTCCCGGCGAGACCGATATCCTCAGCGATCCGGTCGAGATCCATTCCCGCACCGACCATCTGGTGGATGCCGTCATTGACGGCGGCATCCTGCCTGCGGCTCCCTCGACCGTGGTGGACCTCACCGGCCCTGCGCCGGTGGTGCTGCGCGCGGGGGCGGGGGATCCTGGCGTGTTCGTGTAGGCGTCATTGCGCAGGGGATTTTTTTGTATATCTTTTTTGAATGATGTCTATACAAAAAATGCAAAAAATATCCCCCTGACGGCTTGCGTCGGTTGGGATGGATTTCATCGCGGATCAACATCCGGTAATATGCAGGCCGGAGGAGGGAGCATCACGACGCAGCGAGGCACAGGAGGGGCGAGATGGGAGCGTTTTTGGGAAAATTGCGGGTGCGGTTGTTCAACCTGATCCTGGGGCGCAAACGGGCGGATTGGCATCGCCGGGCAGGGGAGGAGTACCGCGCCAAAAACGGTGCGTTGGCCGGCGTCACCACCACCCGCAGCGGTCTGCAATGGCAGGTCCTGCGTCCGGCGGACGGACCCAAGCCGGAATTTTCCAGTCGGGTGCTGGTCCATTATCGGGGAACCTTGGTGGATGGCACCGAGTTCGACAGTTCCTACGCGCGGGGCGAGCCGATCACCTTCGGGCTGCTGGATGTGATTTCCGGGTGGCGCGAGGGATTGCAATTGATGTCCGTCGGCAGCCAGTATCGTTTTGTGCTGCCGCCGGATATCGCTTATGGTGGAACGGGGGCGGGTGGGTTGATCGCCCCCTGGTCCACCTTGATCTTCGAGGTCGAACTCCTCGCCATCGAGGAGAAGGACCGCAACAAGAAAAAGTCATGAGGCCAGTGCCTGACTGGCGCGGTCCCGAACCGGTTTCATCACCAGTTCCAGGGCATCCACGATCCGCCTGGGCCACGGTTGTAGTACGGGTAATACCCGCCATAATAAGGATAATACCCGCCGCCGTAGTAGGGATAGTAGCCGCCGCCGTAGTAAGGATGGTAGCCGCCGCCGTAGTAAGGATTATAGCCGCCGTAGTAGGGATAATAGCCCCCGCCGTAATAGGGATGGTATCCCCCGTAGTAGGGATATCCCCCCCAGGGACCTCTTCCCCACCAGGCATCGCTGGTGGACGGTGTGGCCAGGATGGCTCCCCCCAGCAGGGCAGCCAAACCAAGGGTGATGGCGTGTTTTTTCATTCTCTCGATACCTCCCGATGATGGTGAAGATGAATGATTCCCCAGTTGCTTTAATTGATAACAAATCCATTTGCCGATTTCAACCGGATTTTGTTTCCCCGTTGCGGGTGACCGGCGTGGTGCTGGCAGGCGGTCTTTCCCGGCGGATGCACGGTCGCGAAAAGGCTTTTCTCCCCTTTGGCGAGGGGGTGTTGCTGGACCGGACGCTGGCCAGATTCGCTGCGCAAGTGGAGCGCGTGGTGCTGAGCGCCAATGGCGATCCCTCCCGTTTCGTCCGTTTCGGTGCCCAGGTGATTCCCGATCCCCGCCCTGGTCATCCCGGTCCCCTGGCGGGGGTGGAGGCGGCCTTTCTGGCCACGGGAGCCGACTGGCTTCTGTCGGTCCCGGTGGATCTGCCGTTCCTGCCGATGGACCTCGGCGCGCAGTTGGGTGCCTGGGCCGACCGCGACAATCCACAGCCAGTGGTGGCTGCAAGCGGATCTCGGCTGCATCCGGTGGTGTGTCTGTGGCCCCGGGTCGTTTTGCCTTGGATCCAAAACGCCCTGGATGCCGGCCAACCCCGTTTGCTGGATTGGTTCGCCACCCATCCGCACCGGATCGTTTCCTTCGACCGGGGGCCGCATGGGGTGGATCCCTTTTTCAACGTCAATACCCCGGATGCCCTGATGGAGGCGGCGCACATGGACGACACGTCCGCCGGTGAACGGCCATGCATGCCCTGAAATTCAAGATCCTGGTCCAGTTCGTCGTCCTCATCCTGGTGATGATCGCCTGCGGCGCCCTGGGGATCCTGTGGCAGCAGACCAGCGAGAATCAACGCCAGACCCTTCAACTGGCGGACGCCATTCAGGCTGCCATCGAGGATTTCGAGCAGCACGAGGCGACCCTCATGCAGGCCTCCATCAACATCATCAAGCGCAATGACGCCATTCGGCAGGCACTGCTGAACAGGGACCGGGAGCGGCTGCTGGCCATCTCCGGGGCGTTGTTCCAGGAGTTGCGCGAGGATTTTCGCATCACCCATTTTTATTATCATCTGCCCGATCGCATCAATCTGCTGCGGGTCCATCAACCCGACAGGCATGGCGATTCGATCGGTCGCGAGACCCTGCAACTGGCCATGGAACGCGGTCGAACCGCCTCCGGCATCGAGGTCGGTCCCTTGGGCATGTTGACGCTGCGTACCGTGACCCCCTGGTACGACGAGGGACGGTTGATCGGCTTCCTGGAAATGGGCAAGGATGTCGAGACCTGGACGGAACCCCTGGAAAGACAGTTCCAGGCACGCATCCATTGGTTCGTTCCCAAACAAGAGTTGCAGGCGACCGATCGCGCTGCCTCCCCGACCTGGCATCCCGCCGCAGGCAGCGTGCTCATGCCGCCGGAATCCGACAAGGCCCTTCCGCCTTATCTGCACCGGCTCGCTGCGGATCTGGACACCCCAGGCAGGCATCTCCGCTGCAATATTCCCTTTGAAGACGACCATTTCAACGTGATCCGTCTGCCGCTCCGCTCCCCCACGGGCCGGGAGGTGGCCTTTCTGGTGGCCGGCAAGGATGCCAGCGAACAGGTGCATCACTCCCAGTGGATCATCAGCCTGGGGTTGGTCGTGGGCCTGCTGGTCGGCATGGGGTTGATCCGGCTGTTCGGCAGGTTGCTGGATCTCCTGGAGAGTCGGCTGTGCCGGGCGGAGCACCGTGAATCGTTGCTGGGGCGCATCGTGGACGCCTCGTGGCATCCCATTTTCCTGTGCGATGCCTCCTCCGGGGCGATTCTGCAGGTCAATCTGGGCGCATTGCGCGTGTTGGGGTATGCGGAAGGGGAATTGCTCGCCACCAGCATTGCCGGGTTGGTGGTGGAGGCGTATCGGGAGACCTTCATGCAGGCTTTCCACAGCTTGCGCCTGGGCACCAAGAACCGGGTCGCCGTGCAGGGGATGCTGCGCAAACAAGACCAGGCGACCTTTTACGTGGAGATGCATCTGCAACTGTTCGACATGGAACGGCCTCCGGTGGTGGTGGTCATGGTGCAGGATATCACCATGCAGAAACAGTTGTTGGTTTCCTTGCAGGAGACCTTGTCCGTCACCGAATCGGCCAATCGGATGAAAAGCGAATTTCTGGCCAATATGAGCCATGAAATCCGTACACCATTGAACTCCATCATCGGTCTGACCGATCTGATTCTCAATGCCAAGATTTCCAGGGCAGATCAGCGCCACAATCTGGAGATCGTGTTGCGTTCGTCCGAGTGCCTGCTGGAACTGCTGAATTCGGTTCTGGACGTGGCCAAGATCGACGCGGGGCGTCTGGTTCTGGAACGGGTATCCTTCGACCTTTCCGGCCAGGTCGAGAATGCCTGTGCGCCTTTGGCTTTGCGGGCGTGGCAAAAGGATGTGGAACTGTTTTGCGATATCGATCCAGATGTCCCGCAAACCCTGATCGGTGATCCGGTGCGCCTCAAACAGGTGATCACCAACCTGCTCAACAACGCCGTCAAGTTTACCAACGCCGGCGAGGTGGTGTTGCGCATCGCGCTTCTGGAGTGCTCGCAACAGCCCGAAAAAACCGTCTGGCTGCATTTTTCCGTGGCCGACACCGGCGTCGGCATCCCGGAAGAGATGCATGCCCGGATTTTCGAGCGCTTCACGCAGGCGGATGGCTCCACCACCCGCAAATTCGGCGGGACGGGTTTGGGGTTGAACATCTGCAAGCATCTCGTGGCCATGATGGAGGGGGAGATCTGGCTGGAGAGCAAAGTGGATTGCGGGAGTGTGTTTCATTTCGTGGTGCGATTCGGAGTCGCCGACCGCTGCCAGGAGGAACGTGGCGAGCGGGTGGCCATGGAGAACACACAACGGTACATCCCGCCGCAATTCCGGATGGACGGGGTGCGGATGCTGTTGGCCGTCCCCCATGCCAGGGGACGCGCAATCGTCGCCAGGCTGTTGCGTCAGGCCGGCGCGAGGATCGATGAGGTGACGGATGCCGAAGGTCTGCGGGGGAGTCTGGGCGCGGCCAGGGCAGGGCAGGACCGGTTCGATCTGTTGATTCTGGATCATGACCTCGTCGGCGAGATCGAGGCGGAGGATCCGGGGACAAAGATTTTGTTGTTGATGCCGGGCAACGCCAGCACCTTGCCGTGGGAGGAGATTGTCTGGCTGCGGGAGGCGGGGGTGTTGCGCAAACCGGTGTGGAAATTTCGGTTGCTCAAGGCGGTTCGTCAGCGTTTGTCCGACGCCCCGCCCCCCATGGAACTGCCAGCGCCCGTGGTGACGCGGATCGTCGCGCCCATGGAGCTTCTGCTGCTCGAAGAAAATCCCAGGGATCAGCAGATCGTCAAGATGATTTTCGAGGCGGATGGTCATGGGGTACGGATCGTGGATTCGGGGCAGGAAGCCATTGCCACGTTGCGGGAGAAATCCTATGATCTGTTGTTGATCCAGGTGCGCGGGGATGGGGTGGGGGGGCTGGAGACCATCCGGAATCTGCGCCGCGAGGAGGCGGAAAAAAGGGTCAGTCGCCCCGTGCCGATCATCGCGGTGGGCGGCAAGGGAGGGGTGGAGCAGGAAAACCGGTGCCGGGAGGCCGGTGCGGATGGTTTCTATACCAAGCCGTACCGTGCCGAGCAGTTGTATGATCAGATCGCCAGGATCGTGCGTCACAGGCAGCAGAATGCGCCCTCCGTGACCCCGAAGGTCAACGCTCCCCCGTTGAAGCCGGTGGATTTGGATCCGGTGGCGTTCGCGCAAAAGAGCGCGGAGTTCATGCGGCAATTGCCTGGCGCCCTGGAAGAGTTGCGCAAGGCTGTTGGGGAGCGGAGCGCGGTGCGCGTGGCCAGGCTCGTGGGGGTGTTGAATGACACCTCCAGGGAGATCGGTGCCTGGCGGATCGCGGTGCAAGGGATTCGCCTGCGGGGCAACGCGGAACAGAATCGCTGGGAGGAGTCGCGGGAGGCATTGGAAAAACTGACGCAACTCTGTCATGAGGCCGGGAAGGCCTTGCTGGAGAGGGAGTCCGAGCAATAAAGATTCCGACCTTCGCTGACGCGTCGGAGGTCAGGACGTTTTTCACCTGGAAACGAAAAAGAGAGTGCCATTATAAAGTTGGATCGGGGATTGCAATATGATGAACGAATCACATGACGCTGCCCAGGCAGAACTGGACGAGTTGTTGGAGGAGGAACCCACGCTGTTGGAGCGCATCGCGATCCTGGAAAGCGACGTGAAGCTGCTCAAGTCCATCGTGAATGCGATGCCTACCCTGTTGGAGAAGGACAAGCAGGATGCGCGCAAGAGCATGGAGGAGGTCAAGGTGCTGCAGAACCGGATGACGGAGATTGCCTCCACCACGGTGCAGTCCAACCAGAAGATGGAGCATCTCGGCAAGGTGGTGGAGGTGGTCAAGAAGGAGACCAATTCCTGGATGGTGGTGATCATCATCTGTTTCAGCATTTTCTTCATTGTTTCTCTCTTTATCAGGGCGGGTTGAGATGAACGGCGACGAACTGGACGACCATATGCGGATCGAGGAGGAAATCGGTGTCGAGGTCAGGAGGATGCTGCGCGGCAACATGACCGCAATGGCAGCCCCGTTGCAGGAAATGTCCGATCAGGAGCGTCGGATCTTCGCCGAGGCCGGTTTGGGACATGCCGTGGAGGAGTTGTTGCCGTCGGCGCGCATGGAGTTGCGGCTTGCGCGCGCGTTCACCCAGAGGCGGAAGCAGGGAAAAAAACGGTGAAGCGGGTCGGTGCGCACGTCAGCATTGCCGGCGGTGTGGCCAACGCCCCCCGGAACGCCATGGCCATCGGCGCCAGGGCCTTTGGCATGTTCACAAAAAATCAGCGTCAATGGCGGGCCAAGCCGCTGACCGCCGCCGAGATCGACGCCTTCGCCCTGGCGATGCATGAGGCGGGGTATGCCCCGCAACACGTTCTGCCCCATGACGGTTATCTGATCAATCTGGGTCATCCGGACGCCGCCTTGCGCCAGCAGTCCCTCGATGCCTTCATCGACGAGATGGAGCGCTGCCGGTTGCTGGGGCTGGACCGTCTGAATTTCCATCCCGGCAGTCATCTGCGCCAGATTGCCCCCGAGGCGTGCCTGGATCTCATCGCCGATTCCGTCAATCGTGCCCTGGATGCGGTGGCAGGCGTGACCGCCGTGATCGAGAACACCGCCGGTCAGGGATCCAATCTGGGGTACTCCTTCGAGCAGCTTGCCCACATCATTCATCGGGTGGAGGACAAATCCCGGATCGGGGTCTGCCTGGATACCTGTCATGCCTTCGTGGCCGGCTACGAGTTGCGCGACCCCGAGGGTTTCGCCGCCACCATGGCCGCTTTCGAAACGGTGGTCGGTTTTGCCTGGCTCAAGGGGATGCACATCAACGATTCCAAGCCCGGTCTCGGGGAGCGGGTGGATCGTCACCACAATATCGGTCATGGGCAACTGGGGGTGGAGCCGTTCCGCCGGATCATGATCGACCCGCGTTTCGAGGAGATTCCCCTCATCCTGGAGACCATCGACGAGACCCTCTGGCCGGAGGAGATTCGGCTGCTTTATTCCTTCACGACGGTTTGAACCATGCGCGGTTGAAAGAACCGCGCATGGAATCCCACGGTCCCGGCCCTACAGCCACTCCACCTTGCCGTTTTCGATGTGATAGAGCGCGCCGATGATCTTCATCCTGCCGGATTCGCGCAGCTGATAGAGTTCCTGGCTGCTGGCCAACAGGGTCTGGATGGATTGATGCACGTTCTCCTTGATGGCATCCAGTACCAGTGCGTCTCCGGTGGTGCCCTTGGCCTTCGCCCGCTCCACGGCTGGGATGATGTGTTCCACCAGTTTCGGGATGTTGCCTTTGACCTGCACGCCCTTGACCACGGCGCTCACCGCACCGCATTGGGTGTGTCCCATCACCACCACCAGGGGGGTCATCAGGTGGCTTGCGCCATATTCCGTCGTACCGGCTTCGTCGATGTCGATGACGTTGCCCGCCACCCGGACGACGAACAGATCGCCGATGCCCCGGTCGAAGAGGTGTTCCACCGGCACCCGGGAATCGGAACAGGAGATGATCGTGGCAAAGGGGTGCTGCCCCTTGCTGGCGGTCTCCCCGATCCGTTGCGCGGTCAGGTTGGGCCGTTCCGTCTTGCCGGCCAGAAAGCGGGCGTTGCCCTCTCTGAGCAGTTGATATGCCTGTTCCGCGCTCATGGGCGGGGCTTGTTCGTTGGCCCCCGGCAGTCGCGGCAGGAGCAGGGCGCTCACGCCGACGGCCAGCCCGGCGAGCAGACCGCGTCGGGAAATGGAGTGGTCACACATGATGGTTCTCCTGTCGAAAAAAAATCCGAATTTTATTGAAGGTTGCGAAGTCTTTGCAATTTAATCGTTTCGGGTGGGGCGGGCAACCCATTCCGCGCGCAGGAAGGATATTTCCTTGAATTGTCTTGCGGCGCGGGGGTATCGTCTTGCCCATTATCCAGGATTTTTTCCACTTTTGTGTGGCGAGTCAACCATCATCATGTTGCAATTCGCCTGGCCTTGGGTGTTTTTGCTCCTGCCGATTCCGTATCTTGCCCGGCGTTTCGGCGCACCTGCCCCTGTGCGGGAAGCGGGCGCGCTGGAACTCCCCTTTGTCGAGGATTTCATCGGCAGCGCCCTTGCCGACGCGCCCCAGGAGCGTCCTGTGCGTTGGGTCATGGCCCTGGCGGTGGTGGCGTGGGTGTTGCTGGTGTGTGCGGCGGCCCGTCCGGAGTGGTTGGGCGAGGCGACCGAACTGCCGGCCAGTGGCCGGGACCTGATGTTGGCGGTGGACCTTTCCGGGAGCATGCAGACCAGGGATTTCGTGAGCGAGGGGCAGCCGGTGGACCGGATCACCGTGGCCAGGCGGGTGGGGGCGGAGTTCATCCGGCGCCGGGTGGGAGACCGCACCGGCTTGATCCTGTTCGGCGCCCAGGCCTATTTGCAGGCCCCTCTCACCCTGGACCGGGAGACCACCGCCACCCTGCTGGAAGAGGCGGTGATCGGACTGGCCGGCAAGGAGACCGCCATCGGGGATGCCATCGGTCTGGCAGTGAAGCGGATGCGCGAAAGCCCGCACAATTCCCGCGCCCTGATCCTGGTGACCGACGGGGCCAACACCGCCGGCAGCGTGGCTCCGCTCACCGCCGCCCGGCTGGCCGCCGACGCGCGGCTCAAGATCTATCCCATCGGGGTGGGCGCGGACGAGATGACCATCCGCACCTTTTTCGGCGCCCGCAAGGTCAATCCCTCGGAGGATCTGGACGAACCGACCCTGACCGCCATTGCCGAAATGACCGGGGGACGTTATTTCCGGGCCAAGGATGGCGCCGGTCTGGAGGAGATCTACCGCCTGCTGGATGAGTTGGAGCCGGTGGCCAGGGAGGTCAACGCCTACCGGCCCAAACGGGCGCTGTTTCACTGGCCGTTGGGGGTGGCGTTGTCGTTGGCCGTTTTTTTGACGCTCAGGCGGTTGCGGGGGGGCGGATGGCCATGATGGCGGATGGATGGCATTGGATGCGGCCCTGGTGGCTGACGGCTTTGCTGTTGCTGCCGCTTTTGTGGTGGATGTGGCGGCGCGAGGGCGCGGGCAGGGGTGGCGACTGGGCCAGGGTGTGCGATCCGCATTTGTTGCCCCATCTGTTGCGCGCGTCGGCGAGTGCCGGAGAGGGGCGTCGTTTTCCCTTCCTGTTGGCCCTGGCCCTGCTGCTGGCCGTGTTGGCCCTGGCCGGTCCGGTCTGGCGCAAGCTGCCCCAGCCTCTATTTCGCGCGGAGACGACCATGATCGTGCTCCTGGATCTCTCCCTTTCCATGGATGCCGGCGATGTGAAACCCAGCCGTCTGGAGCGGGCGAAGCTGAAGATCGCGGATCTGCTCGGCAAGCGCAAGGAAGGAACCACGGCCCTGATCGTCTTTGCCGGCGATGCCTTTCCCGTCACCCCGCCCACCACGGACATCCAGACCATCAACGCCCAGTTGCACGCCCTGACCACGGACATCATGCCCGTGCTCGGCAGTCGTCCGGATCGTGCCCTTGCCTTGGCCGGGAAGATGTTCGCCCGGACGGATCCCTTGGCGCGGGGGGTGGTGGTGCTGATCACGGATGCGGAAGTCGCACCAGATGCCCTGGAGCAGGCATCCGCTTTGCGCCGGCAGGGACATCGGTTGCTGGTTCTGGGGGTGGGCACCCCGGAGGGGGCGCCGATCCCGTTGCGCAAGGGGGGCTTTGTGCGTGACGGTCAGGGTGGCATCGTCATCCCGCGCCTGGAGGAGGAACCCTTGCGACAGTTGGCCGCCAGTGGCGGCGGGGGGTATGCCCGCATGGAGGGGGATGACCGGGATCTGGATGCCTTGTTGGCGCTTGCCCGTGCGCGACCGGACGATCCGGTCAAGGCCACCACGTTGGCTGCGGATCTTTGGCAAGAGGAAGGCCCCTGGCTGTTGCTCCCTTTGTTGCCTCTGGCGGCCTGGGGGTTTCGGCGCGGCTGTCTGGTGGTGCTGTTTTGTCTGGTCGGCGTCCGGCCCGCTGAGGCCGTGGATTGGGGCGCATTGTGGCAAACCCCGGATCAGTCGGGGGCGGAGCGTCTGGCCGCCGGCGATGCCGAAGGCGCTGCCAGCCGTTTCGTCGATCCGGCATGGAAGGGGGTGGCACTCTATCGGGCCGGTCGTTATGAGGAGTCCCTCGCGGCCATGAGTGGCCTGGAGAGCGCGGACGCCTGGTACAATCGGGGCAATGCCCTGGCCCGGCTGGACCGCTTGCCGGAGGCTGCGCGAGCCTACGAAGAAGCCCTGAAACGTCAACCGGGGCACGAGGATGCCCGCCACAATCTGGAACAGGTCAAAAAGCGCCAAGAGTCGCCACCTCCCCCGCAACAAAGCCAGTCCGGCAAGGAACCGGAACAGCAGACCAACGAGATTTCCAGGAAAGAGGAAAAGCCGACTGCCCAGGAGAGAGCGGAGTCCGGGGAGGCAAAACAAGAAGAAAAACAAGAGGCAAAACAAGAAGAAAAACAAGAAGAAAAACAGGAGGCAAAACAGGAGGAAAAGCAGGAGGCAAAGCAGGAGGAAAAGGAACTTGCACAGCAGCAGTGGCTCAGAAGAATCCCGGATGATCCCGGAGGCTTGCTGAGGCGCAAGTTTTTGTATCAATATCAGCAAAGGCAGACTCCTTCCAGACAGGAGACCAACGCATGGTGAAGAGAACCCTGATGGCGCTATGGTTGTTCATGGCGTTGTTTCCCCAGCTCCTCATGGCAATGGAGATCCAGGTGCGTGCTTCCCGCAATCCGGTGTCGTTGACGGAATCCTTCACCTTGACCTTCGAGGCCCAGGGTGGGGTGGATGGCGATCCGGATTTTTCTCCCCTGGAAAAGGATTTCGACATTCTGGGCCGCAACCAGAGCAGCAGCTTCCAGTTCATCAACGGCGTGCGCGGGCACTCCGTCACCTGGAGCCTGGAGTTGATGGCCAAACGGGCGGGGACCCTGACGATCCCGGCCATCCTCTTCGGCAAGGAGCGCACCGCGCCGGTCGTCATCACGGTCGAGAAAGGCCACGCCGTGCAGCCGGATCCGGCAGGAGGCGATCCGGAAGGGATCCTGTTGGAGGTGGAGGCCACCCCGAGCCATCCGTATGTACAGGAGCAGGTGATCCTGACCATCCGTTTTCTGCGCGGGGTGGAGATCCTCAACGCCTCCCTGACCGAACCCCGTCTGAGCACCGGCGAAGGGGTCCTGGAAAAACTGGGCGAGGACCGGAATCTCGAAGTGACGCGCGGCAACCGTCGCTATCGCGCCATCGAGCGGAGTTACGCCCTTTTCCCCCAGAGCAGCGGCCAAATGGTCCTGGCCCCGGTCACGCTGACCGCCCAACTCCCCGGCTCGGGGGGGGGAAGCCCGTTGAGTGATTTTCTCAATACGCCGTTTTTCTCCAACATTCCGCAGCTGGGGCGTCCGGGGCGTACCGTGCGGGTGGTCGGCAAGCCGATCGAATGGAACATCCAGCCGGCCAGGCCCGACTTTGCCGGGCAGTGGTTGCCGGCCCGTCGTCTGCTGTTGTCCGAAAAGTGGAGTCCGGACCCGCCCACCTTCCGGGTGGGGGAACCGGTCACACGGGTTCTGACGCTCCAGGCCGACGGGCTTACCGCTGCCCAGTTGCCCGCATTGCCGGAGCGGATCCCGGATGGCCTGCGCGCCTATCCCGACCGTCCCGCGCTGGAAGAACTCAAGAGCGAGAGCGGGGTGGTGGGCAAACGCATGGAAAAGATCGCCCTGATTCCCAACGCCCCAGGCAGTTTTCGCCTTCCGGCCCTGGAGATCTCCTGGTGGAATACCGAAACCAAAAGCAGGGAGATCGCCCGTCTGCCGGAACGCGACATCACGGTCCTGCCGGGGACACAGCCGACCCCATCCCCGGCACCCGCACCGGTCGTCGAACCACCACGGACGGATGCACCGGCCAAGCCGATGCTTCCCGTGCCCGTCGCCACCGGGGAGAGCGGCAACGGCGGGGGATATTGGCCCTGGGTGGCGTTGCTGTTCGCCCTGGCCTGGCTGACCACCCTGGGCTTGTGGTGGTGGCGCGGCGGACGTGCCCGCATGGGCAAGGCGGCCTGCGTGTCTGCCGGGGAGGGGGAGGATGGCGCACTGCCGCTCCGGCGGGCCATGGAGCGCGTGCGTATCGCTTGCCAGGCGCATGATCCGGTCGCGGCGCGGGCTGCCCTGGCCGCTCTGCCCGTCCCCTTGCCCGACTCGCCCCGGTTGGAGCGGGAGATGTATCTATTGAATACCGTGTTGTTTTCCGCCAACCCGCCTGCCTGGCGGGGGGACGGTTTGTGGGAGGCGGCGCGGGAAGCGCTGCGCCTCTCTTCGGTTGCGCCATCCTCGGACATGGCGGTGTTGCCGCCCCTTTATCCCGCATGAACGCTTTGCTCAATGACGGAACCGCTGACGACCAGACCTCGCGGCTCGCCGACACGGAACTCCATCCCGTCTGGAAACCGGACGAACCGGAGCGGATCCTGATCTGCAAGGAATGCCAGCACCTGGTCACCACCACACAGGAGCGCATCGCAGTGCGCGGGGATCATGAGCACACCTTCTTCAATCCCCACGGCATTCTCTTTCACCTGGGGTGCTTCCAACGCGCCCACGGCTGCATCACGGATGGCGCTCCCTCCCTGGAGTTCACCTGGTTTGCGGGCTATGCCTGGTTGTTGGCCTCCTGCATGCAGTGCCGCCAGCATTTGGGCTGGAAGTTCATGAATCGGGAGAAGGACACTTTTTTTGCGTTGATTCTCAGCCGCCTTCAGGAACGGCCCAGCCCCTTATGAGCGATCAGGAGGCGCTGGCGGCGGATTACATCCATCGCGGGCAGTGGCGTTTCAAGGAGGCGGTCAACCGTTGCCATCGGGAGCTTTCGTCCGGCCCGGACGGGGTGTTCGGCGCGCTGTTCGCCTGGCACTGGCTGCGCCGGGAGATCCACCCCCGCTTTCGCAGGGAAGTCCTGGCGGTCTCCCGCAATCCGCAACACCAGTGGCTTGCGGAGTTGCTGGCCGAGGAGTTGGACGAGGCGGCTTTCGTCAGCCAATTTCTGCAACACCACACCAGCACGGCGGATCGGGAGGGGATCGTCGCGCAATGGCGGGCAATGGGGGTGTTCGGGGAGGATCCTGCCGCCGGGGTACGGCGCATCCAGCGGGAACAAAAACAGATCGCAACCGAAACGGGTGGCCAGGAGGATCGTCGGCGTCTGGCCCTGGTGGATGCCTTGCCGGCCAGTTGCAACGTGCGTCCCGCCCGGTTCGGCAAGGCCGGCTTCATTCCGCGCATGGCCTGTCCCCAATCCTGTCGCCACTGCATGTTCGTCTGGCGGCCCGGCATGCGAGACACACCGGATCCGGAACGCCTGTTGCGATGGCTGGGTGGCCACGCGCATGGGCTGCTTTTTACCGGTGGCGACCTGACCGGTCATCTGCCGGATTTTTTCCGGGCGGTTCGTTCTCTGGAGGGGATCCGTTCCCTGGCCATTCTGCTCAACGGGGCGTGCGCCACCACCCTGGAGGAGACCCAGGCCCTCTTCGAGGAGGCGCGCCGCGCCAACCGGATGCGCGGGCAACAGGCCCAAATCGTGCTTCAGGTCAGTTTCGACGAATACCATCAGGAGGTCATCGCCAGCCGCAGCGGGGTCTTGCGGGAACGGATCCCCGTGGCCTTCATCGCCAACCTGGTGCAGACCGCCGTGGCCTTTCCCGACATCCAACTGGCGTTATTGCACAAACAAAACCGGCTGAATTTTTCCACGGACCTGTTCTCACGGGGGGTGGCCGCTCGGCTGGCCCGCGAGTTGCGCCGGCGCGGGGAGCGTCTGCAGGTGAAACATTACGCCCTCTCGCCCCGGCCCAAGGCCGATCCCCTGGATCGCGCGCGTCTCGCCCCCGTGATTCGGGAGGCCGCCTTGCAACTCGCCTCCCGTCCGGAGGTCACCATCCCCTTTTTCAGTTCCATCATCGACGGTTTTGGCCGTGCCGCCCTGCTGGATCCCGGCGAGTTCATCGACGAACGTCATTATCTGCAAGAGGTGCTCGCCCATGGCCCACCTGTCGGGGAACGGTTCGACATCGATCCCATGGTGCGCGCCGATGGCGTGGTCACCTGTTTTGCCGCCAATGCTCTCTGGCTGGGGAACGTGTTCGAGGAGGGAGAGGAGGCGATTCTGGCGCGCTGGAGAAAGGATCCCTTGCTGACCGCTCTGGAGCGGTTCGATCCTTCCCTGCTCGCCTGGTATGACGAACTCACCGGGGATGCGGCAGCCCTGGTGAACCGTTCCACCGGACCGCATTTTCTTTTCAGCACTTTGACGGAACGGGCCTCTGTCCGGTTGCATCTGACGCGCCGTCTGCTTGGTTCTTTGTGAAAGGCTCTGGCCTTTATCCTGTCCTGGGTGCATAATGACCGCTACTTGGAAGATTCCGTTTTTGGGGATGAGATATGGCCTTGACCTGGCTCCATGTGTCCGATTTCCATTTTACCAGTGGCGATGGCTATGAACGGGATGTGGTGTTGAAATCCCTGGTCGATTCGGTCCGGTGGTTCCGGGAGCATGGCCGTCAACCGGATTTGATCTTTGCCACCGGCGACATCGCTGCCTTTGGAAAGGCCGATGAATACAGGGTTGCCACTCTCTTTTTCAATGACCTGATTGCCGCCGCCGGGGTTGCAAGGGAGCGCCTGTTCCTGGTTCCCGGCAATCACGATGTGGAGCGGGGCAAGGGCGTGGGGCTTGCCAGGACGCTTGCTTCCGCCGAGGAATCCACTGCCTTTTTTGCTCCCGATTGCCCAAAATGGCAAATTTCCCAGAAACAACGGGCTTTTGTGGATTGGTACAACGGCTATTTCTCAGGGATCCGAAGTTTTCCAGAGCATTCGAGTTGTGGTCCCGTGGAGATGGTGGAGATCAAGGGGTGCCGGGTCGGGGTCTTGCCGTTGAACAGCGCCCTGTTTTGCAGTGGCGATGATGACTTTGAAAAATTGTGGATCGGACGCCGCGCCCTGGATGCCGCCATCGGTCAACTCAAAGAGTTGGGTGCCGATTTGCGCATCGGGCTGATCCACCACCCCCTGTCGTGGCTTTCCGGAACCGAAAGCGCCAACATCAAGGCCAAGCTGACCAAATCCGTGGATCTTTTGTTGCGGGGGCATCTGCACGATGCGGATGTCGAGAACGTGGCCGGGGTGGCCGGTAAACTGCTTCACTTGTCAGCCGGGGCGGCCTTTCAGGAAAGCAGATATCCCAAACGGGCGCTCTATGCCACGTTGGACAATGGCAAGGTGACCGTTTTCCCCATCCATTATGTGGACGGCCCCCATGAAGTATGGGCGCATGACACGGGACTTTTCCCGCGCGAGCCTGGCCATGTCAAAAATTTTGATCTTCCTGCTTTGGTTGGGAGGTGTTCTTCCGGTTCTGTCTCGGCGCAGTTCTGGGAGGGTGGACGTCCCCCATCCTGGGCCGATACCTGGGGTCGGGATCAATTCGGGTCGTGGGTCGAGTTTGTCGTTGGTGATGTCCGGCAGAGGATGCGCTGGATCCCGCCGGGTCGGTTCTGGATGGGGTCGCCGAAGGATGAAGCGGAACGATTCGACTGGGAAGGTCCCCGGCATGAGGTGGCCTTGAAAAAAGGGTTCTGGTTGTTCGATACCGCTTGCACCCAGGCGTTGTGGCAGGAGGTGATGGGAGAGAATCCCAGCCGTTTCCAATCGCCCGACCGGCCCGTGGAGAGGGTGAGCTTTGAGGATGTCGGGCGGTTTTTGCAGCGGATGGAAAAGCGTCTGCCCGGCATCGGTTTGACTCTGCCCAGCGAGGCGCAATGGGAGTACGCCTGCCGGGCCGGAACCACCACCCCGTTCAGCTTTGGCGTAACGATCAATACGGACCAGGCGAACTACGATGGTAATTATCCCTATGCCGGTGGTTCCAAAGGGGTTGATCGCGAGCAGACCGTCCCGGTGGCCACTCTGCCTTCCAATCCCTGGGGGCTTTTTGAGATGCATGGCAATGTGTGGGAGTGGTGCGAGGATCACTGGCATGACTCTTACAATGGCGCACCGACGGACGGTCGAGCCTGGCTCGATACCGCTTCTCCAGACGGCGGCGGCCGCGTCTTGCGCGGCGGGTCCTGGGACGCCAGCGCGCGCTACGTGCGGGCGGCGTTCCGCGTCAGGCTCCCTCCGGGCGAGCGCTTCGGGTACCTGGGTTTCCGCTGTGCCCTGGTTCCCGTGAGCAAAGCCGGCAGGCAGGAGGAAGCGGTGCCGGTGATCCTTGCGCAGTCCGCCTAGCGGAGCGGCGGACGGCGCAAGGATCACAGGCGCCGCGCCTACTTCCCGAGCAACCCGGCCATGCGGTTTTGCAGTGAGGTGTTCGCCGCTTCCTCGATGGTGCGACAGTATTGCTCGAGGATCATCCGGTCGCGTTTGACCATGCTGGCGAAGACGATCCGCACGGCCATCGTGCCGCTCAGCGGGGAAACGTCCAGGATGTTGCCGTCCAGGGTCAGTTGGGGGGGACCCAGTTCGATGGTGTCTCCCAGTTCGATGTATTTCAGGGGCAGCGCGAACTCCGTCACCACCGGCTCGAACAACAACACCTCGGGCAGTTGGCTGTCCTTGTCCAGCAGCATCCGCGCCCCGCCGGAGGAGATGTTGAGCAGCGTGCCGCGCAGGTTGCGCTTTCCCAGCTTCATCCGCATGGCGATCGGCTTTTCGGGCAGCACCCGCACGGTATGCCGGCCTCCCACCGTGCCATCCGTCAGACGGATCGTGTTCAGGGAGACGAAGCCCTGTTTGATATCCACCTCCCGGACCATGGCCTTCACCCCCTGGGAGAGATGCGGCAGCGACAGATAGCTCAGTTTCTCTTCCATCATGGTGATCAACTGCGTCACCGGGGCCTGAATCAGGACCTCGTCCTTGGAATAGCGCATCACCAGTCCGGGGGCGGAAAAGGGCGCCCCGGCGTAGGTGTTGTAGATGGTCAACTCCTCGATCCGGCTCTGGATCTGGCCGAACTCCCGTTCGATGTCCACATAGCGCTGGAAGTAGGGGTCGTCCAGATAGACCGACAAGCGGCACAGTGGCGCTTCCTGCAACATGCAGACGTATTCCTTGAGTGCGATCGGCTCCTGGAACAACTCTCCCAGTCCCCGCACGATCCCTTTCATCAGGTAGCAATATTTCCGCTTGGAGATGTAGGCCACCGCCACTTCGCCGTGCTTGAGACGATAGGTGCGGATGTCCGGGGGGATCACGCCGGATTCGACGTTGGAAAAGGGGGCCAGGATGTGGCTTTGCAGGTGTTCGAGGATGTCCAGGGTCTTCCAGTCCTTCTGGATGATCCCCATGGAGCGCGACATGGCCACCAGGCCGGACGCCATGTGCTTGCCGAACAGTTCCAGGGTTTTCTGAAGCGGCGTTTTCAGCAGTTGCGCAGCGGCCTGGAACAATTGTTCGGCAGTTTCGTCCGGGTAGTAACGATCCGGATCGAACTGTTGGTCCTCCATGCGGGTCATGAGGAGTGCCTGTGGCCACGCCTGTGCTCCGAGACGGGCCTCCAGAAAATCCTCCAGCGCGAGAAAAATGATGCCGTGCATGCCAAATCCGGAAAAATTTTGCTACCGTTTACTTACGCCCGCTTGCGACGCACGCGGGTACTCAGGCTTGTCGTAACGTCAAAAAGATGCTTTTTTCTCCTTTCGGTTGAAAGCGGACCAGGGCATTATCACCCTTGCGGCGCGGGCCGTTTCGTATCATCTCTCAACCTGCGGAGCCTCACAAATGGCGAAAGAAATCCATCATCGACTCATCATTCTCGGTTCCGGGCCAGCCGGATACACGGCGGGCATTTATGCCGGTCGCGCCGGACTGCATCCCGTATTGATTCAAGGTATGCAACCTGGAGGCCAATTGACGACTACGACCGAGGTGGACAACTTCCCCGGTTTCGAGCATGGGGTCCAGGGGCCGGAATTGATGGAAAAAATGCGTGCCCAGGCAGAACGGTTCGACACGGAAACGATTTTCGACACCGTGACCGCCGTGGAATTGGCCGGCAAACCTTTCCGTCTGATCTGCGATTCCGGTGACACTTACACCTGTGATGCCTTGATCATCGCCACCGGCGCCTCTGCCCGCTGGCTGGGTCTGGAGTCGGAACAGCGTTTGCGGGGGTTCGGGGTATCGGCCTGTGCCACCTGCGACGGATTTTTCTTCAAAGGTCAGGAGATCGCCGTGTGCGGCGGCGGCAACTCGGCGGCGGAAGAGGCCATTTTTCTCACCAATTTCGCCACCAAGGTCCATCTGGTGCATCGCCGGGACCGGTTGCGCGCGGAACAGGCCATGCAGGAACGGGTGCGCAACAACCCCAAGATCGAGATGGTGTGGGATTCCGTGGTCGAGGAGGTCCTGGGGGACCCCGGTGCCGGCGGGGTGCGCGGCCTGCGGGTGAAGAACGTCAAAACCGGAGCGCTCAGCGATCTGCCGGTGACCGGCGTCTTCATCGCCATCGGCCACAATCCCAATACGGAAATTTTCGGCACGCAACTGGAAAAGGACGAGGCCGGTTATCTGATCACCAGGCCGGATTCCACCGCCACCAGCATCCCCGGTGTCTTTGCGGCGGGGGATGTTCAGGATCGGATATTCCGGCAGGCGATCACCGCAGCGGGAACCGGGTGCATGGCCGCCCTGGAGGCGGAGCGTTATCTGACGGAATTGGAGGAGGGGTCACATCATTGAGGCGGATCGCTTGGAGCCGATGCCGGGCGCATCGGCTCCAGGGGGTTTGGCGGTTCACTTTTTGGCCTTGGCCTTCTTGTAATGTTTTTTGCCTGATTTTTTCTTGCCTTTGCCAACGGCCTTCCTGGCGGGCTTGGATTTGCTGATTTCCTTCTTCTCCGGCTCCTTGGCAGACGCTGAGGCTTCCGTTTTTTTGTCTGCGCCTGCCTTTTTGGCGGCGGGGATGAACTTGCCCTTGTCGTTCATCTGGTTGTTGTTGAATTCCCCGACGTACTTGTCGCCGTTGGGATAGATGAAGGTCCCCTGACCGTTCATTTTATTATTCTTGTACTCGCCGATGTATTGGCTGCCGTCGGGATAGGTGAATTTGCCCTGGCCGTTGATCTTGCCGTTTTTGTATTCGCCGACGTACTTGCTGCCATCGGAATAGATATAGGTCCCCTTGCCATTGACGCAGTCACCGGCAACGCATTTTTCCTCGGCGGCATGGCCGGTGGCGAGGGCAGCAGTCAAGATCAACAGAATCGCTGGCAGCAAACGAGCTAGTTTCATCATCATCTTCATCCTTGGTCTCCGAATCGATACATGCCTGGCCCCGTGGCCTCCCCAACCCACATTAAACATGATACGACAAAGAGGGGGCGAGGCGCCACCCTTTTTTATCAATCCCGCCGCTTGCCCAGCGCGCTTTTCAGGCGGTTGAGGTCGGCGCGCTGGCCGAGGGAGATCAGCATGTCCCCCTCGGCGAACCGGTAGTCCGGGGCGGGGTTGAGCAGCAGACTTTCGCCAGGACGTTGCACGGCCACGACGTTGCAATCCCAGGTTTCGCGAATCGCGGCATCCCGCAGGATGACCCCGTGCAGCCGGGAGTGGGGGGGGATTTGGGTCCGTTCCAGTTCCAGGCCGATGCGCCGCAAGGGGAGTTTGTCGGCGTTGCCGGTGGCGGCGCGCATGGCATCCAGGTCCGGGGGGTGGCCAAGGCAGATGAGCACGTCGTTGGAGGCGAGACGCAACGAGGGCGGGGGCATGAATTTGACCTCCTTGCCGTTTGTCACCACTGCCAGGAGCATGACATTGAACCGATCCTTGAAGGCCAATTCGCCCAGCATCATCCCCTCGTAGACGGAGTTGGGCAGGATGGTGAACTCGTTGAGTTCGTGTCCCTCCAGGAGGTGGTCCACCGCGATCTGGTTGGAGGCCCGTTTCAACCGTTCCATGTCGTCCTTGTGCCCCAGACAGATGATCACGTCGCCGGCCTTCAGGAGATGGCTGGCCTGGGGATTGAAGGTCATGCCCAGGCCCTCGGAGATCACCCCGACCACGATGGTGTCGTAGCCGTGCCGCAGGTCCGAGTCCCGCAGGGTCACCCCGTCGAAGATCGATCCGGAGCGGATGGGGATCTCTTCCATGTCCAGCGCGGCGTGGGTCTGGTCCAGGGCCAGGCGCAGGAACTGCAGGGCGCTGGGACGCAGGGCGGTTTGCGCCATCTGCTGGCCGGCGTTCTGAAAGGGGAGGATCACCCGATCCGCGCCGACCCGCATGAGTCGCTGCTCCGAGTTGGGCTGGCCACCGCAGGCCACCAGGAAACATTTCGGGTTCAGTTCCCGCACCATGAGGATGGCATAGACGTTGGTCGCTTCGTTTAAGATGGCCACGATCACGCCGGAGGCGCGTGTCAGGCCGGCGCGCTGCCAGGTATCCTGATCGTTGATGTCCCCCTGGATGGCCAGCCAACCATGCCGCATCGCCCGTTCCACCCGCTGCTGGTCGATATCGATGGCCACGAAGCTCTTCTTTTCGTTGTGCAGGCTTTCGCAGGCGACTTGACCGAGGGCTTCCAGGCCGCAAACGATATAGTGGTTGCGCAACCGTTCGATTTGCCGTTCCATATGAAATTCCTTCAGGTTGAAAAGCCGGTTGGTGAACACGGAGACCACCAGGGAGGTGGTCAGCACCGTGACCGACATCCCGACCAGCACCCCCACCGAGGCGATGGCGCGTCCCATCTCGGTGATGGGGGCAATATCGCCGTAACCCACGGTCGTGATGGTGATGATCGCCCAGTAGACCGCTGCACCGAAGTTGTCCACCCGGTCGTTGAGTCCGTGCTCGGCCAGAAAGAAGGCGATGGCCACCGTGCCCCAGACCACCAGGCCGGCCAGCAGCAATGAGATCATCTCGTTGCTGCGTTCCCCGAGAATGCCGGAGACGAAGGCGATCCGGCGGGAGTAGCGGAAGAATTTCAGGATTTGCAGCACCCGCAGGATGCGGAAGAACCGGAAGGCCGGCAGGACCGCCAACAGGTCGATCAGGGACAAGGGGTGCATCATCCAGCGCAGCTTGTTGATCACCGCCAGGCTGACGCCGGTGGCGATTTCGCTGGTGGTTCTGGGGCGAAACACCCGGCGGCGATAGCGCGTCACGGCCAGTTGGTAGTCTTGTGTCAGCGAGGTGCAGACCCACCATCGCAGCAGGTATTCGCACAAAAAGATGTAATTGAACAGATCCTCCACCCCTACCAGAAACTGGTGGTATGACGAGGCGTTATGGCTGGGTTCGTGGGCATCGTGGGTGTTCAGGATCATCACGCCCAGGGAGAGGAGCAGGATCCCCATCATGGTGAAATGATACCAGCGCTGATAGGGGCAACTCGGGTCCTCCATGACCCAGTGGATGGTATTCTTTATGCGGCGGTAATGGCTGGCCTCGTTCGTTTCCATCTAGGGCTGGGGCGCGGGCGTGGCGGGTGCGGCGACCGCATCGATCTCGATGAAGGTTTTGACCGCTGGCACGACGATCGGGGCCAGGGGGGCGTCGGGATCGGTTGCGGTCATGGCCGGGGCATGGGTGGGTCCGTCGTTGGCCAGCGAAAGACTCGGTCTGCCGATCCAGGTTTGCGGCGCCTGCGGGTGGTCTGTGGGGGCATACTCGAACCGGCCTGGACTTTGTGCATAATCCCAGGAGTAGGTGATGATGAAAGCCGGCGGGGGTTCGTATTGGATGATGCGAACCCCCTGGTCGGTTTCTTGCCCGAACCCCGGACAGGGCGCGCACAGTAACGCCAGCAGGCCCAGGCTCGACAACCGGCGCGCGTGGGTCGGGGTTTTTCCGGAGATGGGCGGGTTCATCGGCACTCTCGCAAGGTGGGGTGGCAGCAGGCTTTTTTTCCGTGACGCTACAGCTTAACCGATTCAGCGGGAAAACGCCATGGTCGGCGTGGTGATCTCCTCGAACAGGGTCGCCAGCCGTTTTGCCTGCAACCGGCGCGAGTAGCCGGCGACAACGGTGGCATCCGGAAGCCGCGCCTTGCCGGCGCGGATTTGTTGCAGAAAACGCAGGAGGGCGGGCTGAATGGCTTCGGCATCCTCCAGGGGGGCGGCGGGTTCCAGGCCGGTCTCCCGCAGGATGCGGGCGGAGTCCCCATCGGCTCCGGTCATGGCGAAGATGGGACGGCAGGCGCGCAGATACTCGAACAGCTTGGCGGGAATGAGGTGGTTGTATCCCTCGCCCTGGAACAGGAGCAGCCCGTCGGCGGCGCCTGTCTCGCGAATGGATTCACGGTAGGGGATGGACGGGGCGGTGATCACCATGCCGGTCAGGTCGTATTCCCGGATCATGGCGTCGATGGCCTGGTCATGGCTGGTGGCGCGCAGGACGACGGTCAGACCGATGCAGCGCGGGGAGTTGGCGCGCGGCGGACCCACCTCTCCCCGGTCCCGCAGGGCGGCCAGCGCCCGCAGAAAGGGGGCCGGATTGCGTTCGTTGTCGCCGATGTAAAGGGTGCCGCCATGTACCAGGGTCAGCGGTTCCGGGTTGGGTCTGCCCGCCTTGAGGGGCGGAACCAGGGAGCGGAAGATCTTTTCGTCGTAACCATTGGGCAGCACGGTCCATTTTTCCGGCGGGATGTGGGGATGGCGTGCGGCCAGAAACCGTTGCAGACCGGGGGTGCTCACCACGATCCGGCTGCAGCGTTCCACGACCTTGCCCTCCAGGCGCAGGTAGGAATCCCGCAACTCCGGGGGGGGGTGTTGGCTGGTGACCAGCGGATCCCGCAGGTCGATCACCCAGGGCAGACCGGAGAGGCGCGCGAGGGTCAGGCCGATGCCCAGGGCCGTGGGAATGGGATAGGTGGTCCAGAGGACCTGTGGACGGTAGCGGCGAATCAGATAAAGACCCGCCGGCACCGCTCCCAGCCACCAGCTCCCCCAGCGATCCGGCCAGGCGGTCAGGCGACTGTAGCGCCGCTTGTAGGCCAGATGGCGGGCCGCATCCAGGGCAAAGGCGCGCACCACCCGGATGTCGGGGGGGATCTCCGCCAGTTGCTCGGGATCGCTTTTTTCGTAGGCACGGGGGTGAGCGGTCAGCAGGATCGGTTCCCAGCCGAACTCCGGGAGATTGCAGGAAAAGCTCAAGGTGCGCCGCGTGCCGCTCGCCAGTGCGGGCGGATAGTGGAAGGCGACCATCAGGACACGCTGGCCCTCGACCTTGGCAAACGGCGCAGAGCAACGATTTTCGTTGCAATCGATTTGGGAAATCACCATAATCAAACGTCGCGGATGCAGTGGCAAAAAAAAATTTGACACGAAAATTCAGTTTATCGGGTTTTTCAAATGGTTTCAATACAAGAAAAACGGGATTGCCTCATTTTCGAGGTGTCCGGCAAATGGTACGGGGTTTCGTGCCTTCTGGTGCGCGAGATTGTCCGCCTTCCGGAAATCCTCCCCATGGAGGATGCCCCGCACTTCGTCGCCGGGGTGATCAATCTGCGGGGCCACGTGGTCTCCGTGGTGGACCTGAACCTGCGCATGGGCCGTCACGCCCCCAGGGATTACGCACTGACCGATTTCATCGTGGTCGTGGAGTGGCGTGGCACCCCGGTGGGGATCATCGTCAACGATGTGCGCGAGGTGCGTGAACTCCTGCCTGGGGATGTGGAGCCTTGCCCCGCGTTCGCGGAACACGAAACCCATCGCTACCGCCACGTGACCGAGGTCGCCAAGGTGGGCGGGGAGATGGTGATGCTCCTCGACCCCGAACACCTGCTGCATGGCGTGCCCCGCGAGGAGGATACCCCTGCGGAGCACGGGGAAGCGGTGCCGGAAATCCTCACCGAATGCCGACGTTTCAACCCGGGGGCCAGCGACAGGGAACGCGCGCTCTTCCACGCCCGGGCGCAACGGCTGATGCGCTCCCCGGAGGCCGCAGACGAGGCCGACTCCCTCCCCCTGGCCGTGGTGCGGTTGCACGGGGAGAACTTCGGCGTGAATCTGGCTCAGGTGCAGGGGTTTGCCCATCTGCGCCAGGTGACGCCGATCCCCTGTTGTCCCGATCACGTCGCCGGCAGCATGAATCTGCGCGGCGACATCCTCACCCTGGTGGACCTGAGCCGCATCCTGCACCTGAACGCCGATCCCAAATCCCGTCCCGCCAAGGTCATGGTGGCGCGTATCGATCACCTGACCGTGGGCGTGCTGGTCCATGACGTGGTGGATGTCATCCATCGCCGACCGGATCTCCTCGCCAAGGCCCCGGTGGGGGGCAGCGGTCCGAGGCAGGAACACCTCTCCGGCGCCGTCCCCCATGGGGACGCGGGTCACGAGAGCATGTTGGGGATCCTCAATCTGGAAGCGCTATTGCAAAGTCAAGAATTGTTGGTACACGAAACCGTGTAGATCCTGAGGGGGAGTAGGGCAGATGAAAGCACGTTTGTCGGTCAGGCTGATCGGGTTGTTTCTGCTGTTCGGCTTGGGGCCATTGCTGGTGACCAGCATCATGATCAACTCCCAGGCCGGGGAGGCGCTGCGTCGCGCCTCCTTCGAAAAGATGGTGGCGGCCACCCATCTCCAGAGCGATCAGATCGAACTCTATTTCCACGAACGGCGCAACGAGGTGACGGCCCTGTCGATCAATCGGGTCCTGACCCACTCTTTCGATACCTTCCATGAACTCTTTCATCAATTCGTCAAGGCCGGCAAAAAAGTCGGCTCCCAGGAGTGGGTGGCGGCCCTGGACCCCGGCATGGCCACCTGGCTGGAAAAACGGATCGCCCTGAGCGGCTATCACGATCTGCTGCTCATCGACGAGGATGGCAACGTGGTCTACAGCGTGGCCAGAGAGGCGGACCTGGGGGAGAACGTCCAGGTCGGCAACCTGAAGGAGAGTCCCCTCGGCATGGTGTTCGCCAAGGCCAAACAGGGGCCGGCAATACAGGATTTCCTGCCGTATGCCCCCTCCAAGGGGGAATTCGCCGCCTTCATCGGCGCGCCCGTCCTCAAGGAGTCGCGCGTGGTCGGGGTGGTGGTGTTGCAACTGCCCACCGAACCGGTGGACAAGATGCTGCGGGAAAGAACCGGTCTGGGCGAAAGCGAGGAGATCTATCTGGTCGGTCGCCTCAACGGCGTGACCTCCTATCGCAGCAACCGGTCGAGCAAGGAAGGCAGGATCGGTCATAAAAGAACGGATGAATGGATCGAAAAGGCGCTGAACGGGGAAAGCGGCCAGGCCATCAAGAGCGGCAGCACGGGCAAAAAGGAACTGATCTGCTATACCCCCCTGGAACTGCCTGGTTTGAACTGGGCGATCATCGGCACGCGGGACGCGGACGAGGCCTTCGCCGAAGTGGACCGCCTGCACCGGTTCGTCTGGATGCTCGGCGTGGTGTTGGCGGTGGTCGTGGCGATCGTGGGGTGGCTCTTCGCCCGCTCCATCAGCCGGCCTTTGTCCGGCGCGGTCAATGTCATCACCTCGTCGGCCACCCAGATCGCCGCCAGCATCAACGAGCAGGAGCGGGTCGCCGCCCAGCAGGCCGCCTCGGTCAACCAGACCAACACCACCATGGATGAACTCGGGGCCTCGGCCAGGCAGTCGGCGGAACAGGCCGATTCCGCAGCCAACGGCGCGCGCCAGGCCCTGGAACTGGCCCAGCAGGGCATGGAACGGGTGGAGGAGACCCTGCTCTCCATCGAGGGGGCCAAGGAGCGGGTGTCGGCCATTGCCCAGCAGATTCTGCGCCTGAGCGAACAGACCGGCCAGATTCGCGACATCACCGGGCTGGTCTCCGATTTCGCCAACGAAACCAAGATGCTGGCCATGAACGCCGCCGTGGAGGCGGTGCGGGCCGGGGAACACGGCAAGGGGTTCTCGGTGCTGGCCGTGGAGACCCGCAAGCTGGCCGACGAGAGCAAGCGCTCCGCAGGTCGCATCAACGGCCTGGTCGGTGAGATCCAGAAGGCCACCAACGCCACCGTGATGGCCACCGAAGAAGGCAGCAAGACCATGGAACAGGGGATCCTGGTCGCGCGCCGCACCTCCGAGGCCTTCCAGTCGGTGGCGGAGTCGATCTCCTCGGCAGCCGAAAGCTCGCAGCAGATCTCCATGAACGTCCGCCAGCAGGCCGTGGCGATCCGGCAGGTGGTGGACGCCATGCAGACCATCAATATCGGCGCCAAGGAGAACGCCTCCGGTATCGCCCAGATCAAGACCGGCATCGGCACCCTGAACGACGCCGCCAAAATGCTGAAGGATCTGGTGTGAGTCGCCGCCGATGCCCAAGATCGAGGATGAAGAGCTGCGCAAACTCTTCGAGGCCGAAAGCGAGGAGCATCTCCAAAAGCTGGACGACGGCTTCCTGCAATTGGAAAAACATGCCGAAAATCCGGAGACCCTCAAGGAGCTGTTTCGCGAGGCCCACAGCCTGAAGGGGGCGGCCCGCATGCTGGGCGTCGCGACGGTGGAAACCCTCGCCCACCGCCTGGAGGACATGCTGGGCGCTGCCTGCCGCCAGGGGAGCCTGGAGTTCACGCCGGAGCTGGTGGATCGCCTCACCCATGGCCTGGACGACATCCGCGCCATGGTGCGCGAGGCAGTGACCGGGGAAGAGGCGGGGGTGTCGATCTTCGATGCCCTGCAACGTCTGAACACGCCTCGAGAAACCTCGCCCCAGGATCCCCCCCCCCCCCCCCCCCCCCCCACCCCCCCCCCCCCCCCCCCCCCCGAACCCCCCGCCCCACCCCCCCCCCCCCCCCCCCC
>JADGAR010000014.1 GCA_015231915.1 Magnetococcales bacterium
AAGAGCGTGCTGGAACAACAGCTGGGTTATTTCGACGAAGAGGTCGCCATGCGCAGGGCAGGCGTGGCAGCGGCCTCGGGTGTCCGTGGTTCCACAACCTTCTGACCGATCACAAACGAAGCACTCACCCTGCGCGGGGGATCCTCGGGTTTGGTGGCAGGCGCAACCGTGGCCGGCGCGGACGGGACAGGCGCAGGCGACGACGGCTGCTCCGGCCTGGGGGGCCTGCCGATGGCAAGCGCAACGGCCTTGGCGCGGGGCGCGATCGGTTTCGTGGTCTGCTTTTCGTCAGGGCCGCTCATACAATGCCTCCGGGAATCTGCCTCAGGACATCATCCGGCTTGCCGGAGAGACGCAAATAACCCTGCTCGAAATAGAAGACCTGATCCGCCAACCGGATATGGCTGGGACGGTGGGTGACGATAAAGATGGTCCTCTTGCCACGCAACTCCCCCACCACCCGGATGAAGGCCTGGTCATCCTCCCACCCCAGGCTGTTGGCAGGTTCGTCGAACAGCATGATCTTGGAAGGCTTGAGATAGGCACGCGCCAGGGAGAGCTTCTGCACCATGCTCGAGGGGAGCTGGGCCGATTTCTGGTCGCCGAGACGGGTCCAGAACTGATTGGGCAACGCCATGATTTCATCATACACCTGCGCCTTGCGACACGCCTCCTGCAAATCCTCGTCCGAGGCCGTGGCATGGGCCAGACGCAGATTCTGGGCAACCGTTCCATAAAAGAGGTGACAGGACTGCGGGACATACGCCACAGCATGACGCAATTCAATCACATTCATCTGCCGAATATCCAGTCCGTCGATGCGGATGCTCCCCGCCTGGGGAGAATAAAGGCCGGCGATGAGCTTGATGACCGTCGATTTCCCGGAGCCGTTGGGACCGATCACCGCCACCACCTGCCCCGGCTGCACCTCGAAATTGACCCCCATCAGGGCCGGTTCGGCCTCCGGGACGTAACGAATGCTGACCCGCACAAAGGTAATCTGCCCCCGGAAGGTCTTGATCGGCTCGATGGCGGCATACTCCTCCCGTTCCGGGACAACGTTCATGAGGCTGTTGATCTGATTGATGCTGGAATGGACCTGCTCCAGACGGGTCATGGCGACGAAAGCGCTCTGAATGGGGGCCAAGACCCGCCAGACCAGAATCATCGAGGCCACCAACCCCCCCGTGGTCATGTCGCCGGACATCACGCGAAACACCCCCAGTCCGATGACCGTCACGCCGGAACCGACGATCAGCAACGTGGCGATGGAGTTGACCAGGGCATTGATGAGGGCGGTGCGAAAGTTGGCCATGGCGGCCTGGGAAGACAGGGTCCGAAACCGCTCGAGCCAGATCTCCTCCATGCCGCTGTACTTGATCGCCCGCATGCGGCCCAGGCTTTCCACCACGAACTCCTGTTTCTTGCTGCTCGCCCTGCGGGAACGGGTCTCCTCCCTGGCCACCATGGGCGTCATCACCAGCCACAACAACACGAACAGAAACATGGTCACGATGGGAATCACCGCCAACACGCCACCGAGAATGCCGATCACCGCGAAAAACACCACGGAAAACGGCAACTCGAAAAAGACCATCATCATGGGACCGGTGAAGAACTCCCGCACGGAGTCGAAGTCCTTGATGCGCGCCACCTGGGCGCCGGTCGGGGCGCGTTCGGTGAAACTGGGGGTCAGGGAGAGGATCCGCATGAAAATGGCGTTGCTGACGATGCTGTCCATGCGCGCCCCGACGTACATCAGCATCTTGGAGCGGACCTTGCGCAGCATCCAGTCGAACAGCAGCACGCAGGAGATCCCCAAGAGCAGATGGCTCAAAGTCTCCATGGATTGGCTGCCCACCACCCGGTCGTAAACCGCCATGACGAACAGAGGCGACGCGACCTGCATGAGCGTTATGAAAAAAGTCACGAGAAGAATATACACCAACAACTTGCGAAACCGCTCCGCCACCATGCCGAACCAACCCAACCGCTTTTGCAGTGCGGTTCGTTCCTCCAGATCCATGGCCTCGAAAAAATAGGCGGTCCCGCGCATGGAGGTGGCCGGGATGAACTCCACATTGCTGCTGGCACCGTTGAAGACGATGATGCCGTCCCGCTTGCGCTTCAAAAGGACCATGGCGGGCTCGCGATCCGGGACGAACAGGCAGGGCAGCAGTCGCGGATCGATCTCGTCGAGGTCGAACCTGCCCGGACGGCTGGCATAGGTCATGTTGGCCATCATGTTGCGAAGGCCGGTCAGATCGAGAGACTCGGCGAAGTGCGGCAGGGCCTCGGCAATATGACGCAAGTCACCATGATAACCCATTGACATTAACAAAGGAATCATGCAGGCCCCAAAATCGGAGAGCCGTGCAAACTCCGCCAACAGCCCGGTGACCGGCTGCCGGGGGCGCAGCAGCTCGCGGATGGCCTCCAGTTCCGGATCCCCGGTCATCGTTTGCCCTCTGGGGCGGGGGCCGGTTTGACGAAGGGCGCCCTGGGAGGTTTCAGGGACAGGGTGCCGTTCTTGAGTTCGTATACCCGATCCGCCAGCCGCTCCAGGGAGGGGCGATGGGTGACCATGATCAAGGTCACCTTGCCGTGCATCGACTCCAGGACCGCCTTGAGCTTGTCGTCGCCGCTGCTGTCGATGGCGGTGTTGGCCTCGTCGAACAACAGGATGCGTGGCGAGGAGACCAGGCCGCGGGCGATGGTGATGCGCTGTTTGATGCCTCTGGGGATGGTTTCGTCGGCACCGTCGTCGATGATGGTCTCGTACCCCTTGGGGAGCTTGGAGACGAAATCCTCCAATTCCAGGCGACCTGCCGCTTCCATGGCCAGGTCCGCCCACTCCGGACGGAACATGTGGATGTTTTCCAGGATGGTCCCCTTGAACAGCATGCCCACCTGAGGCATGTAGGCCACCTGAAAGTGCAGGGTGCCGGGATCATACGAGGCAAGGTCGTAGTCATCCAGAAAGACCTGTCCCTCGGTGGGGCGCAGCGCCCCCATCATCAGCCACAACAGGGTGGTCTTGCCGCTGGCGCCCTGAATGGCGATGGTCTCGCCGGGATTGACCTCCAGGCTGACATTGTCGATCACCTTGCGTGGAGGTGGCGGCGGCTTGTTGTCCCGGTTGCGCTGATCCGACTGTTCCACGGGATAGGCGAAACTGACATTCTTCAACACCACCTTGCCGCGCAACTCCGGGACCGGCGGGGTGCCAGGGGGGACGGCGGGTTTCATCTCGAAGATGGCGTTCAACCGCTTGCGGGCCACGCGAATGGTCTGAAAACGCGCCCAGATGCCCACCGCCTTCTGCAAGGGCTGAATGGAACGTCCGGCCAGCATGCTGCAAGCCGACAGTCCGCCGATGGTCAATTCGTGGTTGATGACCAGAATGCTGCCGAAGGCCACCACCCCCACGGTGGTCAACTGGGAGAAGAAGGCGCCGATGGTCTGGGCATCGGCGCCCTCCATGCCCACCCGTTGCGCCCCCAGGGCGCAGGCCTCCTGCAAGCGCTCGTAGCGCCGGAGCATCATCGCCTCCATGGCCATGGACTTGACCGCGTGAATCCCGGCCAGAACCTCGATGATGAAATTGATGCGGATGTCATCCGACTTCATGCGGTCGGCCACGGCCTGATGCAACCGGGAACCGATGTAGAGGGTGAACAGAAGAAACAGGAGGAACAAAATCACCGGAATCAGCACCAGCCAGCCGGCCAGATAATAGATCAGGACCAGGAAGACCACGACGAAGGGCAGATCCAGGATGACCAGCACGGCGTTGCCGGCATAGAAGTCCTTGATCACGTTCAGGGAGTTCAGCCGTTCCAGGTGGACGCCGGAGCCGACCCGCTCGAAATCGGCCAGATTGACCGACAGCAGACGCTCCATGGCGCCCACGCCGGCGTTGTGCTCGAAACGGGCGCCAAGCCAGGCGCCGACATAGGACCGGCCCATTTTCAAAAGTGCATCCAGAAAGGTGGCCATTGCCACACCGACCAGCAACAGCGCCAGGGTGCTGACAGCCTCGTATTGAAGAATCCGGTCATAGACTTGCAGCAAAGTCAGAGGCAACACCAGGGACAGAATGTTGAGCATCAGGGAGACCAGCAGCAGATCCCAAATCGAATCCGCCACCAGGGAAAAGGGGGTCAGTTGCTCTGGCCAGCCATCCCTGGAAAAAAACGAATCTTTCTTGGCCATCGCACTCTCCCCCAACCAAAACGGATATACAACCATTTATCGGCCAAAATCGCTCATGAGGCAAGCGGGATTGTCTTGATTATAAGGCACACTCCTTGCTGAATCTCCGTTAAGAAAATCATAAAGCCAATGGACCCACTCTGGCGCACAGGCTGCACGATAAGGTAAAAAACTCTTGAAACAACGAGTTACACAGAAAAAGGCACGATTGCGCCAAGCCGTGATGCTGTTGGCGATCATGTCATTTTTTTCGCCTTTTCCGGCACGCGCCATCACTCTGACCGATGCCGTGAACGAGGCCATGCACTCCAATCCGAAGGTGCGCGCTGCGGCCCAGGAGTTGGAAGAGACCCGGCAGCGCATCCGTCAGGCATACGCCGGATTCCTGCCCACCATCGACATCACCACCGGCAAGGGCCGGGAGTGGATCAATTCCCCCTACACCCGCTCCTCGCCGGAGGGAGGCGCCCTGGTCATGACCAGAGGCGAGGCCGGCATGAGCATCAATCAGCCGATCTTCGACGGATTCAATACCCTCAACAAGTTGAGCCAGACCCAGGCGCAGGTGCAATCGAGCGAGCACTCCCATCGGGAGGAGATCGAAAACGTGACCCTGGCGGTGGCCGAGGCCTTTATCGATACCCAAAAGCAGCGTTCGCTGCTGGCCCTGGCGCGAGAAGCCCTGAACATCCACTCGGACCTGCTGATCAAGACCCGCCAGACGGCGCAACTGGGGATCAACGCGGAGATGGATGTCCGTCAGGCGGAGAGCAGGCTCTCCCTGATCGCCTCGGAACTGGCCACCACCGAAGGGGCGCTGCGGGCTGCGGAAAGCAGGTTCTCCACGCTGGTGGGCTTTCCTCCCGGGGCGCTGGCCCAGGCCACGGTTCCCAAACATCGTCTGCCCACCTCGCGGGCCGAAGCCATGGAGGTGGCCATGCGGCTCAATCCGATGCTGCTGTCGGCCAACTCCGACCTGGATGCCACCCGAGCCGAGGGGAAGGTCAACGCGGCCTCGCTGTGGCCGAAGATCAGCCTGGACATGTCGGTTTCCGAAAGCAACAATGCCGGGGGCACCCGCAGCTATACCCAGGACGCCACCGCCATGGTGAATCTGCGCTACAACTTTTTCCGTGGCGGGGCGGATCTGGCCAAGTTCCAGGAGACTTCGCACAAATCGCTGCGGTTCCGGGAAAAACTGGAGCAGGCGCGGCGTACCGTGGAGGAGAAGGTGAATGGGGCCTGGAACGCCCTGCTCGCCTCCCGTGCCCGGATGCAGAGCCTGGAGCGGCATGTGGACACCACCCATGCCGTCAATCGGGATCACAAGGAGAAGTTCCGCCTGGGTCTGCAAACCATGCTCGATCTGCTCAATTCGGAAAACGAACTCCAGGCATCCAAGCGGCTGTTGGTGCAGGAGCAGTTCCAGTTCATGACGGAGTCCTACCGTCTGCTGGCGGCCATGGGTCAACTCACCGAGGTGTTGACCAAACCGGAGAGTCCGGCGCCCATGCCGCATGAGGATCTCCCCCCGGTTGCCGAAGCGCAGCCCCCCTCGCCCGCGCCGGAGAGCGCGCCGCCCGCCCCGGAAGCACGGGATGCCCATATTTCCGAGGTCCAGGAGGAGACCATGAACCTGCTGGCCGAATCCCTGTTGAACACCCCGGTCCCTCGACCGCAACCTGCGGTGGCCGCACCCGAACCCCCTCCCGCCGCGCTTCCCGCCCCTCTCCCGCAGCCGCGCTCCAGGCCGGTTCGCACCGAGGAGGTGACCGATCTAGAACAGATTTCCCTGCTCGATTTCGTGCACCTCATGAGCGACGACGAATCCACGCCCGAAGCCAAGAGGCCCCCTGCCGACCTGCGGCAATTCGCCATCCAGATCGGTTCCTTTCAGGAAGAAACCGCTGCCCTGGAGTTGATCAGCCAATTGCAGGACAAGGATTACGACCTCACCCTGGCGGAAAGCAGTGAGGGCGCTCTGACCTGGCATCAGGTGCGGATCGGGCGTTTCGACACGGAAAGCGCGGCGCGGGCCGCCCTGCAGGCGTTCACCGAACGGGAGGGGCGTCCCGGCTACATCATCCCGCTGGCCAGACAAGGCTTTCACTCTGCGGCATCCGGCCAGACCAGCGTGCAAAAGGCGCCCCGGGTTCCGCCAGCCGAGGGCTATGCGGTGCAGGTGGCGGCCTTTCTGGCCCCAGAAGCCACGGAAAAGATGCTCGCCGAGTTGGCGGCCAAAAATAATTATCATCTATACGTCTGCGAGAAAAAGGATGCCAAGGGCCGGACGTGGCAGCTGGTCTGGATTGGCCGCTTCGACAATCGGGAAGAGGCGCAAGCCCTGGCGCAGGACTATTTTCTCCATCACAAACAGCCGGCAGTGGTCATCGAGGTGCCGTCGGGAACACCGAACGCCCCCTTGCGGATCCTGTCGGCGGGACCCCTGGCATGACGCAGCAAAGGGGCAATGGAACCAGGAGAGGAATGGGCGCTTGCATCTGCCCCCTCATGGGGCGAGACACTCCCGAAACGACCGGGCAAGATTGCGCAACGTTTGAAAGTAGTGCTCCGGACCCTCCGGCAGCCCCGCGCCCAGGGGGTCGAGACGACCGACACGCACCGGCTGGTGTTCGGTCACGGTGGCAATCAACCTGGAGGGGAACTGGGGTTCACTGAACAGACAGACCGCCTTGCTCTCCCGCATCCGGCGGACGATCTCCCCAACCCGGCGGGCGCCGGGAGGACGGTCGGGATGCACCACCACCGCGCCCACGGCGTGCAGGCCATAGCGATGCTCGAAATAGTGATAGGCATCGTGAAAAACGATGTAAGGTCGCTCCCGCAACGCGGCCATCTCGCTGGCCAACTCCCGGTCCAACGCCTCCAGCCGGTCGGACAACCCGGCGGCATTGGCCCGGTAGCGGGCGGCGTTCCCCGGATCGAGCCGCGCCAGACGCTCCGCGATGGCCAAGGCCATGAGCCGGGCATTGACCGGATCCAGCCAAAGATGAGGATCGGTGGCGGCGTGGTCGTGACCGTGACCGTGATCGTCCCCCTCCTCCTCCCATGCCCCCCCCGCCCGCACAGGCAGACGGGTCAGGCCGTCCACACCCAACAACGCCAGCTTGTCCCCCTTGCGCGCCAGGGAGGCCAGCGGACGGGTCAGCAAGGTCTCCAGCCCCTCCCCGCCCCAGACCACCAGATCGGCCCGTTCCAGCAGGCGGGCATCGGAAGGGCGCAAGGTATAGGTGTGGGGCGAACCGCTGCCCCGGATCAACAACGCGGGAGTGCCCACACCGGCCATGACCGCAGCGGTCAGGGAGTGCCAGGGGGGGATGGTGGCCACCACCTCCAGGGCCGAGGCCACGGCAGGCATCCACAGCAACATGCCCAGGCACGCCCAACGCGCCCGACGTACCCGTTGGTTACCCATTTTTTTCGCTTGTCTCCTGTAAAACGCATGGGGTAGGATGCCCGACATCCCTTCTTCCAGGCCCCATTTTCTCCCCAGGACGGTGTGTCATGCAAGGTAATCTTTCCCTCGAAGAGGCATTGCAGCAGGCCATCGCGCATCATCATGCGGGACGCCTGGCGGAAGCGGAACCACTCTACCGGGCGATCCTGCAGCTTCAGCCGCGTCACCCGGACGCCCAGCACAATCTTGGCATCCTGGCCTGGCAACACGGGCACCATCAAGCTGCCTTGACCCACTTGCTGACCGCCCTGGAGGTCGATCCCGGGCACGCACAATACCGCGCCAGTTGTTGCGAGATCCTGACCCATCTGGGCACCGCCCTCCAGAAACAGGGCAGGCCGGAGATTGCGGAAAACCACTTCCGACAGGCCTTGAACCTGCAAAAAGATGCCGTCGGGACCCTCTGCGCGTTCGGCGACTTTCTCCGGGAAACAGGTCGGCTGGAGGAGGCCGCAGACTGTCTGCTCGAGGCCCTGACACGTTGCCCGGACCACATGCCGGCCCTCAACAATCTGGGGCTGGTCCTCCAGAGGCAAGGGCGTCTCGATGATGCCGAAAAGATGCTGCGGCACGCCCTGACCCTGGCACCAGGACAGGCCGAACTCCACGGCAATCTGGGCATCGTGCTGGCGGAACAGGGCCGCATCGTCCTGGCCGAAAGCTGCCTGCGCCAGGCGCTGGCCCTGCAGCCGGACCATGCCGAGGCGCACAACAATCTCGGTCATCTGCTGCGGGATCAGGGCCGACTCGCCGAGGCCGACGCCTGCTATCGTCGGGCGCTCGCGCTGCGACCCGAGTCACTGGCGATCCACGACAATCTGCTCTTCATTCCGGGGCTGGACCCGCACCAGTTCCTGGCCGACGCCAAACAGTACGGAAAACGGGTTGCCGACCTGGCCACGCCGTTCTCTCATCACCCGGACCCTGGGGATGTCAACCGGCGACTGCGGGTGGGGATGGTCTCCGGGGATTTTCGTTTCCATCCGGTGGGCTACTTCCTGGAAGGGGTTTTGGCCGCCCTGCCGCAGGAGGAGATCGAACTGTTCGCCTACTCCGCCGTGCTGCGGGAGGATGCCATGACGCAGCGGATCCGGGCATCCGTCCCCAACTGGCGTCCGATCCGCTCCCTGTCGGATGCGGGGGTCGCCGCCCAAATCCGGCAGGACGGCATTGACATCCTGATCGATCTGGCCGGGCACACCGTGGACAACCGCCTGCCGGTCTTTGCCTGGAAACCGGCGCCGTTACAGGTCGCCTGGCTGGGATATTTCGCCACCACCGGGGTTGCGGCCATGGACTACCTGCTGGGCGATGCCATCAACCTGCCCGAGGAAGAATGTTGGCAATACGTGGAAAAACCCTGGCGGCTGCCGGAGTGCCATCTCTGTTTCACCCCGCCAACTGATGCCCCGGACGTGGCCCCCCTGCCTGCCGCGCGCAACGGTTTCATCACCTTCGGCTGTTTCAACAAACAGATGAAACTCAACGCCGGGGTGCTCGACTGCTGGGCGGAAATCCTGCGGCGCGTGCCGGACAGCCGCCTGTTGCTGAAAAACGCCTCCCTGGCCGACCCCACGATCCGGCAACGGCTCATCGACCGCTTCCGGGAACTGGCCATCGCGCCGGAGCGACTGCTCCTGGAAGCCGCGCAACCCCGCACGGCATATCTGGCCGCCTATCACCGGGTGGACATCGCCCTGGACCCGTTTCCCTTTCCGGGGGGGACCACCACCGTGGAAGGGTTGTGGATGGGTGTTCTCTGTCTGACCATGCGCGGGACCGGCTTCATTGCGCATCAGGGGGAAACGCTGCTCACCCACGCCGGTCTGCCGGACTGGATCGCCGACGACACCACGGATTACATCGCCAAGGCCGTGGCATTCGCCAACGACCTCCAAAATCTCGTCACCCTGCGCGCCAACCTGAGAGCGCAACTCGTCCGCTCCCCGCTATGCGACGCGCCCCGTTTCGCCCGACACCTCACCCAGGCCTGGCGGGAGATGTGGCGTGCCTGGTGCCTGCAAGAAGCGGCTTGACACACACAATAAACGCACACAACACTGCAAGAATTACCATGAAGGTGCCTTGCGCAGTTTGGCCAGTGGCGGAAGTGTTGGAATAGAGACAAAGATCATGAATGCAGAAGATCACCCATTGACCGCCATTCAACAGGCAGGCGAAAGCCTGACCGTCGCGTTCAAAAGCGATCAGAAGTCGCTTCCCGACCGGGAACTGTTGGCCGCCGTTGTGGCTCTGGCCAACACGGAAGGGGGTGATCTGTTGCTTGGCATCGAGGACGATGGCATGGTTACAGGTCTGCATGCCAACCATCGGGATGCCATGGGATTGACCGCCTTGATCGCCAACCGGACCATTCCCGCGCTTGCCGTGCGCATTGATGTGCTGGATGTGGCTGCCGGAATGCAGGTTGCCAGAATTCGTGTGCCGAAATCCTGGCAACTGATCTCCACAGCCGATGGCCTGCTCCAGCGGCGGCGATTGCTGGCCAATGGCAAGCCGGAAGCGGTGCCGTTCTATCCTCACGAGTTCATGCAACGTCAAGCCGCCATGGGGCTGGCCGACCCTTCGGCGGTGGCGTTGTCATTTTTGTCCGTGGATGCGCTCAATCCCCTGGAACGCCATCGTATCCGGGAGGCCATCCGCCGTTATGGCGGGGATGCCGCCCTTTTGCCATTGGCGGATGAGGAATTGGATGGCGCGCTCGGCTTGACCACAACTGTGGATGGCGTGCGCTGTCCCACCCTGGCCGGTCTTTTGATGACAGGGCGGGAAGAGGTGTTGCGGCAGCATGTTCCCGCCCATGAGGTTGCCTTTCAGGTGCTGGAAGGAACCGATGTCCGCGCCAACGAATTTTTTCGCAAGCCGCTGTTGCAGGTGTTCGAGGAGACGGAGCGTCTGTTTGCCGCCAGGGTGACGGAACACGAAGTGCAGATTGGCATGTTTCGGGTGCCGGTGCCCAATTTCGAGCGTCGGGCCTTTCGGGAGGCGTTGGTCAATGCCCTGGTCCATCGGGATTATTCCAGATTGGGTGCGGTGCATGTGCGCATCGATGACGATGGCCTGACGATTTCCAATCCGGGTGGCTTCGTGGAAGGGGTGACCCTGGACAATCTCCTGGTCACCGAACCACGTCCCCGCAACCCGCATTTGGCCGACATCTCCAAACGGATCGGGCTGGCGGAACGCACTGGGCGGGGAATTGACCGGATTTTCGAGGGTCTGTTGCGTTTTGGCCGTCCGTCGCCGGATTATGGACGATCAAATGCCAGCTCGGTGATTCTGCGCATGAGCAACGCCGATTCGAACCGTGATTTTTTGGAACTGGTCATCCGCGAAGAGAACCGTACCCGGCATCCCATGCCGTTGGAGAGTCTGATCATCCTGTCTCGTTTGCGCATGGAACGACGCTTGACGACCATGGAACTGGCGTCCTCCACCCAGAAATCGGAGTCGGAAACCCGCTCCGCATTGGAACGATTGACTGAGATTGGTCTGGTGGAAGCCCACGGCACGACCCGTGGCCGAACCTACACCTTGAGTGCCACAGTTTACCGGAAGGTTGGGCAGGAAGCCGACTACATCCGGCAAGTGGGCTTTGATCCGATTCAGCAGGAACAGATGGTGCTGAGATTTATTCAGGAACACGGTACCATCAAACGGGCCGATGCGGCGGGCCTGTGCAGAATCAACCCATATCAGGCCACCCGATTGCTCAACCGATTGGTTAACAATGGCAAAATCATGGCCAAGGGCAAAGGCAAGGGAACGGTTTATGAGCGGTGCCCATAAAATACGTGCGCGCACGAAAAAATACGTGCGCGCACGAAAAAATACATGCGCGCACGAAAAAATACATGCGCGCACGAAAAAATACGTGCGCGCACGAAAAAATACGTGCGCGCACGAAAAAATACGTGCGCGTTTGTAAATTGGACACCTGTCTCCGACGATTGGCAGGATCCCATCATCCACGATGCGCCGCACGATTGCGCGCAATGCCCTCGGCGGTCATCAGGGCGGACACATAGGAACCGGGATCGGCGATGTTCTGGCCGGCGATATCGTGCGCCGTGCCATGATCGACGCTCGTGCGCACGATCGGCAGATTGAGCGTGATGTTGATCGAATTGCCGAAGGCAAGCATCTTCAAGGGGATCAACGCCTGATCGTGATACATGCAGATCACGGCGTCGTACCCTTCACGGGCACGGGCGTGAAACAGGGTATCCGGGGGCAACGGCCCGCGCACCTGATGCGTATCCGCGAACTCCCGGCACACCGGCGCGATGATATCGATCTCCTCGCGCCCGAAGGCCCCCCCCTCCCCGGCGTGGGGATTCAGACCCGCCACCACGACGCGGGGACGGGCAATATCGAAATCCAAACGCAGGGCATCCAACGTGATGCGGATCACCTCGCGCAACCCCTCCCGGGTCAAGGAACCGGACACCGAGGCCAACGATTGATGAATCGTCGTCGGAACCACCCGCAACCCGTTGCCGGACAACATCATGACCGGATGATCCACCCCCAGGAAACGGGCCAGAAGCTCGGTATGCCCCGGAAAATCGAAACCCGCCGCATGAATCGAGGCCTTGTGCAAAGGAGGCGTCACCATGGCGGCCACCCGCCCTTCCCGCGCCAGCCGGCTGGCCGTCTCGATGCTCTCCACCACGGCGGCGGCGTGACGCGCCTGGGGATGTCCGAAAGCGAAGTCGTCCATCTCCACCCTGGCCGTTGTCGGCAGGATGCCAAAACTCTCCACCGGCCACTCCAGGCTCTCCTCCACGCTGGAAAAAACCTGCATGGGCATCTTCATCCCCAGATGCCGCGCCGTATGGGCATAGACCTCAGGATCACCGATATGCACCAGACGGTAGCGGGTGTTCACCCTCCAGGGATGGGCCGCAAAGGCTTTCAACACGATCTCCGGGCCGACCCCGGTGGGATCCCCCATGGTCACCGCCAACATCATTCTGTTCATCGCAACTCCACATAAGCTCGCAGACGGATATCCCGCAACCATTGATTGTAACGGGCCTGTAATTTCACTTCCATCAACCGTTCCTCCAACTCCTTGGACTGGGCCTCCAGGGAATCGGGTTCCAGCACCTTGCGCTCCTCCACCAGAATCAGGTGCCACCCGAACGGAGTACGCACCGGGTCGGAGACTTCATTCGGTTTCAGGCGGAACGCGACCTCCTCGAAGGGCGCCACCATCAGACCGGGACCGAACCATTTCAGATCGCCACCTTCCCGGGCGGTCTCGTCCTGGGAATATTTTCTGGCCATTTGCGCGAAGGGGGCGCCGGCGAGCACCTCCTGACGAACGGCGAGCAAGGTTTGTTTCGCCTGCTCCTCCTCCTTGGCGGAGACGCCGGAGGGGACCTTGATGAGGATGTGACGCGCCTTGACCTTCACCTGTTCCGGCCCGCCCTTGGGCTTGAGGGTCGCCCTGCGCTTTTCCAACACCGCCAGGATATGGATCCCCTGCGCGGTACGCACCGGACCGACGAACTCGCCGGGCTGCATCTTGAAGACCGCCGCTTCCAACTCCGGCATCAACTCCCCGCGCTTGAACCAACCGATATCCCCACCCTGCAGACCGCTGGCGTCATCGGAATATTGCCCGGCCAGCGAGGCCAGCGAGGCGCCCGAACGCAACCGACCGATCAACTCGTGCGCCAGTTTCGTCTTTTCCTCCGCGCGGGCCTGGTTGGCCGAATTGTCCACTGCCAGCAGAATCTGCGCCAGATGCACCTCCTGGGGGGCGTCCGCGCCGCGCATCGTGTGATAGAGGCTGGCGATTTCGTCAGGGGAGACCGAAACCAGAGGCCGGATCACCTTGTTGATCAGGCGTCCCTTCATGAGTTGATCCCGCAGCCCCAGTTTGTACTGGGCCAGAGGGATGTTCTGGCTGGCCAGCGCCTTGGGGAGACTGCCCGGAGGCAGATTGTTGTTGCGCTCCACCTGAACCATGACGGCTTCGATATCCTTTTCTTCGACGGCAACACCCAACTGTTCCGCCTTCTGCTCGCGCAGGACCCGCATGATCAACTCCTCGAGCACCTTGGCGCGGATCCTGCCGGCATCCGCGTCGTCCCCCTGCCCCACGCGGGCAAGCAGGGGACGGGCCATCTCGTCCACCTCGGAGGCCATGATGATCTGCGACTTGACCGGCTTTTCCGAGACGATCTCCGCGCCGACCACCGCCACGATCCGATCCAGGACCACCGCCCCGGCGAAAAACGGTGCCAGACCGCCGAGAAAGGCAAAAATCGCCAGCTTACGATGAAACGCCATAGCCACCCAACCCCTTCAAGATGAAATACAAGCCGATGAACCCACCACCATGTTTATTGGTTTGGGAAGAGAGTTCCCGTCCGCCCGAAAGCTCGATACTCCAACACGAGTGGTCATAGGCGATGCCCGAACGCCAACTCTTCAATCCGCTGGTCTCCAGGGAGTAATCGGCATCCTGTTTGAAACGCCAATGTTCCCGCGCCCGCCAACTGGCCTGCAAGGTCACCTCCTCCACCGGTTCGGTACTCCCCTCGGTCAGGAAGACCAACTCGGTCTCTGGCCGATTGCGGTGATAGCCGATGGCAACCTTGCTGGAGGCATCCGAATAGGACAAGGCGGTATCCATGGAGCGCACGGTATTGTCATACTGATCGTAGCGGTTGCCCAGGGAGACGGTCCAGTGGTCCGTCAGGTTCCACTCCACGCCGGAGACCACATCCGAGAAGGTGTGATTCCGCTGATACTCCCGATCCCCTTCCGGCGCCCAGCGTTGGCCCACGGTCAAGGTGACGAGATTGCGCACATCGCCGCTGCCCTGTCGTCCGAAGAGACGCGAAGTCAGACCGTAGGCGACCCATTGACCGGCGGAAAGCCGGTCATCCCCGGAATAGAGATTGCCGTCGAAGAGGTTGCCGACGCTGAAATGGCGCAAGGTGGAATCGAAATTGGGCAGACCGCTCTGGTTGCTGGACGAGAGCATGGCATATTGAATCGCCGGCTCCAGGGTGTGCTTGTAGGCACCGCCGCCATAGGAGCGGGCCAGATCCATGTCCAGGCGCAACCGCAGGGAGGCGGCCTCACGGCTCTCCGAGGGATCCTTCGCACCGGTCTGATTGGGATCGCCCTGCATCAGGTAGCTGGTCTGCCGCAGCCCCAGGGCGCCGCTGACGTGACCGATGGGCAGCGCCCGCCAGTACTGGAGTTCCGGCGCCAAATCCAGCCGTTGGGCGGCATCCCCGGACAACTGATAGAAGGAATCGAACTTGTAATCGCCGTGCAACTGGAAATGGCCGGCGGTCAGGGCATTCCCTTCCACGACGCGCCCCAGGGCATGCAACGGGCGATCATCGGTGAACGACATGTAGGGCAGGCGCTGAACCGTATAGCGGTCGTTGGCGGCATCCAGGTTCTGATACCATGCGGTTCCGGTCTGAAAATTGGAGTAGCCCTGCTTGCGCAACCAGAGCCGATCCGCCTCGAGATGGGATTCCAGACGACGCTCACGGGGATCGATCAACTTTTTTTGCGGAAAATCGTGCAGGAAATCCCGGGTCTGACTGTTGGCCAGACGCGCGTCCAGCGCCCAGGAGCCGACATTTTGCTGGTGCTGGAACAATGTCAGGCCGCGATGGCGTTCCTCCACGGAGTCGTAGATGTTCTGGGTATCCAGTTGCCCCCGGTAATCGGTGCCCATGTAGCGATACTGCACCTTGGTCAGCATGCCGCGACGCGAGGTGGGATGGAGGGTGAGGGTGGCATCCCGGTTGGGGGCGATATCCCAGTAATAGGGGATGTCGGCCTCGAACCCGTTGCCGCCGGCGGCGCGCATGGTCGGGAAGAGCAGGCCGCTCTGACGCTTGGGAAGCAAAGGATGGCGCCACCAGGGAACCCACATTACCGGCACGTCCCCCAGGCGCAGATGGACATCCTTGGCGGTCATGGTGTTGGCCTCGCGGTCCAGGTCCACCTCCCGGGCGGTCAATTCCCAGGAAGGCTTGGCCCCCGGTTCGCAGTCGCAGTTGGTGTAGGTGGCGTTGCGCAGGAGGTAATGATCCTGGGAGAGAAAATCGACGTGCTCCCCGGCCACGTGCCCGCCTGGCCCCTTGAGGTCGGCGACCGGTTTTTCCATGCTGCCGGTGCGGTTTTCGATATCCAGTTCCAGCTTGTCGCTGGTGAACAGATCGCCGTTGCGCTCCATGCGCACATTGCCGGTGGCGTGGACCACCCGTTTGTCGATGACATAGGAGGCTTCGTCGGCGGAAAGCTCCATCCTGCCGGGCTGGGAGACCTGGACCTTGCCCTTGGCCTCGATGCGCTGATTCTTGTTGTCGATATCGAGATGGTCGGCGTTGAAATCGATGGGGACCTCCGGCTCCGATTCCGCCAGGAGCGGGGGTGCGTGGTGCAACAAAAGACAGGCAAGGCATGCGGAGAGCAACCCCCGCCCCGCCCGCGCGCGACGTTCCGGATTCATGCGGTACCCCTTTTTTCGTTCATGCCGGCGCGCGAGCCACGCGACCGGCTTAGAGATGGACTACAATAACAGAGAACGCACCTCGCCCACCAGAAACAAAGAACCGGTCACCAGGATCCGTCCCCCAGGGCCGGCGGAGCGGCGGGCCGCAGCCAATGCCTGCCTGGCGTCGGCAAGGCAGGTGACCGCAACCGGGGCATCGTTCCACAACCCGATCAGTTCGTCCGGGGAGCGTCCCCGTTCCCCGCCACACGAGACGGTGAACACCTCGCGCACCCAAGGGATCAAGCGATTGACCATATTCAGGCCATTTTTATGTTGCACAACGGAAAAAATCAAGGTGATGGGAACAAACGGCTCCCCCATGCCACCATTTTGCACCCAGCGGGCCAATGCCTCCATTCCGGAAGGGTTGTGCGCCCCATCCAGCCATACCGGGGGCGTGCCTGGAAAACACTCCAGCCGTCCCGGGTGATGGGCGTTGGCAATGCCGATCCGGGCATGGGCGAGGGAAAGCCGCATCCCCGACTCCCGCAGGATCACGGCCCCCGCCATGGCCAGGGCGGCATTGGCGTACTGATGCAGGCCTGGCAGGGCCGGCGCGGGCAACCGCGCCCAGGGGCCACCCCCGGCCAGACGAAAACGCCAATCCATTCGCCCCGCCGGCTCCCGGCGCGGCACAACATGATGAAAATCCCGCCCTGCCAGCCACAAGGGGGCACCCAGGCGCCGGGCCGTCGCCGCGATCACCCGTTGCGCCACCCACGAACCGGGTGCGGCGACCACCGGGACCCCCGGTTTCAGGATGCCCGCCTTTTCGCGGGCGATGGCGACCAGGGAAGACCCCAGATACTCCTCGTGATCCATGGCGATGGTGGTGAGCATGGCCACTCTGGGGACGACCACGTTGGTGGCGTCCAGACGCCCACCCAGACCGGTCTCCAACAACACCAGCCCCGGCCCGGAGAGCGCGAACCGTCCGAGGCGGGCAAAATGCAGCAAGGCCGCAGCGGTGGTCAACTCGAAGAAGGTGGTCTCCTCCTCCGGGTCGGCGGCGATGACCTCCGTCAGCAGGGCGTCCAGGGCATCATCCGTGATTTCCCGGCCATCGATGCGCATCCGTTCGTGAAAGCGAATCAGATGGGGCGAGGTGTAGGCCGCCACCGGAATCCCGGCTGCCAGCAGCATGGCCTCGAGAAAGGCGATCACCGACCCCTTGCCGTTGGTCCCCGCCACATGCACCACGGCCAGCCCCCGCTGGGGATCCCCCAGACGCGCCAGCAGACGCCGCACCGGGCGCAGACCCGGACGGATCATCGCGGGCGAGCGTCTGGCCAACAGCGCCCGCAACGCCGGAACCCGACCGATCATTCAGGCGTCGATGAACGGCAATCTGGGTTCCTCGCCACGGCTCCAGCCGGTCTCCAGCACTCTGCCGTTGCGCCGGGAACGGGTCAGGCGGGAGAGAAAATCCGCCAGTTGATCGCGCATTTCGCTGCGCGGACAGATGCGGTCCACAAAACCGTGTTCCAGAAGGTACTCGCTGCGCTGGAACCCCTCGGGCAGGGATTCGCGCACGGTCTGCTCGATCACCCTGGGACCGGCGAAACAGATCAGGGCATTGGGTTCGGCCAGAATGATGTCGCCCAGCATGGCGAAAGAGGCCGTGACCCCGCCGGTGGTGGGATCGGTGAGGACCGAAATGAACGGCAAGCCCAGTTCCTCCAGACGGGTGAGGGCCGTGGAGGTGCGGGCCATCTGCATCAGGGAGAGGATCCCCTCCTGCATGCGCGCCCCGCCCGAGGCGGAAAAGACCACGAACCCGCACTCCTCCTCGGCGGCGGCCAGGGCGCCCTGAGCCACCTTGGCCCCCACCACCGAACCCATGGAGCCGCCCAGGAACTGAAAGTCGAATGCGGCCACCACCGCCGGCACCCCCTTGATGGTCCCCTTGAAAAGGCGCACGGCATCGTTGACGCCGGTCTCCTTCTGGGCCTCCCGCAGGCGGTCGCGATAACGTTTCAGGTCCTTGAACTTCAGGGGATCGGAGGGGTGCAGGCCGGCGAAAAGCTCCTTGCGGCCTTCCGGGTCCAGCGTGATGTCGATGCGGGCCTGACCGCTGATGCGAAAATGACGCCTGCAGTGGGGACAGACGTGCAGGTTGCGTTCCAGTTCCTTGTGAAACAGGGTCTGACCGCACGGCTCGCATTTGATCCACAACCCTTCCGGAGGATGCTGCGCGCGGGTGGCGGCCACCTTGATCTTGGGTTTGATGATCCGGTTGAACCAGTTCATGGGGGTATTCGTATTCATGTGCCCTCGTCTACTGGCTTGAGTTGTCTTTCCTTGAAAAGGCCTGGCGGACACGACGGACGAAGAGGGCCATCCTTTCGTGATCCTTGATGCCGGGGGCCGACTCCACGCCGCTGGAGACATCCACGGCATAGGGACGCACCTGACGCACGGCCATGGCCACGTTGTCCGGATCGAGTCCCCCGGCCAGAATCAGCGGCAGGGGGCATTGCAATCCCTCCAGCAGGTTCCAGTCGAAGGTGCGTCCGGTTCCCCCGTAATGGGACTCGCACTTGGCATCCAGCAGGATGGCGGAGACCGGGTAGCGATCCACGCCCAGCAGATCCTCCGGGCCGGCCACCCGAATCGCCTTGATCACCCGACCGGGCAATCCCCGGCACTCACCGGGGGCCTCGTCGCCGTGCAACTGGATCGCATCCAGGCAGCACTCCGCAACGACTTTGCCGATCTCCTCGCGGCTGGCATTGACGAACAGGCCGATGCTGGTGATGAACGGAGGCAGACGACCGACGATCTTCATGGCCCGGCGCGGGGGGATATACCGTTTGGAACGGGCATGGAAGACGAATCCCAGGGCGTCCGCACCGGCTGCCACCGCCGCCATGGCATCCTCGATGCTGGTGATGCCGCAGATCTTGACGCGGGGCAGACCCGAGCATGTGGTGGAACGGTTCATGCTTCCGGCCTCGATGCGCGCGGCAGGTTCAACCACCGTCGTCCTCGTCCTCCCCCTCTTCGTCTTCCTCTTCCTCTTCTTCCTCCATCTCGATCCCGCCGACCACCCTGCCCAGAAAATCGCACAGTTTCTTGTTTTGTCCGAAGATCTTCTGGTCGGCCTTGAGGGCTTCGGCCAGGGTCGTTTTCGGGTCGAAACAGTAGCGCAGGGGTTCGTCCTCGGCAATCACGTCATCCAGGAGCCAGATCTCCCGCTCCTCGGGATACCACTCCTCGATCTTGAATTTCCGGGGTTCCTCCAGGCGGGTGAGGATCGGCGTCTTGTTGCCGAAATCGAGGGTGACGCTTTGACCGGGTTTGATTTTGGCGACTTCTATGCTTTCCATGGCGGCATCTTTATCTGGTTGGTGGAGAAGGGACCACGATCTCATCGCCAGACAAGATAACGAAATGGTGCGCAAGAGGCAACCGGGCATAAAAAAAAACGCCGGGGCAAAGGCGCCCCGGCGTTTTTTCTCCCGGTCCCGTGCAGGCGGTCAGCCGAAGACCAGGCAGGGATTGCGCTGGGCGAGGAGCATCTTGTTCTCCAGTTCGCCGAGGAGCATTTCGGTCAACTCCTGGGCGATGCTGAGGTCCTGGATCCCCTCGAACAGACAATCGCCGATGAAGGGATGGTCGCTGCGACAAACGCTGTAGCCGTTGTCACCCAGTTGGATGTGGACCCGATTCTGCGCACCGTGGCACAGGCCGTGATCTTCCAGGTCCAGGGCATAATTTCCGATTCTCATGGTCGTCTCCTTTCACTAATCGACGTTCATTCATATTGCAAGATCGTTTTAGTCTCTATGCCGGATTAGACCAACGCCAGCGCGCAAAAGTTCCCGCGCTCTTTTTTCAGCAGTTTTTTCAGAACCCGAGAATATCGCCCATCGAATAGAGACCCGGCTGCCTGCCACTCACCCACAGGGCGGCGCGCACTGCGCCCGAGGCGAAGGTCATGCGACTGGAGGCGCGATGGGTGATCTCCAACCGTTCTCCCTCGCCGGCAAACAAGGCGGTGTGATCTCCCACGATATCGCCGCCGCGCACGGTGGCAAAACCGATGGCGCGCGGGTCCCGGGCGCCGGTATGACCCTCACGGGCATACATCGCAACTTCCTGCAAGTTTCGTTCCAACGCATCAGCGATCGCCTTGCCCAGCCCCAAAGCCGTGCCGGAAGGGGCATCCACCTTGTGTCGATGGTGGGCCTCGATAATCTCCACGTCAAAATCATCCCCCAACGCCTTGGCAGCCAGGGCGGCAATCTTGAACATCAAATTGACACCCACGCTGAAATTGGGGGCAAAAACGATCGGAATCCCGACACTGGCCGCCTGGATCTTCCCCCGCCCGGCGGCATCCAACCCGGTGGTGCCGATCACCATGGGCGAACCCGCATCCCGCGCCAAATCCAAATGCACCATGGTGGCGGCAGGCGTGGTGAAATCGATCACCACCTGACCCGCAACAAAGGCAACCGTGGGATCACGGGAAATCGCCACCCCCAACGGACCCACGCCAACCACATCGCCGGCGTCCTGCCCGATCCATGGCGAGTTGGGATGCTCGGTGGCCGCCACCAGCCTGGCCACCCCTCCATGCGCCTGCAAGGCCTGAATGAGCATGCGGCCCATGCGTCCGCACGCGCCGACAATGGCGACGGGAATCTTGTCCATGAGAATGAATTCCTTGCGTAATTACTTGGATGACATCTTGTCGAGGAAATCCTTCACCCGACCCAGGAACGAGTGCGATTCGGGCTGGGATTCCTGATTGGAAAGGGCCTCGAACTCCTGCAACAGCTCCTTCTGACGCTTGCTCAGGGTGACCGGAGTCTCCACACGCACCTCCACCACCAGATCGCCGAACATCCCCGGACGATTCAGATGGGGCAACCCCTTGCCGCGCAACACCAGCCGCTTGCCGGTCTGCACCCCCGGCGGCACGGTGACGATGGCCCGTCCCACCAGGGTGGGAACCTCCAGCTTGCCACCCAAGGCGGCCTGCGGAAAGGTGATCGGGGCATGACACAGCAAGTCCGGCCCGAAGCGCTCGAAAATCGGATGGTGGGCGACATCGATGATGATGTACAGATCCCCCGCCGGCCCCCCCTGGGGACCCGCGCCCCCCTCCCCGCTCAAACGGATGCGGGTGCCGGTCTCCACCCCGGGCGGGATCTTGACCGTCAGGGTCTTTTCGGAACGGATGCGCCCCTGACCCTGGCACTCGGAACAGGGATTGCGGATGATACGACCCTGCCCGCGACAGGTGGGACAGGGCCGTGAAATGGAAAAGAACCCCTGCTGACTGCGAATCTGCCCGGAACCGCCGCAGGAGGTGCAATTCTCCGGGCCGCTGCCCGGCTTGGCGCCGCTGCCGCGACAGGAGTCGCACCGCTCGATGGCCGGGATGCGGATGCGCTCCGTGGCGCCATTCATGACGGTCTCCAGGGAGACGGACATGTCGTAGCGAAAATCCTCGCCCTTCTGGGGCCCGCCCCGGCTGGCACGGCCCCCGCCGAAGATGTCGCCGAAAAACTCCTCGAAGATGTCCCCGAAGCCGCCGCCAAACCCGGACGGATCGCCGGAAAAACCGCCGCCGCCACCGCCGGCCTGCTGATTCAGGCCGGCATGGCCGAACTGGTCGTAGATGGCCCGCTTCTTCTGGTCCTTGAGCACCTCGTATGCCGCGTTGATCTCCTTGAATTTGGCCTCGGCGGTCTTGTCGCCCGGATTGCGATCCGGGTGGAGCTGCATGGCCAGCTTGCGGTAGGCCTGCTTGATGTCGGCGTCCGAGGCGCTGCGCGGGACGCCGAGGGTTTCGTATAAATCGTTGGCCATTATTTGCCTTTATCCGTATGAACTTCCTCGTAATCGGCCTCGACCACATCCTCCGGCTTGTGGAAACCGGATTGGGGATTGCCGCCAGGCCCCCCGCCAGTACCGGCGCCGGCGCCAAAATCCGGACCACCCGGTCCCGCCTGATCCTTGTAAACCGCCTCGCCCAGCTTGAGGGAGGCCTCCATCAAGGCCTGGGTCTTCTGTTCGATCGCCTCGGCATCCTCGCCGTTCAGGACCTCCTTCAACGCGGTCATGGCGCTCTCGATGGCCTGTTTGGTGGCGGCATCGATCTTGTCACCATGCTCCTTGAGGCTCTTTTCGGTGGAGTAGACCAAAGAGTCGCCGTGATTGCGCGCATCGATCAGACGACGCTTCTTGGCGTCATCGCTGGCATGGGCCTCGGCGTCGCGGACCATCTTGTCGATTTCGGCCTGGCTCAGACCGCCGGAGGCCTGGATCTTGATGGACTGCTCCCGACCGGTCCCCTTGTCCCTGGCGGAGACATGCACCAGACCGTTGGCGTCGATGTCGAAGGTGACCTCGATCTGGGGGATGCCGCGCGGGGCAGGAGGAATGCCCACCAGGTCGAACTGACCGAGCAGCTTGTTGTCGGAAAACATCTCCCGCTCGCCCTGGGCGACGCGAATGGTGACGGCAGACTGGCTGTCCGTGGCGGTGGAAAAGACCTGGGACTTCTTGGTGGGGACGGTGGTGTTCTTGTCGATCAGCTTGGTGAAGACCCCGCCGAGGGTTTCGATCCCCAGGGAGAGCGGGGTGACATCCAGCAGCAGGACATCCTTGACCTCACCCTTGAGCACGCCCCCCTGAATGGAAGCGCCAATGGCCACCACCTCGTCGGGATTGACCCCCTTGTGGGGATCCTTGCCGAAAAATTCCGCGACCAGGCTCTGCACCTTGGGCATCCGGGTCATGCCGCCGACCAGAATGACCTCATGCACCTCGCGGGTGGAGATGCCGGCGTCACGCAAGGCGGTGCGGCAGGGTTCCAGGGTGCGTTGCAGCAGATCATCGACCAAAGACTCCAGCTTGGCGCGGGAGAGGGTGATGTTGAGATGCTTGGGACCACTGGCGTCGGCGGTGATGAAGGGGAGGTTGACATCGGTCTGGACGCTGTTGGACAGCTCGATCTTGGCCTTTTCCGCCGCCTCCTTGAGGCGCTGGAGGGCCATGTTGTCCTGACGCAGATTGATGCCGGTCTCCTTCTGGAAGGTGTCGGCCAGGTACTGGATGATGGCATAGTCGAAATCCTCGCCGCCGAGGAAGGTGTCGCCGTTGGTGGACTTCACCTCGAAGACGCCGTCGCCGATGTCGAGGATGGAGATGTCGAAGGTGCCGCCGCCCAGGTCGTAAACAGCGATGGTCTGGTTGCCCTTCTTGTCCAGGCCGTAGGCGAGGGCTGCGGCGGTGGGTTCGTTGATGATGCGCAGGACGTTGAGTCCGGCGATGCGACCCGCGTCCTTGGTGGCCTGACGCTGGGCGTCGTTGAAGTAGGCCGGGACGGTGATGACGGCATCGGTGACCTTTTCGCCCAGATAATCCTCGGCGGTCTGTTTCATCTTCTGGAGAATCATGGCCGAGACTTCGGAAGGGCTGGTCTTCTTGTCGGCGCAACGCACCCAGGCGTCGCCGTTGTCGGCCTTGATGATCTCATAGGGGACGAGCTTCTTGTCCCGCTGGGTCATGGGATCGTCGAAACGGCGACCAATGAGCCGCTTGATGGCAAAAAGCGTGTTCTTGGGATTGGTGACCGCCTGCCGCTTGGCCGCCTGACCGACCAGACGCTCGTTGCTGGAGGTGAAGGCAACCATGGAAGGGGTGGTGCGGCTCCCTTCGCTGTTTTCGATCACCTTGGGGTCCCCGCTCTCCATGATGGCCACGCAGGAGTTGGTGGTGCCCAGATCAATACCGATGACTTTGCCCATGATATAATTCCCTCGAGTGCATGCCTGAAATTGGGATGAATCCTTGTAACGGGCTAGATATGGACATCCGTTCCCGGCTTGTCAAGAGTCCGGCGGGGAAGAATTCTCCACTTCGGCAGGCTGCAAAGAGACGCCGACCATCGAGGGACGCAGGAGCCGATTGTTGAGAAGATAGCCGGACTGCAACTCCCGCACCACGGTACCGGGAGGGACCGAGCCGTCCTCCACCTGCATCACGGCCTGATGGAGGTTGGGATCGAACGGGGCGGACAGGGCCTGGATGCGGGTGACCCCGTGGCGTTTGAAGGTGTTGTCCAGTCCGGTGGCCACCATGCGCACGCCATCGGTAATGGCGGTGATGGCGGGGTCGTCGCCGGCGGGTACGGCGGCCAGGGCGCGTTCCAGGTTGTCGGCAATTTGCAGAAGATCCTTGGCAAAGGCCTCGACGGCATACTGCCTGGCGTTTTGCATCTCCCGGTCGGTGCGCTGGCGCAGATTGCGCATGTCGGCCACGGCGCGCAGATAATCGTTGCGGTACTCCTCGGCCTTGGCCTGGGCCTGGATGAGCATTTCCATGGGCGAAAGATACCCTTCCCGGCTGGCGTCATCATCCGCAGGGGTCTGGCCGGCATCATCCCCGGCGGTGTTGTCGGTGAATTCCTCGTCGCCGGACAGTTCCTCGACGGATTCCACGGGGGGTTCTGGGGATTTCTTGGACATGAGTCGATCTCGATGCGGTTTGAATGAAGGGAACGTCACAATGGGGTTTCGGCATCGGCAAGACGGGCGCTGAGGACCTTGGCCGTGAATTCGACCAGCGGGATGACGTGGGCGTAATCGAGGCGGGTAGGCCCCAGGACGCCGATGGCCCCCGGACTGGTGCTGGCAGGACCGGTGAAACTGGAGGCCACCACGGCACAGCCGTCCCCCAGGGCCGCGCCGGCGCCGATGAACAGACGCACGCCCGGGGTCTCCAGGCAAAGATCGAGCAGCCTCGACAGGCGGCGTTTTTCCTCGATGAGGAGCATGGCCTCATGGGTGCGGCGCAGAACCAGGGCCGTGGCATGCTCGGTTCCGAAGGCGGGGAGCAGGTGCATGCGACCGTTGACGATCAACTCCTCGCCGGGGGTGCCGAAGACCGGCGCGGCCAGGAGATTGCCGCACAGCAACCGCAGGTCCCGTTCGCCCTGATCGACGGCCATGCGCAAGCGCTGCCTGGCCTCGAGGGGGGTGACTCCGTCCACCAGCCGGCTCAGGGTGACGCCATGGTGGTCGAGGTCGGTCTGGCTCAAGGCCCCTTCCATGTCGAAAATGCGCGAATCGATGCGCCCGGTGACGGCCACCAGCAGGGCCATGATACGGGTGGTTCCGGCGCGGGTGCGGTCGAGACGGATGAAACGGATGCCGCGCAAGGTGACGCCGCCCAGCCCCAGGGGGCGCACCAGGGAGGCGTTGGCGCACAGGGCCGCGACCACCCGACCGGCCTCGACGAGCATGCGATCCGGATCCGGACGGCCCGCCTCGCAGGCGGCGAGGATGCTTTCCCGCTCCTGGGGCGCGAGGGAAGAGACCCGCGCCAGGGCATCCACGTAGACCCGCAACCCCTCCTCGGTGGGCGCCCGACCGGAGGAGTGGTGAACGCGATGCAGAAGGCCGAGCTCCTCCAGTTCCGCCATGGCATGACGGATACTGGCGGCAGAAAGGTCCATGCGGAACCGTTGACGCAGGGAGAGGGAACCGACGGGTTCGCCGCTGGCGATGTAGGACTCGACCACCTTCTTGAGGATGTCGCTTTGACGAGGCGTCAACATGGGGCAAGCAGTCGTCCCGGAATGGCCATGGATCTAATGAAAGCATGCGACAATACCCCGACTCCGTCCCTTTTGTCAATCGCTTTGCGTGCGCTTCTGGAGACAAAAAGTGTTGACAGACAACAGGGACATGGTTTAACCATATGTAGTGGCAGATCGAGAATTCACGTTCAAACCTTTAGACAATGGAACTATTCGACATGAAACTGATGCAACGCTCCAACCTGACCCTTCTGGTCGCTTCCGGACTGCTCGCGGTGGGATTGTCCGCTTGCGTCACCACCCCATTGAGCCAGTGTGTCGATCCCTACCACGATCGTCACCATCTGTGCGGCCAGGCGCAGGCCCCGGCTCCCAAGCCGGTCGCCGAAGTGACGAGATCGGTTCAGCCGCCGCCCCCCGCCGCGCCGATGGACTCCGACGGAGACGGCGTGACCGACGACAAGGACAAGTGCCCCGGCACCCCGAAGGGCGCCAAGGTGAATCACCTGGGCTGCTGGGTGTTGGAGAATCTGCATTTCAATGTCAACAAGTACGACATCGCCGCCAAGTCCTTCCCGATGCTCAACGAAGTGGTGAAGGTCATGCAGGCCAATCCGGACGTGCGCATCGAGGTCCAGGGCCACACGGACAGCACCGGCTCGAAGGCGCTCAACGACAAGCTTTCGAAGAACCGCGCCAATGCGGTGATGAAGTATCTCGCCAGCCATGGCGTGGCGGCCAACCGCATGACGGCCCAGGGTTATGCCGACACCCAGCCCATCGCCTCCAACGCGGACCCGAACGGTCGGGCGCAGAATCGCCGCGTGGAGTTGAAGCCCAACCGTTGATCGGTTGATGCCTGTGGCATCCGGCCAGAGCGGTGGCACTCCCTCTGCTCTGGCCGGCCTTCCCCTGGCCGACCGGATGCGGCCCGTCTCCCTGGAGGAGTTGCTGGGCCAGGTTCATCTGGTGGGGCCGGGGCGTCTGCTGACCGAGGCGCTGGCGGCGCAACGCCTGCCATCGATGATCCTGTGGGGACCGCCGGGCTGCGGCAAGACCACCATCGCGCGCCTGGTGGCGGGGATGACCCATCTCCCGTTTGTCTCCCTGTCGGCGGTGTTCTCCGGGGTCAAGGAGGTGCGCGCCGTGGTGGAGCGTGCCCGGATGGTGACGGGCACGATCCTGTTCATGGACGAAATCCACCGTTTCAACAAGGCGCAACAGGACGCCTTTTTGCCATTCGTGGAGGACGGCACCATCACCCTGATGGGGGCCACCACGGAAAATCCCTCGTTCGAGATCAATCAGGCCTTGTTGTCCCGTTGCCGGGTGGTGGTGCTGAATCCCCTGGGCGAAGCGGAGCTTCTGCATTTGCTGCACCGCGCGGTGGCGGACGGGGAGCGGGGTTATGGCAACCTGCAACTGCGTTTCGCGGCTGAGGTGTTGCCGCGCATTGCCCGGGAGGCAGCCGGGGATGGCCGTTATGCCCTCAATCTGCTGGAGACCCTGGTGACGGTGAGCCGGGTGGCCAAGCGCCCCCGTGAGTTGACCCTGGAGGATCTTGCCGCCGGTTTGCAGCGGCGTGCCGCCGTGTACGACCGGGCCGGCGAAGCGCATTACAATCTCATTTCCGCCTTGCATAAATCCTTGCGCGGTTCGGACGCGGACGCCTCCCTGTATTGGCTGGCGCGCATGCTGGCCGGCGGGGAGGACGGATTGTACGTGGCGCGGCGGCTGGTACGCTTTGCCAGCGAGGACATCGGCAACGCCGATCCGCAGGCGTTGGCGGTGGCCCTGCATGCCAGGGACGCCTGGCATTTTCTCGGCGCCCCGGAGGGGGAACTGGCGTTGGCGCAGGCGGTGATCTATCTGGCCACCGCGCCGAAGAGCAATTCGGTCTATCTCGCCTGGGAGGCCGCCCTGGCCACGGCCAAGGCCACCGGCCATCTGATGCCCCCCCTGCACATCCGCAACGCCCCGACCCGCCTGATGAAAGAGTTGGGCTACGGCGCCAACTACCGCTATCCCCACGACCACGAAAACGCCTACGTGGCCGAGGAGTATTTTCCCGACGCCTTGCGCGGCCAATCCTTTTATCAACCCGTCGAACGGGGTTTCGAGCGGGAGATCGGCAAGCGACTGGCCTTCTGGAAACGGCTGAAGGCGCGGGAAAAGCCGGATTGACCACCCAAACGGTTGCTGCCGGCCTCTCCATGCTTCCCCTGCAACCCACCATGATCCAAGACAGGAAACCGTACACAATGAAACAAAACCAGAGACCGATTTCTTTTGTGTTTGCAGCAACCGATCATGGTGGGTTGCTGGTCAGCCGATACGACTATCGCGTGACCCATGCAGGTACGTTTGGGGTAGGCCATCAGCTCTTGACGACCTCATCGTTCGATCCGCTTGAAGTGGATATCGCACTGCAACTGCTGGAAAGCCGCCGGCATCATTGCGGAGATGGGGTGTTCGCCCTGGATTGCGGCGCCAATATTGGCGTCCATACCATCGAATGGGCCAAACGCATGTCCGGTTGGGGAAGCGTCTGGGGCATTGAAGCGCAAGAGAGAATCTTTTACGCATTGGCCGGCAATATCACCATCAACAATTGCTTCAATGCCAGAGCGATCTGGGCTGCGGTCGGCGCCAGGAAAGGGGTGATCGGGGTGCCACAGATGAATTATTGCGAACCCGCCAGTTTTGGCAGTCTGGAACTGCGGCAAAATGCCACACCAGGGTTTACCGGGCAGCATGTGGACCATTCCGCCAATCTGCATCAAACGGAAATGATTGCAATCGATGATTTCAGCCTGACAAGAATTGATTTAATAAAAATAGATATCGAAGGCATGGAACTGGAAGCGCTTGACGGAGCGGAAAGAACCATCACCGGACACAAGCCGATTTTAATGATAGAAAAGATAAAAACAAATGAAAAAGATTTGAAAGAATGGGTCGAACAGCGTGGCTACACCCTGTTTCCCGTTGGGCTGAACATCGTGGCTGTCCACCAATCCGATCCGGTGTTGTCCGATATCCGGCTCGTTTGATCCTCATCCCGGATTTTGCGGCGCGGGGCAATCATGGCGCTTGGGTGGCGATCCAGCTCTTAAGGACATCATCCATGCGCGTTTGCCACCCCGGCCCCGTGGCGCGGAAAAAGGCCACCACCTCCGGGGAGTATCTGACAGACAGCAATACCTTGCTGGAGGCTGTCGCTGGACGCCCCCTGCGCAATGATCGCATCTCGGCAATCTCGGCCCCGGACGGCTCGTAGGTGTCCGGGTCGTTCGCGATGCCAACGGCAATCATAGCATCCTCTTCAGGCGTCGGAATCTGCAAAGAAACTCTGCGATTGGACATAAGCTTTCACCTCTCGGCTGTTGGCCTTGCGCAAACTGATGATCCTGCGGACATCGCCCCGATCCACGAATACGACGCAATACAAACGATCCTCAAGCGGTGCATAGCCGATCATGCGTTCTTCACCATAGTCGCTCCGTTGATCGGGACTGGCAACCGCCAAAACCCAGTCCAGCCTCTCTGCAATGGCAAGAGAAACGCCGTGCTTCTCCTGGTTGACGGAATTTTTGACAGGATCGAAGTCCATTTTTACGGGATTGATCATAGCCACAAAAAATCGACAATGCAAGATTTTTCCTTGACATCCAGGGCAATTCCTGTACCAAGCTACTGCGCTTGCGTGGCCTGGACCGGCCCCTCCCGATACTCCCCCTCCAGATCGGTCAACACCTCGAACCCGGTGCGGGTGACCAGAATCGTGTGCTCGAACTGGGCGGAAAACGAATGATCGCGCGTCACCACGGTCCACTTGTCCGGCAACAGCCGGATCTCGGGACGGCCAAGATTGATCATCGGCTCGATGGTGAAGATCATCCCAGGCTCCAGCCGCGCGCCGGTGCCGGGCACACCGTAATGCAACACCGCCGGCTCCTCGTGAAAATCCCGGCCAATGCCATGGCCGCAATACTCCCGCACCACACTGCAACCATTCCTTTTCGCTACCGCCTCGATGGCAGCGCCGATGTCGCCGAAAAAGCCCCCCGGCCTCACCACCCGAATCCCGGCATCCAGACACTTCTTGGCCACCTCGGTGATTTTCACCCCCTTCGGCGAGGGAAGCCCCACGTGAAAGGTCTTGTTGGTGTCCCCGTGAAATCCGTTCAGGAAGGTGGTGATGTCCACGTTGACGATGTCCCCGGCATTCAACACCCGCGGGCCAGGGATCCCGTGACATACCTGCTGGTTGACCGACGTGCAGATCGATTTGGGAAAACCACGATAATTCAATGGCGAAGGAATGGCATGATGCTGTAAAATATACTCGTGGCAGATGTCGTTGAGCTGCTGCGTGGTCACCCCGGGACGGATGTGCTCCCGGATCATCTGCAAGGTCTGCGCGGCCAAGGCACAGGTGGCACGCATCATCCCGATCTCGTCGGCGTTTTTGATCCTGATCCCTGGCATGTCACTGGCCCGGCCCTTCCCCCGGCGCAACCGACGCGGGAGACGCGGCTGGCGGGGCGATCAATTGCGCCTGCACATCGATGATCTGACCGTTGCGGTTGATCGTCACCTCCACCAGATCCTTGGGCCGAAACGACCGCAACACCCGCGCCATGGCCCGCGGCGAGGAGACCGATTGCCCGCTCACCGAAATGATCACATCCCCAGGCTTCATCCCGGCACGCTCCCCAGGCCCGCCTGGGGCCACCTGGGTGACGGTCACCCCCGCCTGGGTCAACTCCGGGGCCACCCCCAGCCAGGCGGTGGCAGGCGGCTCCGGCGGCTCGAAAGACGCCATCGGCATGCGCGGCGGTTCTACATCGGCACGCGACGGCTCCAGGTTGCCAGGCATCAAAGGCGATACCCCCTGCTGCTGCCACGGCGGATCGGAGCGCCGCCACACCCGCTCCCCGGACTGCGCTGCCGGGGCCATCTCCATCCCGCCAATCTGACGTCCGTCCGGTCGCACCGATTGATGCAAGGCACTGTCGTCCGGGGTGATCTTCAACTCCCGCTCCTCCCCGCGCCGCAACAGATTCAATACCATCTCCCTGCCAGGCGGGGCAGACTCCAGCAGCGTCATGAACTGCGCCAACGAGGTGATCGGCTTGCCGTCCATCTTCATCAGGATGTCATTCCGGTGCAGCCCGGCCTTGTCCCCCGGACCATCCTTCATGATCTCCCCAACCTGCACCCCCTCGGGAGATTGCACCGTGATCCCCAACCACCCCCCAGCCATCGCAAACCGCGCCTGCATCATCACCAGCGCACTCAACCCGATCCATATCGCCTTGCCGGTACGTTTCATCGTCAGCCGCCTCTTGTATGAAAGATCGAAAGGGAATCCCAAGCCGAAGCCGGTTCAGGTTAATGGAATTTTTCCCGTTCGTCCACCCGCGTTGACTTGCACGCCAAGGGAGAGTATAAATTGGTCCGTGCATAAGCATAACCAACCATTCCAGGGTGGACGCATGACAAGTGACAACATCCCGGCGGTTCTGACGCTGGAAGACGGCACCCGCTTCGACGGCTTTTCCTTCGGGGCACCGGGGGAACAGGTGGGCGAAGTCTGCTTCAACAGTTCCATCACAGGCTACCAGGAGATCATCACCGACCCTTCCTACGCCGGTCAGATCGTCACCATGACCGCCCCGCAAATCGGCAACGTCGGCGTCAACCCGGAGGACATGGAGTCCGATCACCCCCACATCCGCGGCTTCGTGGTGCGGGAAAACTCCCGTCTGGTCTCCAACTGGCGCGCCCGCGAATCCCTCGGCGCCTTCCTCAAACGCCACGACATCCCGGCCATCGAGGGGATCGACACCCGCCAACTGGTCAACCACCTGCGCGACCACGGCGCCATGCGCGGCACACTCTCCACCCGGGATTTCGATACCGCCTCCCTGGTCGCCAAGGCACGCGCCTGGCCAGGACTGACCGGCATGGACCTCACCGCCGAGGTCACCTGCCCCGCCGTCCACTCCTGGACCCAAGGCATCACCGAGTGGAAAAACGATATCTGGCACTCCCCGAACCCGCTGCCCAACCCTCCAGGGCAAAAACGGGTCGCCGTGCTCGACTACGGCATCAAACACAATATCCTGCGCTCCCTCGTCGAGGCGGGCTGCAGCCTGACCGTCTTCCCCTCCCAAACCACCGCCGAGCAGGTTCTGGCCCTCCAGCCGGATGGCATCTTTCTCTCCAACGGCCCTGGAGACCCGGAAGCGGTGCACCACGCCATCCTTGCGATCCGCCAGTTGCTGAAAACCGACATCCCCCTCTTCGGCATCTGCCTGGGCCACCAAATGCTTGCCCTGGCCCTGGGCGCCAAAACCCGCAAGCTGAAATTCGGCCACCGGGGCGGGAATCACCCGGTCAAGAATCTCCTGACCGGCCAGGTGGAAGTGACCTCCCAAAACCACGGCTTCGTGGTGGAAGAGCACAACCTGCCCTCCACCCTGGAAGTGACCCACCGGTCCCTGTTCGACGGCACCATCGAGGGAGTCCGCATGCGTCATCAGCCGGTCTTCTCCGTGCAACACCATCCCGAGGCCAGCCCCGGACCCCACGACGCCCATTATCTCTTTCGCCACTTCATGCAACTGATGACGGGCGCCTGACGACTTGAACGCATTCGCGAGGCACCATGCCAAAACGTACCGACATCCATAGAATACTCATCATCGGGGCCGGACCCATCGTCATCGGCCAGGCGTGCGAGTTCGACTACTCCGGAGTCCAGGCGTGCAAGGCCCTCAAGGAAGAAGGCTACGAGGTGATCCTGGTCAACTCGAATCCCGCCACCATCATGACCGATCCGGAACTGGCGGATCGCACCTACGTGGAACCCCTCACCCTGGAATCCCTCTCCTGCATCATCCGCCAGGAGCGCCCGGACGCCCTGCTCCCCACCATGGGGGGACAGACCGCCCTCAACCTCGCCATGGCCCTGGCCAATACCGGCATCCTCGAAGAGTACGGCGTGGCGCTGATCGGCGCCTCCCGCGAGGCGATCATCAAGGCCGAAGACCGCATGCAGTTCAAGGCCGCCATGCACCGCATCGGCCTGGGGTTGCCCCGCTCCGGCTTCGCCCACTCTTTGGAAGAGGCCCTCGAGGTCCTGGAAGAGGTCGGTTTTCCCGCCATTCTGCGCCCCAGTTTCACCCTGGGCGGCAGCGGCGGCGGCGTGGCCTACAACCGCGACGAATATGTCGAACTGATCCGCCTCGGACTCGACGCCTCCCCCACCCACGAGGTCCTGGTGGAAGAGTCCCTGCTGGGCTGGAAGGAGTTCGAAATGGAAGTGGTGCGGGATATGGCCGACAACGCCATCATCGTCTGCTCCATCGAAAACCTCGACCCCATGGGCATCCATACCGGCGACTCCATCACCGTGGCCCCGGCGCAAACCCTCACCGACAAGGAGTTGCAGGAACTCCGTGACGCCTCCATCGCCGTGCTGCGGGAGATCGGCGTGGATACCGGCGGATCCAACGTCCAGTTCGCCATCCACCCCCGCACCGGACGCATGATCATCATCGAAATGAATCCCCGCGTCTCCCGCTCCTCGGCGCTCGCCTCCAAGGCCACCGGCTTTCCCATCGCCAAGGTGGCGGCCAAACTGGCCGTTGGCTACCTGCTGCCGGAAATCATGAACGATATCACAGGCGTCACCCCCGCCTCGTTCGAACCCTCCATCGACTACGTGGTCACCAAAATCCCACGCTTCACCTTCGAGAAGTTCCCCCAGGCCGAGGCGATCCTGACCACCCAGATGAAATCCGTCGGCGAGGCCATGGCCATCGGTCGCACCTTCAAGGAGTCCGTGCAAAAGGCCCTGCGCTCCATGGAGACCGGTCTGGCCGGCTTCGACCCGGTGGATGTGCCCGAAACGGAACTCAAACGCCGCCTGAGCCACCCCGGACCCGACCGCATCCTCATTGTGGCCGAGGCCATGCGCCTGGGCAAAAGCATCGACTGGATCCACGATGTCACCGCCATCGACCCCTGGTTTCTGGATCAAATCCTCCAGATCGTCGAGGCGGAACGCGCCCTGGCGGGCCATGTTCCGGAGGACCTCGCCCCGGAACATCTGCGCGCGCTCAAGGCCATGGGCTTTTCCGACCAGCGTCTGGGTGCGCTGCTGGGCTGCAAACCCGCCGACATCCGCGCCCTGCGCAAGCGTCTGGGCATCACCCCGGTCTTCAAGCGGGTGGATACCTGCGCGGCGGAGTTCGCCTCCCAAACCGCCTATCTCTATTCCACCTACGAACGCCAATGCGAGGCCCGCCCGTCGCAACGCCGCAAAATCATGATTTTGGGCGGCGGACCCAACCGCATCGGCCAGGGGATCGAGTTCGACTACTGCTGCGTGCACGCCGCCTTCGCCCTCAAGGAGGCCGGCTTCGAAACCATCATGGTCAACTGCAACCCGGAAACCGTCTCCACCGATTACGACACCTCCGACCGCCTCTACTTCGAACCCCTCACCCTGGAGGATGTCCTGGCCATCGTGGACACGGAACAGCCCGAGGGGATCATCGTCCAGTTCGGCGGCCAAACTCCGCTCAAGCTCGCCAAACCCCTGGAGGCCGCCGGCGCGCCCATCATCGGCACCTCCCCGGAGGCCATCGACGTGGCCGAGGACCGGGAACGGTTCCAGGTGTTGTTGCAACGCCTCAACCTGAAACAGCCGGAAAACGGCCTCGCCCGCTCCCCGGAAGAGGCGCGCGCGGTCGCCGCCCGGGTGGGCTATCCGGTGGTGGTGCGCCCCTCCTACGTGCTGGGCGGTCGCGCCATGGAGATCGTTCACGACGCTGCGGACCTGGACCGCTACATGCTCACCGCCGTGCGCGCCTCCCCGGATCATCCGGTGCTCATCGACCATTTTCTCAATGACGCCATCGAAATCGATGTGGATTGCGTGGCGGACGGCAAGAACGCCATTGTCGGCGGCATCATGGAACACATCGAGGAAGCCGGCGTCCACTCCGGAGACTCGGCCTGCTCCCTGCCCCCCTACTCCGTGGGCGAGGAACTCCTGCGGGAGATCGAGCGGCAAACCCTCCTGCTGGCCAGCGCGCTCCATGTGGTCGGCCTGATGAACATCCAGTTCGCCATCAAGAGCGGCGAGATCTATCTTTTGGAAGTCAATCCGCGCGCCTCGCGCACCGTGCCGTTCGTCTCCAAGGCCACCGGCGTGCCCCTGGCCAAGGCTGCGGCCCGCATCATGGCAGGCGCCACACTGCAACAGGCGGGACTCACCGCGATGCCGAAATTGAACCATGTGGCCGTCAAGGAAGTGGTGTTTCCCTTCAAAAAATTCCCCGGCGTGGACACGGTGCTGGGACCGGAAATGAAATCCACCGGCGAGGTGATGGGACTGGCCGACCGCTTCGGTCTGGCCTTCGCCAAGGCGCAGGAGAGCGCCGCCACCTATCTGCCCCGCGCCAGGGGAGAGGGGCACGAGGGATTGGTCTTCATCTCGGTCAAGGACGCGGACAAGGGGGCGATCACGGCCCCCGCGCGCCTGCTGCTGGAAATGGGCTTTCGCATCTGCGCCACCCGCGGCACGGCAGCCCACCTCACACGGGAGGGCCTGGTGGTGCGGGTCGTCAACAAGGTACGGGAAGGGCGTCCCGACATCGTGGACTCCATGAAGAACGGCGATGTGGCCATGGTGTTCAACACCACCCAAGGCAAGCAGGCCCTGGCCGACTCCTTCTCCCTGCGCCGCACCGCATTGATGACCGGCATTCCCTATTTCACCACCGTGGCCGGCATGCGCGCCGCCGTGGAGGCCATGTCCGAGGTCAAGGAAACGGTCTTTGCCTGCAAGGCATTGCAGGATTATTATCAGTAAAGCCAAACCATCAAATCGAAAGCAGAAGGGGGCATTATGTTGGGAAAAGTGCCGATGACCCTGCAAGGGGCGGAGAAATTGAAGGCGGAGCTCAAGCGCCGCAAGTCCGAGGACCGCTCCAGGATCGTGGAGGCGATATCCGTGGCGCGGGATCACGGCGATCTGTCGGAAAACGCCGAATATCACGCCGCCAAGGAGCAGCAATCCTTCAACGAAGGGCGGATCCAGGAGATCGAGGCCATGCTGGCCAATGCCGAGATCATCGACACCAGCCGCATCCGCTCCAGCAAGGTGGTCTTCGGCGCCCAGGTGAAGGTGGTGGACGAAAAAACCGACCAGGAGAGCGTCTACCGGATCGTCGGCGAGGACGAGGCGGCCCTGGATCAGGGGATGATCTCGATCACCAGCCCCATGGCCCGCGGCCTGATCGGCAAGGAGGTGGGGGATTCGGTGGAGGTGCGCGCCCCAGGCGGGATCCACCGTTATGAAATCCTCTCCATTCAATTCATCTAGGCAGACCGTGACCACGCGGGAGAGACTGCAAGACGCCCTGCGCAGCCTGGAAACCGCCTTGCGACTGCATCACGACAAGGCGGGGGAGGACCGGGAGTTGGAACTGGCGTTGCAGGACTCCGTGGTCCAACGTTTCGAATACACCTACGAGTTGGCCTGGAACGCCATGCGCCGCTGGATCGCCGAAAACGACCATCCGCAAGCCGCCGAACCGGTCTACAGTCGCAAGGAGCTGTTTCGACGCGCTGCCCGCCTGGGTCTGATCCCGGATCCGATTCCGTGGATGGAATTTCACGCTGCCCGCAATGTGTCTGCGCACCCCTATGAGAAATCCAACGCCCGGCGGGCATTCCAGGCGGCCAGGGAATTGGTGAAAGAAGGGCGCGTGCTGCTTGAGCGTCTGGAAGCCGGAGATGGTTGACCTTGCCGCAAGCCATCTGCATGAGGTGCGCCGCATTTTGCGGGCCTGGGTGCCGGAATGCGAGGTATGGGCGCATGGTTCGCGGGTGACAGGTCGGGCCGTGACCTGGTCCGATCTGGATCTGGTGTTGCTGGACCCGTCCAACCGATTGACGTGGCGGGATGTGGAACGGGTCAAGGAGGCGTTTGCCTGTTCGGATTTGCCCATCATGGTGGATGTTTGCGATTGGGCCGGGATCGGGGATGAATTGCGTGAGGTGATCCAGGGGTGTCATGAGGTGATCCAGGTTCCAGGCAAGGAGGCGCCATGACCGCTCGCCGACCTTCCAGCGCCCGCTGGCTGGAGGAGCACCGCAACGACCCTTACGTGGCGGCGGCCAGACGGGAGGGGTATCGTTCCAGGGCGGCCTACAAGCTGTTGGAACTGGACCAATCCGTCATGGCCCGCAACCGGGGGCATGGCCTCGTGAACCGTGGGGATGCGGTGGCGGAGTTGGGGGCCGCGCCAGGGGGATGGACCCAGGTGGCGGTGGAGCGGGCCGGTCGCGAGGGGCGGGTGGTGGCCGTGGACCTGTTGCCCATGGAACCTCTCCCTGGCGCGGTGATCGTGCAGGGGGATTTTCTGGAGGAAGCAATTGTCGAGCAGGTGCGAGCCTGTTTCGGCCCGTCGGGTCAGGCGGACGTGGTGTTGTCGGACATGGCCCCCAACATGACCGGCTACAAGCTGGCCGATCAGGGACGGGGTGGGCTGCTGGCCGAGGCGGCCTTCGAGTTCGCCCGCGAGGTGCTGCGTCCCGGTGGCCGCCTGGTGGTAAAACTGTTCCAGGGTCCGGATTTTCACCTCCTGGTGCGCCAGGCACGAGCGATGTTCGCCAGCGTCAAGGTGGAAAAACCCCCCGCCAGCCGCGACCGCAGCGCGGAGCAGTATCTGGTCGGGATCGGGTTGCACAAATCACAACCAATCGATTGAGGCATTCATGAGAATCATCAAACAGGCGTTGACGTTCGACGATGTGCTGCTGGTCCCGGCCTATTCCGAGGTATTGCCTGCATCCGTGGAGGTGGGCACGTTCCTGACGCAAAAAATCCGCTTGAAAATCCCCCTGATTTCGGCGGCCATGGACACGGTGACCGAGGCCAAGGCCGCCATCGTCATGGCACAAGAGGGCGGCATCGGCATCATCCACAAAAACATGTCCATCAAGGAACAGGCCGCCGAAGTGCGCACGGTGAAACGGTTCGTCTCCGGCCTGGTGCTGGATCCCTGGACCGTGACCCCGGACGCCACCTTGCAGATGGCCACCGATCTCATGCAAAAACGCAACATCTCCGGCATCCCGGTGACGGAACCGGACGGCAAGCTGCAAGGGATCCTGACCAACCGGGACGTGCGCTTCGCCACCGATCCCGCCCAGCCGGTGCGGGAGTTGATGACCCCCAAGGAAAAACTGGTCACGGTGAGACAGGGCGTGGAGATGAGCGAAGCCAAGCGCCTGCTCCATCAACACCGCATCGAAAAACTGCTGGTGGTGGACGACTCCTTCCGCTGCGTGGGGCTGATCACCGTCAAGGACATCGAAAAATCCCAGACCAATCCCCACGCCTGCAAGGACGACTCCGGGCGTCTGCGGGTCGGAGCGGCGGTCAGTACCGGTCGGGATGGACGCAGACGCGCCGAGGCCCTGATCGAGGCCGACGTGGATGTGCTGGTGGTGGATACCGCCCACGGCCACTCCAAGGGGGTGCTGGAGATCGTCTCCTGGATCAAGGGGCAATTTCCGGGGGTGGAGGTGATCGCGGGCAACGTGGCCACGGCAGCCGGCACCCGCGCCCTGATCGACGCCGGGGCCGACGCCGTCAAGGTGGGCATCGGCCCAGGATCGATCTGCACCACCCGCATCGTCGCCGGGGTGGGCATGCCACAGATGACCGCCATCGCCGACTGCGCCCAGGAGGCGGACAAGAGCAACGTTCCGATCATCGCCGACGGCGGGATCAAGTATTCCGGCGAAATCCCCAAGGCCATCGCCGCCGGGGCCTCCTGCGTCATGATGGGTTCCATGTTCGCCGGCGCGGACGAGTCCCCCGGCGAAGTGTTCCTCTATCAGGGCCGCAGCTACAAGACCTACCGTGGCATGGGCTCCCTGGAGGCCATGGCCAAGGGGTCCAAGGACCGCTATTTCCAGACCGGGGTGGACACCCGCAAGCTGGTCCCGGAAGGGATCGAGGGGCGGGTCCCCTACAAGGGTCCCATGTCCCTGCTGATTCACCAGATGGTGGGCGGACTGCGCGCCGCCATGGGCTATCTCGGCTGCCAGGACATCCCCACCCTGCGCAGGAACGCCCAGTTCGTGCAGATCACCAGCGCGGGATTGAAAGAGTCCCACGTCCATGATGTCACCATCACCAAAGAAGCCCCCAACTATCAATCCGGGTTGATCTAGATGAACGACGCCCTGCACTCCGAAAAGATCCTGATCCTCGATTACGGTTCGCAATACACCCAGTTGATCGCCCGCCGGGTGCGGGAGACCGGCTGCTATTGCGAAATCCACCCCTGGTGCATGGAACCCGAGGCGATGCTGGCCTTTGCCCCGCGCGGGGTGATTCTGTCCGGGGGTCATCATTCGGTCTACGACCCAGGCGCGCCCCCCCTCAACGAAACGGTGCTGCAGTTGAACGTGCCACTGCTGGGCATCTGCTACGGCATGCACCTGCTGGCCAGACACTTCGGGGGCGAGGTGGCCCCCTCTTCCACCCGCGAGTACGGCCATGCCCGGATCCACCGCGACGGGGCAGGAGGATTTCCCGGCGGTTTCCAGGCACACGGTGGGGGCACGGTGTGGATGAGCCACGGGGATCACGTCACCCGCCTGCCCGCCGGTTTCCGGGCCGTGGCCGCCAGCGAAAACGGCATCCTGGCCGCCATGGCCCGTGATGAGGTGCTGTGTGTACAATTTCACCCCGAAGTGAACCACACCGTGGATGGCGACAGATTGATCAATGGCTTCGTGCGCGAGGTGTGCGGCTGTCACGGCCTGTGGACTGCCGGCAACTTCATCGAGCATCAGGTGGAGAGCGCCCGCCGGACGGTGGGCGAGGACCGGGTGATTTTGGGTCTGTCCGGCGGGGTGGACTCGGCGGTGACGGCGGTTCTGCTGCACCGCGCCCTTGGGGAGAAACTCACCTGCGTCTTCGTGGACAACGGCCTGTTGCGCCTGAACGAGGGCGAGGAGGTGATGGAGACCTTCGCGCGCCATCTGGGGGTCCGGGTGATCCGGGTGGATGCGGAAGAAAGATTCCTCGAGCGCCTGCGCGGGGTGACCGACCCGGAACAAAAGCGCAAGATCATCGGCCACACCTTCATCGAGGTGTTCGAGGAGGAGGCCAGGCGCATCGATGGCGCGCGCTGGCTGGCGCAAGGGACCATCTATCCGGATGTGATCGAGTCGGCGGGCGCCAAGACCAAAACGGCGGCCAACATCAAGTCGCATCACAACGTGGGCGGACTGCCGGAGCGGATGGGGTTGCGGCTGCTGGAGCCGTTGCGGGAGTTGTTCAAGGACGAGGTGCGCAAGGTGGGACTGGAACTGGGTCTGCCGGAGCGGATGGTGTTTCGTCATCCCTTTCCCGGTCCCGGTCTGGGGGTGCGGATTCTGGGGGAGATTCGCAAGGAGTACGCCGATCTCTTGCGCCGCGCCGACGCCATCTATCTGGAGGAGTTGTATGCCCACGACCTGTACGACAAGATCGCGCAGGCGTTTGCGGTCTTTCTCCCGGTCAAGAGCGTCGGGGTGATGGGGGATGGCCGCAGTTATGATTATGTCGTGGCCCTGCGGGCGGTCGAGACCAAGGATTACATGACCGCCTCCTGTTTTCCCATGCCGCACGAGATCCTGTCCCGCATGGCCGGTCGGATCATCAACGAGGTCAAGGGGATCAACCGGGTGGTCTACGACATCACCTCCAAGCCTCCGGGGACGATTGAGTGGGAGTGAAAGAGGGGTGACAACGCCTATGGCGCCTGGGTGGTAAAGGCGATCTTGCGAATGCCGCTCTCTCGGGCGAGGGCAAGCAACTGGGCGACCTTCTGATAGGGTGTGGCCCCGTCCCCGTCGATGCGCAGCGGGGTCTCCGGATCGTTTTGGGCCGCCTCGCGCAAGCGGGCGGCCAATGCATCGGAAAGCAGGGTCTGCTCGCCAATGGCGGTGGAGCCGTCCGCCCGCAGCACCACGGTCAGGGGGACGGCGGTCACCACGTTCTCGCCGCTGGCGCGCGGCAGGGTCACCCGCAGGGAGTTGGCCATGGCCGGGGCCAGAATGATGAAAATCACCAGCAACACCAGCATCACGTCCACCAACGGAGTGACGTTGATCTCGGTCAGGGGACGGTCCTCCCCCTCGTGGTCAAAAATCCCGCCGGCCATGGCTCTCTCCTGTGCGCCCCTCCTCGAGGCGCAATAAATTCCCTTCGGCCAGGGTCATCAGACGCCGCAAACGACGAATCAATAAATTATAACCCACGGCAGCGGGAATGGCGGCGAACAACCCGGCTGCCGTGGCCACCAACGCCTCGGAGACCGGTCCGGCCACCAGTTCCAGGGAGAGCGAACTCTGTCTGCCCAACCCGGCCAGGGCATGCATGATCCCCCATACCGTGCCCAGCAGACCGATGAACGGGGTCGCGACCCCTATGGACGCCAGAAAGGTCAGGCCGCTCTCCAACTCCACCCGCAACTCCCGCGCCGCGAGGGTCTGACGCGCCCCGTTCCAGGCCACCACCTCTCCCAGCAATGCCTCCTTGCCCTCCACCCGCTCCCCGCGCTCCAGGGCGGTGCGCAGACGGCGCTCCCTGCCCAGCAGGGCGCTGAAGCGCCACCACTTGTGCAGGATGATCGTCCAGGCGGCCACCGACAAGCCGGCCAGCAGCAAAAAAATCCCCCGCACCACCCAATCCGCGTTGAACCACCAATCCACCCACGAGACCGCGTTGTTCACACCCATCTCCCTTGTTCTGTCACGCATCCAGTTGAAAGCGAATCGGCACCGTCACGGTGGCCGCCACCGGCTGACCATTGCGTCGCGCCGGAACGAAACGCCATTTTTCCACTGCCGCCAGGGCCGCACGGTCCAGTGAGTCCACCCCGGAACCGCTCTTGACCTCCACGCGCGCCACCTCCCCGCTCGCGCTCACCTCCACCGTCAGCAGCACCGTTCCCTGCTGCCCCATGCGTCTGGCGGATGGGGGATAGGCCGGTTTCGGGTTGTTCGCATAGGCCGCGCGCACGTCCGGGGGATGATAGACCTCCTCCACGGGGGCGGGGGGCGCGGGGGGTGCGGCCACGGGAGCAGAAGGCGCGGCAACCGGTTCCGCCGGGCGCTCCGTCACCGGTTGCGCTGCCGGGACCTTGCGGGGCGGCTTGACCGGCTTCGCCTTGCGCACCGGGGGATCCGGCTTTGGCATCTCTGCCGGGAGCGGGGCGGGTGGAGGAGGCAGAGGAGGCACGACCTCCTCCACGGGTGGCGCCGAAGGGGGAGGAGGAGGTGGTGGAGGCGGAGGGAGCGTGGCCATCTCGAATTGCAACACCGGCCTTGGTGGCGAGTCCGGCATGGCCGGGGCCGATTGGGTCAACCACCAGAACACCGCGCCATGCCACGCCATCGCAACCCCGAAGGCATACCCCCACCCTGCCCTCCCGGCGGCCATGCCGTCACGCCACCCGCGCGAGCGCCAGGGCGATCAGGGCGACCCCGGCCCCGCGCCGCAGCCAGGGGGCCAAAGTGGGAAAAATCTCCCGCAACGCCCCACCCGTGCGACCCACCACCCCGACCACCAGCAACACCGGCGCCAGCGTGGCGCTCACCCCGAACAGCAGGCCGTGCCACACCCCCACGCCCACATCGCCGCTCAAGGCGCAGGCAGCGAGCAGACCCGCCAGGGTGGGACAGGGCACCAAACCCAACGCCGCCCCCAGCAGCCATGGCGGCCATGCCCGCCTCTCCCGCATCCCGCAGCCGCCGTCATGGACCTGCGGGGCACGCAACAACAGCACCCCCAACAACAGGCTCACTCCCGCCAACGGCAGATGACCCGCCCCACCCTTGACCACCCCGCCCAGGGCCGCCGCCACCCCGCCGGCTCCGGCATACGCCGTCACCCGTCCGGCCAGGAACCAGCCCGCGTTGCCCCACGCCCCGCGCTCCCCGTTGCCCAAAATCCAGGCGCCGAAATAAGGCAGGCAATAGGCCGCACAGGCGGTCATGCCCATGGTCAGGCCCAACAGCACGGTGGCTGCCGGCAGCAGGTCAGGCACGCCTTCGGTCGCCATTGGCCAACTCCTCGCGACTGCGTGCGCGAAACCGCCCCGGATGGGAGTGACACAGGGTCACCGGACCCAATTTGAGCTGCAACACATTGTCCTGGGGACAAAACTCGATGCAGCGGCCACACAGGGTGCAATCGTCCTGAAACACCTCCCCTGCCCTGGGCGAGGCCACCTCCGGAATCTCCATGGGACAGGCCGCGTGACACGACCGGCACTGTCCGCAACGGGGGTGCGGGGTCTTGGTCAACCGCAAGGGGGCCAGGCGCTTGAACACGGCATTCCAGGCCAACAGGGGACAGATCCGGCAAAAGGGCTGACGCACCACGCAGGCGGCGGTCACCACGAATCCGAACATCAGATAGCCGAGCACCCCCAACGCGACATCCCAACCGTCGCCGATCATCAGGGCCATCTCCTCGGTATTGCCGGTCGCCAGGGTGGTCAACAGCCGGGAAGGACAGACCCGACACCACGCCTCCGCCGCCGCCCCTGGCAGCCAACCCAGCCCACCAGCCAGCGGCAGAACGAAGACAAAAAGCAGCAAAACAAGCCATTTGACGGCACGCACCCGCCCCATCCACCCTTGCGGCACCCCGCGCGTCACCAGTCGCAGCCTGCGGCCCAGGCCGTACAGCCACTCCTGCGCACTCCCCAACGGGCAGACCCAGCCGCAAAAGGCCTTGTTGAGCACAACGAACCAGGCGAAAAAGGCCAACAGCGTGATCCCCAAGGGTTTGAGCAATTCCAGGGTCACGCTCCCGGTACGGGCCACGGTCGCGCCGACCTGATGGGAAGTCTGATGCTGGAAAGGACGCAGCACGCACCAGCCGCCGTTCTGCCGGTCATAGGTGCACGAGAGCGCCGGCAGGGCCGTGGAGAGCTTGTCGGCGGCATAGGGGCCGACCACCACCCCGCCGTAGACCGTTGCCAGAAACATCGCCACCTGGACCCAGGCGCGCAACCGGCTCAAGGAAAAGGGCCACCCCTTCATCGCTTTGCTCCCCCCCTGCCCCGCCGCCACAGCAGCAGACCGCCGCCCATGCCTGCCCCGGTGGCCAGCCAACCCATCCAGGGCGAACGGTTGAACCAGGGGGCAGGTCCATATTCGTACTGGAACACGCTGGTGAAAAGCCGCCCCGCCACGACATGTTCCACGCCCAGTTGAAAGGGCTGCAACGGACGCCGGGAACGAGCGGGCTGCTCCCCAGAGGGCATGGAGAACACTGGAAAGACCACATGAACCACCCCCCGGTCATCGGCACGAAAGCTTTTCGCCATTTGTCCCGGCGCGTACAGGGTGGCCATCTGCCCCGCCAGGGGGCGCCCGTCGAAACGCAGCCCGAAATCCCACGCCTCCTCGGCCCGGTACACGGATCGCTCTCGCGGCAGGGGAGACGGGACGATCTCCAGACGGGATTTCGGCACGGCGAGCATTGCCTGCGGGGATGGCCCGGTCAGGGGGAAGAAATGCACCGTGGCCAGGGAAAACTCCCGCTCCGGCTCGCTCCTGTGCAAAGCGATCCAATGATAATTGCCCTTGCCACTCTCCACCCGCAGGGTGGCCCCCTCCCCGACGCGGGTGGTGGTGAACGGCGGGATCCCAGGGTCCGGGGAATAAAAGGACAACTCCCCGGACGGAGGAGAAAACGGTGCGATGCGCACCTCCCCCGCTCCTTTGACCTCCTTGCGCAGCATCGGATGCGGGGTCCAGGCGGGAAGGTCCGCCCATGCGGAAACCGCCGGCAGGCAACAAACGACCATTGCCAAAAAGATCCGCCTCACCATTGCAGCCGCAACCCCGTAAAGGCCAACCGGGGCATGCCGGGGGCATACATCTCGGCGCCGGAGAAACTCAAGCCCCCGGTTTCGGCATAGCGCTTGTCGAACAGGTTGGTGATGCTTCCGAACCATTCGAGATCCTTGCGAATCGGATAGCTGGCACGCAGATTGAACAGATCATGCCCGCTGTATTGGGCGGTATTGGCCGGATCCAGCCAATAACGGCTCAGTGTCACCCATTCCACGGCGGCCTGCCCCTTTTGTCCCTGATCCGGGGCATAACGCAGCGTGGTGGTGCCGATGGCGCGGGGGGCCTTGTCCATCTCCTTGCCGTCGTAGACCTTGGTGGCCGACTCCTTCCACTGTTTGTAGGTGTGTCTGGCGTAGGAAAAGGCGGAATCCACACGCCAATCCTCCCCGACCGGCAAACCAATGCCCACCTCGATCCCGCGATGGGTGGTCTCGCCGGCGTTGGTCACCTTGGAGACCGCATCCACCGGATCGAGATGGCTGAGAATATCGTCCTTTTTGGTCATGTGATAGAGGGAAATCTCGTAATCCAGCCCCTTGCCGTCCTTGTCGCGGATGCCCGCTTCATAACTGTCCACCTTGACCGGTTTGAGATCCAGGGCCGCCTGGGCCGCGATCCCGGCCTTGGCGGGCGTATTGCTCGAGGAAGGACGGAACAACTGTCCTTCCGAAGGGGCACGGAAGGCGTGATTATAGGAAACGAATCCACTCAAACGGTCGGTGAAGGCATAGGTCGCTCCCAGCTTCGGGCTGAAATGACCATAATGGACCGAGGTGTCCGCAGCGTGACCGTAGACCTTGGTGCCGATGGTGGTCGCCACGGTGGTGGGAGTGTCGGCCATGAGGTTGTCGTACCTGTACCCCACGGCGTCATAACGCAATCCGCCGGTCACCCGCAGCCGCGCGAAGGGGGAAAACTCGCCGTGCAGATAGGGTGAAACCCCCTGATAGGTGACATCGTATGCGTAAATGCGCGGCCCAAGAAAATAATGATCATAGACCTTGGCGTCGCCAGTGGTCCCCGGTGCGACGGTGGTAATGACACTGTTCTCCTCCCGCCCGCCGGGGCTGATGTCCACGTCCATGCCGGCGATCAGCCGGGCGCGGCCCGGTGCGAAATCACGCCGGTATTTCAACATCAGGCCGTAGGAATCATTAAAGGTCTCGTAGACGGTCTGGTCGTAGGTCATGGACCAGCTCGGCATGATATCCATGTTGTCGTGGCGATAGTAGGGGGTGATGCTCACCAGGCTTGCCCCCTCTTCGCGCTCCCAGGCCGCCGTGAGCCGCAATGCCTGGACCTTGCGATAGGTGATCGGGGAGTAGTTGCGCCGGGGGTTGTGGAGAAAATCCTCCCTGGTGACGTTCGAGGAACCGGAACTCTGCTGATCGATGTTGGACCAGGTGGCGGTGGTTTTCAGGAAGGCGTGATCGCCGATGGCCCGATCCCAGCGCAGGGTCGCGCTCTGGCGGTCGAAGGCGGAGTAGTCGATCCAGCCGTCGGTATGGGTCAGGTTCAGGTCCCCGCGCACCCCGTTCTCGCCGAAGCGATTGCCCCCGGTCAGCATGAGCCGGCGCCAGCCATACGCGCCGACCTCGCCGCTCGCCTCCACCTCCCGTTTGGCGGGCGGCGGACGGGTCAGGACGTTCACCACCCCGCCGATGGCATCCGAGCCGTACAGCGCAGTCCCTGGTCCCTTGTTCACCTCCACCCCCCCGGACATGGGCAGGTTGACCTCGTAGAGGGCGTTGTGGTTGAAAAATCCGGTGGAACGGGTGGCGACCCCGTCCTCCAGATAGAGATAGACCGGACTGGTGGTCAGGGGCTGCCGGATCATGGTCATGTGCCCCTCCCCGCCCGCCTTGTTGATCCAAACCCCAGGCACCTTGCCCAACACCTCCGTGGGATGGGTCGGATGAAGATCCCGGATCGTCTTTTCCTTGATCACATCCACCGTGGCCGGGGTTTCGGAGATCTTTGCCCCCTCCCGCGTGCCGGTGACCGTAACCTCCGGCAACGCCTGCTCTTCTGCCCAGGCCGGCATGACGCCCAGGCCGATGCTCCCCAGGAACAGAATGACACTCCCGGTCGAGAGATTTCTCATGCACGTCTCCTTTAGAATTCCATGGTCATGCCGATGTATGCGGAGCGTCCCGGCCCCGGCACCGGGGTATTCCCGCTCCCGTCTCCGACCCAGTAGACCCCGCCGAGCGGCGCGTTGTAATACTTGTCGAAGAGATTGTCGATGCCGGCATCCAGGCGCACCTGCTTCCACTGGTAGCCGGTCTTGACGTTCACCAGCCCGTATCCGCCGGTACGCAACTCGTTGCGGGTGGCCGAAACCGCATCCTTGCGGTCCACCACCTGGAGTTCCACCCGGTTGGACCAGTTGTCCAGCGCATGTTCCAAACCCAGACGCGCATTGAGGGGCATGATGTGATAGAGGTGATCCCCGGTATCCGAATTCTTGCCGTTGACATACCCCAGAACCCCGGTCAGGGCGAAGTCGCCCGCTGGGGTGCGCGGCCCCAGTTTGCTTCTTGCGCTCAGATCCAGGCCGTACAGACGGGCGTCGTGGTTGGCGTATTGCAGATTCACCAGACCTGCGGTGGCGGCGCGATTGGCGGCAGTACACCCGGTGCCGCCGGTGCAGCGGTCGGCGTCGATGAAATCCTCCACATGGGTGTAATAGGGGGTGGCCTTGATCTCCCACTGCTTGCGTGCCGCGTCGTGCCAACTGGCCGTGAAACTCAGGGTGTGGGCCACCTCGGGCTTGAGATCCGGATCGCCGACATAGCCGTTGGCATCTCCCGCAGCGCTGTTCATGCGGGCCGACATGCTGGAACGGGTCCACAAATAGCGCTCGTAGAGGTTCGGGGAGCGGGTCTTGCGGGCATAACCGGCCTCGTAGGACTGCCTGGTCGTGGGGTCGAAACGCAGCAGGGCGGTGAGATCGAAATTCATGTCCGTGCGTTCGTGATCACGGCCATTGAAGGCCGTGGCGTCTTCCTGATAGGCCCTAACGCCGGCCAGGCCCAGGGTCGTGTTGTAGCCCACCACGTCGTCGGTGTTCATGCGGACATAATCGGAGCGCACCCCGACCAGGGACGACCACCGGTCGTTCCAGCGACTGCTCCACTCCAGATAGGTCCCGAGACGGTCACGCCGTCCGTTGCGGATGTTCCAGAAGGTGCCGGGCGCCATCGAGCAGTTGTTGGCGACACACGGCAACTGCCCCGGCGACGGGGGCCACCAGTCGTCGAGGACAAAATGGATGAACTCGTTGCCCACCCGCAGGGTGTTCCCTTCGGACAGATCGATCTCCAGCTTCAGGGAATAGCCGCTGGTGGTGCCATCGGTGTTCATCGGCATGTCCATGTTGCGACCCAGGATCTTGTCCCCCCGGACATTCATCTGGTGCTCGGTATTCTGCCAGTGAAGCTGGGCATCCAGCTTGCCCCAACCGAATTGTCCCTCGTAGCGGCCATTCACGAATTTGGCCTGATTGCCGATCATATCCATCTGCGCGTTGACGAAGTCCTGATAGGGGATATCCTGCCGGCCCAGATCCAGGCGGAAGAGGTGACCGTTGCCACGCGCCCCCAGTTGGACCGATTCGTTCTCGGCGGCAAACGAGGTGGATTGCACCTTCTGGTCGTGACCATCCCGGTAATCCCCGGCACGGGTGAGGGATCCTTGCGCCGTGAGGCTCAGATGTTCCGTTGCCAGGGTGGCGGCGAGGTTGCCGCCGTTATGCTCGCCGTTGCTGCGCGCGAAGCCGGAGACCCGGCCCTTGGTGAGCACCCCCGCCCCCGCCTTGGCGAACACCGGATCCACGGATTGCACCGCGATGGTCCCGCCGATGCTGTCCCCGCCGGCGCTGACCGGGGTGATGCCGCCCATCACCTCCACCTTGGCGACGTTGGAAGGATCGATGTAGGAGAGCGGCGGATTCATGTGATTGCCGCAGGCCGAGGGCAGCTCGCGACCATCGACGTTGACGCGGACCCGGTCATCGGCCATGCCATGCACCACCGGCAGGCTGGACACCCCACCCCCCCGATACAGGGTGACGCCCGCCACCCCCTCCATGAGGGAGGCTGCGTCGCTGTTGGCGGCGCGCAGGGAGTTCAGCGCCGCTTTCGCCAGTCCGGCATTCGCCAGCAAGGCGGGATCCTCGATGCGCGGCGCCGTAACCACCACCTCGGGCAGGGCGCTCCCGCCCGACGCGGCGTTTTCCGCGAACGAGACGACCGGAGCGGTACACAACAATGCCGACATGGCACACTGCCCAAGAAGACGCATGCTTCTCTCCTTAACATGTATAGATTGAAATATCACCGATCCGTCCCAATGAGCAACCGGCATGCCTGATTATTATTTATTGATTATCAAATAGTTAAACAACAAACCAGCCTGTTGTCCGTGTCGAATCACACACCCTGCATGGCAAATCACACACCTGACCATTCCTGAAACAGGGTTGCATTCCATGCCTGCGAATCGCTATAAAGGACAATTGTCGCACGTCCTGTTTTTTTCACTGCCATCGGAAAGGAAACCACCGGATCATGAGCACCCCAATGCAACCTCCCGTCAACCGCCGTCAACTGCTCACCGCCGGGGCCACCGCCGCCCTGGTCGCCACCATCGCCGGCGACCTGTTCGCCGCCGAGGATCACTCCGGCCACGCCAAGCATGGCGACCAGCACCGTTCCGTGGTCGCCGCCGCCCGGGAGTGCGAGACGGAAGCGATCAACTGCCTCAGCCACTGTCTGATGCAATTCCAGGCCGGGGATACCTCCCTTGCCGCCTGCGCCACCCGTGTGGTGGAACTGATCCCCCTCTCCCACGCCCTGGCGCAACTGGCCTCGATGAACTCCCCCCTGCTGGCCAAACTGGCTGCGGTCTGCGTGGAAGCCTGCAAAACCTGCGAGACGGAATGTCGCAAGCACGCGGAAAAGCATGCCGCCTGCAAGGCCTGCGCGGACGCGTGCGCGGCCTGCATCAAGGCCTGCCAGCCCCTCGTCTGACGCGATGTCCAACCAGGCCGCCATTGCCGACCTGCTGAACTCCGTCACCCGGAAGATCCTGGGACAGGAGGTCCTGGTCAACCGTCTGGTGATCGCCCTGCTGGCCGACGGCCACCTGCTGGTGGAGGGCGCGCCGGGTCTTGCCAAGACCCGCGCGGTCAAGACCCTGGCCGAACGGATCGAGGGGGCGTTTCACCGGATCCAGTTCACTCCGGACCTCCTGCCCGCAGACCTGACCGGCACCGAAACCTTCCGTCCCCAGGACGGATCGTTCCAGTTCCAGAAAGGGCCGCTGTTCCACAACCTGATCCTGGCCGACGAGATCAACCGCGCCCCTGCCAAGGTGCAATCCGCACTGCTGGAGGCCATGGGGGAACGGCAGATCACAGTGGGTCCCAAGACCTATCCCCTGCCGCCCTTGTTCATGGTGATGGCCACCCAGAACCCCATCGAACAGGAAGGCACCCACCCCCTGCCCGAAGCCCAACTGGATCGCTTCCTGATGCTGGTGCGCATCGGTTACCCCCAGGCCGGGATCGAGCGGGCCATTCTGCGCTTGGTGCGCGAGGAGACACGCGAGGAAGAGACGCGACAACTCGCCGCCCCGGAGGAGAAACTCCCCACCCGGACCATCCTGGCCGCCCGCCGCGAGGTGCTGGAGTTGCACATGTCCGAGGCGGTGGAGGAGTATCTTTTGCACCTGATCCTGGCCACCCGCGACCCGGACAAATACGACCCCCGACTCGCCGGGATCCTGCAATTCGGCGCCAGTCCGCGCGCCACCATCGCCCTGGACCGGTGCGCCCGCGCCCATGCCTGGCTGGCCGGTCGGGATTTCGTCACTCCGGACGACGTGCGCGCCCTGGCCCCGGACATTTTGCGCCACCGGATCATCCTGACCTTCGAGGCGGAAGCGCAGGGGCATACCCCGGACGGCTTCATCACCCAACTGTTGCGGCGGATACCCTCACCGTGAACCCACTGGACCTTGCGGAACTGGTCGCCCTGCGCCATCAGGCCAAGGGGGTCCCGCCTGCCCCCCGGCGGGCGCGGTCGTTGCTGGAGGGGAGCTATCTTTCCCATTTCAAGGGGCGTGGCATGGAGTTCGCCGAAACCCGCGCCTATCTGCCCGGAGACGACATCCGGCACATGGAATGGCGCGTCACGGCCCGCACCGGAAAACCCCATGTCAAGGTGTTCCGGGAGGAACGGGAACGGGCGGTGCTGATCTGGACCGATTTCCGGCGCCCCATGCATTTTGCCACTCGCGGGCGTTTCAAGGTGGGGCAGGCCGGGCTTGCCGCTGCCCTGGTGGGCTGGGGCGCGGCGTTGCGCGGGGATCGTCTCGGCGGGCTGATCTTTGCCGAGGGGGAGCATCGGGAGTTGCGTCCGCAAAGGGGAGACCGCGGGGTATTGCGCCTCATCCAGGAGATGGTCCGTTTTCCCGCCCCCGGATCGGAAACGGATCCTTCCGTGTCGTTCACGTCGGCTTTGCTGCGTCTGCGCCGGGTGGCGCTTCCGGGGAGCCTGTTGTTTTTATTCAGCGATTTCCGTGGCTTGAGCGAATCGGATCACACCCATCTGGCACAGATGGCCCGTCACAACGACCTGACCCTGTTTTTTGTCCACGATCCCCTGGAACGCGCCCTGCCGCCTCCCGACGGACGCTACCCGGTGGCGATGGGCAGCGGAGCGCCCCGCTTTCTGGAGGTCAACCAGCCTCGGGTGCGCGAGGAATACGCCGCCCGTTTTCAGCGCCGCCTGGAAGAATTGACCACCTTGTGCCGATCCATCGGAGCTTTGTTGATCTCCTGTTCCACGGACGAGGATGCCGTCACGGCGCTCAAGCGGGGATTCGGGATGCGGCCATGAACAACGCCGCCCCCCCCCTGGAACTGCGCGACATTCACCTGCCGGATCCGGTGGCCTGGTGGCCGCCGGCCCCGGGGTGGTGGCTGGTGGCCGCGACCCCTGTGGTTTTGTTCCTGGTCTGGTGGCTTTATCGCCACTGGTCGAAGCGGCATCGGCTCCGCCGGGCCGCCCTGGGCGAACTGCAACGGCTGGAGGATGCCCACGCCAAAAGGCCGGACGCGCAACGCCTGGCCGCCGATCTTTCGGCGTTGTTGCGCCGGGTGGCCATCGCGCACCACCCGCCGGAAGAGGTGGCGGGGCTGGCGGGCCGGGAGTGGCTGGCCTGGCTGGATCGCGCCCTGCCCACCCCGGAGTTTTCCCAAGGTCCGGGCGCGGTGCTGATCAGCGCCCCTTTCCAGCCCGACCCCGACATCGATGCCGCTGCTTTGCTGGCATTATGCCGGCGTTGGATCCGGGCCACGCCTCAACCCATCGGGCGGGGATTGGCAAGCGACAGAATGTGATCGGCCATCCGGTCCAGCGAGATGACGGCCTCGGCGGCATCCAGGGCCAAGGCCTCGCCGGGCATGCCGAAGACGATGGAACTGGCCTGATCCTGCACGAAGGTGTGACACCCCGCGTTGCGCATGGCCAACAAACCCATGGCGCCGTCATTGCCCATTCCGGTGAGAATCCCCCCCGCCGACCGGCCCGGCGCAGCCATGGCAAGAGAGGTGAACAAAGGATTGCCCGAAGGCCGAAACCGGTTGATCGGCTGGCTCCGGTCCAAACGGATCACCAACTCCCCCCCCTCGGCCCGAATTTGGATGTGATGATCGTCCGGGGCAAAAAAAACCTGGCCCGGTTGCGGAAGGTCCCCATCCCTGGCCAACAGGACGCTCAGTTTGGTGACCTCCCCCAGCCATTTCACCAGCCCGCCGACAAATCCGCTGGAGATGTGCTGCACCACCACCACGGGAAACGGCAGTTCCCCAGGCAACATCCGCAGAATGGCATGCAACGCCTGCGGGCCACCGGTGGAACAGGCCAGACCGAGCACCTTGCTGCCCCCTGGGGAAACGGAACGACCGGGCACACGCACCCGCCGCGCCAGGGAATGACGCAAACGCCGCACCAGCTTCACCTCCGCCATGGCCCGGATGGTCCCCACGATGTCGTCGCGAATCGAGGCGAAATTCGGACTCTGCAATCCCGCAGGCTTTTCGATCACCGCCAAAGCGCCCTCCTCGATGGCCCGAAAGGTGATGTGCAACTCATCGTCGTCCACGTTCGAGGAGATCACCACGATCGGTACCGGTCGGGTCGCCATGATGTGACGCGTCACCTCGAAGCCGTCCATCACCGGCATGCGGATGTCCATGGTGATCAGGTCCGGCTGCAACGCCTCGGCCATGCGCACCCCTTCCGCCCCGTCCCTGGCGGCCCCGATCACGGTCATGTCCGACTCCCGATCGATGATGGCCGTCAGCAGCCGCGTCACCACCAAAGAGTCCTCGATGATCAATACCCGAATCATGGCAACAGTTGCTCCACCATTTCCAGCAAGGCGCGCGTCTCGAACTGCCCCTTGACGATATAGGCATCCGCCCCCACCTCCACCCCGCGCCGCTGATCCTCGGCGCTCCCCAACGACGACACGATCAGCACCGGAATCTCGCGCAACGTCAGGTTCCCCTTGATCCTGCCGGTCAACTGAAACCCATCCAGCACCGGCATCTGCACGTCGGTGACCACGAGATCGAACCCGGGTTCGGCAAGCAGGATCTCCCAGGCCTCCTCCCCCTGGGTGGCCAGCCGCACCTCATGACCGACCCCGGTCAGGATGTTGCTCTCCAGCGTGCGCGAGGTGATGGAGTCGTCCACCACCAGAATGCGCCTTTTGGGCCGCTCCACCGGGTGGATCCCTTCCGAAATGACATGGGCCTGGGCCGGCATCCGCCAGGCCATGTCCACCAGCAAGACCGGATCCAGCACCATCACCACCCTGCCCGATCCCAGAATGGCACCGCCCATCACCCCAGGCACGGCAGACAACGGCGGCGGCAACTTCTTGATCACCATCTCGCGATCCTCCACCAAATCGTCCACCACCAGCACCACGCCGCGCCACCCGTTGGAGACCACCACCGCCGGCCAGTTTCTTTCCCACCTCGACGCCAAAGGATCGCTCCAGGCGAGCAGCCCCGCCAGCGGCACCAAAGGATAAGGCGTGCCGTCCACCAGCACCGCCTCCCGGTTGGCGATCCGCACCCGCATCTCCGGCGCGACCGACAGAATCCGGTCGATCTGCTTGGAAGGAATCGCCACGCTCCGCCCGGCGACCCGCACCAGCAATCCGCGCTGTGTTGCCATGGTCATCGGCAGATCCAGGACAAAAACCGTCCCCCGTCCCGGCTCGCTCTCCACCCGAACCGATCCCTGCAAGCCGCGCAGGGTGGTCCGTACCACATCCAGTCCCACCCCGCGACCGGAAAGCGTGGTGAGCAACTCCCGACTGGTGAATCCGGGACGAAAGATCAGTTGCAGGCAATCCTCCCGGCTCATGGCCCGGCCCTCCTCCGCGCCGACCATTCCCTTGCGGATCGCGACGCCCATGATCGCCTCCGGGTCCATGCCGGCCCCGTCGTCCTCGATGCGGATCCGCAGGCGATGTCCCACCTGGGCAAAGGTCAGCCGGATCCGGCCCGTGTCCGGTTTGCCCAGGGCCACCCGCGCGGCTGGCGACTCGATGCCGTGGTCCACCGCGTTGCGCAGCAGATGGTTCATGGGGTCGCGCAGAGGATTGAGCAGAAATCGATCCACCAGAGGATCCTCGCCATCGACGACCAGTTCCACCCGCTTGTCCAGTTCCCGCGCCAGATCCCGCACCATGCGCGGCAAAGGCTGCGTCAGCGTGGTGACCTTGACCAGACGCAACCGGGAGATCTCTTCCCGCAGGGAACGGGTCAGGGTACGCAAATGCGCCGAACCACGGGTCAGTTCCCCCTGCAATGCCGCCGTGGCGGCAAACAGCCCCTCGATGGCCGCCTGACAGCTCCTGGCACTCTCCACGCGCCCGTCGAGACGCTCCGCCAGGGCCTCGACCCGCGCGACAACCGCCCGCAACGATTCCCCAGGGTCGAGCCGGTCCTGCAGCGTCACCTGAATCTCCTCGGCCCAGGCGCTCAGGCGTTCCAGTTTCTCCACCGGAATCCGCAGGGTTTCGCTCTCCACGGCAGGAGGGGCTTCCCGCACGGGTTTTTCCTCCGCCACCGGCTCCACAGGCGGGGGAGGACGCCAACGCGAGGCCCTGGCCTGCTGGTGGGGCACGGACAAACCCTGCATCCCATCGCACAGGGAGGTCAGCCGGAAATTCAGGGCGGCGATGCGCTGCTCGGGCAACGGCTCCCCCGCCTCGAAGGCCGACAACACCGGTCGCATGCAGTCGAGAGCGGCCAGGGCGGCATCCATGGCCTCGGTGGCGGGGTGTTGGGGATGCTTTTTCAACGCGGCGAACAAGGACTCCATGCGGTGGCTCAGATCGGCGATCTCCGTCAGACCCACCCCGCGCGCCGCTCCCTTGATGCTGTGGGCCGCACGAAAGATCTCTTCGAGTATCCCCTCCCGTTCCGGGGCGGGCGGACCCTTTTCCAGCCGCAGCAGCAAATCCGTCAACGACTGGAGCTTCTCGTCCAGCTCGATGCGGAATACGGCGAGCAACTCCCGCTGCAAATCGGCATCCTGGTCGTTGAACATGCGCTATGCCTGTCGGAACCGAATGCTCTCCCGCAGCTTGACGGAGAGTCGGGACAGATTCTCGATGGCCTGCGCGGTCTGCCGGGTCGAGGTCACCGACTGGGTGGTGGCATGATTGATCTCGTTCATCGCCGCCCCGATCTGATCGATCCCCGCCGCCTCCTGGCGCACCGCCGCCACGATCTGCTGTCCGGCGATGGCCACTTCCTTGAGCATGTCCAACAGGTTTTTCACCACGGCCCCGGCCTGTTCGGTCAGGGAGGCCCCTGCGTCCACCTCCTTGCTCCCCTCCTCGGTGGCCATCACCGATTTGTCGGTGGCGTGACGGATCTCCTCCAGGATCCGCTGCACCTGCGTGGTGAACTGCTGGGATTGATCGGCCAGATTCTTGACCTCGTCCGCCACCACGGCGAACCCCTTGCCCGCCTCGCCGGCCTTGGCCGCCTCGATCGAGGCGTTGAGCGCCAGCATCTTGGATTGCTGGGCCAGATTGTTGACCGCCATGGTGATCTCGCCGATGCGACCGATCTTTTCCGACAGGGCCAGAATGGTGGTGGCGATGGTCCCAACCTTGACGCGGATGGAGTCCATGGCCAACAAGGTCTGCCTGGCGGCCTGATTGCCTCGTTCCCCCTCGCCGCGCGCCTGATCGGCGATCCGTCCCAGGGCCTGGGCCTTTTCCAGGGTCTGGGACGCCACCGCGCGGATCTCCTCCAGGGTGGTGGTGGTCTCGTTGATGGCCGCCGCCTGCTGCGCCGCACCGGAGGATTGCGCCTGCACCGCGCCATGTACCTGCTCCAGTGCCGTGGAGAGCGACTGCACCGTCTCGTCGGTCTGTTTGACCATCTCCGCCAGGTTGCCGATCATGATGTTGACGTTGCTCCCCAGAATCGCCAGTTCGTCCTCTCCCGTCTCGTCCCCGCGCCGGGTCAGGTCCCCGCCGGCCACCTGAATCACCAGATCCCTGAGCTTGCGCACCCGATGGCGGAACCGTTCCGATTCCTCCCGTTCCCGTGCCGCGTTGGCCTTTTCCTGGAGCGTGCTCTGTTCGATCCGCGCCGCCATCTCGTTGAAAGTGGCGCCGATGTGGCCCAGTTCGTCTCCGGAGATCAGCGTCATGCGCACGCGCTGATCGCCTTCCGAGAATCCCCGCATGGTCCGCACCAGGGTGCGGGTATGGGTGGTCAGGTGCCGCGCGATGAGCAGGACCAGCGCCAGGGTCACGCCCAACGCGCCACCGTTCAGAATGGCGAACAGGAAAAACCGTTCCCGCTGATGCGTCAACGTCTGGCTCACGCCGGACTGGATTTCGCTCACCAGGCGATCCTCAATCTCCTTGAACTGATCCATCTTGCAGGTGATCCGCTCGAACCAGGGAGCGGCATCCAACCCGGCGCGGGCCGGATCGCCCTCCTGGAACAGGATGTACATGACCCGACGCACCTCATGGACGCACTCCACCTCCATGGCGTTTTGAAACCGGGTGCGGTTCTCCGGGGTTTCCAGTCCCAGATAGCGCTGGACGTACTCCTCGTGTCGGGCCTCCAGTTGCGCCAGATGCACCAACCGGTCGCGGGGGAGCGCCTTGAGTTGCAGGACCGCGCCCACCTGCGCCCGCAACTGGCCGAGCATCTCCTTGCCGTGCAACAGCGCGATGTAGGCTTGCAGGCGGTTGTGCAGGCGATGCCACCGTTCGTTGAGGATGGCGTCGTCGAGCATCTGGATCAACTGACCGATCCACTCCGTATAAAAGCGCAGGGCAGCCGGCTCATCGATGCGCCTGCCATCCACGGAGTCGCGCACCCCCTTGAGCCGTCCGGAACCGTCCAGGGCGGCCTGGACGCTTTTCTCCGATCCAAAGACGCGGGATTTTTCGTTCAGGCGCGGCAGCGCATTGCGCATGGGGTCGAGCCTGGCGTCGGTCAACTCGCGGGCGCGCTTGAGTTCCTGGGCGGCGATGCCCTCCCCGGAGGTCACGAAGATCGCGGTGCGGCCCCGCTCCTTCTGGAGCAGATGGATCGCCTCGCCCACCCGTACCGCCACGTCGGCGATGTCGCTCAAGCGTTCCAGTTCCCTGATCTCCTCGCGCTTGGCTTGATAATCCATGCCTATGAAATAAACCAGACACAAAATCGGCGGCAGGAGCATCAAGGCCAGTTTGCCCTTGATGCCGATGTTCCGGAGTGCTGACAGGAGTCCGGGCATGATCGTTCATCTCCCTTGCAATGTGGGGTGGGACAACAGGGCATCGACATTCAGCACCATGATGCGTTCCTCGTGCAACCCCTCGATGACCTCGTCGATACGGCCCCGGGGGGAGGACCGGTGGATGACCTTGCCCAGCACCTCGGCAACCGGAATGCCCACGGTCATCCCCGCCCCGCGCACCACCAGGATGCGGCCATCCTCATGGAGCGCACTCTCCCTCCGGAAGAGCAACCGGCACAGATCCACCACGGGCAGCAGTTGGCCCAGGCGGTTGATCACCCCCAGGATCGCTTGCGGTGCGTAAGGGACCGGCGAGACCGGCGTCATGGGAAGGATCTCCTCGAGGAAACGGTAGGCGATGGCATACTCTTCGTCCGCATCCGGACGAAAATGAAGCAGAGGTTCTCCGGCCAGACCCGTTTCCTCGCCGGAGGCGGGGGCCTGGGCCAGATGCAGCGCGCGTTGTTGCAAAACCGCGCGTTCCGCCAGGGTGGAGGGAAATTCAGGCGGGGCCATGGATGCTCCTTGCGTAATGATCGATCTCGGCGCGCAGGGTGGGCATGAACCGCTCCAGGGTGATATTGGCGGAGTGATGCACCACCCAGCGCGGAGGACTCTTCTGGGCATGGTGCAGGGCGCCCCGCAGACTCTTCAACCCGGCCTCCCGACGTCCGCTGCGCAGCAGCAGAAGCCCCAGATGGAAATGGCATTCCAGAAATTTCCGGTCCAGGAAGATCCCCTTGCGCAAGGCCGCTTCCGCATCGGCCAACTCGCCCGCTTCCAGGTGGGCCAACGCCAGGATCAGATAGACGTGCTTGTCCGTTGCCTCCAGGGCGATGCTGGCACGGCACAGGTCGATGGCCTGCCGGATATCGCCCATGTTGGCCAGGATTTTGGCCTTGAATTGCAGCAGGCAGGAGGTGTTGCTGCGCCATGTTTCCGCCTGGCCGACCGCATCCAGGGCCTGACGCCAGGAGGCGCTCCGCATCAGGGCGATGACCCTGGCCTCGCGATCCTCCCCCGGGGGTGCCGCTTCCCGCTCCGGCGGGGCGGCTGCGTCGGCGGGGGTCAGGCGACGGTAATAGCCGTACCGTCCATGCAACGCGATCTCGCAGCCCGGCAAGGGCACATGGCGCATCTCCGCCGCGCCCAGCATCAGATGGCCGCCGGGGGCCAGAGACTCCGCCAACCGGGCCAGCACCCGATCTCCCGTGGAATTATCAAAATAAATCAGAACATTGCGACACAAGATCAGATCCATGGCCTCCCCAGGAGCAGGATCCCCGATGAGATTCATCGGCTGGTAGCGAATCATGGACAACAGTTCCTCGCGGGCACGCCACTCCTTGCCCTCTGCCACGAAATAGCGCCCCCACATGGCGTCCGGCGTGGCCCGCAACGACCATGCCGAGTACAGGCCTGTCCTGGCCTGCCGCAACACATCGGAGTTGATGTCGGTCCCCAGCAGTCCGATTTTCCAGCGGTGCATGTCCGGGATGGCCTCGTGCAGCAGGATCGCCAGGGTGACGCACTCCTGACCCGCCGCACACCCGGCGCTCCAGAGGTTGAGCGTCAGGTCGCCGGAGTGACGTTTGGCGGCGATCGTGGCAGGCAGCCACTCCCGGCGCAAAAAGGCGATCTGTTCCGGGTCGCGAAAGAAATAGCTCTCCCCTGTGGTAATTTTTTTTATGACAAAAATAATTTCCGAGGCGTCGTCGGGAGACTCCCGCAGGCGCTCCAGCAGCACGGCACAGGAAGGCAGGGCGAAACGCGCCATTGCCTCCCGCAGGGTGGCCTCCAGGGGCGCCAGATGGCGGTCCCTGCAGACGATGCCGGTGCGTTGCGCGATGATGCGGCTGGCCGCGAGCAACTCCTCCCCTGCGACCGGGGAGGTCATGCTTCCACCCCCGCCGCGTTCAAAAAGGCCTGGACCGCATCGGGGGCCACAGGTTCGAGCACGGAAAGATCCATCTCCAACAGACGGGCGGGATGAAGGACGGGAACCGGGCCGGTATCGGAAAAACGGATCATCCCCTGAAAGGGAGGCGCGCCCGGCGCAAACAGTCCGGTGTGGGTCATGCTCTCCCGGGTAGCCCCGCGCACGCCCAACACCTCCTCGACGATCAGCACCACCTCTCCCCTGGCGGCGGTCACCACCACCATGGGGGTGGCGAGCCGATAGGGTGGCGGCTCTCCCAGGCTCAGGCGCAGGGCGAGGTCCATCACCGGCAGGAACTCCCCGGCCAGTTCCAGAAAACCCACGAACCAGGATGGGGCATCCGGAATGGTGCGCAAACGGGCCAGGGGGAGCACACGCACCACGTTTTCCAGGGGCAGGCAGACGGGAAACGCATTGACGGTCATGGCCAGAAAACCGCTCATTCCCCTTTCCTGTTCCCCCCTTGCGGCAGCAGTTCCCGCAGCACATCCTGAAATTCATTCAACATGAGCGGCTTGGTCAGATAACGCAGGAAGCCCGCAGCCTTGCCCCGGTCCACATCCTCCGGCGAGGCATGGCCGCTCAGGGCGATGGTGGGGATGGCGCGGGTTTCGGGGAGTTCGTTGAGCCGCGTCAAGGCCTGAATGCCGTCCATGCCCGGCAGTTGAATGTCCATGACGATAAGATCCGGGGTGTGTTCCCTGGCCAGTTCGATCCCCTCCTCGGCGGTTTTGGCCTGGAGCAGGTTCAACCCCGGCATGCGGCTGACCAGATCGCGCATGAGTCTGGCATTGGAGGGATTGTCCTCCACGTAGAGCAGGACGCGGGGACCTCCGGCAAAGCCGCCGGGGACCTCCGCGCCAGGGTCGGACGACGGGAGCGGGACCGACTGCCGGTCGGCGGTCCTGAGCCGGATCCAGAAGCGGCACCCCTTGTCCTGCTCGGATTCGAAGCCGATCTCCCCGCCCATCATTTCCATCAATCCCCTGGAGATGTTCAGGCCGATGCCGGTCCCCTCGATGCCGGCAGCCTCGGCGCCCAGGCGGCTGAAGGGTTTGAAAACCTGGTTCCACTGCTCCCGGGGAATGCCGGGGCCGGAATCCTTGACGCTGATTTCCAGTTCGCCGTCCCCGGTCTCCCGATGGGCGACGATGACGAATCCACCTTTGCGATTGAATTTGATGGCATTGGACAATAAATTGATGATCACCTGCTTGAGGCGCAACGGATCGGCGTGAACCAAAGGATAGGGCACCTCCTCGCCGGTGTTGATCAGGGAGACGAATCGCTTGAGGGCCAGAGGCCGACTCATGGAGATGGCGTTGAGGACGATGGAGGTGGGATCCAGAATTTCCATCTCCGGCGTGATCCTGCCGGTCTCGATGCGGGCCACGTCGAGCAGACCGTTGATCAGTTCCAGGAGGTGTTTGCCGCCGGAAAAGATCTGGGAGACCGATTCCCGCTGGCCTGGCGTGAGGGGTTCCAGGGGGTTGAATTCCAGCAGTTGGCTGAAGCCGATCACCGCGTTGAGCGGGGTACGCAATTCGTGGCTCATGCGGGAGAGGAACGCCGATTTCGCCCGGTTGGCGCGCACGGCCTCTTCCTTTGCCTTGATCAGGGCTTCGGCGATCGCCTTGCGCTCGGTGATGTCGCGGATCACCCCGACCGTGCCGACGAAATGATCCCGGTTGGACTGGTGGTCGATCTGGTACATCCCGGCGCTGTTGACCTCGAAGCAGTGCAGTTCGCCGACGATCTCGATGGAAGGATTCCGGATGCGCGCCGGGTTGGGCAGCAAACGGACCTCCAGGCCGCTGGTGCGACGGGAGCCGGTGCGTTTTTCGTCGAAGAGCTTGGGGGTCTGTCCTTCCGGGATGGTTTTGCCTTTCAGGCGGGGCAGGACCTTGCGGCGCGCCACCCGTTCCTCCTCCTCGGGGGCGATGAGCTGGGTGAAGGGTTTGCCGATCAACTCTTCCGGTTCGTAGCCGAGTTTGCGAATGCTGTGATTGACGAACAGGAATTTCCCCTCCTCGTCGATGCGGTAGATGATGTCGGGAACGGTCTGCACCAGGGCGCGGAAGCGGTTTTCCGAGGCTTCCAGTTCCCGGGTGCGTTCGCTCAGTTGTTCGTTGATGATGCGCAGTTGGGTTTGAATCTCCTCCAACTGGATATTGCGGCGCACGGCGTTGTCGTAGATGGAGACCAGAAAATTCAGGATCTGTTCCCGTCCGGAGCGAATCTGGTACTCCTGGCCGTCCAGATGGAAGGCCATGGGGGGGGATGGGGCGGCCAGGCGTTCCCGGGAGGCGTTCACCGTGGCCACGATGGCCAGGATCTCTTCTTCCACCAGGGGCTTGATGATGTAACTGTCGGCCATGGCCTCCAGGCCGAGGAGGATCTCCTCGGTTTCGGAAAGGCCGGAAAGAAGAATCACCGGGATCAGGCGGGTGCCCGGATCATTCTTGATGCGCCAGCACATCTCGTAGCCGTCCATCTCCGGCATGCGGATGTCGCTGATGACCAGCGCGGGGGGGGAGGTCGCGATGGCTTGCAGGCCCTCATGACCGTTGCGGGCGGTTTGCACCTCGTACCCGGCCTTTTCGAGGATATTTTTCAGCAACAACCGTTGCGTTGTGCTGTCTTCCACTACCAGGATGGTCGCCATGGGGATTCCATTGCCACCTCACAAGCGTCGATGGGTCAGACAGGGAATGCGCTGGCGGCAGCGGGCCACCCGCTCCATTTCCAGCGGTGCCAGGACAAAACCCACCCCGTCCGGGCATTGCGCGACCACCGACCCCCAGGGTTCCACCACCATGGAGTGGCCGTAGGTCTGACGTCCCCCGCCATGGAGACCCCACTGTCCGGCGGCCAGGACATAGGAGAAATTCTCGATGGCGCGGGCCTTGAGCAGGGTTTCCCAGTGATCGCGTCCGGTGACCATGGTGAAGGCCGCCGGCAGGGAAAAGAGTTCGCAGCCCTGGGCCGAGAGGGCGCGAAACAGTTCCGGAAAACGCAGATCGTAACAGACGGCCATGCCCAGCCGTCCGAAGGGGGTATCCACCACCACCGCCTCGGTGCCGGATTGGACCGAATCGGACTCGCGATAGCGGGTGCCATCGCCGATATCCACGTCGAAGAGATGAATTTTATCATAGCGTCCCCGCACCTTGCCGGTCTCGTCCACCAGGAAGGAGACGTTGCGGGACTTGTCCGCGCCGGGAATGGCCACGGCGATGGAGCCGCCGACGATCCACACCCGGTGACGGGCCGCGAATTCGGTCAGGAACTGGAGTGTGGGGCCGTTGCGATCGTCCTCGCGGGCGGCCCGTTTCTCCTCCTCGCTGCCGCCGAAAAAGGCGAAGTTCTCCGGCAGCACCAGCAGGCGCGCCCCTTGGGAAGCGGCCTCGCGCATCAGGCGTTCGGCGGTGGCGAGATTGGCCCCCCGGTCGGTGCCGGAATTCATCTGGATGACGGCGGAGACCTTGATCATCACGCGAGCAACCCGTCCAGTTGACCGTCCTTATCCAGGGCGTGCAGGTCATCGCAACCGCCGATGTGGCGTCCGTCGATGAAGATTTGCGGCACGGTGCGGCGTCCCCCGGCCTTTTGCACCATTTCGTCCCGGCGTTCGGGCTGCTTGTCGAGATTGATCTCTTCGTAATTGACCCCCTTTCTGGTCAGCAACTGCTTGGCGCGCACGCAGTAGGGACAGACGGTGGTGCTGTAGATGACGATTTTGGCCATGCATGACTCCTGCGGATGAGATTCGAATCGGATCCGGTACGCGGATCCACGCGGGCCAGGCAAACCCCGGCCACCCGACCGGCCCCGGCCTGTTTCAATGCCCCCACGGCCATGTACATGGTGGCGCCGGTGGTCATCACGTCGTCCACCAGCAGAACCGACCGCCCCATGATCCGTGCCGAACCGGCCCGAAATGCCCCCTGGACATTTTCCCGGCGTTCCCGCGCGCCAAGATGGGTTTGCGGGCGCGTCCTTTTTGTGCGCAGCAAGGCATCCGTGATCAGGGGACGCCGCAGATGTCCGGCCAGCACCCCGCCCAGCAGCGCGGATTGGTTGTAGCGGCGTCCCAGCAGACGCCATGGGTGCAGGGGCATGGGAATCACGATATCGGGATTTTCCCATGCCAGCGCCTTGCCCAGCCGCTCCCAGCACAGATCACCCAGCAGACGCGCCCTTTCCGAACGATCGGCGAACTTGAAGCCCACGATCAATTCCTGCACCTCTCCCTGGTAGGGAAAGGCGAAAAAGGCGGCATCCGGCAAGTCGGGCCTGTCGAGGCAATGGCCACATCCCTGTTCCGGTCGTGCGGTCAATTCCCCGCAACGCAGACAGAGATTCTCCGGCATGGGGGGCAGTGCCCGCCGGCAGGCCTCGCAGAGTCGATGATCCTGGAAAACCTCCTCCCCGCACAAGGGACAAATCGGAGGGAAGAGTATTTTTCCGACCAGATCGGCCATCCAGGAGAGCCGGGGGCCAATCAAGGGATCTTGAACAGGGACTGAAAGTTGGCCAGCACCAACAGCTTGCGGACCTCCGGGCGCGTGTTGACCAGGGAGATGTCGGCGGTCACTCCGCCGGCGGACTCGCGCAGGATCAACAGCATGCCCAGGGCGGCGCTGTCCAGCTTTTCCACCTCCTGGAAATCGAGACGGTATTTGGTTCCCCGCGCATTGCCGATGGTGGCCTGTCTGAATTCCGTGCGATTGGGGAATCCGAACATCCTGGGAAGACGGATGATGATGGTGTCTCTTTCCTTGGTGATATTCAACATCCGAGTGCCTCCTTGGCGGTTGTTGCCAGCAGAAATCGACACAAAAGCCGATCGACCTCGGCAATGTGGTGATCCAGCCATGTCAGCAGAAAATCGGCCAGATCACGCGTCAACGCGCACCGTTCGCCCTCATCGCGGGCGCCATGGAAACGGCCCTGGAACTCCCCGACCCGTTCCTTGAGGGAGCGGTGTTCGTCCACGTGCCGACCCCCGTCCTCGAAGCCGGCGCTGCGCATGGACTCTTCCTCGAACTGGAAGTGATTGACCGTGTACATTCCAAGCCCCGCCAACACCTCCTCCAGGTCATAATGGTCCTTGCCGCCATCCAGGGTGTGCAGGACTTCGTGATAGAGGGCAAAAAGCACCTCATGCTGCATGTCGATGCCGGGATGGCCAAGCAGGTATTTGTCGGGCATGTAATGGGTTTGTTCGATCATCATTATCACTCCCATGGACTCATATGGCTTCACGACTGCGAAAAAACAGGTTACACTCACAAGAATAGCCTTGCAAGATCGCTCCATCATCGAATCACCAAATTGTAGATATCATGCCATGAACGATACCATTCCCCTCGAAGCCCTGCCATACGGACGCATCGACCCCCGGCGCGTGCGCCGTTCCTTGCGGCATGCGGTTCCGGCGACCCGCGAGGATCCGCATGCCACCATCGGGGGGTTGCTCGCGGAACGGCTGGAGGAGACGCGCATGAACCCGCGCGAAATCCTGGAACTCACCCGCCGACCGGGTCCGTTCTCCGCACAGGTCCAGGAGCGTTACCCCGACGCCCGCGTGGTGACGGCACGGTTGACCCTGCCCGACGAGACAACGGGAGGGCGTTGGCGGCTGCCGTGGCGCAGACGGCCCGCCCGCGTCACCGTGGACCCGTCACGGCTGCCCTTCGCGGAGCGCCGTTTCGACCTGGTGGTGGCCAACATGACCCTCCACTGGTGCGCGGATCCGCTGCTCGCCCTGCGGGAAATGCGCCGCGTGCTCGCCCCTGGGGGGGCGATGTTCTTGTGCTGCGCCGGCGAGGGGACCCTCCGGGAGTTGAAAACCGCGCTCGAGGAAACCGATCACGCGCGCCATGGCCGCACCTGGTTGCGGGTGCCGGAATTTCCCTCCCCGCACCACCTGGGGGAGATGCTGGCCAAGGCGGGATTCGCCCAGCCCGTGACGGATCGCGACCGGTTCACTTTGACCTGGCCGGATCCCGCTGCCCTGCTGACCGCCCTGCGCGACATGGGAGCGGTCAACCCCCACCGGCAAAGACCCCAGGGCCTGATGGGCAAGGGGTATCCCCGGCAACTGGCCAGCGTGTATTTGCACCATTTCGGCACCCGGGAAGGCCAGATTCCCGTCACCCTGGAACTCCTTTTCGGGCATGCCTGGCACCCCACTCGAGGATCCGACCGATGACCATCCCCGAACTCGACTTTCTGAAAAGCCTGACCGTCCTCTACGTGGAAGACGACCCGGATATCCATGCCCGGCTGGATTTTTTCCTGAAGCGGCACGTCGGCACCCTGCTGGTGGCCCACGACGGCGCGGAGGGGGCACGGGTGTGGACGGAACGCCAGCCCGACATCGTGATCACCGACATCCTGATGCCCACCATGGATGGCCTGGCCATGACCAGACAGATCCGGGAGCGCGACGAGGAGATCCCGATCATCGTCACCACGGCCTACAACGACGAGGAGTTCTTCATGCGCTCCATCGACCTGGGGATCGACCGATACGTCCTGAAGCCCACCGACCCGGCGACCCTGCACCGCGCCCTGTCCCATTGCGCCCGCTCCTTGTGGCGGCGACGCGAGAAAGAGACCGCCGACCGCTACGTCCGTTTCGTCCTGGACATCCAGCCCAATCTGCTGCTGGTGACGGGCAACGGTCAACTGGAATACATCAATCAGGCCTTTCTGAACTTTCTGGGCTTTCCCTCCCGGGAACGTTTTCTGGCGAGCGGCATCCCCCTGGAGTCCCTCATGCAAACCCGTGCCGGCCTGCCGTTGAGCGGCGTCGGGGAACCGAAAGCGTGGGTGCAAACCCTGCTGCAGACCGCCCAGGAGGACTCCATTCTCTTTCTGCGGCGACCGGACCAGGACGATCCTGGGCCCATTCCTTTCGCAGTCACCTTCAATGCGCTGCCGGATCTGAAAAAACACATCTTTTCCTTTGCCGATGTCACCCATCTGGAGAAGGAAAAACAGGAGTTGGAGATGAAGGCCTTCACAGATTCCCTCACCGGCATCTGCAACCGGGCCAGGCTCCAGGCGATCCTCAACACCGAACTGCGCCGCGCCCATCGTCACGATCTCCCCTTGTCGGTGGTCATGTGCGACATCGATCACTTCAAGAAGATCAACGACGTTTACGGCCATCAGGCGGGAGACGACGTGCTCAGGCATATGGTGGGGATCATGCGGGTCAACATCCGTGCCGAGGATCTCCTGGCCCGCTGGGGGGGCGAGGAGTTCATGGTCGTCTCCCCCCAGAGCGACCTGGAAAGCACCCGTCTGCTGGCGGAAAAGCTGCGCGCCCTGGTGGAAAGGAGTGCCTTTCCGGCAGTCGGGGGCATCACATGCAGCTTCGGTGTGGCGGAGCGGGAACCGGGCGACACCATCCGCACCCTGACGGAACGGGCCGACAAGGCGCTGTACGCCGCCAAAACCGGAGGCCGCAACCGGGTGGAGATCCAGATGTCAATCAGGGACGATGCTGGCGCGCCAACCCATGCAGCGCCTCCCGCGTCTCCCGGATGACGCCGCTCCAGTCGTCGGGGGTAAGCTGACGAAACAGCCGCAGCACCCCCGGATACCACGGGGAGTCGGAACGCTCCTCCAGCCAGCGCCAGTCGGTCCCGATGCAGGGCAACAACACCCAACAGCGCTTGCCGAGCGCCCCGCACAGATGGGCGATGGCGGTATCCACGCAGATCACCAGGTCGAGTTGCGCGACGATCGATGCGGTATCGGCGCAATCCCCGATCCAGCGGCCACAATCGAACAGAGGCTGTCCCGCAGGCGGAGAGGCGGCCTCCCCGGCCCCCGCTCCGGTCTGCAAGGCGATGAAAACCACCCCTGGCACCGACCACAAGGGCGCCAGAGCGGCCAGGTCCGGCAGGGAACGGTTGCCGTCGTTCCAGTGTTCCGGGTTGCCCTTCCAGGTCAGCCCGACCCGGAGCGCTCCCGACGACGGCAGGCGTTCCCGCCAAACCGCGTCCCGCTCCGGCAGGGTGGCCAGATAGGGCAGACCGGCAGGAATCGTGGACAGGGTGGTGCCCAGACGAACCGGGATGTCGAGCAGAAAGGTCCAGAAGTCGTGCGCCCCCCCTGCCCCGCCGGACGCGGCTTCCTCTTCCGGACCTTCCATGCCGGGCAGGGTGCGCAACAACCCGGCCAGGGCGGGGGCGCAAACGAGTTGCACCGCCTTTGCCCCCATGGCCTTGAGGATCGGCAGATAACGGCAGAACTGCAGGGTGTCGCCCAGCCCCTGTTCCGTCAGGACCAGGATCGATTGACCCGTAAGCTCCTCGCCTTGCCAGCAGGGAAACGGCAGATCGGGCGGGACGACGCTCCGAAAGCGGTTCCTGGGGTGATGACGATAGGCGTACAAGGGCCACCCCTCGACAAATCTCCCCTGACGCAACAAGAGCAACGCCAGGTTCCAGAGGATCTCGGGCTGTCCGGGGGCCGCGCTCGCGGCGGCCCGCAAGGCGGCCTCGGCCTCCTGCGGGCGATGCATGTCCATCAGCAGACACCCCAGATTGGCCAGGGCATCGGCATAATCCGGTCGCAGGCGGATGGCCTGTTGGTAGGCCATGCGGGCCTGGTCGAACCGGTTGCGTTCCTGGAACATCCTGCCCAGCAGACAATGATCCTCTGCCTGGCATTCTGCCGCCACGCCTGCCGCAGCCAACCGGTTTTCCAGCGCATTCACCGCATGCTCCGGCAACCCTGCGATCCGGCCCCAGGCGGGCAGCAGCCGGGCGACATGGGGTCTGCCTGCCATCAGCAGGCCATCCAGATGACTCGACCAGTATTGCGCAACCGTTGGTGCCAGTTCCATGGCCGCCTGCAAGTGGGGCAGCGCCTCCTCGACCCGTCCGGCCTGGAGGCCAACGACCCCCAGGTTGTGATGCGCGTCCGGGTGACGCGGGTCCGCCGCCAGGATGGCCCGGTACAGTCGTTCCGCCTCCCCCAGCCGTCCCGCGTGGTGATGGGCGATGGCGTGTTGCAGGGAGAGGTCGATAGCAAAATCCGTGACATTTTTTTCAATCATCTGAAGTGATCCCGTTTACCGAAATTCGCTGACCATCCACACGATATACAAACATACACTCAAAAAATTCGCGCAATCAAGAATACAGCACAATGAATCGTACATGGGCTGGCTGATGAAATTCAATCACGCACATTTTGTATGACCGATGAATTTTTTTTCTTGATCATTTGCTCAATGTATTCGATAATCCACCCCAGACGTTAACGGCACGAGACCAACCACCCCTTGCAACAGCAACCTTATCATTTCAATGAAGGATAATGACATGACAAGCAACAACACCATTAATGAGAGAATTCAAATCGCCCGCAAACACGCCGGCCTCACCCAGAAACAACTCGCGGATCGGGTGCAGATCAGCCAGACCGCCGTGCATAAACTGGAATGCGGACGCTCCCGCTCCTCCCGGCGCACGGTCTCCATCGCCCTCACCTGCGGCGTCGATCCCATCTGGCTGGAAACCGGTCGCGGGGAAATGAGCCTGGGAGGTTTCAGTCCCGGTCAGGAGGAGGGCGGCAAGGGCGAATCCGGATTCCGCATGCCGGTCATCGCCCGCATCCCGCTCATCACCTGGGAAGAGGCCAAATCCTACACCCCGGAAACCGCCGAAAGCCATCACCCGGACAACGTCAAGGCATGGATTCCCGTCGCCCCGCGCACCAGCGCAGCAGCCTACGCACTCTCCGTGCCGGACGACTCCATGCAGCCGGAATTCAGCGAAGGGGAGATCGTCATCGTCGATCCCACCTTGAAGGCCGAACACAACAGCTTCGTCATCGCACGGGCGGGCAACGACAGCCGCGCCACCCTGAAACAACTCATCGTGCTGGGCGCCAAGGAGTATCTGAAACCGATGAATTCCCGCTATCCCCTGATCGAAGTGCAGGGAGAACTCATCATCAGCGGTGTGGTCACGGCCAAGTACAAAGATTATTGACCCGCAGCCAGGACCGCTTCGCCCGGCCAGGGGGAAGCGGTCGATCCTTCTGCTCCCTCTTGCACATGGATTGATGATGCGGTCACGATTCCACGCCCGCAAGCAACCCCGCGCAAAAAATGTGGCAGCGCGTTCTGCGCAAAACAAAACACGATTAAGACAAATAATTACTTAAGTTAATAATCAGGACCCGTGCCGAACCCACCACCCAGGCACCAGACAGGGCAGCCGCATGACCAGAATCGGGTGAGGCAGGAGAAGGGATTGAATGCAAAAAAAAACCTCCTCCATCCATTGCGCGCCGCACAACGGATGGAGGAGGCATACGGCAGGATGGATGGTGCTTACAGACCCATGCCCATCTGGATGTAACCGCACGGACAGGCCATATGGCAGACATGGCAGCCGTTGCAACGGGTGTAGTCGGTAAACATCACCCTGCCCTTGGGCCGCTTCATGTCCTTGTGAATGGCCTCCCTCGGGCAGAAGATACGGCACTGGTCGCAGGCGAAACAGAGACCACAGCTCATGCACCGTTTGGCCTCGGCCAGGGCCTGGGTGGTGGTGATGGTCTGGGTGGTCTCCACGAACCCCTTGACCGCTTCCTCGATCGGGATTGCCTCCTCCTCGTTGCGCGGAGCGGGTTTGTAGAAACTCATGCGCATCTGGTCGGTCTTGATGGGCTTGCCCTTGTGGGGCAACTGATACGGCACGCCCTTGAGATAACCGTCGATGGCACGCGCCGCCACCCGACCGTGACCCACGGAACGGGTGGAGATGCCCAGACCGAGCACGTCACCGCCGGCGAAAATCTGCGGATCCTTGGTCTGGTGGGTATTGTTGGCGGCCAGCCAACCCCATTTGTTGGCCAACTCCTCCATCCCCTCTTCCAGTTCGGGGACCTGACCGATACCCATGATCAGGGTATCGCAGGGGACGGAGTACTCCGAGCCTTTGATGGGGACCGGGCTGCGACGTCCGGAAGCGTCCGGGGCGCCGAGTTCCATGCGGATGCACTTGACGGCCACCACACGCCCGCCCTGGGTCTCCAGCCCCACCGGGGTGGAGAGGAGTTGGAACTCGATCCCTTCGTGTTCGGCCTCCACCACATCCTTGGCGATGGCCGGCATTTCGTCCTTGGTACGCCGATAGAGCAGCGTCACCTTGGAATACTTCGAGACCCGGCGCACGATGCGCGCGGAGTCCACGGCGGTCTTTTCGGTGGAGATGACGTTCTCCTCCTCCTGATGGGCGGCATCCAGGGCGGCTCTGGCCTTGTCGTAAGCCGCCTCGTCCCCGTCGGCCTCGGCTGCGTCCATGTCCGCCTGAAGACGCAGGGAGACGCGGGCCGCATCCATGGCGCTGTCGCCGCCGCCGACCACCACCACCTGGGAGCCGATGTCCACCTTGGCCCCGGTGTTCACCCGATTGAGGAAGCCCGCCGCAGTGAAGACGTTGGCGGAATTCTCCCCTTCCAGGCCCATGACGCTCCCCTTGTGGGCGCCGATGGCGATGAAGATGGCGTCATACTTCTTTTTCAGCTTGGCCACGGTGACATCCTTGCCCACGCGGGTGTTGCACTTCAGCTTGACGCCCAGGTCCAGGATGTTCTGGATTTCGGCATCCAAAACCGCCGGCGGCAGCCGGTAGTCGGGAATGCCATAGCGCAGCATCCCGCCGGCCTTTTCGAAGGCCTCGTAGATGGTCACTTCGTAGCCGCGCCGCGCCAGTTGATAGGCGCACGACAGACCGGACGGCCCGGAACCGATGATGGCCACGGATTTGTGCTTCTTTTCCTTGGTCAGCATGGTGAGCTTCAGCTTGCGCCGGATGCCGTGGTCCCCGACATACCGTTCCATGTTGTTGATGGCCACCGACCCGTCCTCCAGGTGCTTGCGATTGCACCCGGTTTCGCAGGGATGGGGGCAGATCCGGCCATGGGTGGCCGGCATGGGGTTGGTGTCGGTCAAGCGATACCAGGCTTCGTCCAAGGCGTCCTCGATGGACACCTTGAGTTTTTCTGCCTGGGCAATGGTGGTGAGATAGCCACGGATGTCCTCGCTGCTGGGACAGGCATCCCGGCAGGGGGGCAACCGTTGGACATAGGTCGGGCACTTCCAGCTGGTCCCGTTGCGGACGACAATCTGCTCCGCTTCGCCCTTGCCAAGCGTCGGTTCCAGATCGTCCCGCGTGAAATCGTCGGTCAAGATCGTGGTAGAAAAGGACATCGGTTCAATTCCCTCGGCAGGTGTAATGTACGATTCGTCTTGACCGTCAGAGGCGAATCATGGCGGACCGGTTGAGGTTCGAAAGGGCCTCCGGGCCGTCATCGATGTGATAGCGGGTGAACGGGAAGCCGGTCATTTCGAAGAACTTGGCCCAGCCGATGCGATCAATCCACTCGCCGACTCTCTCCCAGGGTTTGCCGGTCGCCTTGTAGGCGTTCAGGATGCGCCGGATGGCCTCCGAGACCTCAGGCCAACGGGGCGGATTGTTGGCAATGCCCCAGACCGCCAGTTTCATGAAGGTGGGAGCGCCGCGCGCTGCGGACATCTTGCCACCCACCCAGATGGAGAGGGTGTCGGTCTCCGAGTCGCGGATTTCCATGCTCGGGCATTGGCCGTGGCAGGCGCCGCAGTACATGCATTTCTCTTCCACCACTTCCACGGTCTCCACGCCGTTGACCACGGCGGGACGAATGGCGGCTGCCGGACAGATGGCCACCACCTTGGGCAGTTCGCAGATCTGCATGTTGTTGTGGTTGATGCGCGGGGGGTGATGGTGTTGCACGATCACCGAGATGTCACCGTGGCTGGCGCAGTTGATCTGGCAGCAGGAGGTGGCCATGTGGACCCGGTTGGGAAGATTTTCGTTGCGGAACTCTTCGATCAGGTCGTCCATCATCGCCTTCACCGAGCCGGCGGCGTCGGTTCCGGGCAGGTTGCAGTGCAGCCAGCCCTGGGTGTGGGAGATGTTGGAGACCGAGGGACCGGTGCCGCCCAGGGGCCAGCCGAGGTCCTTTTCCACCGCCTTGATCAGATTGTCCAGATCCTTCTTGTCACCACACAGGAATTCGATGTTGGAGCGGGAGGTGAAACGCAGGAAACCCTGGCAATACTTGTCGGCAATGTCGCACACCTTGCGCACGGTATCGGCGCTCATGGTGCGGGGGGAACCGGCACGAATCGTGTACAGCTTGTCCCCGCTGCTGGCGGTATGCACCAGCACGCCGGGGCGCACCCGGTCATGGGAAACCCACTCGCCATAGTTCTTGAGCATGAGGGGGTGGAGATGCTTGGTATAGTCCGGCGCACCCTGATCGCGGGGTGCCAATGGTTTGTCGCTCATCTTATATAAAACCTCATCCTGAAGTGAGTTGGGCCTTGATTATGCGGTTTCGACGGCTTCGGCTTCGCGGTTCCAGACCGGAGGCATTTTGTTCCCTTCTCCATCCATGCGGGGTGGAGCCAGCTCCTCGAACTTGATGTAGGAGGTGGTGCGCGGCTGACGGATCATGCGCGGATCGGGTTCCACGCCGATACCCTTCAGGAAGGTTCCCATGCCGACGCGGGCAATGAACTCCCCGACGCGCTCGTGGTCCATGCCGTTGTCGTTCCAGAACTCCCAGACCCGTTCCACGAACTCCACCAGCTTCTCCAGATCCTCATCGGTCTCCAGTTTCATGAAGGGGACCAGGACCGAAGCCATGGTATCGCCGATCTTCAGGGTGCGGTGTCCGCCGATCAGGATGGTGACCCCTCTGTCCTTGCCGGGCTTGAGGGCGTGGTGCATGACGTTGATGCAGTGCATGCAGCGGACGCAGTTGTCGTTGTCCACCTGCAGGGTCTTGCCCTTGACCGACAGGCAGCGGGTCGGGCAGCGGGTCAGGACGTTGTCGATGAGGTATTCCAGGCCCTTGGCGTCGATGAATTCCGCCACCTTCTCCTGATCCACCTGCATGGGACCACGCCAGGTGCCGATGATGGGCATGTCGGAGCGGACCATGGAGTTGGCGCAGTCGTTGCTGCATCCGGAGAGCTTGAACTTGAACTTGTAGACGAATTCGGGACGGTGCAGATAATGGATGAAGCTGTCGGTGAGATGCTTGGTGACCTTCATCGTGTCGAAGCAGGCCATCTCGCAGCGGGCCTGACCCACGCAGCACTGCAGGGTGCGCAGGGCCGCCCCGGAACCGCCGATGTCCCAGCCGTCGTGCATCAGATCCTCGACGCACTGCAGGGAACCCTCGTCCGAAAAGCCCAGCAGCAGGATGTCGCCGGTCATGCCGTGGAATTGCAGGATGCCGGCCCCGTTGCGCTCCGCCGTGTCGGCCAGATTGCGCAGTGCATCCGTGTTGTAGACCCAGCCCGGCGGCTCGATCACGCGCACCGTGTGGAAGTTGGCCAGACCCGGATACTTGTCCGCCTTTTCGGAGACGCGCGCGATAATGCCACCGCCGTAACCGGGCGCATTGAGCACCTTGCCGATCCAGTAATTCCAACGGTTTTCATAGGACTCTTCAAGCTGATTGAGGAGTTCAACGACAACCGGCTTTTTCTTCGAATATTCTTTCAAATCAGAGAAAAAGCTCGGCCACGGGCCGGATTCCAGCTCGTTGAGCAGGGGCGTGTGCAGTGTCATTGCCTTATTTTTGTCATGTTTGCCACTCATTATTCACATACTCCTCAAGAAAAAATTGCCGTGAAGGCTACGCATCCATGAGCCGGACCCTGTTCGAGTCCGGCGCCATCTTAAAGCAGAACCGCTTCATTAGTAAATCAGAAAATTCCGATATTCGAATTTTTTTTCCAGTTTGCCCAGGAGGATTTCCAAAACAAACTTATCCGGAAACCTCTTGAATGATCTCCGCGATTTTATTGGAATTTCTCGTAAATACCGCCGTGCGGATCCGCCCCGGAATCGCCGACACTGGGGAGTCGTATGGGTTGCATCGGGCCTCCAGTTCATCACAGATGGCCACGATCCGCCCCGATTCGAACAGAGGCAAAGCCGCGATTTCCGCCAGCCCGCGACGCACCTCGGCAAACACCTCCTCCGGCATCGACGTCTTCATCCCTGGACCATCGCCCACCGCATCTCCCCGCGCATGGGCGAGATGGTGGGCCATCAACGGGATCAACCTGGCCAGGTCCACGGGCTTGGTCAGAAAGGCATCCACACCCGCCTCACGGGCATCCTTCTCCCGTTCCACGAAGGCGTCCGCAGACAGTCCGATCACCGGAATCGACGCGGTCTCCGGATTCTGCTTCAACAACCGCGTAGCTGTCAAGCCGTCCATGACCGGCATGTGCAAATCCATCAAAATAAGATCAGGACGCATTTTCAAAGCCATTGCCACGCCACGTTCACCATCCTCGGCCACCACAGCGGTCAGCCCCACCTCGTCGAGGACAGCCTGCAACATCTCCTGATTCATGGCGTTGTCCTCCACCATCAGCAGCTTGACGCGGGGGTCGAACCGATAGGCGCGCCAATGCTGCCCTGGATGCTCCCCGCCGGCAGGCGGATCCGTCTCCCGCAAGGGCAGACGCACCATGAAGCGTGACCCCACCCCCTCCTCGCTCACCACGCTCACGGTCCCGTCCAGAATCCCGGTCAGACTCCGCACGATGGAAAGCCCCAGCCCCGTGCCGCCATGCACACGGGTGGTGGAACTGTCGGCCTGCTCGAACGGCTCGAAAATCGCCTGCAACCGGTCGGCGGGAATGCCGATGCCGTGATCCTCCACCACGAACTCCATCCACTTGCCGTGCCGGAGGGCGTGCAGGATCACCTCCTTGCCGCGCGGCGTGAACTTGATGGCATTGGCCATCAGGTTCATCAGGATCTGGTTGATGCGCGTCCGGTCGGAACGCACCTGACGCGGCAGTTCCGGATCCACGACGTAACGAACCATCACCCCCTTTTCCGCTGCCCGGTCCTTGGTAATCTGATAGAGGCTTTGCACCAGCAGGACGATGTCGATGTCCTCCTGGTCCAACTCGACCTTGCCGGCCTCGATCTTGGCCAGATCCAGGACGTTGCTGATGATCTCGGTCAGGTTGTCCCCGCTGACGCGGATGTTTTCCAGATAACGCAGAAAACGGGGCGATATCTGGCTTTGATGCTTGAGCAGAATCCGCGAAAAACCCACGATGGCGTTCAACGGAGTGCGGATCTCGTGGCTGACGTTGGCCAAAAACGCGGTCTTGGCCCGGTTGGCGCTTTCCGCCTCATCCTTGGCCTTGCGCAAGGCCGCCTCCATCCGCTTGCGCTCGATCAGGCCGGCCAGGGTATTGGCCACGGCGATCAGAAACTCCTCCTCTTCGGCCCGGCGGGCATGTCCGGCAACGAGATAGAGATTGCACACCCCCAACAACCGACCGCGCAGCAGAATCGGCACGCAATAATGGCCATGCGGTTGCATCCCCTCGTAGCGAACGTCGTGATCCGGTCCCACATCGGCGGCAAAAACCAAAGTGCCCGACTGGGCCGCCCGTCCGCACAGACACCAGCCCGGCTCCACGTTGGCGCAATGGGACAGCAAACTGGGGGAAAGCCCGCTCTGGACCGTGAGGGTCAGACGCCGGGTCTCCGGGTCCGCCAGGAAGATCGCTCCCCGTGCCTGCACCGCCAGCCAGGAAAGGCTCAGGATGATCTCCAACGCCTTGGCGAGCTGTTCCTCCAGGGAGATCGGCGCCAGGGCCGTTTGCAGCAAGGTGTTGATGGCGAGCCGCGCCTGGGCGGTCCTTTCGTTGCGTCTCGCCAGGTGCCGGAGGGTGAGCAACTCCTCCTCCAGCTTGAGATTGTTTCTTTTCAGTGCCTGCAATTCATGGCTTTCCGTCCGTTTCCTGCCCTTCTTGCGGCTTTGCGCCGCCTCCATGCCGATCCGGGTCACCACGCCGACAAACGCCTCGCCCGCAAACACCGGCAACACCGGACGACCGCTCGCCAGCATGCGTTCCAGCACCGTGGCCGGGGAATCCTCGAGACTCACCGCCGGACCTTCCACGGCTGTCCGTCCCGCCGTCACATCGCCGGTGGTCAGAATCCCGGCGTAGCCCTCCTGACGGTAGACCACCAGAAATCCCACCCGCGCCAGTTCCCGTGCCGCAGCGGCCATCTCGGCGCGGGTTTGCACCCGGGGGAAATCGGTAAGCACCCATGCGGCGATTTTCATGCCTCCACCTCCCTGACAAAGTGTGCACCGACACGCATTGTCCTACAAACATTTATTAATGTACAGAATAAAAAAATCAATGGCGCCAATTTTTCCCGGACGCCGCCAGCCCGGCCAATGCCGCAGTCACCCGCGTCACCACCTCCGGCCACCCCTCGCCGGCCTCCTGGCGAAACAGCCGCAACACCCCCGGATACCACGGCGAGTCCTGACGGCGAAACATCCAACGCCAATCGGTTCCCAACGCGGAAAGCAGCACCCAGCACGGTTTTGCCAAGGCGCCACACAGATGGACCACTGCAGTGTCCACGCCGATCACCAGATCCAGCTGCGCCACGATGGCCGCACTGTCCGCGAAATCCCGGATCTCCCCCCCCAGCGGGAGCAGGGGTAGCCCGGCGGGTGGCGCAAGGGCCTCCTCCTCTCCGTCCCCTTTCTGCAAAGCGATGAACACCACGCCGGGAACCGACCACAAGGGGGCCAGGGTGGCCAGGGAAGGCAGGGATCGATTCCGATTGTTGAAATGGATCGCGGACCCCTTCCAGACCAGGCCGACCCGCATGCCCCCTGCCGGCAGGCGGGCGCGCCATTCGGCCCGCCGCTCGGGCAGCACGCCCAGATAGGGAATCCGGGCGGGCAGGTTGGTCAGGGTGGTGGCGTGCCGCAGAGGCAGACTCGCCAGATGGATCCAGAAGTCGTGTTTCCCCGCCAAAGCGAAATCCGCGCATAACGCGTCCAGGCCGGACAGGGTGGCCAGCAAAGGATGCAAAGGCTGGGGACACGCCAGGGTCAGCCGGTTGATGCCCGCAGATTTGAACAGCGGCAGATAACGACAGAACATGATGGTGTCGCCGAACCCCTGCTCCGCGATCACCAGCAGGGATTTGCCCCGCAACTCCTCCCCCTCCCAGCGGGGAAAGGGCAAATCGGGCAGCGGGGTTTGCCGTTTCCGGTTCGCGGGGTGGTAACGGAATTCGTACCTTGCCCACCCCTCCTCGAAGCGTCCCAGGCTCAGCAACAGCAATCCCAGGCAACTGTTGGCCTCGGGCCAATCCGGGCGCAGGCGCAGGGCCTCCCGATAGGCCGCCTCGGCCTGCTCCAGGCAGCGCCGGTCGTGCAGCAGATTGCCCAGGTTGAGGCGGGGGTCCGGGTCATCCGGCCTCAACCGGATCGCCGTCAGCAGGGCCTGCTCGGCCTCCTCCAGACGATTCGCTTCGTTGCGCAACAATCCGAGATAATTGTAAATCTCCGCGTCATCCGTGACCCATGCCAGACTCTCCTCCAGGACGGTCAGCATCTCGTCCTGCCGGTTCTGGTCTTGCAGGAGGGTCGCCAAAGCCTTCCAGCCGAAAACGGCGCCGGGAAACCGTTCCACCAGACGCCGTGCCACCCCTTCCGCTTCCGCGAGTCTGCCTTGCCCGCGCCAGGAGAACACGCACTCCATGCCCAGCGCGACCGCCACCCGCTCCACCACTTCCGGCCAGTCGCCGGGCCGGGTCTGACGAAACAGCCGCAGCACCCCCGGATACCAGGGCGAATCGTCGCGTCCGGTCAGCCAGCGCCAATCGCTCCCCTCCGCCGGCAACACCACCCAGCCGGGTTTTCCCAAGGCGCCGCACAGGTGCATGACCGAGGTATCCACACCGATGACCAGATCCAGTTGCGCCACGATGGCGGCGGTATCGGCGAAATCCCGGATCCCCGCCCCCGCATGGAACAACGGCTGCCCCTCCGGCGGGGCCATGGCCTCCTCCTCCCCCTCCCCCACCTGCAGGCTGACGAAAACCACCCCCGCCAGCGCCCAC